>JAJZFQ010000283.1 GCA_021805275.1 Pseudomonadota bacterium
ACTCCTCTGACGGTGGGGATGTGGGCGTGCCTGCCCCGATCGTTCGTCCTGAAACTGGAACGTACAAGAGGTGCCGTGCGTTCGCGGCTGCGCTTCAGCCTGTGGCGTACTCACAGCTCGCCGCGGCGGCCGCAGGCACCGTGGTGACCCAGCCCGGCTTCTCCGGGTGGGTGATCCCGTAGGCCTGCCCCGGAACGCGGGCACCGCCCTTGCGATGCGTCAGCGACAGGTCGGTCAGACGCACCCCGAGCAACTCGGCGCGGCTCGGGTCCGGATCGGCCGGCAGCCCCGGCGGGACGTACAGGGTGCTCAGCGCATTGATGTCCTGGCGCGCCAGATCCCGCAGCGCGAAGACGTGCAGGACCGGCGCGATGTTCTCGTACGCGGAGGCCTGGTAGAGCACCGCCTGGTGATCGCTCGGGTAGCTGCGCAGCAGGATGTCGGTGAGCGCACCGAGGTTGCTGCGCGAGGGGTGCGCCTCGGGCGTGAGCAGGCCGACCACCCCGATCTGCCACAGTACGAGCGGGATGCGCGCATCGATCGCCGGTTTCAACAGCACGAAGCCGGTGGCCTCGTAGGTCTGCAGACCGGGCAGCGCCGGATCGATGCCCAAATCGGCCACCATCATGTCCTCGGCCGAGATCCCCGGCAGCATCTTCGCCTCGTGACCTTCGCGGCGCGCCTGCACGATCGCCTCATGCGAGGGGTACACGAACACGCCGGGGTGGCCGTAGAACGCGGCGCACACCGACTGCCCCTGGCGCACCGGGGCGAGCAACGTCTCGACCATGTCCTGATAGGCCCACAGCCGCGGTTTGCCGGTGCCGTGCTCGTAGTGGCGTTTGAGACATTCGGCCGACGCATTGAGCTGTTTGACGTAGCCCTCGGTATGCGGGTCGGTGAGCAGATAGAAGACTTTGTCGGCCGTGAACAGGCAGTGCTCCGCTTCGCGCGTGAGCTGACTGATTGCGGTCATTCCGGTGCCGACCACGGTCAATTTTCCATTCATGGCAGCCTCTTCTGTCGTTGTGTGGGACAAAAAGCGGGCGGGCGTTCCAGGCCGGACGGCGCAGGCGTGCGCGGCGTGCGAGCGAAGCCGTTGTCGTGGCAGTGTTTCGCGAGCCGGTCCGGACCGCCGAGGCCGCCCGCGCGCCGGGCGCAGCGAGAGTCGCGGTCGCGTCCTGCGCGGGCGGTTCTGCTTTTTCCGGGGCCATAGAGATATGAGACACTTTGGCTCAGCCTTCGGGAATAGGCGCTACAACGAGTTCGTCCCTGCCATCGACGATTTCGTCCCAGCGCTCCCGAGGCGGTCTCGGTGACGGCGGAGCTCCGGACGCGCTGCGTGAGGGAGGGCCGATGCAAATCAGGGGCAAGTGCCGCGGGACGCGTGACGGGACGGGTCGCATCCGCGTGCCGCTGGTGTTCGTGAGCGTGTTCTGGGTGTACGTCACGGGCGTCGACCTCCTGCAGACCACGAGCACTCAGGCCGCGCTCTCGGCGATGCGTGTCAAAACCGTATTCGCCCCCTGGGGCGCGCAGCTGATCGAGCATCTGGTGCTCTACCCGGTCCTGCTCGGCTGCCTGTGGGGCTCGCAGCGCCTCGGCTGGCGGCCGTCCGCACGGCGGGTGCCGGTGCAGCTCGCGCTCGGTCTGGGATTCTCGGCACTGGCCGCCCCGAGCCTGCTGCTCGGGGAGCTCTGTGCCGGTGATGTCGCCGCCGCTCCGCACGTGGCCGTCGCGTCGCTCTGGCGCGCTGCAGAACTGGAGGGGAGCCTGTGGCTCTCGAGCGTCACACGCTTCCTGCTCGCCTATGCGTTTGCGCTCGCACTCCTCTGGGCGTGCCGGATGGGCCGTGCGCTGCGCGAAGGCGAGACCCAGGCCGCATCGCTGCGCCGGGCGCTCTCGGCGGCGCGCCTGGCGACGCTGCGCACGCAACTCTCCCCGCATTCGCTGTTGAATCTGCTGCACACCCTGCAGGGTCAGATCGGCTGGGATCCGCCGGCCGCCCGCGAACTGGTGGCGAAGTTGGGCGAGGTGCTGCGCGAGCTGCTCTGCGCGAGTGAACGGGAGTTCTGGCCGCTCGAGGCGGAGATTCGCTTCGCGCAGCAGTACCTGGCATTGCAGCAGCATCGCTTCGCCGAGCGGCTGCGCCTGAATGTGCCGGCTGCGGCCGGGCTGCCGGGCGTGTGGGTGCCGAGTCTGATTCTACAGCCGCTCGTCGAGAACGCGGTCGTGCACGGTCTGCGTGGTCACCACGGGGCAGTGTCGATCCGGGTCGAGGTCGCGGCGGCTGGGAATGAACTCACGTTGCGGGTGGTCAACACCGTCGCGCGGCGCGATGCCGACCGTGCCGAGGGGATCGGTCTGAGGAATGTGCGTCATCGGCTCGCGCTGCATTTTGGGGAGCGGGCGACGCTGCGCGCAGCGGCGCAGCAGCAGGGCGAGTGGACGGTGGAGATTCATCTGCCGCTGCTCGGGGTCGATTGCGGCGCACCGAGCCTGTAGGGAGGGGAGATCGATGCTGACGGCGATGATCGTGGATGACGAGGCCTCCGGCCGCCGGCTGCTGCGCGAGTACTGTGCGGCCGAGCCGGATCTAGAGATCCTCGGGGAGTACGCTGACGGGCACGCGGCGCTGCAGGCCGTGCAGATCACGCGTCCCGATGCGATCTTCCTCGACATCGAGATGGATGCGCTCGACGGCGTGACGCTGGCGCGTGCACTCGAGATGCCCCGAGCGCCGGTGGTGGTCTTCGTCACGGCGCATGTGCGCTACGCCGCGGAGGCGTTCGAACTCAGCGCGGCGGATTACCTGCTGAAGCCATTTGATGCGGCGCGCTTTCACGACACCGTCGAGCGGGTCCGGTGGCGCCTGAGGGCCGAGCGCAGTGCCGCACGTCAGGAGTCGCTGGAGGCGGCGCTCGAGCACCTGCAGCGGGCCCGCGCGGCACGCGTTGCCCGGCGGCCGCGCCTGGTCGTGGGGACGGGAAGTGACCGGCAAGTGCTCGACGCCGAAGAGATCGAGGCGGCCTGTGCCGAGCGCAACTACGTCAAACTGAACGTGGGGTCCGAGGCACATATTCTGCGCACGACACTGCGCGCGGCACAGCAAGCACTGTGCAGCCAACCGTTGCTGCGGGTCAGCCGCTCCTGTCTGGTCAATTTCAACCACGTGCGCCGGATCAGTCGCACGCGTCGCGGCGACTACATCCTGGTGCTCAGCGGCGGCGTGACGGTGACGAGCGCGGAAGGTTACCGGGAGACGGTGCGCCGGCATCTCGAGCGGTATACGCTCGGCTGACACGCCGCGTGCGTCGTCGCGTCAGCCGAGCGCGGCGGGATTGGCGCGCCAGACCGCCCAGGAGAGTGCGCAGGCAAACAGCACCCAGGCGAGGTAGGGCAGCAGCAGCGCACCGGCGGTGCGGCTGACGCGCCAGAACGCGTTCGCCGTGATCCCGATCAGTCCCGCGAGCAGGACGATCCAGACGAAGGACGCCGCGCCGAGGTGCAACCGGAAGAACAGCCATGACCAGGCCGCGTTGACGACGAGCTGGGCGAAGAAGAGCAGCAGCGGGCGGGATGTCGCGGGCCGAACGCACCAGACTCGCCACAGCGCGAGGCCCATCATTCCATACAGGACGGTCCAGACCGGACCGAACAGCCATCCCGGCGGCGCCCAAGCCGGGCGCACAAGATGCGCGTAGAACCCTGCGGCATCGATCGAGGCGACGGCCCCGACGGCCGCAGCCCCGTAGGCGAGTACGAGTGAGATCACGAGCCGCTGCAGGGAGTGCCGGCGGGCTGGGCGGGCGGCGAGGTCGGAGGAGGTCGGACGCATCATCGGCATAGCCTGCGGCAGGGCGTGCGGCGCGGTCAAGCCACGCCGCAGTTCGCATCGGGCGTCGCGCCCTCGACGGTGTCGGTCCGTCCGGGGTGGGCTTCGCGGGCAATGTGCGCCTCCGTCCAGGGGCGCAGCAGATGCGCCAGCAGTTCCAGATCGTTGGCGAGGGCGAGCGGTTCGCGCTCCAGCGCCGAGCGCAGCGTGTCTTTCAGCCACGGACTGAGGGCCGGGTGCCAGAGTGCGTGGTGAATGCGCCGTTCGGCGCTGATCAGATCGATCTCGGCAGTCATGGTCTGTTCTCCTCACCGGACATCAGAAATACCCTTCTCGCTTGTGCGGTTCGAGCGAACCACCGGTGTCGCGATCGGCGAGTCGACCGGTGCGCTCGGACCGGCGAGAGCGTAGGGTCGCGGCGACGACCGCTGCGCGCGTCTCGGCCTCCGACGCCGCCGCCGCGGTGACCGCCCAGCGTACGAAGGCGCACTTTGCGGATCTCGGGAATCTCGGCGGGTCGCAATGGCATGCGCTGTGGCTCATCGACGACCGTGAATTGTCCGTCGCGCGTCAGTACGGGACGGGGACGGGCCAGATACAGCGGCGCCAGTTCGATGTCGTGCACCAGGTCATCGGTGAGCCCGTCGAGCTCGGTCCAGTTCGACAGCGGAAAGACACACGTGCTCTCGTGCTGGCCGAGACGGAACTTGAACAGGTTCCACAGTTCCGGTCGTTGCCGGCGCGGCTCCCAGGTGTGGTGCGGACCGCGCAACGAGACGATGCGCTCCTTGGCGCGCGAACGCTCCTCGTCGCGCCGGGCACCGCCGAGGATGATGTCGTATCGACCGCCATCGAGCGCAGTCTTCAGCGCCTCAGTGCGCATCACCCTCGTGTCACGATCGCCGTGCTCGAACGGGTTGACGCCGGCGGCGCGGCCCGCTTCGTTGTGATGAACGCGTAAGTCAAAGCCGTACCGGTGCGCGAAGCGGTCGCGGAACTGCAGCAGTTCGCGGAACTCCCAGGTCGAATCGATGTGCAGCAGCGGCACCGGCGGGCGCGACGGATAGAACGCGCGGCAGGCCAGATAGGCGAGCACGGTGGAGTCTTTGCCGGCGGAGAACAGCAGGACGGGGTTGCGCGCCTCGGCGATGGCGTCGCGCAGCATGTGGATCGCCTCGGATTCGAGTGCCGTGAGCGAGGCGCACGCGACCTGCGGCGGGGGCTCGCCCGGGCGCTGTGCCGGGGCGGCGGCGCTCGTCATGCCGGCATCTCGGCAGGCTCGCGGACGGCGCCGGGCATGGCGGCGTGCGGTCCGCGGCGCGGATCGAACAGGCGCTCGGGGCTCTGCTCGCGCAGGCGGTAGAGGTACAGCCATTCGTTTTCGACCAGCTGCCGCAGGTCGGCCTGGCCTCGGACCACCCGTTCGATCCGCTCGCGCGGCGCATCGATGAGCACCGTCAGGCGCAGCGGCGCGTGCCGCCAGCCGGTACCGTCGTGCACGGACTGGCGGGCCAGTCCGATGCGCAGATCCCCGCTGTGTCCTTCCAGGACCCCGATGCGACCGCCGAGCACGTTGTGCAGCAGCTTGTCGCCGCTGCCGAAGCGCTGCGGATCGACGGTGGAGCCGTAGTACTGCAGGTTGATCCAGTGTGCCACGACCAGCGGGCCGGCGAGCAGTTGCTCGAGCAGCGCACCGTCAGGGTCCTCCTCGGCGCGGTACTCATGCAGGAAGGCCCGCCCCTGAAGATCGATGCCACGGGTCCGCTCGCGCGCGGCAAGGATGAACGCCGCGTTGCCCGCGAGCCCCCATTCGGGGCGCACTTCGGCCCAGTCGCGCGTGCGGCGCTGCAGCCGGCGCAACAGAGCCGTGTCGCGTCCCGCCAGATGCGCAAGCCCCAGGTCTGCGGCACGCTCGCGGCGTACCTGCGCGCCGGCGCGCCGCAGAGTGTTGTACAGACGCTCAAGATCGGCCGCGTGGCCGGCCGGGAGGTGCGGCGGCGCGAACAGCTCGACGGTGTCGGTCACGGTGTCGTGCAGCCCGGCGATCACCACGGTGTGCTCCGGGAGGGATATGCCGTGCTCGGGGAGTGCACGGCGCACCGCAGGATCGTTCAGCAGGTCAGCCAGTGCGCGTGCGTTGACCTCGCCGCTGTGGCCGCCGCAGGCACCGCAGGCGAGCGCGGCGGCCTGCGGATTGTTGGTGGTGCGTGCGCTGTGTCCGATCAGCACGAGCAGTCGGGCCGCGGGCCGCTCGATCCCCATGGCGTGCAGGATCCGCGCCGCAAGCGGCGCCTGTTCGGCGAGTGCCTCAGGGCCACGGCGGATCAGATGCGGACGCAGCGAAGCGTGCTCGGCGCGCTTCAGCCCGGTGTGCGTTGGGATGTCCGGCGCACGGGCGAACGTGCGGGCGAGCAATTTCGCCAGGTAGGTGAGACCGAAGATCTCCACGGTGCTGAATGCGCCCGTCGGCAGACGCAAGAACGGTTGCAGGCTCGCGCGACGCTGCAGCGTCCGTTGGCGCCGCTCCGCGAGTCGTTCATCCTCGGCCGCGTTTCCACTCGTATCGCTTGCCGTGAGCGTCGGGGCGAGCAGTGCGGGCAGCTGGGGCCGCTCGAGCGAGGTCCCGAGCGGGGTGTAGCGCAGGGGCAGACCGAAGAAGCCTGCAAATCCATACGTGCGTACGTCGCCGTCGGTCTGTTCGACGGCGCGCCGCATACGCTCTGAGCGCACATCGATGCAGAAGACGAGCTGTGCGCTGGGCGCAGCGGCTTGCGGGACGGGGCGTGCCGCGTGCGCTGCGGCGAGCGCGCCGAAGAGACGCGCCTGATAGGCGATCTCGTGTGCGCGCTGCCAGAGCAGGTCGATGGCCAGCGATGCGGGGGGCTCGGCGGCGATCGCGGCGTTCCACTGCGCGCGCCAGTCCCACCACACGGAGCGCTCATCGTCCCGCCCGTCCTGCAGCAGCGCCTCCCAGCTGAGGCGGATCACGAGCAACTGCGCCAAGTGCTCATCCTCTCCCCCGGCGAGCGCCGCCTCCCAGCGCAAGTAGGCGCACCACGCCGCCCAGCCGTCGATGCGCCGGGCAATCACTTCGAGCAGCTCGGTCCATTGTCCGTCGCGCACGGCCAGGCGATCGAGCGCCCAGTGGAGCGCCGCGTCGAACTGCTCGGGCAGCCGCGCGGCGCGCCCGTGCAGCGGCCGGAACCGCTGATCCTCGAGCAGCGCGGAGCGCCAGCCCGCGAACAGCCCGGGCCGGCGCTCAGGCGTCGCGTCTGCCTGCAGCGGGTCGAAGTAGGCCGCACAGTACTCGCTGATCTGCTGCGTGATGCGCAGGCGCCAGGGGACCGCGCCGCACCGGAGCGGGTCGGCGTCGAGCCGGTCGCTGAGCAGCGCGAGTCCGTCCGCGGCCGCGGCCGGCTGCTCGAGCGCCCGCACGGCGGCCGCGATACTCGCGACCACGGGCTGCTCGCGCAGGGCCTGCTCGAGGTGCGTCCGCTCGATCTGTCCGTGCTGCCAGGCGAGCAGGTACTGCGCGCGCGCCCCGGTCAGGGGCGCGCCGCAGAGGCGCTGCAGCCGCTCGGCCGCCGCGCCGAAGGGCAGCGCCCGATAGCCCCAGTAGGGGCTGACCGCGACCTGCCGATCGAGCGGCCAGGCGGGCGCGATGGTGCGGCAGGCCGCCTCGAGGGCTGCGCGGTGCAGACTCCGGCGGTGCTGTCGCGCCGGTGGGGTCGCCGCGCCGCTCATGCGGCGCCCCGTTCGCGCGGTGCCAGCCACGGACTGAGGTGTCGCCCCGCGCTGCGCACGCCGCACCAGGGCCATCGCGACGTGACGAGCCGCGTGACCGGCTCATCGAGGAAGTACCCGGCCGCGCTCCACACGTACAGGCGTGAGTGGCGCGTCGCGGAGCCGGCGCGCCCGAGGTGTCCCTGCGCCCAGTACAGCGCGACCAGACAGAGTGCGCCGTACAGCGCCAGCAGCGGCGCCGGGCGTGCCTGGGGGACACCGAGGCCACGGTTCATCGTGAGGTGCCAGAGCAGATACAGCTGCACGGCGAGGGCGGCCGCCAGGAAGTTGCGGGTCCGGGTGGCGAGATTCGGCACACCGTCCCACAGCAGCGTCGCGACACCGAGCGTGCACACCAGCAGAGCAATCCAGGGAACCGTCGGGGCGTGCAACACGGTGTGCCACAGGCGCGCCGAGACTGCGACCACGCCGGCGGCGACTGCCAGTCCGAGCAGCGGCGCGTAGGGTGCGCGCGACGGGGGTTCCGGTCGCATGCGCACCTCGGTGCTCTCGCGCACCGCCTCGCCGGAGCAGAGGAACGCGTGCGCCTTGTAGAGCGCATGGCCGAGCAGATGCAGCAGAGCGAGGCCGTACAGCCCCAGACCGCATTCGGCGGCCATCAGCCCCATCTGCGAGCAGGTCGACCAGGCGAGGCGCGTTTTGCGCGTCGGGCAGGTCATCAGGGTGAGCCCGGCGAGCGCCGCGGTCGTGCTGCCGACGATCACCAGCAGCCCCTGGGCCGGCAGCGATGCACCGATCAGCGGGGCGAGGCGGATCAGCACGTAGCCGCCGAGGTTGACCACGCCCGCGTGCATCAGGGCGGAGACGCTGGTCGGCGCTTCCATGACCTGCACCAGCCAGCCGTGCAGGGGCAGCTGAGCGGATTTCAACAGCACGGCGGCGGCGAGCAGCAGCGCGGCCCACTGTGCGTCGGCGCCGGCCGCCCCGTGTGCCGCGATCAGCCGCGCCAGGGCGGTCAGTCCGAGGGTGTGCCAGCGGCGATAGAGCAGCAGCGCGGCGCCGAGCAGGCACCCATCGGCCAGGCGGCTGGCGAGGAACTTCTTGCGCGCGACGATGCGGGCCGCCGATCGCTCGCGGTAGTGCGTCAGGAGTGGGTGCAGCGCGGCGCTGCTGGCGGCCCAGGCGAGCACCAGCACGGCGAAATTACGCGCCGCCACCACGGTACTGACACCGGCGAGCGTCAGCAGCAACGCACACACGAAGCGCCGCTCGCCGGCCTCCCCGGCGAGATTGCCGCGCGAGTAGCGCGCGATGACCCAGCCCAGCAACGTGATCAGCGTCATCACCGCGGCAGCCGGACCGTTGTGCAGGCCGAATGCCAGGCCCGGCAGCAGGCGGCTGATATCCCCGGCGAGCGCTCCTGCGAGCGCGCCGCCGGAGGCCCACGCGAGCGCTGGCCAGAGCGCGCGGCGGCGCAGCGCGGCGGCGGCGGCGGCGCCGAGCAGGTACAGCAGCGGAACGAGCCAGGCGGTCCAGTGCGGGGGATGCAGCATGCGTACTCCGGGGGGTTCGGACGACGCGGGGGAGTATTCGCAAAGGGAGTGGATCTGTAAAATAGAATAAAGAGAACGAAACGTTCGAGAAAACAGAACATGCGAAACCTCAACTTCCGTCACCTGCTGTATTTCTGGACCGTCGCGCAGCGCGGGCACCTGACCCAGGCCGCCGCGCAGCTGCGCGTGTCGCAATCGGCCCTGTCGGCGCAGATCCGTCAGCTCGAGTTGTATCTCGGTCAGCCGTTGTTCGAGCGCTCCGGACGCGCGTTGCATCTGACGGAGTTTGGCGCCGTGGTGCTCGATTACGCCGACAGCATCTTCGGGCTGGGGCAGGAACTGATGGCGACGGTGCGCGGCGGGCTCGGACAGCGCCAGCAGCACCTGCGCGTCGGGGCGGTTGCCACGCTGTCACGCAACTTCACGGAGAATCTGCTGCGGCCGCTGTTCAGCCGCGCGCAAGTGCGCCTGACGCTGCAGTCCGGCAGTCTTGCCGAGCTGCTCGAGCAGCTGCGCGTGCACACCCTCGATGTGCTGCTCTCCAATCGCCCGGTGGTGGCCGAGCGTGATCGGCCGTGGCGCTGCGTGTCGCTCTCGCGCCAGTCGGTGTGTCTGATCGGGCCGCCGCGCTCCGGGCGGCGGCGCTTGCGGCTGCCGGAGGACCTGGTCGGTATGCCCCTGGTGCTGCCCGGACCGAGCAGTGACGTGCGCACCCAGTTTGATTTGTGGTGCGAGCGCAGGCGCATCAAGGTCGAGGTCGCCGCGGAAGTCGACGACATGGCGATGCTGCGGCTGTTCGCGCGCGATTCCGGCGCCGTTGCGGTGGTGCCCGAGGTGGTGGTCCAGGACGAATTGCGCGAGGGGCGTCTGCAGCGCTACGGCGCGATCCCCGGCGTGTTCGAGCATTTTTACGCGATCACCGCGTTCCGGAACAGTCCCTCGCCGCTGGTGCAGCAGCTGCTCGTGCGCACGCGCGCGAAATAGAGGCTCGGGAGCTCAGCGCGCGGCACGCGTGCCCAGCGGGGCATCTGCTCGCCGGTTCTGCCTGGGCGTGTGCACGCTCCGATCCTGACCTCGAGATGCACGCCGTATCGGTCCGGCGTGCACCATTTGACCGCAGGATGGGGTGTGCCACGCCGATCATCGTGGGCCTCGCTGATCGTGCTCGCGATCCATGCGACGCGGCGCGTGCAGGAGTGAGGGATCGCGCGCGGTCCGG
This sequence comes from Pseudomonadota bacterium, assembly GCA_021805275.1. The sequence continues at coordinate 10,352 of JAJZFQ010000283.1, forward strand.
TCAGATGCTGCGGCCGTAATAGAGTGCCGAGACGTGGGTGGCCTGGGCGAAGAACAACCAGCGTTCGGTGAGCAGGCCGAGTGCGGCGCAGACGACGGCGAGCGCGCTGCTGACGAGCGGCACGCCACCGCTCGCACCCAGCAGGCTCAGCAGCAGCGGCAGAAGGAAGCCGAGCCCGAGCGCGATGCGCCGCAGGGTCATGCCGTGGCGCCGGGCGATCTGAAAGCCCATCTCGCGCAGCACGAAGTTCTCCGTGAAATGGGGTGCATCGAGCGGCCGCACGACGGTGCCGTGCGCCATTCCGATCGCACTCGCCAGGGTGGCGAGCGGTGTCTGGCGGTCGATGTGCCGCCAATAGGCGAGCTTGGCGAGCAATGCCGCGGCGGCCGCGGCGGCCGCGAGCGCCGCCGGCCACCCGCCGGCACCGATCACCACGGTGTGCAGCAGCACGAACAGCGTGCCGCCGGAGAACAGCGCAAAGACCAGATAATCGGGCGCCGTGTGCGGGTTGTGCCACTGGCGGATCGGCTTCAGGCTCCCGTAGATCATCGCGGTGCAGTAGACGGTACCGAGGCCCGCGAGCGCCGCCGCCGCCCCGAGGAGCCGCGTGAGCGGGGCGGCCGGTGAGTGGTAGGCGCTGGCGGCGAACGCGAGCGCCACCGGATAGGTGAGCAGCGCCGCGACGCCCTCGCGCGACAGCCAGGAGGAGCGCCACTGGCTGAAGGCGCGCCAGGCGCGCTCGCGGCGGCCGAGGTGCAGTGCCGAGGCCGCCAGACCCGCGGTGGCGAGCACGACGACGAGGCCGATGCCGGTGAGGAGCAGGGTGGGGGCGGCGGCCGCGGCGCCCGCGGCGGCATCCAGGCCGAGCCACGCGAGCAGCCCGTAGGCGAACCCCGTGAGCGTCGTCAGCAGGAGGATCGAGGCGGCCGGCCTCATCGACTCAGGGCCTTGTCGAGCAGTCGCAGCAGTGCCGCGCCGACGCCCTGGCTCGGCCGCGCCGGACTCTCCTCAGGTCCGGTCGGGAGCTGCGCCTGGCGGGGGGGCAGGTACTTGTTGGTCGGGCGGTAGCCGAGCTCGGCGAGCAGGTCCACACCGCCGCGCTCCTCGACGAGCTTCGCGACCGGACTGTCCGGATCGGCCAGATCCCCGAAGTGGCGCGCCTTGGCCGGACAGGTCGACACACAGGCCGGTTCGCGCTCCGCTTCCGGGAGCGCCTCGTTGTAGATCCGATCGATGCACAGGGTGCACTTGCGCATCACGCCGTTGTCCTCATCGAACTCACGCGCCCCGTAGGGGCAAGCCCAGGAGCACAGCTTGCAACCGATGCAGATGTCGGTGTTGATGAGCACGATGCCGTCCTCGGCGCGCTTGAACGAAGCGCCCGTGGGACACACCGTGACGCACAGTGGATTTTCGCAGTGCAGGCACGAGCGTGGGAAGTTCACCGTGCGTGAGCGTTCGGGGCTCTCGGTTTCGTACGAGTGGATGCGGTTGAACCACACCCCGTCCGGGTTCGCCCCGTACTTGTCGTAGTCGGGCAGGATCCCGGCCTCGCCTCCGGTGTTCCACTCCTTGCAGTTCACCGCGCAGGCATGGCAGCCGACACAGGTGTCGAGGTCGATCACGAGCCCCATCTTGCGCGCCCCCGGGGCGCGCTCGGGCAGCATCGTCATGTGGGTTTCTCCGAGCGAGGCGTGATGTGCAGCGGATTGGCGTCGGGGCGCGGTGCAGTCTCATCCGGGCTGTCCGGCGAACAGCGCTCGAGCCGAACCGTGAGGTCGAACCAGGCGGCCTGTCCGGTCACCGGGTCTGAGTTGGACTGCGGCGCATCGGCGCCGTTGCCCGGCAGGAACTCCGAGATCACGTGATTGAGGAGGAAGCCGCGGGTGAACTCCGGCGCATCGTGCTTCAAGCCCCAGGCGCCGGCGCGCTTGCCGATCGCATTCCAGGTCCACACCGTGTGGCGGTTCACCCCGCTCATGGTGCGCGCCCGCGCCTTCACCCGTCCGGTGCGCGATTCGACCCAGACCCAGTCCTCGTCCTCGATGCCGAGCTCGGCGGCGAGCTCGCGGTGCAGATAGAGGCGATTCTCAGGGAGGATCTGGCGCAGCCAGGCGTTCTGCGAGCCCCAGGAGTGATACATGGCCATCGGCCGCTGCGTGATGGCGTGCAGCGGGTAGCGCGAGCGCTCGCTCATCGCCTGCTCGAGCGGCAGGTACCAGATCGGCAGCGGATCGCAGTAGCGCGCGATGCGCGCCCGCAGCCGCTGCGGCGGCACGCGCGCCCCGTGCCCCTCGGCCGCGAGCCGCAGCCGCTGCAGCGGTTCCAAGTACAGCTGCAGGACGATCGGCTCGGCGGAGCCGATGAACCCCATCTGCTGCGCACCGGCGAGATAGTCCCGGTTGGCGAACTTGTAGTAAAGCTGTTGCGGCGGCAGGTGCTGTGACCAGAACCCGCCGTTCTCCACGTAGCGGCGCAGCTGCTCGGGGTTCGGCTCCCCGCGCCCGACGGCGGTGCCGTCGGCACCGCGAAAGCCGGCGAGCGGGCCGATGCCGGGGCGACGCTGATGCCGCACGATGTAATCGGCGTACGAGGCGTAGAGCGGACCGCCCCGTGCGGCGGTGAAATCCGCCAGTCCGAGCCGGCCGGCGAGTTCGATCAACACGTCCTGGAAGGGGCGTACGTCCCGTCCGGGGTCGAGCACCGGCACGCGGATGGCATCGGCCGGTCCGTGCGCCGAGCCGATCGGCCGATCGAGCAGCGAGATGCAGTCGTAGCGCTCGAGGTAGGTCGTATCGGGCAACACCAGATCGGCGTAGGCGACCGTCTCGGAGGCGAACGCGTCGGCCACCACCACGAACGGGATGCGGTACTCCCCGTGCGCATCGGTGGCGCACAACATGCGGGTCGTCTCACCGGGGTTCATGGCCGAGTTCCACGCCATGTTGGACATGAAGAGGAACAGCGTGTCGATTTTCTGCGCGCCGGCCTCGAAGGCCCGCGCGATCGCCATGTGCATCAGGCCGTGGATGGCGAGCGGTGCCTCCCAGGAGAAGGCCCGGTCGAGCCGCAGCGCCTCGCCCTCCTCATCGACCAGCAGATCCTGCGGGCCGAGCGGAAAGCCGAGCGGTGCGGCATCGAGCGGCGTGCCCGGCGGCCCGACGGTGCGTCCCGGGGGGCCGCCGCCCGGGATGGGCTTCGGGTACGGGGACTTGTAGCGCCACGAGCCGGGCGTGTCGACCGCACCGATGAGCATCTGCAACACGTGGATCGCGCGGCAGGAATGGAATCCGTTCGAGTGCGCCGAGATCCCGCGCATGGCGTGCATGGCCACCGGGCGGCCGACCATGCGCTCGTGACGGCGGCCGGCGGTGTCGGTCCAGGGCTGCTCGAGCACCACGGGGTGACGGAAGGCGGCCTCTGCGATCTGCGCGGCCAGGCGGCGAATGATGGCGGCATCGACGCCGCAGCGCGCCGCGACGGCCTCCGGGGCATAACTCGCCTCGCTGTAGCGCTCGGCGAGCAGTGCGAACGCCGGACGGGCGGCACGGCCATCGGGGAGCGTGAAGCGCCCCATGAGCGCCGGATCGATGTTGAGGGACTCGGCCGCAACGAGCGTAGCCGCGGTGCGATCGAAGGCGAGTGGACGGCCCTCGGCGTCGCGCGCGATCAGGCCGTGCTCGGCACTGCCCGGCGCATCGATGACGAGATGGTGCGCGTTGGTGTAGCGCACCAGGAACTCGGTGTCGATCTGTCCGGCCTCGAGCAGGCAGTGGATGAGGGCGAGCACCAGCAGCCCGTCGGTGCCCGGGGTGACGGCGATGAACTCATCGGCGATCGCCGAGTAACCGGTGCGCACCGGGTTGAATGAGACGATTTTCGCCCCGCGGGCCTTCAGGCGCGCAAGGCCGAGTTTGATCGGGTTGGAATCATGGTCCTCGGCGACGCCGAACAACAGAAACAGCCGCGCGTGCTCCCAGTCCGGCTCACCGAACTCCCAGAACGCCCCGCCGAGCGAATACAGCCCCGCGGCGGCCATGTTCACCGAGCAGAACCCGCCGTGGGCGGCGAAGTTGATGGTGCCGAACATGCGCGCGAAGTGTCCGGTGAGGGACTGGGACTGGTCGCGCCCGGTGAACAGCGCGAGGCGATTCGGATCGCTCGCGCGGATCGCCGTCAGCCGCTCGGTGAGCAGTCGCAGGGCCTCCTCCCAGGAGATCGCCTCGAACGCGCCCGAGCCGCGCGGACCGGTGCGCTTCAGCGGGGTACTGAGGCGCGCCGGGGACAGCGCCGTCATGATCCCGGCCGAGCCCTTGGCGCACAGCACCCCCCGATTGATCGGGTGGTCGCGGTTGCCCTCGATGTAGCGCAGCCGGCCGTCCTCCAGGTGCACCTTGATGCCGCAGCGGCACGCGCACATGTAACAGGTGGTGTGCGCGACCGATTTGACGCTCATGGAGCCCCTCGGCGCCGCACGGTCACCGGGGCGGGCGCGCGGCGCTCAATGGCAGTCGGTGGAGTCATGTCGGGTCCTCGCAGCGGGCGATCGGCGGGCGCCATGATGCCGAGGGCGTTTCCATGCCGCAAATGCAGATATTGCAGCTTTGATATAAACTGAATGCATTGCATGGGTCCTCGCCGCGGCACTCCTCACCGCATGCTACGCGGGACGCGTGCCTCCCGGGGCCCCGCTCGAGGGGCCCCGGGGGGCGGTGACTAGGGGGCCGACGGGCTCGACAGGGCCATCAGAAACGGTGCCACCGGCACCGAGGCGAGCACGTGGCCCGAGGCCGTCTGGATGAGCGCACAGCGGCCGCTCTGGCTGTCGATCGCGTACGCCTCGCGGCCGTCGCGGCTGAAGGCGACCCCGATCGGGCCGGGTCCGACGGTGATCGGCGCGCTCACGGCGCCGCTCGCGGGGTGGATGACGCTCAGCGTATCGACCGCCGTGTTGGCCACATAGAGCAGCTTTCCATTCGGCGAGAGCGCGAGCGCGCGCGGCGAGAGGCCCGTGGCGAACGGCTTGCCCGCCCGTCCCGTGGCGGTCTGGATCGGCAGCACCTGGTGCGCGAGCGTGTCGGTCACGTACAGGGTGCGCCCGTCGGGACTGACCGCGAGCGCGGTCGGACTGGCGCCGGCGGGGAAGCTGGCGCGCACCTTGCGCGTGCCCGTATCGATCAGCGTCACGGTGTTCGAGCCCTGATTGCTCACATAGAGCGTGTGTCCGTGCGGCCCGAGCGCAAGTCCCGCCGGCGCGCTGCCCACTGCGATGGGCTCACCCGCCTGGCGCGTCGCGGTGTCGATCGGCTCGACCGTGTTGCTGCCACCGTTGGCGACCCAGAGCGTGTGCTCGCCGCGACCGATCGCGAGCGCCGCCGGGCCGGCCCCGACGGTGAGGGTGGCGAGGACGGTGTGCGTGTGTCCGTCGATCATCGAGACGGTGTTCGAGCTCTGGTTCGCCACGTAGATGCGGGTTCCCGCGGCGTTGGTGACCACCGCATCCGGGTTCTCACCGACGGCGATGCTCGGACCGCTCGCACGGGTGGCCGGATCGAAGGGCACGACCGTGTTGTCCGCGAAGCTCGCCAGGTACAGCAGCGGCAGCACCTGACCGGCCGGTGCGGTGCGCACGATGAGCGCGGTGGCCGGCAGACGCGCCCCGTGGGCGACACGGGCGCGCAGTGCAATGCGGTAGTAGCCGGGCCGAGTGCCGGTGTGGGCACTGACGGTGAGGGGCACGGCATGCGTCTCGCCGGGGCCGATCACGAGGTGGCCGCCAGCCGGGTGCACGCGCAGGCCGGCCGGTGCGATCGCATGCCAGCGCACCGTCGTGGCGGCGGCGTCGCGTGGGTCGGTGAGCACGAACGAGGCGACCGCCGAGTGCCCCGGCAGCACGAGCGTGCGGCGCTTCAGCGTGTGCCAGCTCGCGGCCGTCGCGGCCGGGAAATGCGGCGTGCCTGCGGTGTAGGACGGCGGCGCATCCTGCGCGGCCGTCCCCCAGAGCAGGTCGGGGGTTCGTGCGAGCGTGAAGTGCAGCCGCACCGTGCCGTGCAGCGGCAGGGCGAGCCAGGTGTGCTCGGTGCCGTGCCCGTTGACGGTGAGCGCATGCACGTACGGGCGGTTCGCCGCGGCGCCCGGGGCGCTGATGCGCACCGTGAGACCGCCCGGAGAGGCGATGACGATGTGCGGGAACAGCGGGCTGCCGACCACCAGCCCGCGTACGGGCGGGTTCTGCGGGTACAGGCCGATCGCCGACCAGACGTACCAGGCGCTCATCGTGCCGAGGTCATCGTTGCCGGGGATGCCCGCCGGGGTGTCGTTGTAGAGCGTGTCGATCGCGGTGCGCACGATCTCCTGGGTGCGCCAGGGTGCACCGGCGTTCAGGTACACCCACGGCGAGCCGAGGCTCGGTTCATTGCCGAGCCAGGCGTTCGGGGCGGCCTGGCCCGCATTGAGGTGGGTGAAGAACGCATCGAGCCGCCGGCGCGCCGCGGCACGACCGCCCATCGCATCGATCAGGTCGTGCAGATCCTGCGGCACCATCCAGGTGTACTGGGCCGCGTTGCCTTCCTGGAAGCCGCGCTGGCCGTTGGAGTTGATCGGCGTCGCGACGAACGCGCCGGTTGCATCGCGCGCGCTGATCAGCCCGGTCGCAGTGTCGAACACGTTCTGCCAGTTCATCGAGCGGCGCAGGAAGCGCCGGGCGAGGCGCATCGCGCCGTTCTCCCCGGCGAGCCGCGCGATGGCGAAGTCGTCATCGGCGTACTCGAGCGTCTCGGACGATCCGTTCGGCACCGGCGCCGAGGAGGTGGTGCGGTCATCGGACAGGTAGCCCTGGCGCAGGTATTGCTTCAGGCCGGGCCGCTCCACGTACCAGCCCTGGCCGGGCGGGGAGTGCGTGTCCGTCGCCCCTTTGACCATCTCGTGCAAGGCTTCGGGGACGTTGAAGTCGCGCGCCCCGAACGCCCAGCCGCCCGCGAGGATGATGTCGGCCGCATCGCCGCCCATCACGCCCGTGTAACCGTTCTCGAGCGGCCACTTCGCCAGCCAGCCGCCCTGATGTCCTTCGTCGAGCAGCGACTGCATCATGTCGCTCGCGCGGTGCGGGGCGAGCACTGCGAGCAGCGGCACGTCGGTGCGGTAGATGTCCCAGCCCGAGTAGTTGGCGTACTCGTCATGATGGGCCGCCAGGCGATGGATCCGGTCATCGAAGCCGCGATACTCGCCGTTCACGTCGCTGTAGAGCGTCGGGGAGAGCAATGCGTGATACAGCGCGGTATAGAAGGTGGCTTGCTCCGCGCGCGTGCCGCCGCTGATCTGGATGCGCCGCAGCAGGCCGTTCCAGATCGTCGTGGCGCGCTTGCGGGTCGCTCGCACGTGCCAGCGGTCCGGTGCGGCGCGCAGATTCTCGAGCGCATCGGCGCGGCTGACGTAGGAGATGGCCACTTCCACCTTGACGGTGCGGTGTTGGGCGGTAGCGAAGCTGACCCAGCCGCCGGTGCCGACGCCGCGCATGCTGCGCGCGCCGGGGTATACGCGGGCGCCCCGCCAGGCGCCCGAGGCGCTCATCGGGCGGCTGAAGCGCGCCACGAAATAGATCGTGTAGAGATCCGGAGCGCCGCAGAACGCCCCGCCGGTCGCCGAACCGCTCACCTGGCGGGGCGAGTCGACGCGAAAGTGCGCGGCAGTGACCCCGGCCTGGTTGGAGGAGACATTGAAGAGGAGATTGCCCGCACGGCCCGCCGGGAAGCTGAAACGGCCAAGTCCCGTGCGGCGCGTGACGGTGAGCTCGGCGCCGATTCCGGCGCGTGCGAAGCGCAGCGCGTACCAGCCGGGTGAGCCGTGCTCATCGGCATGCACCAGCGGCAGCGTGGCGCTCGCCGGCGCGGTGATCGCACCGCTCGTCGGCAGGATGCGGATATCCCCAGCCACCGAGCAGCCCGGGCCGCTCAAGTGGGTGAGGCTGAAGCCCGTGATCGCGGAGTCCGTATAGTTGTATCCGCCCCCGGCCGGTGCGCTCGGGGTGTCCGGACTCCACTGGATCATGCCCAAGGGCAGACTCGCCCCCGGGAAGGTGTCGATCGGTCCGCCGACGGCGGTGCCCGAGGTCCCGACGAACACATTCACCCGGGCGGCGGGGTCGCTCACCGTGGCGACCGCGGGGGCGGCGCTCGCCAGGCCCGCGGTGCCCGCGAGCAGCACCACCGCGGTGAGAAGCGCAGGAGAACTCGAACGCAGAGCAGTCGGCAGGACGGGTCTCATGGGGGGCTCCCTGGGGTGCTGCGGAGGCGCTAGGGTACCCTCATCAGACCGGGACGCAAGGCACGTCGCCGGTTGGCGCGGGGGCGGAGCGGGCCGGCGTGTATATTAGAAAAAACTGATATGATCGGCGCACCGACCATCGCCGAGGTCTGCCCATCATGATGCACTCTGCGCAGGATCATTCCGCTCGCCGCGACGGTACGCTGCACGAGCTGATTCCGGTGGAGGTCCACGCCTTGCTGCAGGCGCGCCAGGCCGTGCTGATCGATGTCCGCGAGCCCGGAGAATTCGATGCCGAGCGCATTCCCGGCGCGCTGTTGTTTCCGCTCTCCGGGTTCGATCCGCAGTGTCTGCCGCTCGAGAACGGCCGGCGGATCATCTTTCAGTGCGGGACCGGGCGCCGCTCGGCGCTCGCGGCCCACCAGGTGCTCGCGCTCGGCCATGCCGAGGCGACGCATCTGGCCGGCGGCATCAGCGCGTGGAAGCGGGCCGGACTTGCGGTCACGCGCTTCGATCCGGCGAGCGGGGAGGTCAGAACCGTGCGCGGCTGAGGCCTCTGGCGACTCGGGGATCTGCGTGCCCGTCGCACCCGAAGCCTGCGCCGCTCGGGCCGCTGACCTTGATGGAGAAGATGTGCCTCGGCCGGGGGACGCCGGGAGGGTGGCGGTTCACCGGCCGGGCAGGACGGCCGGCGGGTGGAACGCGGGGACGTTGCCGACCGCGGTGATTTCGTAGACCTCGCGTGCGTAGCGGCCGCCGAGCGCCACGCCGCTCGCCCCGACGACCAGTCGCAACAGAGCGCCGCTGCCGTCGGCGACGCATGCGGTGAAGGTTTCTCCGAAGTTCGAGCCGGCCGCGGCCCGCAGCGTCCAGGTGTCGCCGGCCAGACCCGCCTGGCGGCAGGGGCCGCCGCGCCGCAGGCGCACGCCGCTGGCGCGGGTCATGGCGTAGAACTGACGGGCAAAGGAGGGCAGGTTGGTCTGTGCATACCGGCCCGGTGGATCGGCATGTGCGAACCAGCGCGAGCCGAAATGCACGTAGCTCTGCGCACCGATGTGCAGGACGGTGAAACCGCTGGTGCTCGCCCAGTTCTCGGGACTGTGCACCTGCGTGCGGATCGTCATGGGGTGAGCGCCGGTGCCGCTGGTGAGGCGCGCGCGATAGTTGGTGAGCGA
>JAJZFQ010000278.1 GCA_021805275.1 Pseudomonadota bacterium
TCTCATTGATTTGGAACTGCAAGGAATCTCATTCGCATGACCGGCATGTCTCCCACTGAGATGGCGTCCGCGCTAGGCAAGGGCCTTCTCTCGTTCCCCGTGACCACGTTTCACGCCGATGGCGGCCTGGATCCGCACCGGTACCGAGACAACATCGCGTGGGCGTGTAGTCACGGCCCGGCAGGGTTGTTCGCAGCCGGAGGCACGGGTGAGTTCTTCTCACTGACGGCTGCGGAGGTGGCCCAGGTGGTCAAAATCGCGGTCGAAGAGGTGGGCGGGCGGTTCCCGCTGCTCGCCCCCTGTGGCTATGGCACCGCGATGGCCAAGGATCTGGCGCGAACCGCCGAGGCCGCCGGGGCGGACGGGCTGTTGCTCATGCCGCCGTATCTCACCGAGTGCGAGCCGGAGGGCATCGCGGCCCACGTCGAGGCGGTCTGCCGGGAAACGCGTCTCGGGGTGATATTTTACAGTCGCGCCAACGCGGCCATCGACGATCTGACGCTCGAGTACCTGTGCGAGCGGTGCCCGAACCTCGTGGGCTTCAAAGATGGAGTGGGCGACGTCGAGCTGATGACGCGCATCTACGCCAGGGTCGGGGCGCGGCTCACGTACCTCGGCGGTCTGCCGACGGCCGAGACATTCGCGCTCCCGTATCTCGAGCTCGGGGTGAACACGTACTCCTCGGCCATCTACAATTTCCTGCCGAAGTTCGCGCTGGAGTTCTATGCCGCGGTGCGTCGCCGCGATCGAGTGGCGGTGACCACGGCGCTGCGGGATTTCGTGCTGCCGTACATTGCGATCCGGCGCCGCCGCAAGGGATATGCCGTTTCGATCGTCAAGGCGGGCATGAGGCTGATCGGGCGCGATTGCGGTCCGGTGCGCCCGCCGCTCACGGACCTCACGGGAGAGGAAATGGACGAGCTCGCGGCGTTGATCGCGGGCCGGCACTGAGTCCGGTCCCATGCCGCTGACCGGAGAGATGTTCGTCGGACGCGAGCGCATCGTGGGGACTGCAGGGTCGTTCCGCGCGATCGACCCCTCGAGCGGCACGCCGCTCGAGCCGCCGTTTGGCGGAGGGACCCTCGAGACGGTGGATCGGGCCTGTGCGCTCGCGGCGGCAGCCTTCGATGCGTATCGGGAAGCGCCTCTGGAGGTACGGGCGGCGTTTCTCGAGTCCATCGCCGAAAACGTCGTGAATCTGGGCGAGGAGCTCATCGCGCGCGGCGGCGCCGAGACCGGTCTGCCACGGGCGCGGCTCGAAGGCGAGCGGCAACGCACGGTGGATCAGCTCCGTCTGTTCGCGCAGGGGGTACGCGCGGGAAGCTTCCTCGAACCGAGGTTGGATTCCCCGTTGCCGAGCCGGCCGTCGCCGCGGCCCGATCTGCGCGCACACTATGTGCCGGTCGGGCCGGTCGCGGTGTTCGGCGCGAGCAATTTTCCATTGGCGTTTTCCGTGGCCGGTGGCGACAGCGCGTCGGCGTTGGCGGCCGGATGCCCGGTCATCGTCAAGGCGCACAATGCCCACCCCGGGGTGTCGGAGCTCGTCGCCGGCGCCGTGCAGCGTGCGATCCGCACGCATCGGTTGCCGGAGGGCGTCTTTTCGATGCTCTTTGGGGCCGACACCAGCGTCGGTCAGGCACTCGTGGCCGATGGGCGGGTCAAGGCCGTCGGGTTTACGGGCTCCCGTGCGGGTGGGATGGCGCTGATGAGGATCGCGGCGCAGCGCGCCGAGCCATGTGTCGTCCATGCCGAGATGAGCAGCGTCAATCCGGTGATCGTGCTCCCGGGGGCGCTGCGCCAGCGAGGTGCGGCGATTGCGCAGGGCTTCGTGGCCGCGCTCACGCTCGGTGCCGGTCAGTTTTGCACCAATCCGGGATTGCTGCTGGCCCTCGAGGGTCCGGACCTCGACGCCTTCACCACCCACGCCGCGGCCCGAGTGCACGATGCGGGCGCCGCGACCATGCTCAGCGGCGCGATTCACGGCGCCTACGAGAGCGGGTTGAGCCAGCGGAGCGCGCGGGCCGGGGTGACGGTGTCGGCCCGCGGGGAGCGGGCGGACGGCTGGCGGAGCCAGCCGACACTCTTCAGTGCGCACGCCGAGACCGTCCTCGCGCAGCGTGCTCTGCAGGAAGAGCTGTTCGGTCCGGCGTCCCTCGTGGTGCGATGTCGAGATCTCGTGCAATTGCGTGAGGTCATCGAGGGCCTCGAGGGGCAGTTGACTGCCTCCGTGCACCTGGAGGCGGAGGATCTCGAGAGGGCGCGCGAGCTGCTGCCGGTGCTCGAGCGCAAGGCCGGACGGCTGATCTTCAATGGTTTCCCGACCGGGGTCGAGGTGTCCCATGCCATGGTCCATGGCGGCCCGTACCCGGCAACCTCGGATTCGCGCTTCACGTCGGTGGGCACACTCGCGATCCGCAGGTTCCTGCGCCCGGTATGCTACCAGGACATGCCGACTCCCCTCGTACCGCCCGCGCTGCAGGATGACAATCCACTGGGACTCTGGCGGCTGAAGAATGGCCGAACGGGTCGGGAATGAGCGCTGTGCGCCGGGAGAAGCTGCGATGACTGACCCGCTCCATCGAGCAACGCGTGGCCGTGGCCACGTCCGCTACCTCATGGTCTTCATGCTGTTTGCGGCGACGGCGGTCAATTACGCCGACCGGGCAAGTCTGTCGATCGTGGGACCGGCGATGCAGTCTCAGCTGCACATCGATCCGATCACGCTCGGGTACATTTTCTCAGCGTTCGGCTGGGCCTACGTTCTCGCGCAGGTGCCCGGCGGCTGGCTGCTCGATCGCTTCGGCTCGCGGCGGGTGTATGCGGCCAGCATCCTCCTCTGGTCGGTGTTCACGCTGCTGCAAGGAGTCGCGGGCCTGCTCACCGGGGCGCTCCTGATCGGGACGCTGTTCACGCTGCGGATGTTGGTCGGATGCGCGGAAGCGCCGGCCTTCCCGGGGAACAGCCGGATCGTGGCGGCATGGTTCCCGGGCGGGGAGCGCGCGACCGCCGCGGCGATCTTCAATTCCGGCCAGTACTTCGCCACGGTGATGTTCGCGCCCATCATGGGCTGGCTGACGCTTCGCTTCGGCTGGCAAGCGGTGTTCCTGTTCCTCGGCGGCACCGGACTGGTGCTCTTCGTGGGGTGGCTCACGACCGTCTACGCGCCGAGCCGGCATCCCCGGGTGAAGCAGTCCGAACTCGATCACATTGCCGCCGGTGGCGGACTCATCGACATGGACAGAGTCCAGGGGACGCCCCAGCCGGTGCGCTGGGAGTATCTGAAAGCGCTACTCACCCGGCGGATGCTGATCGGCATCTACATCGGACAATACTGCGTCGGGGTGCTGACGTACTTCTTCCTGACGTGGTTTCCGGTGTACTTGGTCGAGCAGCGCCACATGTCCATCCTCAAGGCGGGATTTGTCATCGTCATGCCCGCGATCTGTGGCTTCGCCGGTGGCGTGCTCGGCGGCGTCCTGTCCGATGCGCTCCTGCGCCGGGGAGTCTCACTTTCGCTGGCGCGAAAAATCCCGATCGTCGCCGGGATGCTGCTCTCGATCAGCATGATCCTGTGCAATTTCGCCCACGCCAACTGGCTCGTGGTCCTCATCATGTCGCTCGCGTTCTTCGGTAAGGGTCTGGGATCGCTCGGCTGGGCCGTCGTTTCCGACACCGCGCCGCCAGAGGTTCCCGGACTTTATGGCGGCCTGTTCAATACCTTCGGCAACGTAGGCGCCATCACGACCCCGATCATCATCGGCTACATCGTGCAGGATACCGGATCGTTCTCCGGGGCCCTGGTCTACGTCGGTGCGAACGCGCTGCTGGCCGTGATTGCCTACACGGTGATCGCCGGGCGGTTCGAGCGCGTTCACCTGACGGACTGCGGTGCGGGTGCGCGCAGCCTGGTGGAGATGGAGAGTCACTCATGAGCGCATCGCCGCATTCGACGCCGAAGGTGGTCGAGATGGAAGTCGTGCCGGTTGCCGGGCACGACAGCATGCTCCTCAATTTAAGTGGTGCTCACAGTCCCTATTTCACCCGAAATGTCGTCGTGCTCACCGATGAGCGTGGCGGCATCGGTCTCGGCGAGGTGCCGGGCGGTGAGGCCATCCGCAAGACCCTGGAGGACGCACGACCGCTGGTCATCGGGCAACCGCTCGGACGGCACCTGGGGATCCTCGGGCGCATCGGGCACGCGTTTGCCGACCGCGATGGTGCAGGGCGTGGCCTGCAGACATTCGATCAGCGCACCACGATTCATGCGGTGGCCGCGCTCGAATCGGCGTTGCTCGATCTGCTGGGTCAGTACCTGGATCTGCCCGTGGCCGCGCTCCTCGGGGAAGGCCAGCAACGCACCTTCGTTCCCATGTTGGGCTATCTCTTCTACATCGGCGATCGTCACAAGACCGATCTCGACTACCGGGCCGGAAGCGGCGAGGGCTGGCTGCATCTTCGGGATGCACCGGCCTTGAACCCTCGGGCCATCGTCGCGCTCGCAGAGGCTGCGCACGAGCGCTACGGGTTCACCGATTTCAAGCTCAAGGGCGGCGTGTTCGAGGGAGAGGCGGAGATGGACGCGGTCGAGGCGTTGACCCAGCGATTTCCGCAGGCACGGATCACCCTCGATCCGAACGGTGCCTGGTCGCTGGAGCGGGCGATCGCGCTGTGCTCGGGAAAGCGCAACATCCTCGCCTACGCGGAGGATCCCTGCGGCGCCGAGCATGGATTTTCCGGACGGGAAATCCTCGCGGAATTCCGCCGCGAGACGGGCATGCCCACCGCAACGAACATGGTGGCGACCGACTGGCGACAGCTCGTGCATGCGGTGCAACTGCAGGCAGTGGACATCCCGCTGGCGGATCCGCATTTCT
>JAJZFQ010000299.1 GCA_021805275.1 Pseudomonadota bacterium
TGTCCCTCAGCATGCCGAACGTCACCTCCTTCACCGAGTTCGCGCGCGCGGGACTCGGGCCGTGGGCGGGGTTCATTGCCGGGTGGCTGTACTGGTATTTCTGGATCATCGTGGTGCCGGCCGAGGCCATTGCCGGGGCCAACATCCTGCACGTGTGGATGCCGCAGCTGCCGACCGGGCTGCTCGGCTGCGTGCTGATGGGACTGATGACCGGGGTGAACCTGATGTCGGCGCGCTCCTATGGGGAGTTCGAGTTCTGGTTCGCCTCGATCAAGGTGGCCGCGATCGTGGTGTTCATCGCGCTCGCCGGGGCGTTCGTGCTCGGTTGGAGCGACCCGCACGGCGCGAGCCTGCACAACCTCGTCGCCCATGGCGGGTTCATGCCGCGCGGCGCGGTGTCGGTGCTGGCCGGGGCGGTGACGGTGTTCTTCTCCCTCACCGGGGCGGAAATCGTCGCGGTCGCGGCGGCCGAGTCCACCGATCCGTCGCGCGCGATTTCCCGGCTGACCAGTTCGATCATTCTGCGCATCCTCACGTTCTACGTCGGCTCGGTGTTCCTGATCATGGCGGTCGTGCCGTGGAACCGCATCCGCATCGGCCAGTCGCCGTTCACACTCGCGCTGATGCACATGCATTTCCGGTGGGCGGGAATCGCGATGGACGCGATCATCCTCACGGCGGTGCTCTCGTGCCTGAACTCCGCGTTCTACGTGTGTTCGCGGGTGCTGTTCGTGCTCGCCGAGCGCGGTGACGCGCCGCAGGGTCTGATTAAACTCAACGCGCGGCGCGTGCCGGTGCGCTCGGTGCTGCTGTGCAGCGGCGCCGGCGTGATCGGCATTCTCGCGGCGATCAAGGCGCCGCAGAGCGTGTTCGCTTTCCTGGTGGATGCCTCGGGCGCGCTCATGGTGTTCGTCTACGGGCTGATTGCCCTGGCGCACCTGCGCATGCGTCGCCGGCGCGAGCGGGCCGGGGAGCCGGCGCCGGCGCTCACCATGTGGTTCTTTCCGTGGTCGAGTTATCTGGCGATCGGTGCGATGCTGGCGATCCTCATCGCCATGCAGTTCACGCCGGGACTGGGCGCGGATCTGCACGTGAGCCTGATTTCGCTCGCGGTGGTGAGCGCCCTCTACCTGGGGCTGCGCGTCTGGCGAGGCCGGCACGCCGGGTCGGACCCGGACCGGCGCGAGGGTGAGGCCGCGCCGCGCCTGGAATCGGCCGACGGCCGCAGCGATGCGTGAGAGGGTGCACGGCGGCGGATGCGCCGAGCCGAGCCTGAGGCACGGTCGGCATCGCGACTATCCCTGGTAGGACTCCCGGGCGCCGCCCGTAGAATCCCGGGCATTCGCAGTCGGCATCCGCGACGGACCCTTGCGGGTGTCCCGGTGCGCTCTGGCGGCGCGACCCCGTCATTTCCAGCATGAGGTCTCGGTGACGTCATCGCCGCATGCGCGGGCCGTAGCACTGGCCGTGGCCTGCTCCGTTGTGCAGGCGCACCCTGCGCCGGATGTGGCCGCGCCGCCCGACCCCAACGCACCGTCGGTCACGGGTCCGAGCGCTCACGGCGCCTCGCCGACGGTACGTCAGGTTCTGATCCGCGCGCCGTGGCTGTTCAACCATCGCACCCGCTACGCGCACTCCCTGCCCGAGATCTCCGGCACCCAGATCACCGTGACGCGCAAGACCACGGTGGTGCACCTGGATGCGCTGCCGCCGATCGTCAACAATCAACCGCGCCAGCTGTTCGATCAGATGCCGGGCCTCGTGCTCGCCGAGCAGCAGAACCCGGTGAACCTCAATCTCTCCTACCGCGGGCTCGGCCATCCCCAGGAGAGTGAGTACATCCGGGGGATGCAGGATGGCATCCCGATGGAGATGGATGGGATCGGCTACCCGACACTCTGTTACCGGCCGAACTTCCAGTCGATCGAGCAGGTGCAGATGATCCGCGGCGGGTCGGGGCTGCTCTACGGCCCGGAGCCGGAGCCGGTGATCAACTTCCTCTCGCGCCCGTCGGGTAAGAAGACCGAGGCGAGCACCGAGCAGGTCTTCGGCAGCGACGGGCTGTACTCGACCTACAGCGCCCTCTCGGGGCCGGCGGGGCGGTGGGATTACCGCGCAGACTTCTCGCACCGCCTGAGCCGCGGACCGCGCGCCAATGGTGACGACACGGTCAATCAGGGCGATCTGGCGCTCGGCTATCATTTCAGCCGTGGGCATCGGCTCTCGCTCGCCGTACAGGCCTATGCGCTGCAGAGCGGCATGGCGGGACTGATGAGCGGGGCTCAGTTTCGCGGCAACCCGGACCCGACGAGCACGCCGGATGATTGGGATTGGGCGCATCGCTATACCGCGGTCCTGACCTATCACGATCAGCTCGATCCGAGCAGCCTCTTCGTGCAGAAGGCGTGGGGCGGCGATCAGGACCTCGTGACCCGCGCCGATACCGGCGCTGGCACAGGCACTGGTATCGCCACCGGCGCGACGCTCGCCCGCCAGAGGTGCCATTACACCGGCCTCGACGCGCGATTCCTGCACGACTGAGGGCAGGGCAGTGCCTTCACGGTGGGGTACACCGCCGACATCTCGGACAGCCCGTATACGCAGCTGAAGAGCCCCGATGCGCTCATCGCTCCGTACGGATCGAGCGGTTCGCTCTTCTACAACGACTCGCGTCGTACGCGCTATGCGGCAATCTTCGCCGAGAATCTCTATCGCGTCGGGCGGTTTCACGTGGTCACCTCGGCGCGCCTCGAGCACGAGCAGTTGAGCACCCGCGAGACGGCCGCGCCGCACCCGAATCTGGTCAACGCGACGGATCGGCACACCGTGCCGTTGATCGGGATCGGCAACGGCAATGACTTCGGCCGCGGCAACGAGACGTACCTGAACGTCGCGCAGGGGTATCGGCCGGTGCGCTACCTGGATATCGCCAGTCCGTTCAGCGAGTTCTCCGCCGGCAACGACCCGGCGACGACGCACGATCTGACGTACGAGGCCGGGGTGCACGGCTGGCCCGTCATCGGGTTCTGCTACGACGCCAGCGTGTTTCAGATCAACGCCACGAACCAGATCGAATCCGAGCAAGTGACGCCGACCGAGACCCTCAACGTCAACAGCGGCGATCTGCGCAGTCGCGGTGTCGAAATCGCGAGCGCGTACGATCTGCTGCGCCTGTGGCCGGCCGCGCCGCGCGCACGGCATCTCACGCTGTTCGCCAACCTCAGCATCCTCAACGCCGAGTTCACCTCGAGTCGCATTCCCGGACAGACCGGCAAGGTTCCAGCCTACGCATCGCACGACGTGCTCAAGGGCGGGGTGACGCTCCGGGGCGTGCACGGAGTGAAGCTGAGCCTCTTGGTCGATGCTGTCGGGGCGCAATACTTCCAGAGCCGCGATACGGCGATCGGCACCACGGCAGCCCTCTTCCCCGGCCGACACCATCGCCGATCTCACCGGTCAATATGCCTGGGGTCCGCACGGGCGAGTCGAGGGCGGGGTTACGAACCTCGGTAACCACCGGTACTACTCGCGCGTGTTTCTCTTCGGCGGTCCGATCGAACCGGCATCGACGCGCCAGTACTACCTCGGCGTCGCCCACCACCTGTAGGCCGAAGTGTGCAACTGCTATCATGCGCAGCGCATCCCCGCCGCGTGGGAGTCTCGGGAGGCCTGCGATGATCACCGGCAGCTCGGTCCGCAAAAGCGCTCATCCGATTGACCGTCAGTTCCTCGACCGCTGGTCGCCACGGGCGATGAGCGGTGAGCCGCTGTCGCGCGAGGAGCTACTCAGCCTGTTCGAGGCGGCACGCTGGGCGCCGTCGTCGGGGAACCAGCAGCCCTGGCGCATGCTGTTCGCCCGGCGCGATACGCCCGAGTGGGCCACGTTCTTCGGGCTGCTGGCCGGCGGTAATCAGGCCTGGTGTGAGCGGGCCGCGGCGCTCGTCGTGTTCGTGTCCAGAACGCTCAACAGCTACACCGGTCGCACGTCGGTGACGCACTCGTACGATACGGGCGCGGCGTGGGGATATTTCGCGCTGCAGGGGTACCTGAACGGCTACGTGGTGCACGGCATGGAGGGGTTCGATTATGAGCGGGCACGACGCGCGCTCGGGATTCCGGAGGAGTTCCGGGTCGAGGCCATGGCAGCGGTGGGGCGAGCGGCGCCATCGGACGTGCTGAGTGTGCAGCTTCAGACTCGCGAGACTCCGAGTGATCGTCGCGTGCTCGAGCAGACCGTGTGCGAGGGGGCCTGGGCACTGCCCGGGTAGTTCGCCGCAAAGCCGCCCGGCTGCGCGGAAGATCTTCTGCGCGCCGGGCGACCCAAATCGTAGGGTGCAGTGACGGCTCGCCTCAGGGGGCGTGGACGCGCCGATGGGGCATTAATTTGCTAGGATCAACACTGCCGCGAGAGTCCTGAGGAGAGGTGGCAGAGCGGTTGATTGCACCGGTCTTGAAAACCGGCGTCCCTTCACGGGGACCGTGGGTTCGAATCCCACCCTCTCCGCCAGTTCTGTGTTTCCGGGTGTCGCGCGCTGAAGTGAAATCTAATAAAAACAATTACTTTGGAACGTCTTGCGACACTGTGCGACATCCCGCGCTATTGGTGAAAGCCTCATCGTGACGGTATGGTCGGCGGTGACGGTAGCGCCCTGTGACGGTATGCGGGATCTGCCGATCGGACTCCCGCAACGGCCCCCGCAGGAGCCCCCGCCAGTGCCTGCCGAGATGCTCACCGAGCGCGCGATCCGCGCGCTCAAATCCGGCCCAAAGCCCTAGAAGCGTTTCGACGGCCGGGGCCTGTACCTCGAGGTCACGTCCCCCGGCAGCAAGCTCTGGCGGCTGCAATACCGCGCGGTGCGCTTA
>JAJZFQ010000167.1 GCA_021805275.1 Pseudomonadota bacterium
GGCGGCCCAGGCGTCGCCCTTTCTCACCGGCGCGACCGCACTGGAGAGCAACATCCTTGCGTGGCTGACCCCGGTGGCGGTCATTCTGGTCATGGTGCTTGGCGCAATGGCGATGGCGAACCGGATTTCCTGGGCATGGTGCATCGCTGCGATCCTGGGCATCGCGATTGCCTTCGGCGCGCCTCAGATTGTCACCTGGGTTCGCGGCATGTTCGGAGTCTGATCGGTATGCGAGCGACGACGACCGAGACCGATGTGACCCTCACGGCCGACCCTTTGTTCGTCGGCGCGACGCGCCCACCGATGCGCTGGGGAGTGACCTACACGGCAATACTGTTCAATCTTGTCTTCACCCTCGAGGCATTTCTTCTTACGCGCAATCTTCTGACGCTGCTGCTCGCAGTGCCCATTCACGGCCTGAGCGCTCTGCTCTGTGCCCGTGACCCCCGCTATTTCGACCTGCTTGTGCTCTCGGCGCGAACCCGGATTCCCGCTCTGCTCGGTAATCGGCGGCTCTGGGGCGCAGTGAGTTACTGCGCACTCACGCTCGACCCGCCGGATTCCTCGGGGCGCCGTCCCGGCCGGGACGTATGGTGCTGGTGCGCTGCCGTGCGGGAGCGGCGGGCGTGACTGACCGCAATCCGGCTGCGCTGCGCCGTGAAATAGGCATGCGTCGACACATTCCGTACGCTGCGCATGTTGCGCCCGGGGTGCTCAAGACGCGCAGCGGGGAGTATCTGCAGGTCTTTCGACTCGGCGGACAGAGCTTCGAGAGCGCCGATGCCGAGCAGATCAACGGATGGCACGAGCGCCTAAATATCCTGTGGCGCAACGTCGCGGAACCGGGGCTCGCGATATGGTCGCACGTCATTCGGCATCCGGAGGCGCTGGAGACGACGCGCTGCGCTGATGCGACGTTCGCGGGCCGGCTCCGATCGCGATATCTCATGCGGCTGAGCGCCGAGCGTCTCATGGTGAATGAGATCTATCTCGCGGCGCTCTACCGTCCGACGCCGGGCAGAGCGACACATTTCGTTGCGCAGATGATTGCCCGCGCGCATCCGGCGGATCAGTCGCGCGAACTTGCAGAGGCGCTTGAGGTCTGCGCCCGACTGGGCCGCACCCTGTGCGCATCGCTGGCCAGGTACGAGCCTCATGCACTGCGCTGCTACCACGAGGGCGAGCGCTGGTACTCAGAGATTCTGGAGTATCTTGGCTTGCTCGTGAACGGCGAGCGGCACCGTGTTGCGCTGCCGCTCGGCCCGGTTGATGCCGCGCTCGGTACGACGCGACTGTATTTCGGCAACGAACTCATCGAATACCGGATGATCACCGGAACACGGGCTGGGGCCATGCTCGGAGTGAAAGAATACCCCACCCCGAGCTATCCCGGGATGCTCGATGCCCTGTTGGCCGCGCCGTTTGCGTTCGTTCTGACGCAGTCATTTGTCTTCTTGTCGAAGACGAGCAGCCAGATGCTCCTGACAAGACAAATCAATCGAATGGCCAATGCAGGGGACTTCGCCGTATCCCAGGCCTTGGAGCTTCAGCAGGCCCTCGATGCGCTCACCAGCAACGAATTCGTGATGGGCGATCATCATCTGAGCCTCCAGGTCATCGCCGATGTGCTCGGCGATTCGCCGCAGGCGCACTTGCGGTGCCTCGAGAGCCTGGACCAGCAGGTTGCGCGGGCGCGGACACTGCTTGCCGACACCGGCATGACCGTTGCGCGCGAGGACCTGGGGATCGAGGCGGCGTTCTGGGCGCAGCTGCCGGGCAATTTCGGTTTCCGCACGCGCAAGGCGCCGATCACCTCAAGAAATCTCGCCGGACTGGTCGCCTTCCACAATTTCCCTGCCGGCCGCGCACACGGAAATCACTGGGGCGAGGCACTCGCGGTCCTCCAGACGCGTGCGCGTTCGGCTTTCCACTTCTCCCTGCACGCCGCGGACGGCGGCGAAGGCGGCCGGCGTGATACCGGTCACACGTTTATCTGCGGACCGACCGGATCCGGAAAAACTGCGCTGATTGGGTTCCTCGTGTCGATGCTCGCGCGAACTGGTGCGACCCAGGTCATCCTCGACAAGGACCGGGGCCTTGAGATCTTGGTGCGGGCACTCGGTGGCACGTATCTGCCGCTGCGTAGCGGACGTGCGACCGGTTTCAACCCGTTGCAGCTGCCGCACAATCCGCGCAACGTCGAATTCTTGCGCAGTTGGCTTGCGCTGCTCGCGAGGCCACCGAGCGGTACGGCGCTCTCGGTCCGCGACACCCAGGAGCTAGACCAGGCATTGCGCGCGACGCTTGCGCTCGCCCCGCAGGTGCGGCGGATGTCGCGGCTGGTTGAGTTTCTGGATACGACGAACCCGGAGGGTATCCATGCGCGCCTGTCGCGCTGGAGCGAGGGCGAACACGGCGAGCATGCATGGGCATTCGACAACCCGCGCGATACCGTCACCGATCAGTTGGCGCGCACGTCTTTGGTCGGATTCGACGTCACGGAATTCCTGGATCACGAGCGTTGCCGAGCGCCGATTTCATTGTATTTGCTGCACTTGGTGCGCGAACTGCTCGACGGGCGGCGCTTGGTGTGCTGGTTGGACGAGTTCTGGCGACTGATCGAGGATCCAGCCTTCGAGCAGTTTGCCAAGGATGGGCCGAAGACGTGGCGCAAGCTCAATGGTGTCATGGTGCTGGCGACCCAGAGCGCGAGCGACGTGCTCGATAGCCGCATCAGTCGAACCATTGTCGAGCAGACCCCGACGAAGATCTTCTTCCCAAATCCCGCCTCGTCCAGATCGGAGCTCTCGCAGGGCTTAGGGCTGACGCGCCGGGAGCTGGCATTGATCACCGAGGAACTCGAGCCCGGTGCGCGGGCATTTCTGGTCAAGCAGGGTTCCCAGAGTGTCGTGTGCCGGCTCGATCTGTCGGGCATGGAAGCAGAGGTGCAGGTGCTCTCGGCGCGGGCCGCCGGATTGCAGCGGATGGGGCAGTTGCTCAAAGAGCGCGGTACCGAGCCGCAGAACTGGATCGATGCGTTCCTTGACGAGCCGGTCGTCGAATGATCGGCGGGAGGCGCGTGATGCAACCGGTCATTGCCGTTTTTTGGATACCGGCCTTGTTTGCGCTGTTCGTGCCGGTGGCGAAGGCGCAGTGGGCGGTTATCGATGTGGCCGCGGTTGCGAAGCTGACGACGGAAGTGCAGACGCTTGAGCAATCGTTGGTGACGGAGCAGCGGCAATTCCTCAATGCGCAACGGCAGTTGCAGGCCATGACGGGGAGCCGAGGTATGCAGAATTTGCTCTCCGGCATCCGCCGTAACTACCTGCCACAGAATTGGACTCAGCTCGATGCGGCTGTTCATGGCGACTCGGCGCAATACCCTTCCTTGACGGCGTCGATCCAAGCGGATGTCGCGGCACAAGAGCGCCTCGCGCCGGCCGAGGCAGCCGGGCTGTCGCCGGACGCCGAGGCGCAACTGCGCGTCGATCGACAGACCGCAGCGTTACTTCAGGCGGTCTCGACCGATGCACTGGCAAACGCCAGCGGACGCTTCGCGGGCCTGAGGCAGATGGTCTCGGCGATCGGAGCGGCGCAGGATCAAAAGGCCATTCTCGATCTGACAGCGCGTATTGCTGCCGAGCAGGCCATGCTGCAGAACGAGCAGACCAAGCTGAGGGTGCTCTTTGCGTCCGTGCAGGCTCAGGAGTGGATGGACCGGGAGCGGGCTCGGGAAGGGGCGATCATGGCACAGGGCAACTTTGCCACCCGATTTCAGCCGACGCCGTGATTCTCGGCGCGGGTACTCCTTGGTCTCGGTGTTGAGCATACCCGGAGGCGCTGATGGGCTTCTTTGCGACATTCTGGACGTGGCTGAACGGCGCGCTCACCAGCTATATCGGCGCGACGACCGCGAGGGTCGCGACGATCCTGGGGCCGGCGCTCGTGGCGATCGCGGCCCTCTATGTCATGGGCTGGGGAGTTCTTCTGATCACCGGGCGAATTCAGGAGCCGTTTGGCGATGGGCTGCGACGGATTGCCTGCCTCGCGGCGGTTCTGTCGGTCTCCTTGCATCTGTGGCTGTACAACACGGTGATCGTGAATACCTTCTACGAGGCACCCGCGCAGTTTGCGGCAGATGTCGTGGGGGCCTCCTACCCAGTACAGACGCTTGACGCCATTTGGGATCAGGGTGGGGCGGTCGCCGGGCGGTTGTTCAACGAAGGCAGTGTCTGGCGAGGCGATATTGGGTTCTACATTGCCGGGGCGGTCGTGTGGATTCTCGTTGGGTTGCTGTGCGTCTATACGATGTTCCTTCTGGCGCTCTCGAGCGTTGCTCTGTCGGTGCTGCTGGCGCTCGGACCGCTGTTCTTCACGTTCCTGCTGTTCTCCGGGACACGACGCCTGTTCGCGGCGTGGCTCGGACAATTGGCAAATTATGCCTTGATATCAGTTCTGACCGTCATGGTTGCAGCGCTCCTGCTGCACTTGGTCCAGCTGTACGCGCAGCAGACCGCAGCGCTGGGTGCCGCCTTGGATACGGTAGATGCACTCGATCTGCTGCTCGTGACCGCGCTGGTGCTGCTGTTCATGCAGCAGGTCATGCCGATTGCAGCCGGGCTATCCGGCGGCATCGCACTGAGCACCTACGGGATGATGAGTCGGGCGGTGCGTATGGCTGCGCGGCCGATCGCAGCTGGGGCCGCACTCGCAGCCCCGGTGGCGGTAGGTACCGCCGTGGCGCTCGGTCGATCCGCACGGACCAGCCTGGGGCGGGCGCGCGAGTCTTCAATCGGGCAGTGACAAGGCTCTGCTCTGAGGGATCGCAGGGCACCCTTTCGGAGGCGGCGATGAAAGCATTGTTCCTGGCGTGCCTGGGTTTGGTCATCGGCGGATGTGCAGGTCCGTCGCGTTGCGAACGAAAACTGGTTCCGATCAATGGGCGGACTGCCGCGCAGTGGGTGAGGCCCGGTCTGCGCCCGTTGAAGCCGCGCACGACTCGAGGCGCTGAGCACGAGGAGCATCGCCCATGAGCGCGGAGCGCGCATTGAGTGCCTACCTGCAGGAGGCGGCATCGTGGGATGCCGACCGGTTACTGCAAATCCAGCGGCATTCGCGCATTGCGTGGCGCATTGCCCTCTGTGCGCTTCTTTGCGTGCTCGGATTGAGCGCCGCACTTGTTGTGCTCCTGCCGCTGAAGAGCGTGGAACCCTTTGTCGTGCGCGTGAACAGCGCTACCGGCCAGGTCGATGTCGTCCCCGTGTATCGCGGGGACGAGGACTTTCCGAATGCCATTGCCCGCTATTTCCTTGCGCGCTATGTCGAGGCGTGTGAGCGCTTTGATTACGCGATGGCCGAGAGTGATTACGAGGAATGCGGATCGTTCAATTCCCATCGCCTGAACGAAGCGCTCTATCAGAACTGGATGCGAGGCAATCCACGCTCGCCGCTCAATGAGTACCGCGACGGCAGTACGGTCGTGGTGCGAATCGAGGCGGTGAGCTTTCTCGGGCCGGCGAGTCCGGGGGGGCGGCTGGCGCAAGTGCGCTTTGAGCGGATCACTCGCCAACCCGACGGCGCGCGCGAGCGCGCGGGGCATTGGATCGCGACGCTGAGGTATCGATTCAATGGATCCCCGAGCAGTTCCGCCGTCAGACAATGGAATCCGCTGGGCTTCGAGATCACTGCGCTTGAGCGTCAGCGCGAGATGCTTCATCGGCCGCAGCAGAGGGCCGCGGCCAAAGGGGGGGCGTGATGCGCGGCATCTTCTTCGGTGCGTTCCTGCTCGGGCTGGCAGTCGAGTCTGTGTATGGGATCCGTTCGGCGGCGGCCCATGGCCTATCCGGCTCAAGCACCCGAGTGAGTCCAGCAATCAGTGCCGCAGCGGCATCGGATGAACCCCGCATCCGGTACGTGCGCTACAGCGCCGATCACATTTATCGACTGCGCGGACGGGTGGGCTATGAGATCGATCTGCAGTTCGCACCCGGGGAGCGATTTATCGGACTGGGAGTGGGGGATTCGAAGGCAATCAGAGTCGCCGCAGCCGCCGACCACCTGTTCATCAAGCCGGTTGTCTCGCGTCTGTCCACCGACATGACCGTACTCACCAATCGTCGTACCTATGTTTTCAGCTATCGCGTGGAGCCTGCAGCGGCTGCGTCGGGCAAATCCATCGTGTATGCGATGCACTTCCGCTATCCGCACACGGTACGTCGGCGGCGCGCCGCGGCGAGGCGCAGTCGGCAGGTTAAGCGCGCGCTGTACCAGGCGGAGCATGCTCCGGCGCACAACGCGGATTACTGGTTTTGCGGGTCGACCGCCCTGAAACCCCAGGCCGCATGGGACGATGGCGCACAGACCCACCTTGTCTTTCCCTCCCGCGAGCCGCTGCCGGCGGTGTTTCGGCTGAACGCGGACGGCAGCGAGTCGCTGGTCAATTTCCACATGCGCGGCGTTCAAATGGTGATCCAAGGGATCGCGCGCCGCTGGGTGCTCAAGCGCGGCCGACTGAGCGGATGCATCGTCAACCGGGCATTCGCCGGGTCAGGCCGTCGCCTCGCCTCGGGCACGATTTCGCCGCGGGTCTGGGTCGTGAAGCGACGATTGGCGGTGCGCCGCGCCCCCGACAGTGGAGCACGGAGATGATCCGCGCACTGTGGCGCCGGCTGGCGCGGGGCGAACGAGCGCGCCGTGATCGGGCTGCGACGAGGGACGAGGGGGCGCTGGCGGGGGACCGAGGCGCCACTTTTGCCCGGCGGACTCGCTCACTGCAGTCGCGGATGAATTCTTTCTTTGCGTTCGGACTTGCCGGTGGGATCGCGGCGATGGCGTTGGCCTGGTACTACGGCGCTGCCGCGCACTCCCGTTCCGATGTTACCCCTGCGCAGGCGGTGCGCTCACCGCTGCGCGTGGCCGGTCCGCCGCCCCTTGGGCCGCTTCCTGCTCCGTTGGGGCTGGCGGAGCCAAGAGCGAGCAGACCATTCGCCGACAGTGCGCAAGCGGTGCGCGGCGTCATGAAGCCGCGGCGCGCGGACCTGCTGATGCGCTTTCAGTCCACGCGTCCGAGATCGGTGTCGGGTCGAGCGGGGTTGCCCGATCAGCCGGCGCCACGCCGGCGCGTGACGGGCCGGCTGCTCGGCGGAGCGGTGTTCATCGGTGCAGGTTTGTCTGCGGCGAGCGGCACGCCGGAGCGAGTGCGATGGGCGGCGAGGCGGCCCGGTGGGCGTTTGGACGCGAGCAGCACCGGTGATTCGGCGCTTCGCCAGCTACTGCATCCCAGCGTGATGTCGGCGACCCGGGCGCACCTGCTCCCCGAGCAGCGCTTGTTGCTGGCCAAGGGGACATTCATCGACTGCACGCTCGAGACGGCCATTGATTCGACGTTGCCGGGAATGACGACCTGCATCACGGGGACCGATACCTTCAGCGCAGACGGCACAGTGGTTCTCTTGCCCCGAGGTACGCAACTGATTGGACAAACGCGCGGACGGGTGCGCCAGGGGATGGCGCGGGTGTTTGTGATCTGGACTGAAGCGCGGACGCCATCGGGGGTCGTCGTCAGGCTGGATTCGCCATCGACGGACGCCTTGGGGCGCTCCGGGTTGGGCGGCAAGGTGAATCGTCATTTCTGGGAGCGATTCGGTGCGGCACTGCTCGTCTCGACGCTGACGGGCATCGTGCAATCTCGGGTTGAGAGTGCCAGTGGTACGGTCATCGTCGATCCAACGGCGGGCGAGGAAGTCCTCG
This sequence comes from Pseudomonadota bacterium, assembly GCA_021805275.1. Next base: position 7,750 of record JAJZFQ010000167.1, read on the forward strand.
CCCAAACTCTGCGCGCAAACGAAGACATCGCGCCGACGATCACTGTTCCGAATGGCCAAAGGATCGAGGTGCTGGTGGCCCGCGACATCGACTTCAGGCCCGTTTATGCACTCGTTGCGCGTTGATCCCGCGATAGAGACATCGGTCGACCCGAGGGGCGATACGGCACTCGAGTTGGCCGCTCGGACTCTCGCGCCGTTGCTGTCACGCCCGGGATTGTCCGAGCTGTGCATCAATGGGCCCGGAGAGGTGTTTCTGGAGACTGCTCAGGGCTGGAGTTGTGAAGCCGTGCCGAGCCTGGACTTCGACTGGTGCTGGCGATTTGCCAAACTCGTTGCCAATTACACGCGGCAGCGTGTTGATGAGTCGCATCCTCTCCTATGCGGAGCTCTGCCGACCGGTGAGCGCGTTCAGATCGCGATGCCGCCAGCGACGCTGCCCGGTCGTGTGGCCATCAGCATCCGCCGCCCGGCACAGACGCGCTGGTCGATCGAGGATCTAGCCGAGCGGGGCGCGTTGCGCGACACCCGGGCGGTAAGCAAGCCGGGCGAGCCGATCGAAGGTGAGCTGCGTGGCCTTCTCGCGACCGAGCGCTACGCAGCCTTCCTGCGGCTCGCGGTACGCAGCCGCCGCAATATCCTGGTCTCCGGTCCGACTGGGTCGGGCAAGACGACCTGGACCAAGGCGTTGATCGGCGAAATTCCCGCGGACGAGCGGTTGATTACGATCGAGGATGCCCCAGAACTGGTGCTGGACGCGCATCCAAACCACGTGCGTCTTTTTTACAGCAAGGATGATCAAGGCCTCTCGCGTGTCACCCCCAGACAGCTGCTGGAAGCCTGTCTGCGCATGAAGCCCGACAGAATTCTCCTCGCCGAGTTGCGCTCGGAGGAGGCATTCGATTACCTGCGCAACGTGAATTCCGGTCACCCGGGCTCGATTACCAGCGTGCATGCCTCGAGTGCTGCTCTGGCGTTCGAGCAGCTGGTGCTGCTGATCAAGCAAAGTCCGGGCGGACGGGGACTGGCGAGGCGCGATATCCGCTGTCTCTTGCGTGGCCTCATCGATGTGGTGATTCAGTGCGGGCTCGATCGGCATCGCCGCTCGGTTCGCGAGATCTGGCTGCGGTCGGAATCCTCCTCGCGCCAGCGGTTCGGTCCGATCGCCGCTGCTCAGCGTAGTCATCGGCCGGGGCAGGAGGCCGCTCCCGCGCGGCCGCATGGCTGACCGTGATGCCCGGGGACGTTCTGTTCGAGATGACGCACGGTTGGCCGGGCCTGATGGTCGCGTATGGAAGTGTGCAGGCTCCGATGTGCGCCGGGCTGGCGCGCGGGCGCGCCACGCTGCGTCGGTGGTTGGTGTCCCCGGCATTGGCCGCGGGGGTGACCGCGGGACTGGGCGCTGGTATCGCGGCCGCCCAGCCGCTGCTGCACGTGCTGGGCGCGGCGAGCCCCACGGTAGGGTTGGCAGGCGCTGCCGGCTGCAGCGCCCTGGCGGGCTATGCGGCCGGTCGGGCGCTCGCAAGCAGCACCCCGAGGCAGATGGTGACGCACGTTCGCGGTGCCGTCGTGCAGGAGGAGGCCGGCGCGCAGGCTTGGAGCCACAGAGGCATCGGGAGGGACCGGGCGAAAGGGTTCACTCATGCCAGTGCTCAGTTGACCCTGGCTGCGGTGAGGGTCCCGACCGCAGATGAGACGAAGCACTTCAAGATCATCGGGGCCACCGGTGCCGGCAAGAGCACGGCCATTACCGAACTGCTGGGCGCGGCGCTCGCCCGAGGCGACCGGGCCGTGATTGCCGATCCGGATGGAGGGTATGCACGGCGGTTTTTCAGCGAGCAACGCGGCGATGCGCTGCTCAGTCCATTTGAAACCGGTGGGTGTCGCTGGGACCTGTTCGGCGAAATCAGCGAACCGTATGACATCGAGCAGCTGGCTCTGGCACTGATTCCCGATCATCAGGGCACGGATCGCAGCTGGAGAGGATACGCGCGCACGCTGTTCGCCGCCGTGGCGGGCCAGGCGCGCGCAGCGGGCGTCACCGACGTCGGGCAGCTCTTCGATCTGCTCGTCGTGGCCGATGCCGCTGAGCTGAAAGTACTGGTCGGCGGTACTCCCGCGCAGCCGTTTTTCGATGAACACAACGCGCGGATGCTCGATTCGATCCGATCAGTCGCCAGTTCCGCGGTCGGCGCCCTGCAGTACGTGGCGCGCCAGAAGGCGCCATCCCTGTCTGTCCGTCACTGGGTCAGGTCGGGTCGGGGGGTGCTGTTCATCCCGTATCGCGCCGGGCAGATTGCTGCGCTGCGATCGAGCATCTCCGCATGGATGCGCTTGGCGATCTTTGAGTCGATGAATGGCATCGAGGAGGGCCGACCGCTGTGGTTTGTGATCGACGAGCTCGACGCGCTGGGACCGATCGACGGATTGAAAGACGCTTTGGCGCGACTGCGGAAATTCGGGGGTCGGTGTGTGCTCGGCTTTCAGTCGATTGCCCAGGTCTCCACGACATACGGTGCCGGCGAAGCACAGACCATCGTGGAGAACTGCGGAAATTCGCTGATCCTGCGGTGTTCGGCGAGTGAACATGGCGGTACCGCACGATTCGCCTCGCGGCTCATCGGGGATCGCGAAATCATGCGTCTGACCCGCAGCCGTTCACGCCGACCGGGTGAGTTCTTCCATTCACTCAGCGAGGCGGAGCATTGGCAGGTGGAGCCGGCGGTGATGGATGCGCAGCTTGAGCGACTGGCTGATCTTTCGGGCTTTCTCAAGCTCGCTTCGGTGCCGGACTGGCAAACGGTTCGGCTGCGGCCCATGCAGCACCCCGTGGGCACCGCAGCGACTTGTTGCGCCGCGGCGAGCTCGCCCGGGCGCGGGCGCGCACCGCCCCCGCCGGCCGCGGCGAGCCTGGACGGGGGGTGGGATCGTGGCTGATGCCGAGCCGCTGAGCGAGACGCTGCGCGTTGGCCTGTTGCTCGAGACCGCCCAGGCACAGCAGCGTGTCGGTGAGGAACTGTTCGAGCGTCTGCGCGATCACCTCCGGGCTCTCGATGCCATGGTCCGCGCCGAGGTCGCACGTGCCGCCTGCGAGTCACTGGGCGCATTGAGCAGCGAGGCGGAGCAGGCCCAGGCGACGCTGCGGCGCCTCGGGCAGGGAACCACCATTCGCCTGCTCGCCTGGAACACGGCCGCCATGGCGCTGAGCGTGGCGGTGACGTTTGCGATCGTGCACCTGCTGCTGCCCTCCAGGGCGCAGGTGAGCGAGTTGCGCGCCCGCCGCGAGCTATATGCGGCCGACATCCGGCGCCTGCGGCAGTTCGGTGGGGCTGTCGACCTGCGCCGGTGCGGAACGACGGGCAAGCTCTGTGTGCGCGTCCACCCCAATGGGCCGAGGTATGGCCGGCACGGCGATTATCTCCTGGTGAACGGACCGTGATCGTCTTGGCGCGCGTAGCGAGTGTGCTTGCCGCCGCGCCGCGCCGGCTGATCGGTACACTCGCGGCAGGGTGCGTCTTGCTAGCGCTTGCGAGGGCGCGTGCCGGCCGTGGCGGCGACAGCTACTGCCGCGGGGCGCGCGTCGTGACCGGACGGACAGCCCGGCGCAGGCTCATCGGTTTGGGTCAGACAGTGACACGCCGGCCGGTCACCTTGGCGGACGTTCCAATCGGGATTTTCGAGGAAACCAAGCATTTCAAGCTGATCGGCACGACCGGAACCGGAAAATCCACCGCGATCGCGCAGATGCTTCGGGCGCTGCTCGCCCGCGGTGACCGTGCGGTGATCGCCGATCCCGACGCAGGTTACCTTGCGCGCTTTCACGCAGGCTCACGCGGTGATGTCATTCTCAACCCGTTCGACAGCCGGGCTCCAAGGTGGGATCCAATGGCGGAGCTCACCGGTCCGGCGGACCCGCAGCAGCTTGCCGCGAGCCTGATCGCTGCCGGGGATGATGCGGCCGGCCGGGAGTGGCGCCTCTATGCGCGTACGTTTCTCGCCAGTGTCCTGCGGCGCGTCGGCGAGAACGGTGGAGACGTCGCAGAACTGTGGCGCCTGGTGTCGGTCGCCTCGGGATCCGAATTGCGACCGCTATTGCAGGACACGCCGGCACAATCGTTTCTAGATCCGGAGAACGCCCGCATGTTCGGATCGATTCGCTCGGTGGCCTCTGCGTGCACTGCGGCTCTGGAGCACGTGTGCGCTCAGCGCGCGCGCGGATTCTCGGTGCGCCAGTGGGTGCGAACGGGCAGCGGTGTATTGTTTCTGCCGTATCAAGCCGGACAGATTGCCGCACTGCGCACGCTGATCGCCAGCTGGTTGCGCCTGGCGGTGTTCGAAGCCATGGACGCTCCCGTTGGCGATCAGCGCTTGTGGTTCATCGTCGATGAACTCGATGCGCTCGGGGCGATAGAGGGTCTGCGCGATGCGCTCGCGAGGCTGCGCAAGTTCGGCGGTAGATGCGTTCTCGGCATGCAGTCAATTGCGCAGGTGGCCGCCATTTACGGCACGGGTGACGCACAGACCATCATCGAGAACTGTGGGAACACGCTGATCTTGCGCTGCTCGGCAAGTGAGCGCGGCGGTACGGCGCAGTTCTGCTCGCGACTGATCGGTGAACGCGAAGTCGTGCGGCGCACGATCTCCCGTGGTCGGGACAGCCCCGGCGGGTTCGGCAGTGCGAGCCGCGGTGCGCGCCGCTCGGAACACCTCGGCGCTCAGCGGGTGACCGAGTTGGCCGTATTGCCGTCCGAGATCGAGCAGCTCCCGGATTTTGCGGGTTATCTGAAGACAGCCGGTTCGGCGTACTGGCTCAAAGTGCGCGTTCGGCAGGCGCGGACCCGACGGCGGTGATGAGGCGTTTCGCGGCGCTCGCCCATGGCAATCTTTCTGATGCAGATCAACACGGTATCGCGCTCGAGCGGTCGCAATGCGCCGGCCTCGGCTGCCTACCGTTCGGGCGAGCGGATCCGCAATGAGCGCACCGGCGCCCTCTATGATCACCGCAATCGACGTGACGTGCTGCACAAGGAGATTTTCCTGCCAACCCAGCTCGGGCGCTCGGACGCGGGGCTCGATTGGGCCCGCGATCGCACCGGTTTGTGGAATGCGGCCGAGCGGATCGAGTCCAGGGGGGATTCGCGTGTGGCGCGCGAATACCTTGTCGCGCTGCCGGCGGAGCTCCCGTCGGCGCAGCGCGTGGAGCTGGCGCGGGCATTCTCGCGCGAGATCGCGGACCGCTACGGTGTCGCGGTCGATCTGGCCGTGCACGCACCGCGTCCGTTCGGTGACCCGCGCAATCATCACGCGCATCTGCTGAGCTCGACGCGCACCGTCACCGGCGAGGGCTTCGGGGCCAAGGCGGGCCTTGACATCAATGGCACGGCGCGTGCCGAGCTCGGCCTGCCCACCAGCCGAAAGGAATTTGCGGCGCTGCGTCAGCGCTGGGCGGAACTGGTAAATGACTATCTCAGTGCCGCGCACATCGAAGCCCGGGTCGACGCACGCTCCCTGCAGGCGCAGGGCATCGACCGCGAGCCCCTTCCACGGCTGCCGTGGGCCGCGATTGCCGCCGAGCGACGGGGGGAGCATAGCGACGTGGCAGAGCGCATCCGCTCGCGCTATCGCGCGCGAGTCGCGGCGCGCGCCGAGCGCGCGGTCGAGCGCAGGACATCGCAGAGCGAAATGGCCGTGCCGGAGAGTCCGCCGCCGCAGCCCGGCTCTGTGCCACCGACCGATGCTCAGCGCCGCCAGCGCGAGGCGGTGCGCGACTGGCAGCAATATCAACGAGCGCGCGGCAGTGCACCCGGGCAGGCGATGGGTGGTGTAGACCCTGGAGCGACCGAAGCGGTTCGCCGCCGGGCAGTTGAAGCGTGGCGAGCACGACAGGGAACCGATCAGGTGCGAGAGGATCGTGAGGACGAGCGCGCCCATTCGCCCGAGCCCGGTCTTGAGTCTCCGGGCGGCGCGCCGCCCGGCGGGCTAGACCCTGACTTTTCGCGTTGAGGACACGCGCCGCGATGCCCCGAGGCGGCTCGGCGGGTTGGGGATCGGCTTTGCTTCGGCACCCCATGAATCGGCGGTCCGAGGCCGTGGGCGCCAGACTCAAACGGGATGCATGAGCAGCAGAGTCAGCGCCGCGAGCAGTGCCGGTGGCATTACCAGGAGTCCGAGCTTTAAAAACGTCGCCGCATCGATATGCACCTGCTCGCGGCGCAGGGCGATCAGCCACAGGATGGTGGCGAGGGAGCCCGTGACCGAAAGATTCGGTCCGAGATCGACGCCGATCAGCAGGCTCGCGCGCAGCGACGCCAGTCCGTGGCCGGCGCCGATCGAGGCGGCGATCAGGGCCACGGGCAGGTTGTTCATGATGTTACTGGCCGCAGCCGCACCGCCACCGGCCGCGAACGTCGAGACTCGCGCCGCACTGAACGTCAGATGCGTTGCGAGCGCGCCGAGCGCCCTCAGCAGCCCGGTCTGACCCAGTCCGGCCACCAGTACGAACAGTCCCGCGACCAGCGGCAGGACGCTCCAGGGGACCGCCTTGAGGATCGGCCACGGGCTGCGCCGCTCGAGCAGCAGCACCAGTGCGAGGGTGATCACGGCGGCGAGGCAGCTCGGTGCGCCGAGCTGCCGGTCCGTTGCCGAGGCCCACAACAGGACCAGTACGGCGAGCCCGATGCCGCCGGCCGCGACGCGGCCGGCGCGGCTCAGAGGCGGCACTGGGACATCGAGCGTGAAGCGGCCTTGCAGGGCGCGCCGCTGGGTGGCGTACAGTGCCAGGTAAGTGATCGCGATGGCGGCTGCGGCCGGTAGCAAGAACCACGTGAGCCACGTGCCGAGCGGCGGCAGGTGGCTGGCGTAGACCACCAGGTTCGCCGGATTCGCGATCGGCAGCAGAAAGCTCGCGGCGTTGGCGACGAATGCGCAGATCAGCAGGTAGGGCAGCGGCTCGGTCTTTGCGTGGCGGGCTGCGGCGTAGACCGCCGGCGTCAGGACTACGGCGGTGGCGTCGTTCGACAGCAGTGCCGTGACGGCGATGCCGACCAGATAGATGAGTGCAAAGAGTCTGCGCGGCGCCCCGTGCGCCGTCCGGACCGCATGCGCGGCCAGCCAGTCAAACAGTCCCTCCGCCCGTGCCAGCTCCGCCAGCAGCATCATGCCGGCGAGGAACAGGTACACGTCCGTGCCGGCGCTGACGGCGGTCCAGGCGTGCCGCCACGAGACCAGCGAGCCGAGCACCAGCAGCAGCGCGCCGGATGCCGCCCAGAGCGCCTCGGAAATTCCCCAGGGGCGCATCAGCATCCCGCAGACCGCAATCGCCGCGATCAGCCAGGTGAGGTCGTTGGTGAGGCTTGCGTGAAGGATGGGCACAGCGCTTCCGGATGGGAACCCGTGCGTCATTGGACGGGTCCATTCCGCAGCCGTCAAGGCGACGTTGTCGTCCGCGCGCTTGCCTGCATACGACGCCAGTCGTAGACTTGCCCGGTGAAGGATTTCAGACTACCCGCCGATGACTTGGAGTACACGGTGCTCGCCGCGCTGTGGGATCTGGGCATGGCCTCGGTGCGCGAACTGCACGAAAGACTCGGCGTGCCGCAGGGTCTGGTCTACACCACCATCGCCAAGGTGGTGGACCGTCTGCGCGAGAAGGGTTTGGTCCAGCGCCAGCGCCGGGGAGCGGCATTTCAGTACCGGCCAAAAGTGGCGCGGGAGACGGTCGAGCGCGCGAGGGCCCGAATCGCGCTGACGCGTCTGCTCGGCGCTGCGCCGCGCAGTGCTGCGGCGGCTCTGGTCGAGGCAGTGCAGGACCTCGATCCGCAGCTTCTCGGTGAGCTCGAGCGGGCGGTCGCGGCTCAACGGAGGGCGAACGATGGAGCGTGAGACGCTGCTGACGATGCTGCTGATGATCTTCGGCGGCTGTGTGCTGCAGTTGCTGGCGAACTGGCCGGGCACGCTGCCAGCGGCCGCGGACGCCGATACGCTCGAGCGGGCGGCCTGGATCAATGTGTGCGTGCCGGCGCTGCCGATGCTGCTCATCGCCTCATGGCTCGCAGGGTGGGCGCTCACGCAGCCCGACCCGGTGCGCGACCCGCTCGACCCGCTCGTGCTCGTCGCGCTGTGGATACCGTTTGGACTTTTGTTTCTTCGCGCGCTGCTGCGGGCCGCGTGGGCGCTGGTGCGCGAGCCGCCCGAGTGCGGCGTATCGACCATCGGGCTCATGACACCGCGGGTGCTTTTTTCGCCGTTTCTCGCCCGGCAGCTCGATGAGCCAGTTCTGCGCGCGGCGCTGGCGCACGAGCGGGCGCACGGGCGGCATCGCGACCCGCTGCGCATCTGGGTGGCACAGCTCATCACCGACCTGCAATGGCCTTGGCCGCAGGCGCGCCGCCGGTTCGATGCCTGGCTCGAGGCGCTCGAATGGGCCCGCGACGATGAGGCGCGCCGCAATGGCACCGAGGGACCGGACTTGGCCGCGGCCGTCCTGGCGTCGGTGCGCTTTTTGCGCGCGCCACCGCAGCCCGAGCATGCACTGTTGGCGGGCACGCATGTGGCGCATGCGGGCCTGCTCGGCGACGGCCAGACGCTCAAGCGCCGGGTTGCGCGCCTGCTCGCTCCGCCGCCGCGCGCCACGTACGGCAAACCACAGCGAGTCTTCGGGGTTGCCGCTGGCGCGGCTGCATGGATCCCGCTGCTGCTGGCCATCTTGCTGCTGGGCATGCTCTACGGCGCACCCATCATGCGACCACTGCTCGGCCTGACCGCCTGAGGCGAGCGGAGCGCAGCTGAGCTGGCGACGCTACGCGTCGGTCTGGGTGCTTACCGTGCCGCCGGCTGCGGGCTCCATCGAACCGAAGAAGCGCTGGTAAAGCACGATGTACAGCCCCTGCAGGGCGGCGGCGATGAGAAAGGGCGTCCTGAACTCGCCCCGATGGATCAGCCAGCCTCCGATGACGGGCCCCACGGCGCGAGGGATCTGCATCGAGAGATTCTGGACGGTTGCAGCCATGCCGCGCCGCTCGGCGCGGGTCAGGCCGGCCGCCACGGCCTGGCGCACCCCGGCGGTGCCGCGGTTGAAGACTCCGCGGATCGCGTAGAGGCTGGCTGCCATCGCGAAGTCCTCGGAGAACGGAATCCCGATCAGCATGGCGAGACCGACAATCCGCATTGCGGTCACGGCACGCACGGTGCCTATCCGGTGGCTCAGCCAGTGGGCGAGCACGGAACCGAGCATCGCGAGGGCAAAACTCGCCGCAAGTGCCGGACCGATCGCCGCCGGTCCTGCCCCGTAGCGGCGCAGGAACCAATAGGCGATCAGTGGCGCGATGACGCCGATCGCCAGTCCGTTGACGGCATTGGTCAGCGCGAGTTTGCGGATGAGGCGGTTCTCGTCACGCTTGAGGCGGGCCTCGAGGTCGGGGTCGCGAACCGTTGTTGGGCGCGGGCTGGCGATTTCGCGAGTCCAGGCGATCAGCCCGAGCGCGGCCAGTGCGCTGAGCAGCGGCAGCGTAAATAGAATACGGAAGCTTGCGAGCTGGTGATAACCGTGGCCGAGCAGGGGGGGCACAGCAACGAGCAAAGCGCCGACGCCCATGCCGAGGAATCCCAGGGTCGCGTTGTGCGCGAGCGCTCTGCGGCGCGCTTCACCGTCCACCTCGCGGGCGATCCAGGCCTGCTCAACCGGTGAAAATGGGCCGGCGGCGCCGTTGGCGCCGCGCCCGAACCCAGCGAGCGTGGAGGCGGCGATCAGCACCGCCTCGTTCGGCGTGATGATGACCGCCAGCGCGGCGGCGGCGGCGGCCAGCTCGTAGCCGATCAGCAGTCGGCGGCGACTCGACCGATCGCTTAGCGGGCCGATGATCAGCGTCAGCAGGGCGCCGAACGCGAGCCCGGCCATGAGGATCATGCCGATCGCAGTTCCGCTGAAGCCAAGCGCGTGCAGATACAGGCTGAAGCTCGCAACGGTGGCGCCCTGGCCGAGGCTGCGCGCCCCGCGGGCGGCGAGCAGGCAGCGGACATTGTGCGGAAGGCGTTGTGCCACGAATGGGATGAGCGCGTGTGGAGGCGCAAAAGTATCAGGGCGCATCCGGTGCGTGCGCAACCCTCGCATGAGAGAGAGGCACTCCAAGGGGCCGGGGCGGCCCCGGGAGCATCAGGCGAGCAGCTCGGTCCGTTGGGTCCGCAGACGCTGCAGCCAGCACTCGAAGTCCCCGGCTGCCATGGCTTTCGCAAGCAGCCATCCCTGGGCGAGCGTGCAGCCGTACTGGCGCACGAGCTTCCAGTCCTGGAGCGACTCGACGCCCTCGGCGACCGTTTCCAGGCCGAGCTCACTCGCCATGTCGAGCGCCGAGCGCAGGATCACCTGCAGGCTTTCACGATCCGCGGCCCCGTGAACGAAGCTGCGGTCGATCTTGAGCTCTGTGAAGGGAATGCGCGCCAGTTGCTGCATCGATGAGAAGCCGGTGCCGTAGTCATCGAGTGACAGCCTGAAGCCCCGTAGGCGCAGACGGGTCAGTACCCCCAGGGCGACCGCCAGTTCCCGCAGCAGGGAACTCTCGGTCACCTCCAGCACCACCTGTTCGGCGCGCAGGTTGTGCTTGCGCTGCAGGCTCGAGATCTCCTGGACCAGCTCGCTGCGATCGAGCAGCAGAGGAGAGACATTGATCGCAATCGACAGATCGAGTCCCAGGCGGGACCAGTGCGCAGTCTGCTCCATTGCCAGATCCATGACGCGCAGCGTCAGGGCGTGAATCAGCCCGTGCTGCTCGGCCACCGGAATGAATGCGTCGGGGCAGATCCAGCCGAGCGAGGGATGGCGCCACCGGGCGAGCGCTTCGAGGCCGCGCACGCGGCAGGTCCCGATTTCGACCTGCGGGTGATAGAAGACGGTGATTTCGTCAGCCTCGAGTGCCCGGCGCAGATCTCCCGGATCGACCGGGGCGGTATCGTCGGACTCGTGCGCAGCCGGAGCATTGGCCGGCCCGCGCCGCAGTAGAGCGCCCAGGCTCGATTGCGTCAGGGGCTTGGGCAGGCTGCCGAGGATGCGCAGTCCGAGCGCCGTGCCCATGTCTTCGACGGAGTGGCGCAGCGAACTCTCGCGCGAGGAGGCGACGATGACCGGGGAGCGCAGGCGCCGGGCTGAGAGCGCCGCCAGCAGTTCCGGTCCGTCCATGTTCGGCATCTCCAGGTCGACGATCAGCAGATCCGGAGGCGCCGCGAGCGAATCGAGCAGTGCGAGCGCGGCGACGCCGTCTTCGGCCTGGTGGATCTGGCCGATCTGCAGCTCGCGGCAGAGGGCCGCGCCGATGCTCCGCTGGACGCCGCTGTCGTCGACAATCAGCACAGAGTCAATGGCTTGCAGCGCAGCGCTCGCGGACATGGTCGCAATAAACCCCTGAGCCGCCCATCTGGCCGGGGGCGACATTCGTCTCTTCCCCTGTATCGACGGGGAGGCGGGCGGACTTGAGTCGCAAACCGCGGGACGAATGTGACGGACGTCGCAGTGCCGCGGGCGGGATTAGGGGGCTTCCGTCAGCCACCCAGTGCCGGTAAGACCGTTGCGTCCGGGTTCTGCGGTGGATAGACTTGCCGTCCCTTAAGGGGATGGGCGGTTAGCTCAGCGGTAGAGCACTGCTTTCACACGGCAGGGGCCACTGGTTCGATCCCAGTACCGCCCACCATAAAATCAAGTACTTAGCGCTTTGCGTCCCAAAAAGTACGGCAAAAATACAGCATAGTCTTCTGCGCAATGCCGTTGCTGGCGCTGGACTCCGGTAGTCATGGCGGGTGGTAGGTCCCATCACGCAGCACCGCCACGCCGACGCGATCGGAGCTTGGTTGTGCCGCTTGCCCTGACTGACTTTGCGCTCGTAGTGGGCTCCCTACCCTCTGCAGTCCACTGGGTTTGTGTGGTGATTCGGTCAGTGAGC
>JAJZFQ010000237.1 GCA_021805275.1 Pseudomonadota bacterium
CCGCCCGCGGCGCCGTCGTCGTCATCCAGGAGATCTTCGGGGTCAACGCGCACATCCGTGCCGTGACCGACGGTTTTGCCACCGAGGGCTACACGGCGATTGCGCCGTGCATGTTCGATCGGATCCGGCGCGGGATCGAGCTCGGCTACAGTGCCGCGGAGATCGACGAGGGCCGCGGCTACATGCAGCAATTGCAGCCGGAACAGACCCTGAAGGATCTGGCCGCGGCGATTGCCGTCGTCAAACACGCCGGCCGCGTCGGCACGGTCGGGTACTGCTGGGGTGGTGCGCAGTCGTATCGCGCCGCCTGCCTGCTGCCCGTCGACTGCGCGGTGGTGTACTACGGCCGGGCCCAGGACGCCGGCAAGTCGCCGCATTGTCCGGTGCTGTATCACTTCGGCAGCGAGGACCGGAGCATTCCGCTCGCCGAGCTCGAGCCGATGCGCCAGCGCGATCCGGGGGGCGTCTTTTACGTCTACCCGGGGGCCGGCCACGGCTTCAATTGCGACCTGCGAGCGTCCTACGACGCTGCGGCCGCCGCCGTGGCCCGCCGGCGAACTCTGGAGTTCCTCGAGCAGCACCTGCGCAGCGAGGAGCGCCCGGCCGGGTGAGGCCGTGCCCCGGGGCGCCGTGCGCCGGGGGTAGGGGTTTGCCACAGCGGCACTGGTTGCCGGCCGTTTCACTGCGCTATCGTGCACACCATGCGCTATCACAGCTCTGCGGAGGTTCACCGCGACACGGCCGAGCGCATCGGCATTCTCGCGGTCAATTTCGGCACACCCGACTCCCCGGCGCCGCGCGACGTGCGGCGCTTCCTTGAGCGCATGCTCAGGGATCCGCGAGTCGTCGAACTGCCGCGGCCGCTGTGGCTGCCGATCCTCTACGGGTTCATCCTGCCGCTGCGGCCGCGGCGCATCGCACCGAAGTACCGCAAGATCTGGTCGGCCGAGGGCTCGCCGCTGCGTGAGTACTCCGAGCGGCTGCGCAGCGGGCTGGCGAGTCTGCTCGCACAGCGCATGATGGCGCCGTTTTCGCTCGAATTCGCCATGCTCTACGGCACCCCCAGCGTGGCCGATTCGCTGCAGCGGCTGCGCGCCGCCGGCGCGCGGCGCATCCTGGTGCTACCGCTGTTCCCGCAGTACTGCGGCGCCACCACCGGTGCGGTCTACGATCAGGTCAACGCCGAGCTGGCCGGGTGGCGGTGGTTGCCGGAGCTGCGCTTCATCAGCGAGTACCACGACCAGCCGCAGTACATCGAGGCGTTGCGCGAGAGTGTGGTGCAGCATTGGGACGCACACGGGCGCACCGGCCATCTGGTGATTTCCTTTCACGGCATCCCCGAACATTACTTCCACCAGGGCGATCCGTATTTCTGCAAGTGTCAGAAGACCGCGCGGCTGCTCGCCGAGGAGCTGCTGCTGAAGGATGGCGAGTGGACGGTCACGTTCCAGTCGCGCTTCGGACCCAGCGAGTGGCTGCGTCCCTACACCATCGAGACCCTCGCCGCCCTGCCGGCGAGGGGGATCAAGGACGTGACCGTCATCTGCCCGGGATTTGCGGTCGACTGCCTGGAGACGCTCGAGGAAATCGACGTCGAGAACCGTGCTGCGTTCATGAACGCCGGCGGTGAGCGGTTCGACTACGTGCCGGCGTTGAACGCGCGACCCGCGCACGCCGCCCTGCTCGCCGCGCAGATCGCACGGCACTGCCAGGGTTGGACCCAGATCGAGCTCGGGCTGCACGCCGCAGCGCAGGCCCGGGACACATCGGTGTAACCACTCCCCAGAGAACGCCGGCTGCTCTAAGCTACCGGCGTGATGCTGCGAAACACTCGCGCCCGCTGGGGGGCGCCCGCCCAACTGCTGCACTGGCTGATTGCCGTCCTGATCGGGGTGCAGATCGCACTTGGCCTGATCGGAACTGCGCTGCCGCTCAGCATGACCAAGCTGGTCACGCTGGCGCGTCACAAGTCGCTCGGCATCACCATCCTGGCCCTGGTGCTGGTGCGCCTGGCGTGGCGTGCTCTGAACCCGTCGCCCGCACTTCCGGGCACTCTGAAGCCCTATGAGCGCGTGCTCGCGCGCCTTACCCACGCCGGGCTGTATGTTCTGATGATCGCTCTGCCGCTGACCGGCTGGATCATGTCCTCGGCACGAGGCTTTCCGGTCAGCTGGTTCAATCTGTTCCAGTTGCCGAACCTGGTGGGCCGCAGCACGGCGCTCTACCACGCGATGGTGCGCGTGCACGTGCTGCTCGCGATCGCTCTCGGCCTGATCCTCGTGCTGCACATCGCGGCGGCCATCAAACATCACGTCGTCCTGAAGGACGATACGCTGCGACGCATGCTGCCCGGCGCGGGCGCCGCACTCACCCGCAAGGAATAACGGATGCTGAACTCCCGCCTCACCCGGCTCACCCTGTCCTCGTTCGCCCTCCTCGCCGCCGGCGCGGCCCACGCCGCAGTCCCCGGCCCGGACTACGTCTTAAGCCCGGCACACAGCACGCTCACCTACACGTTCACTCAGGCCGGCGGCGCGAATCAGGGCGTATTCAACTCGTTCTCCGCGCAGTTCGACCCGCACGCCGGGGCGCTCACGGTCGTGATCGACATGCGTTCGTTCGATACGCGCGACGCCCAGCGCAACACGCTGCTCGGCGGTGCACAATTCTTTGACGTGGCGCGCTATCCGCAGGCGCGCTTCACGGCGACGCGCCTGAGCAAAACCCCGAGCGGCTTCATCGCCACCGGCCGGCTCACGCTGCGCGGGGTCAGCCACACCGTATCGGTTCCCTTCACCTGGCGAGCACTCGGCCGCGGCGCCCGAGAGCTGCAGGGCAAGACCGTGATTGACCGGCTCGCGTTCGGCATCGGTCAGGGGCAGTGGCATGCCACCGAGTGGCTGGGCAACCCGGTGACGGTGCGCTTCGCGCTGCGGATGGTGCCGGCGGCGCACTGAGGTCTCAGGACGGCTTGCGGCGCAGCTTCGAGGTACACAGGTCATAGATGACCGCCGTGAGCACCCGCACCGCGTGACAGGTGCTCGCCTCGATGCCCGTCAGCGCCGCATCGCGCAGCGCGGCCGTGAGCATGGGCACATACTCTCCGGGCAGATCGTCCGGCACGGTCGCGGCCACGCGCACCGCCGGAATCCCCTCCACGATCCGCCGCACGGTCTGATACAGACACTCGGCCTTGGCGCGCATCAGCGCCTCGTCGTCCCCGAACAGCGCCCCGACCGCCGCCAGGCCCTCGGCCCATTGCAGGCGCGCCTGCTCCCAGTCCCGTTCAGGTTCAAAACCGACCCGGATGATCTCACCCATGAGCGTCACGCCTCCGTCCTGCCCCGACTCCCCGGCGCCGGCCGGCGAGCGCCCCCGGGCTGGGGGCGGCCCTCACGTTAGGCGGGCGCAGACGGCGGCACTAGGGGTCATTTGTGCCGCGAATGTGCAATTTTGCGCGCCCCGCGCTCTGCGCGAACGCGGTGTTACCATGCCCCGGCGGGCACCAGCGCCCCGTCCAGGAGACAGCACGATGCTCATCGTCACCACCGAAAACGTGCCGGGTTACCGAGTCACGGCGGTCAAGGGTCAAGTGTTCGGCGTCGTGGTGCGCAGCCGCGGCCTGGCCGGCAATCTGATGGCCGGCCTGCGCTCGATCGCCGGCGGGGAGATCTCCGAGTACACCCAACTGCTCGAGGAAGCGCGCCGCCACGCCGTCGACCGCATGGTGAAGAACGCCACGCTGATGCAGGCCAATGCCGTGGTGATGATGCGATTCGATTCTTCCGAGATCGGCCAGACCATGAGCGAGATCGTCGCCTACGGCACCGCCGTGGTGATCGAGCCGGCCGCGTGAGACTGCGCGCGGCCTTCCTTGCACTCTCGGCGCTCGCCGTCGTGGCGGGCGCCATCGAGCTGCTCGCGGTGAAATCCGGGCACGGCCTGGCGCTGCTCGTACTCGGTGCCGTAGGTCTGCTCGCGACCATTTTCGAGCGCTGGCGCTATCGCAAGCCCGCCCCGCCCGCCGCCCGCTGGCAGGCGACCGGCGAGCGGTTCGAAGATCCCGCCACCGGTGAGCCGCTCGAGGTCCTGTACGACCCGGTCACGGGCGAGCGGCGCTACGAGCCGCTGAGCCGCCGCTCACCGTGACCTGAGGGCGTGCGCCTCAGCGCCGCCGCCCACTGGGGCGCGTCGAGCGACGCACCGGCGCACGCTTGCGCTTCGGCGCCGGCCGACGGCCGGCGAGCCGGCCTGACTTCACCGTCTTTTTCGCCACCGCCTTGCGGGCGCGGACCGGCACGCTCTTGGCGGCTCGGGTGGTCTTGGCCGGCGCTCGCTTGCGCTTCACGGCCTTGGCCCTCGGGCGTCGTGCGAGCGCTGGGGCCGCCGCGACCCGCCGCCGGGGCGACTTCACCGCGCGAGATTTCACCGCTGCGCGCCGAGCGCGCTTCACCACGGCCGCCTTGCGCGGGCGTGCTCGAGATCGGGCGGCCGTCGATCGTGCTTCTGCTCCGGCCGGCCGTGTGCGACGCACCGCCGGGACAGCCGCCTCGTCCGCGCCGCGCAGCTGATCGAGGATCGCCGGGTTCTCCAGCGTCGAGACATCCTGCGCAATGTCCTCGCCGCGCGCGAGGGCGCGCAGCAGCCGGCGCATGATCTTGCCCGAGCGGGTCTTCGGCAGGTTGTCCGCAAAGCGGATCTCATCCGGCTTGGCGATGGCGCCGAGCTGCTGACCCACCCAATCGCGCAGCACCTGCTCCAGGTGCGCCGCATCGCCCTTCGGTCGGGGACCCCGGCACACCACGTAGGCGAACACCGACTCGCCCTTGATCTCATGCGGCTTGCCGA
>JAJZFQ010000125.1 GCA_021805275.1 Pseudomonadota bacterium
ACGCTCGTGGTTCCGAGCAGCAACAGCCGGCCGCCGTCGGGCGCAAGTCCGAGCCAGCGCGCGCTCAACACTCTGAGGAAATGACCGCTGGAGAACAACAGCACGTTGCCGCCGGCGGCACGGGCTCGGGCGATCACCCGATCGGCGCGCACGCCGACGTCAGCGGCCGACTCCCCGTCCGGACACCCGTCGCGAAACAGGTCCCAGTCGGGCCGCTCGGCGCGGATCTCCGCGGTGCGGCGCCCCTCGTAGGCGCCGTAGTCCCACTCGCGCAGGTCCGCGTCGGTACCGGCCGCCGCTGCGAATCCCGCCAGCTCGCAGGTCCGCGCGGCTCTCTGCAGCGGACTGGTGAGCACAAGGGAAAACTGCGGATCGCGCAGTCGCGGCACCAGGGCGCGCGCGGCGCGCTCGCCGCGCTCCGTGAGTGGCAGATCGGTCAGCCCCGTGTGCTGTCCGCTGAGGCTCCAGGCCGTCTCACCGTGGCGAACCAGACAGATAATCGGCAGAGCTGTGCTCATGGAGCGCGGATTCGCAGATCAATGGACAAGACCCGGCATCGTACGCACGATACCGCGCCATGTGAAGCGCACTCCATCTAAAGGGTCAGACGTGCCCGAGAACTCAGTGCGCGGCCGCCGGCAGGTGCTGCGCATCGAGCCGCAGCGCCTCGAGCACGGCGCTGAGCGGTTCGGGTCTGTGGATCGCATAGCCCTGCGCGTAATCGACCCCAAGCTCGCGCACCAGATTCAAAATGGCCTGCGACTCGACGTATTCGGCGACGCAAACGATGCCGAACGCCTCGGCCAGCTGGGTGACGGCACTCACCGTGGCGCGCGATCGCGCGCTGCACGCCAGGTCGCGCACAAACATGCCATCGAGCTTCAGCGCATCGACCGGCAGCGCCTTCAGGTAGGACAACGAGTTCACGCCCACGCCGAAGTCATCGAGTGCGAATCGACACCCGATCCGTTGCAGCCGCTGCATGCAGCGGCGAACGCGACCTAAATCGCGGATGGCTGCCGTCTCGGTGATCTCGAAGGTGATGAGGCCCTGAAGATCGGGCGCGGCGAACACCCACTGCTCGAAGGACTGCAAAAAATCCGGGTCACTGAGCGACTGGCCCGACAGGTTGACCGAAATCCTCCGCCCCCCCGCCCGCAGGGCCGCTCCGTGGGTCGCGGTGATCCGCCGGACCTCCCGGAGCACCCACTCATCCACGAGCGCCATGCACTGCAGGCGCTGACCGACACGCAGCAGGGACATCGGCGGGCGCACCAGGCCGCGCTGGCTGCGCACGCGCAGCAGGCACTCCGCGCCGCAGGGCGAGAGTCCGTCCGCGCAGGCGACGATCTTCTGGCCATACAGCTCCAGACGGTGGCCCGTCAGCACGTCCTTGAACCAGGCATCTCGCCTCATTTGGTTACATCCGCCTGCCGCAGCCGCCGCCGCCTGATCCGCCGTCTCGCGGGACGGCACACCGGAACCGGCGGTGCGGGACCTGTCCCGGTGATCCGCCCCTTCCATCCGGGCCGTTCATGAGCGGCCGCCCACCGCTCAACACCGGCGCCGGCACCCCAGCCGTACCCGTCAGCTGCGCAGCCCGCTCATCTGCCGCGGCGACGCTTGCGCCGGCAACCTGGCCGCCTCGATCGGCAGCGTGAAATACCAGGTCGCCCCGACCCCGGCGAATCCGTCCACCCAAAGCCGACCGCCGTGCGATTCGGCCACATGACGCGCGGCCAGCAACCCAATGTGCGCCTCGCGCCGCCCTGCCCGCGCGGAGATCCGCGTGCGCCCCTCGAACAGCGCCCGCATTTCTGCCGGATCGAACCTCGGCCCGTTGTCCCGCACGTAGAAAATCTGCTCATCGGCGCTCCGTGCGCAATCGACGCGGATACCGGCAGCCGCGACACCGAGCGTCTGCCGCCAGGAGTGCTCCAACAGCTCGTGCAGGAGCAGTTCGACCAGCCGCCGCTCACCGATCGCCCGCAGGCCCGGGGCGACGTAGGTCTCTACTTCGTGATCGGCGTGTGCACGGCGCAGCTGTACGACGAGGCGACCGGCGAGCGCGCTCAGATCCAGATCCGCCCAGGTGTCCTGCCGGCCGATCGGTGGCGAGGCGTGCGCGGACTCGCCCCTCGAGCGCCCCCCGGGCGGCATCTCGGCGCGATCAAGCCACTCCCTGAGGCGCATCAGCGTCGGCAGTCGCCCCGGCGCGACCTGCGCCAGACACACCCGGATCGCTTCCATTTCCGCCAGCACCTTCAGGAGTGCGCGCGGCGTGGGGCGCAAGCGCTCGGGAGCCGCCGGCGCACCCAGCCATGCCGACACCGCCGGCTCAGCGCCTGTCGGTCGCGGCCTGAGGAGCAGAATTCGCGCCACACCGCCCCGAAAAGTGAGGCTGTCCCCGATGATGCCGACGGAGAAGACGCTCCCGTCCCAGCATCGCTGCCGCCACTGTCCATAGTCATGCAGCAGCGGCGGGCTGCGTCGCCAGTGTGCGCGCAGCATCGGCTCATCTTCCCGTGGCGCGAGTTCAAACAGCGAACAATTGCGCAGCGCCGCGCGATCGCATCTGTATCGCTCGGCCGCCGCACCGTTGCTGAGGAGAATACGCGTGCTGCGCGCATCGACCACCAATATCGACTCGCGCGACCGATCGAGCAACAGGTCCATCACTGCAGGTTCATCTGGGAACATCACGCGCTTCACTCCTGAAGAGACCTCGATGGTCCGCGTCCGCTGGCGGACACACAATCCCGTGATCTGGGGATGTGTCGGATCGATCAGGCACGACTCATGACGGTCTCGAGGTGCCGCGGCCGCGCGGCGCCTCGAGCGCCGCGCGCAGCCTCATGACGCGCACCAGATCCTTCTCCCGATAGAAGCCACCGGCGCTCAGCGGCGAGTAGATTTCGATGCAGTTCCCGCCGCGCTGCTTGGCGGCGCGTGAGGCGAGTTCGGCGGCGAGCAGTGCACGATCGAAGCTCACGCAGCCCGGCTCGAGGGCGAGACGGGTGATGCCGATGCTAGTCGTGATGACCCGTCGGCCGATGCTTCCGCGCCACAGCGTCGCGGCCAGGGCGGCACACACCTGCTGCGCGCAGCGTTCCGCGCCGCTGGCGCGGCTGCCGGGCAACAGCACCGCAAAGCGGTCCCCCGTCAGGCGCGCAGCGATGGCCTCGGGCGGCAGCACCGGAGGGCGCAGCAGCGCCGCGAGATGCGTGACGACCGCATCACCTGCCGCATATCCATAGTCCTCGTTGAGCGCACCGAGTCCATCGATGTCCAGATACATCAGGACGTGACGCTCATATGCGGCCCGATAGGCCAGCGCATTGAGCGCAGCGGTGCGCATCGCCGGGCCGGTGAACAAGGCCGTCAGCGGGTCATGATCCTGGTGCGAATGCGCGGCGAGACCACAGGCGACCGCGCCTGCGAGCAGCACTTCGCGGTCCGCGAAGTCCGGCTGCTCAGGATCACGCAGGAACAACAGCAGTCCAATGGCGCCACGGCCGGGCAGTTCGATCGGAACGGCGAGCGTCTTGCGCGAGGGGATACTCGGCGCGACGGCCGGCCGGTTGACGAGCAACGTCTCGGCGCGCGCCAGCATGAAGCGCAGCAAGTGCAACTGAATACCCCGGTAGAGACCGAGCGTCGGTGCCTCGTTCGCGCAAGTGCTGCAGGTCAGATCGACGGCCCGTTCCGGAATGAACGCCGCGGCGAACACTGCCCCCAACTGACACAGCGCCTCGTGCAGCAGCTCACCGAGCCCGACCGGCTCGCACGAGAGCGAAACGGCGATCCGCCCGGTTGCGAACAGCGCCTTCAACTCCACCGTCGGCTCCTCGATGTCGCACCGATACTCCTCCGGCGCGCCCACCGCGGCCCATTCGTGCGCCAGGCGCGCCGCGACGGGACTGACCTGCCGGGCAATGGCCGCCGCCAGCTGATCGAGCGTCTCATCGGGCGCGCGCGCGCAGGAGACGATGATCGCCCCGAGCGCTTCGGAATGGTTTGCGATGGGCAATGCGAGCAGCAGGTGTACGCAATCGACCCACTGCGTCCGGCGACACAGATCCGCCAGCGTGCGCAACCGGTCCCCTAAGCGTTCATCGGCGCCGAGGTCCGCACCACACGACCAGCAGATGGTGCCGCATCGGTCGAGGAAGGCGATGGTCCTGCCCGCAATCCGCTCGGTCACGCAGCGGGCGTAATGCTCGAATCTGTGCGCGGGGAGCGGCGATGGCGTGCCGGTGGGTTGTGGTGGTTCGCGGGTCGACGGATGCATCATGGTCCATGACTCCGGTGCGGCCGCGGGCGGCCCGCGGTTTCAGACTAATCCGAGTTTGCGTGCCTCGAGTGCCGCCTCTGCGCGCGACGAGAGGTTGCGCTTGCGGTAGATGTTCTTCAGATGGCTGCCGACCGTATGCGCACTGATATGCAACGCGTCGGCCACCTGGGTGATCTGCAGCCCCTTGGCGATGAGCGACAGCACGGCACGCTCGCGGCTCGAAAGGCGCATCGAGCGACTCTCGTCGAGTTCGGCGTCGGCGACAGGGGTTTCGAAGGTTGCGATCATATCCTCGAAGTGCCGCAGCAGACGGCGAGCGAGCGCCGGAACGAGCGGCGGGACACCCCTCAGAGTCAGATCCAGCTGCGACTCGAGCGCCTCATCGGGCTGATCGTTCAGAAGATAGCCGTGCGCTCCGGCGGCGAGCGCCGCCATGACGTGCGCATCGTCCTCGGTGACGACCACGGAGACGGCGAGCGGGTCGTGGCTCATGATCCGGCGCACCACTTCGATCCCGGAACT
>JAJZFQ010000147.1 GCA_021805275.1 Pseudomonadota bacterium
TTCGAGTTCGGCGACGCGCAGGGCGTGAAGGGTATTGCGCCAGCGTTCCGCGAGCGTCTGACGTGCCGCGGCCGAGAGGGCCGCCTTCCACCGGCTGTGTGTGTCGAGTCTCATCTGTCCTACTCCTACAGTGCGCGCGCATCATCGCGATCCCGTGTGACAGTCTCGGGACAGGCCGTTCACAGCTTTATTACAGTCACGCTCTAGCTTATGGAGAGCTCCGCCGGGCCTGGCGAGACCTCTTGAAATGAACAGTAGCTGCCTCTACAATATCAGCCTAGGCAGATATATGTTCAGATATCTCTTACGAGGGATAGGCGCGGAGACGGGCGTTGGCGAACATCTACGACATTGAAACTTACGAGCCGAGCGAGAGCATCGGGTATCTCATGACCCGCGTGAAGGTCGAGATGCTCGCGGCGCTCGATCGAGAGCTCGCCGCGGATGCTCACCTGTCCGCGCTGGGAGTGACTTCGGCGCAGTTCGTGGTGATGGTGCGGCTGGTCGGGACGGCCGATCGCAAGTCGGCATCCGACCTCTGCAAGGACCTGTCCTATGACGCCGGCGCGATGACTCGGATGATTGATCGGCTCGAGAAGAAGGGACTGGTGCGCCGGATGCGCTGTGTGAAGGATCGCCGTCTGATTTATCTCGAAGCCACCGAGGCTGGGCGCGCGGCGTATCCGCGCATGCTGGAGATTTCCGTGGCGGTGCAGAACCGCTTTCTGCGCGGGATGGAGCCACAGGACGCGCGCAGATTGAGAGATTACCTGGCCCGCATGCTGCACAACGCGGGTTGAATCGCCCATTTTTTTCGGCAGACAGTTGCCTAGGCATACATCGCCGCGGCAGCGAGAAGAGGATTCGGCGGACACCGCCGGGAGCAAACGCATCATGACGAGTGCCAAAGACAGGACGAATTCACTCTGGAGCAGTCCCCGGGCGCGATGGCTCACGGCGGTCGGCGTGGTCGTAGTCCTCGCCGGCATCGGCTATGGGGCGTATTGGTACACCTACGCCCGGTTCGTCGAATACACGGATGACGCCTACGTCAGCGGCAACGTGGTGCAGATCACGCCGCGGATCTCCGGCACGGTGGTCGCCATCGATGCCAACAACACGCAGTTCGTGAAAACGGGCGAGCCGCTGGTGCAACTCGATCAGGCCAATGCGCAAGTGACGCTGCAGAAGGCCGAGGCGCAGCTGGCCAGCACGGTACGCCGGGTGCGCAACCTTTTCGCCACGACCGATGAACTGCGCGCCGACGTGCAAGTGAGCCGCACGGCACTGATCCAGGCGAAATCCGACTATGCCCGCCGTGCGCGTCTGGCGCGCACGGGCGCGGTCTCGGGCGAGGATCTGCAGCATGCACTCGATGCCGTCAATGCCGCACGTGCAGCGCTCGCGGCCGCCGAACAGCGGCTGGCGGCCAACCGGGCATGGGTCGATCACACCACCATCGCCAGCAATCCGGCCGTGCAGGCCACCGCAGCCGCAGTGCACGCGGCCTACCTGACGTACGCGCGTACGGTGCTCCCGGCGCCCGTGTCGGGGTTCGTCGCCCAGCGAGACGTGCAGCTCGGCCAGCACGTGGGCCCGGGCATGGCGCTGATGTCCGTGGTGCCGCTGAATCAGGTCTGGGTGGATGCGAACTTCAAAGAGTCCCAGCTGGCCGACATGCGCATCGGTCAGCCGGTGCGGCTGGTCTCCGACCTCTACGGCAGCAACGTGGTCTTTCACGGGCATGTGATCGGCTTCGGTGCCGGCACCGGCTCGGCCTTCTCGCTGCTGCCGCCGCAGAACGCCACCGGCAACTGGATCAAGATCGTGCAGCGCGTGCCGGTGCGCATCGCGCTCGATCCTAAGGAGCTCGCGCAGCATCCGTTGCAGATCGGTCTGTCCATGGATGCGTACGTCGACGTTCGGCATGATCGCTCGCCGCGACTGCCGGAGGTGGCCAGTACGGCCCCGCCAGCCTCGACCGACGTGTTCAGCTCCGTCGATGCGCAGGCGAATCGCGCCATCCGACAGATCATCGCCGCGAACGATCCGAGTCCGACCCGCGTCGAGCGCAGGGCCGGGCGAGTCCGAGCCGAGGACGCGCGGTTGAACGGCCTGCGGGGCGTCGTGAAGGGGCACGCCGGGCGCGATGCAGAACGGGTGGCCGCGGACGGTCGAGTGGGCACGCGCTCGACCCGACTGCTGCGTTCCGGGCACTGGATGTACTGAGGGAGTGCGGGTTCCATGAGCGAATCTCTCGCGCCGAGCGCACCGGCGCCGCCGCCGGTGGCGGCACCGGGCCCACTACCGCCGCTGCAGGGAATGGCCGTCGTGCTGGGCACGATCGCGCTGTCGTTGGCGACGTTCATGAACGTGCTCGACACGTCGATTGCCAATGTGTCGATTCCGGCGATCGCAGGTGATCTCGGGGTCTCGCCCGATCAGGGCACCTGGGTGATCACGTCGTTTGCGGTGGCCAATGCCATCTCGATGCCGCTCACGGGTTGGCTGACGCGCCGTGTGGGGCAGGTGCGACTGTTCACCGCCTCGACGATTCTTTTCGTGCTCTCCTCGGCACTGTGCGGCCTGGCGCCGACTTTCTCGATGCTGGTGGCATTTCGGGCGCTGCAGGGCCTGGTCGCCGGTCCGATGATCCCGCTGTCGCAGGCGCTGCTGCTCTCGAGCTATCCGAAAGCCAAGGCCGGTGCGGCGCTCGGGGTCTGGTCCATGACCACTCTGGTGGCCCCGGTCGTCGGGCCGGTGCTCGGGGGCTGGATTACGGACAACATCTCCTGGCCGTGGATCTTCTACATCAACGTGCCGGTCGGCATCGTCGCCGCGCTGCTCACCTGGAGCATCTATCGCCAGCGCGAAACCCCGACTGTGAAGCTGCCGATCGACATGGTCGGGCTCGGGCTGCTCATCGTGTGGGTCGGCGCGCTGCAGGTCATGCTCGACAAGGGAAAGAACCTCGACTGGTTCAACTCCCCGCTCATCGTCTCGCTGACCATCATCGCGGTGATCGCGTTCGTCGTGTTCCTCATCTGGGAGCTGACGGATCGGCATCCGGTGGTCGACTTGAGCCTGTTCCGCAGGCGCAACTTCTTGGTCAGCTCAGTGGCCATGTCGATCGGCTACGGGCTGTTCTTCGGCAACGTGGTATTGCTGCCGCTGTGGCTGCAGCAATACATGGGGTACACCGCGACGCTCGCCGGCCTGGTCCTCGCTCCGGTCGGGCTGTTGGCGATCCTGATGACACCGATGGTCGGCCGTCTGGTCGATCGGCTCGATCCGCGCTGGTTCGTCACCGTGTCCTTCCTGGTGTTCGCCCTGGTCATGTTCATGCGCTCGAACTTCACGACCCAGGCGAATTTCCAGACGCTGCTGCTGCCGACCGTGATCCAGGGCGCGGCGATGGCCACGTTCTTCATCCCGCTGCTGGCCTTGGCGTTCTCAGGACTCGAACCGGACCGCATCGCCTCGGCGTCCGGCCTGATCAATTTCTCGCGCATCACGGCGAGCTCGTTTGCGACCTCGATCACGACCACGCTGTGGTGGCAGCGGGCGACGCTGCACCACGCGCAGCTGGTCGAGCGGCTCACCTCCAATCCCCAGGCCCAGCAGTTCATGGCCCATGCCCGTGCGATGGGGCTGTCGCGCCAGCAGGGCAGCCTGATGCTCAATCAGATGGTGACCCAGCAGGCGTACATGCTCTCGGCCGACGATATCTTCTACGTCTCGGGGTATCTGTTCGTGGCCATGGTGGTGCTGATCTGGTTCGCCCGTCCGACCAAGACTGCGATGTCGGCCGAGGTTTCTGCCGGGGCGCACTGAGCGCCCTTCAGGGGCGCGGCGGGCGCAGCGCGGCGGCACGGATCCCGGCAGCGAATTTGTTCTCCCGAGCCGGCTCGAGGCCGCAGGCGCCGCGCAGGGCGTCCACCAGGGGCAGCAGCGCCTCGGGGGCGCCCTCGGTCCGCTCCACCTCGACCCGGCGCAGCCGCTCGAGCGGACGCTGCGTGGCGTCGAGCAGCTGCGTGTCATCCAGCGCGATTTCCCCGATCTGCCCTGTGGCCGCTTCCGGGTGCACCGCGAAGCGTTCCCGGCGGGTGTGCGCGCTGAACAGAGGGTGCAGCGCCGTGCGGCCGAGCGTGCGCCTGAGCCAGGATCCGACCGGGCCGTCCCCGCCGTCGGGGCCCGTGGCGCCGCCGGCGAGTGTCTCGGTGATCTCGCGCCGCTCGGCCCGGTCCGTCCGGGCCGAGCGCAGGCTCTTCAGTGTGGCCTCGGCGCGCGATCCGTCCCGGCGCACCCGCAGGGCGAACCCGGCGCGCAGGACCTGCCAATCCGGCGTATCAAGGTAGGTGTCGTGCAGCACCTGGGACGCCCGCGGCTCGACCCTCAACCCGAGCGCAGCCGCGGGGGTGCCGAGCCAGCGGCGGACCGCGGCCAGATCCTCGGTGGCCAACTGCCACTCGATTTCCAGGGTGTCTCGGGACGGCTGCGGCGGGGGCGTCTGTGCAGGGTGCTCGGCGGCCATGGGCAGGCGTGCGGGGTCTGAGGAAGGAGGGCGGCCCCATCATAGCCCGGTCCGCCCGGCCGGCTGCACTCGCCGCAGTGGGCCGGTCCCGGGGGTAAAATCCAAATTGACGCTGGCGCCCGTGGTTACGTATCATTCGCGCCCCCGTGCGGCAGGTCTGGCTTGCGGGCGATTGGGCGATGCCGTTTCGCGTGCCCGTAGCTCAGTTGGATAGAGCACCGGCCTTCTAAGCCGGTGGTCGCAGGTTCGAGTCCTGCCGGG
>JAJZFQ010000053.1 GCA_021805275.1 Pseudomonadota bacterium
AAGAAGCTCTCCGAAACTGCATTGTCCGAGCAATTTCCCTTGCGACTCATGCGGGCCACCATGCCGAGCGCGCCGAGCGCCTCGCGGAAATCGTCGCGGGCGTACTGACTGCCGCGGTCGGAGTGAAACAGCGTGCCGAGCGGTGGTGGATCGAGATGGCAGGCAGGCATTGCGCAGCGCATTGAGCACCCGCTCATCGGGCATACGATCCGAGAGGCTGTAGCCCGAGCCCCTGGCGGGTCTGCAGGGCAAGGATGACCGCCAGATACCGCCAGCCCTCGCGAGTAGCGACGTAGGGGATGTCGCTCGCCCGGCTCGCACGGCTGTATCGACGCTCAAGCGCCTCTGCAGGACGTTTGGGGTGATGGAGCGCTGTGGGATGGGCGCGGTCGGTCGCGCGCGGCGCGAATCGCCCTTTGCGCACGCCTCGCAGGCCTTCCTCGCGCATCACTCGCCGTACGCGCTTGGCGTTGACGCACCAGCCCTGGGCATACAGTGCATGGGTGACATGCCGGCGGCCGTAGCGCCGCCGGCTCTCCTCGTGGACCTGCACGATCGTCTTCCGCGCCGTGCGCGCGTCTGTGCGCGATTCGGCCGCCTCGGCGGCATCGTGCCACAGCACCGAGCGCGCAAGGCCCCACTGCCCTCTGCGGGGCTGCCGGCCACAGGCCCCGTCAGGGAGATCTCTGCGTGCAACACATCGCCTCGGTGCGTGTGGTCTTGCCTTCCCCGCCGCTATACTTTGCCCATGGGACGAGATCCGTCGGCGGCGCTGAGCGACTCGGCGCGGGGCATCAGCTACGCGCTGCTCGCGGCCGTCCTGTTCGGCGCCAGCACGCCGTTTGCCAAAATGCTGCTGCAGGACACCCCACCGCTCACGCTGGCGGGACTGCTGTACGGCGGCAGCGGCGTCGGACTGTCCGTGTGGATCGCGCTGCGCGCGGCGGTGCGGCCCGGCCAGCGCCGCACCCACCGCTGGCGCGCCGAAGAGTGGGTGTGGCTGGGCCTGGCGATCCTGGCCGGCGGAGTCATCGCGCCGGTACTGCTCATGAGTGGTTTGCGGCAGATCCCGGCCGCGAGCGCCTCTTTGCTGCTGAACCTCGAAGCGGTATTCACCGCACTGCTGGCGTGGTGCGTCTTTCGCGAGAATGTCGATCGGCGCGTCCTGCTCGGCATGATCGCGATCGTGCTCGGCGGGACGGTGCTCGCCTGGCCGGCACGTCTTCAGCTGAGCGGCGGCGCGATGTGGATCGCCGCGGCATGCGCGTGCTGGGCGATCGACAATAATCTGACGCGGAAGGTCTCGAGCGGCGACCCGCTGCACATTGCGGCACTGAAGGGCCTCAGTGCCGGCGCGGTCAATCTCAGCCTCGCCGCCCACCTGGGCCTCAGTTGGCCGGCCCCGACGCTGATCAGCGGCGCCGCGATACTCGGCTTCGCCGGCTACGGCGTGAGCCTGACGTTGTTCGTACTCGCGCTGCGCAGCCTCGGCACGGCACGCACGGGCGCATACTTCGCCACTGCGCCGTTCATCGGCGCCGTGCTCTCACTGCTTCTGTTTCGGCACATGCCGACGCCTGCGCTGCTGCTCGCCGCACTGCTGATGGGTATTGGCGTCTGGCTGCACCTGACCGAGCACCACGAACATGAGCACGCGCACCCTGGCGAGCGGCACATCCACAGTCACCGCCACGACGCGCACCATCAGCACGAGCACGACTTCCAGTGGGATGGGCAGGAGCCGCATGATCACGAGCACGTCCATGAGCCGGTGACGCACTCACATCCGCACTATCCTGATATTCATCACCGCCACGAGCACTGAGCGGTGCAGCGCGGGACGCGATCAGCTCTAGCGGGTGCGTGCCGCGGGGCGGCGGGTGCGCTCGATGCGATACACGAACGCCGGCGGAAGATTGGTCGCGACCCAGCCGATACGCTGCGCGCGCAGGCCGAGACGCTTCAAAATAGCCCCCGGTACCGGACAGCGCGGTCCATAGGTGAACTGGTAGAAAGCGCCACCGCTGCGCAGGCGGAGGAATGAGCCGCGCAGAATACGCATGATCTCGCTCCGCGGCATCGACAGCAGCGGCAAGCCGCTCACAACCGAGCCGGCCGTTCGCCCCTCGAACGGATCGATGCGACGCAGGTCGCCCGCTCCCATCACCAGCACGCGGGCTGCGGGGAACCGGTTCTGCAGCAGCCGGGCAAAATGCGGATGCGCCTCGACCAGGACCAGTTGGCGCTCCGGAACGCCACGATCGAGCAGTGCCCGGGTGAACACGCCCGTGCCGGCGCCGAGCTCGATCACCGGCCCGCTGGCCCCGCCGATTTCCGAAGTGATCAGACGAGCGAGCGCCCGCCCGGAGGGCGCCACCGCGCCGACGCGGCGCGGATCACACAGTCCGGCGCGCAGGAAAGTCAGCATATCCCCGGGAAGCTTCAGAGTCGGCACTCGAAACGCCCGTCCGGCACGGGTGCGGGGGGCTGGATCACGTGCGCGCCGCGGCGCCGTAGAATGCATACGCGCGAAATCCATTGCCTGCTCCGGATCAGTGTCGGTCGTGCGCGACGCAGCCGCGCCGCTCACCGTGCCATCCTGGTTGGACTGTAGCCAAGCTGGACAGTTCGATCAACCCTTGGATCACCCTCGCGCCTCACCGGACGGCGCTCGGCAGCTGCTTGTGCACCGCCCAGCCCTGCCCGGCCAGCAGCCCCGCGGAGATCCCGAGGAACGTCCCACCGATGATGTCGCTGACGAAGTGCCAATCGCCGACCACCAGCAGCACCGCGGCCAGGGTGAGTAGCGCCGCGAGCGGCCAGCGGCTCACGCGGTAGACGCGCATGAAAACTCCGGCCAACGAGCCGGCGAGGACCATGTGGCCGGAGGGAAAGCTGCTCATCGCGGAGCCCTTCCACCAGTGAAATGCATGGTGCGCGCCGTGCATCACCGCAGACGGGTTTGGAACCCCGAACAGCGGCTTCAGCACATGGCTGTTGACCGCGTAGGCGCAGATGGACGTCAGGCACGCCACCGCGACGGTTTCGGGGAGCAGTGACAGATGGCCGCGCACCAGGCGCGCCAGCACCAGAATCACGCTGATGGCCGCTTCGATCGCGAGGATCACCGGCGCACCGAGTGGCTTGTTGAGCGGATGCAGGAAGCGACCGAAGAGCCAGAAATACCGCGCCGTCGGCACATCAATGGTCCCAAACGACAGCAGCGCGAGCGCAGCGCAGATCAGCATCACCAGCAGCCAGATTTCAATCACGACGAAGAAACGTTTCACGTAGTCGATACCTCCGGCGCGACGGTAGCACCTCAAGCGTTGCGCTGCGAGCGCAGCGTGGGGTGCGCCATGCGAACGGGCACGGCGTCTGCGCCGCGGCAGTCCGTCGGCGTGCAAAAATCGCGTGCCGTTCAGCATCGCGGCGGGCCCACACGGGCATCGGTACTGAGCGGCGATCAAGGGTGGAGCGCGTGCGCACTCGGCTAGTGCAGGGGCATCAGGATGCGTGCGAGCGTCGCCGCCGCGGGCGCGGCATGAGGCGACTGCGGCGGGTCGCGCTTGCGGGCGCAGAGGCTGCGCGGCGAAATCATCGTCTGCCGCTGCAGACGGTTGGACATCGGAACTCGACCCACTCCTCGCTGCCGCCAGCCGCTGCGCGCTGGCGCGCCGGGCGCTCGACGGTATCGCGTGGCGGCGCACGGCGAGTTGCGCTGGACGGCCTCCGTCATTTCCTTCATCGAACCGGCAATCTCCTCCAGGCTCGCCGCCTGCTCCTCGACCGGCTGACTCAGACTGGCATTACCGTTGGTGCTGTCCCGTGCACTCACCGTCACTTCGCCTACTGCGTGCCGTATCCGTCCGACCAGCTCATCGAGCTGTTGCGTCAGACGCCTGCGCTCGGTGATGTCGGTGACACACTTCACCACCTTGAGGAGCCGCGGGTTGGCATCGAGGATCGGGGTGTAGGACACCTGCAGCCACACCCGCCGCGCGCCCTTGGCGAGCCGGCAGTATTCACCGGAGTCATGTTCGCCGCGCGCGCTCGCGCCCGCCTGGTCCAGACCTCCTCGGCCGTGCGTCGTCGTGACGTCCTAGTCCGATGGGGCAAGGACTCCCTGATGGAAAGTGACCTCTGGACGATTCATCGCTACCACCGAGAACACGAACCCGGTCGGGGCTAACGGTCCGCTGAGCGCACACAGGCTCGAGGCAGAACCGACGCCTCTGGTTCTCGTCGGCCAACGCCAGCGAGGTGAGCCGCCCCGGACGGGATTCCGCACCCTCCCGGCGGCTGTACCGCCGCCGAGCGCCTCGCCCGCGGTGGGCATCGATGAGACGCGCGCCGAGGCCGTCGAAGTCCCAAATTCCTTCCAGCGGGTGCAGTGGACGCGGTTACCCGGCGGAGCGACGCCGCATGGGTTCGTCCCGCGAGGCCGATCCCGAGAACTCGGATTCCGAGGCTCTGCTGTTGATCCGGCGGCGCTGCGGTGTCGCCTCGAATGCCGCGACGCGCCCCGTCATCACAGCGGACGGAAGCTCTGCGCTCCCCGTTGCTCCGGCTCCGGCTCATCGTTGGGCGTGGTGGAGGATAAGGGTACGGGTGCAGATGGCGGCGCGTTCGAAACGTAAACCAGTGGCGCGCAGAGCGAGGCGCGACCCGCGTCCCACTCGGCGGCAAACGGAGTCGCAAAGGCGCCCTGCAGGCGACTCCGGTGCGTATGCCAGGCGTCGGACATCGCCGAGGCGATCCGATCGA
>JAJZFQ010000013.1 GCA_021805275.1 Pseudomonadota bacterium
TCTACCCCGCCGAGATCCTCGTCCACATCCGGAAAGGGTTCTTCGATGGGCTCCAGGGTGGCGAGTCGGGCGAGCAGACGACCCTTGCGCACCGGCTCGATCACCAAGCGATCCCCCTCCTTGCGCAGGATGGCCTCATCCGCTTCGAGTTCGAATTCTCTGGGGATCCGCAACGCCTGGTTCCGTCCATTGCGGAACAGTCTGACATGGCGTTCTGAGTCAGGCATTCGAATCACCCGCGCGAGTAAGGCATATGCCAAAGCATATGCCTTTGGGTGGGCGCCGTCAATCTCTCGATTCGATGCGGGTCGGTATCGTGACACCGGTCGTGCCATTCGATCGGTCATCATTCCGTGTACTCGGCTCTAATACGCAGGAATTACGCACGAGAATCGGAAATCATCTTGATTCCATGCTGATTGTGGCGGCCACCCTCTCCGCCAGTTTTGATGCTTCGCGCAATCCCCGGGGTAGGGCGAATTCGCGAATCAAAACCTTGCTCAGGATTGTCCTGGGTCGCGGTCCCGGTCGGTGCGGCGCGCACCCGAGCGCTGGCGTCCCTTGGCGCGCCGAACGCCGCCGCGCGTCTGTCCGCTCGCAGCCTTCTCGATGATTCTCAGCGCTCGAGCGAGCGCATTCCGTTCAGGACACGACGGGTAGGAATCGAGCGTCTCCGAGAGGCTGTTGCGAGCGACCTGCGCACATTGATCACGCAAGCCGGTCAGGTCCGCATCCGCCAGTCCAGCGATTTTTTGCAGCTGCCTAAGGCCCTGCGAGTCGAGCCACTGTTCGGCGGCCGGATCGGATGCGAGGATTGGCAGGGCAGGTGTATCGCCGTGTATCCATGTCTGTGTGGTAAGCACGTCATAGACGGGAGCTAGACGAGGTTGCGCCAGGTCCTCGCCGTAGAGCAAGCCGAAATTCTTCAAGTGCGCATCCCCGTTGCGCAGCACGTCGTTTAATACGATCAGGGTGAGCAGTGCGCGGCGGTCTGCGGCTTGGTGCGCGGGGTCAACAAAATTCCCGATCATTCGAAACAGGTGCTCGATAGAGCCACTGTACTTGCCCGTTCGGCGAATGCCGGAAAGAGCACAGGCGTCCTCGAACCCCAGGCGACCGCCAGTATCGTCAATGTCAAAGCGCTCGACGATGATCGAGGTGAGATCCGGTGCCAGTTCGACGGATGGCACGGTGAGGTTGGCGGCCGCGCATGCCTTGAGGCACGCGTATTCCACCAGGCAGGCGCCGGTGAAGTTTGCGGTGTCGAATTTAACGATGGAACCATGCCCGATAACCGTGCCGGGCCGCGTTCGGCCGTGTGGATGCACGGACATCTTCGGCATCACTCCGGCGATGCCGAACAGCTGCGGCGACTTGCGCAAAATCGTCGCGAGGCGTCGTGCTGCGCCTTCCGAGCGCGCAGCTTCGAGAATTTCTTCGTCCAGTCCCTTGTCCCGTTCGAGCGGACCGCCGAAGGTGACGCGGCCGAGGGTATGCCTGCCAATCAGCCGTAGTAGCGAGAAATCGCTGTCGACATCGATGTGTTTTCCGAAGCGGTTGCGGATCGCCTCGAGGAGCATTCCCTCAGGAAGTGAGACCTCGAACGGGGGCGGCAGCCCGCTGTAGCCACGATACTCCTCGGGCGGTTCCCCGGGCGGCATCACGAGCGATACCGCGAGTTGTGTCGCAGTTGCCGGCCGATATTCGAAATCGATCAAGCCAGTCGCAACGTCCTCGCGAAGCACGCCGACGTGCTGGTCCGAAACGTAAACGTCAAGCTCGCTCACGCCGAACTTTCAGGGCAAGGTGATCACGGCGTAAACGCTCCGCTGTCATGAGCTCCCTGAGTAACGGGCGCCGGTGAGGCTGCTGCTCGACCGCCTCTGCCACCTCCCTGCTCGTGATGCGCTTGCCGTGTGGTTCCCCTTCAGCCCGTGCAATCGACGGGGACGCAGGTTCTAGCGGGACACTCCGTCGGGTCTGCCGTTCACGCTCGGTTCTCATCAAATCCTTGAGGGGTGGACGCGCCGGAGCGCTCAGGTGCGCAAAGTCGAGCGTCAGCACGTTCATGATTGCGGCCAGGCTTTGCGAAGACACTCCGCGGCCCGCTTCGGCGGCAATGACCGTCGGGCGCGATACCGAGGCCGCATGGGCCAGTTCGGCCTGCTTCAAACCACGCCGCCGTCGCTCGGCACGTAGCCGCATGCCGAGCTCCTTCAGCATGCATAGCGCTTGGGTCTCGACTCGCAGAATCATGGCATCCTAAAAATCCCCGGCCGCCGACGAACCGGTGTGCTCTGACGGTTCGGATGATGATGCGCCAGGCTTGCAGCAATGTCAAAAAACATTGACATTTTAACCCGTGGATTGGGCGGTGGCCGCCGGGAGCGCCACCGAGCGCATGGGCAAATGGGCGACGCGGGGAAAATCAACTCGGCCCGGGGCCGCATCGATTCGGATGACGCGTTGATTGGACAGCTTGTCACCGCCGCCGGAGATGACGCAGCCAGTGCGCACCAGTCGTGCGAAATGCAGAGAATGACGTCATTTGTGGCGGCCACGCTCGTCGCCAGTGCCGTGTTTTCGGCTGTCGGGCGCGGCAGAGAAATCGAATCACGACCAGAGCTTCTGAATTCTTCGGGCACCACTCGAGATCTCACGGCATGCGCGAACCCTCATGATGACGGCCCAATCGACGCTGGCGCAGATGCGTCGTGACACGTACGAGGTCTGCCCATCGGATGATGCAACCGCGGTGCAGGATTGCGGCAAGGCCCGCCGCGAACCTCATGACGCATTGCGATCCGGGGGCCGACCTTCGGCCCGAATCTGCCAACGGACGTCGTCGGTCGGGGGCGCTCTTTGAGGAGAGCCCACCGCGAGCACGCTGTGGCGGCCGCAATATCTAGAGGAGCGCTCGCGTGACGGAAGGTCAGTGCGGCAGGTGCTGAAACGATCGGATCGGGGTCACCACAGGATCCCCATCGGACGGGACACGATTCGTGCGCCGCGCCGTCTCCAGGGCTGCAACGGGTGAATTTTCGCTTTGGCGATGCGGGAAACCTAGGGCAGTAAGCCATGGCGTTCCGCCAGCAGCGACAACTGCAGGCTGTTCTTTGCCCCGAGCTTCTCGCGGATGGCCGACTGGTGATTGGCGATCGTCTTTTCCGACAGTCCGAGCGTCTCGCCGATGCTCTTGACCGTCTCGCCCCGCACCAGCAATCGCAACACTTCAAACTCTCGCGGCGTCAGCGGTGCGAACTCCAGGCTGTGCTCGGGCAGCGTCGCGCGCTCCATATTCGCCGCGACGTCCGGACTCAAGTAGCGCTCGCCTCGCCAAACGGCGTAAATCGCCGACAGCAACACTTCCGGGGCGCTGGCCTTGCTGAGATAGCCGAGCGCGCCGGCCTGCAGGGCGCGCGTTGCGTAGATCGCATCTTCATGCATGCTGAACATCAGCACGCAGGGTGGTGCGGTGCTTTTCAGCATCCGTCGCGTCGCCTCGATTCCGCTCATGCCGGGAAGGGCGATGTCCATCACGACGATGTCAGGGTGCAGCGTGAGCACCAACTCGCACGCCTGCGCAGCCGTGGCCGCTTCGCCGACGACTCGCACCGCGGGATGTTCCGCCAGCAGCCGCCGATAGCCCTCGCGCACGATGGCATGGTCATCGACCAATAAAACCGAGATCATTTCCGTCATGGTGTCGGGGGTTCCTCGGGCAGGGGGATGCGGGCGCTGAGGGTGAACCCGGAGTGCGGGGCCGAGGAGACTTCGAGCGAGCCGCGCAGCGCCTGCACGCGCTCGCGCATGCCGATCAGACCGAGTCCCGTGCGCTCCTGCTCCTCGGTATGCCCGATGCCGTCATCGGTGATCGTGATCAGGACGGAGGCGCGCGTTGCGGGCCTTGACGGGCGCAAATCGTTGCGTGTGACTCGCACCTCGGCGCGGGTGGCGGCGGAGTGTTTCGCGACGTTGGTCAGCGCCTCCTGAACCAGACGAAATAGAGTCACCGCGATCTCCTCGGGCAGATCGGTGAGTTCGCCCTCGATGACCAGACGCAGCGCGAGCGTGGGCAGGCGTACCCGCCAGAGCTGGACGCAATGCTCGAGCGCTGCGGCAAGTCCGAGTTCGTCCAATCCGGGTGGACGCAGTTCGCGAATCAGCGAGGCGAGGGCGGCGTGAATGTGGTTGCAGTGCTCGACGATGGCCGCAGCACGGGCTTGGACGGCCTCGGCGTCGGCGGTGCGGGCGTCGCGTATTCCGACGGCATCGAGCTTGATGACGTTCAGATACTGGCCGAGCTCATCGTGCAGTTCGCGCGCCAGTGATTTGCGCTCGGCCTCCTGGAGTGCCACATACTGCTGTGCCAGCCGTCGGTTGTCCGC
The DNA here is from genome assembly GCA_021805275.1 of Pseudomonadota bacterium. The sequence continues at coordinate 4,389 of JAJZFQ010000013.1, forward strand.
CAACGCGGCAGCCAGTTGGGTTTGTGCCAATTTGCGCAGGTCGATTTCGGTCTTGGCCTCCTGGTAGCGCCGCGCCGCGAACCAGGTGAGTCCGAGACCGAGGACCAGCAGGACGGTGGGGAGCTCATCGAGCTGATAGCGTTCGTAGGGCGCGGTGAGTCGTTGCAGAGCCTCCGTGACGTTGAACACGCCGCACAGCACCCAGGTGGACAGGGTGACTGCGACCACGATCCAGGCGTCACGACGATGGGTGGTGCGGTGCGAGCGGAATGAAGGGGGGGGCAGTCCCGCGGGATCCGCAGCGCCACCGGGCACCCGCCCGGCCGCCTCGTCACTCCTGATCGGCGCAGCGCCGGGTGCGATCGTGGCGGGACTGGCGGACTCTGGCATCGACATGGCGTGCGCTGCGCAATGACGTCGGAACTGGAGGCAGTGTAGCGCCGTGGCAGGGGAGTCGGCGAGGATTGCGAAGTTTCGCGCCCCGGGGCGCATCGCGCCGGGGCGCACGAAGTTCCGGCACCTGTTCCATTTCGGCACAGCCCCTGGGCTCAATGCGTCGGCGGGGGAATTCAGGAAGAAATCCCTTGCCGATGCGCGCCAGGAGCGGTGAGGATGCGCAGCCATAACGATCAGAGCGACGCGCCGAGGCCTCCAGTGCCGGGGTGAACGTCTTGACGGGAGGCTCGATGCACGGTGCGGTGCGCAGAACTCGACGGTGCGGGCGATCGCTCGCGTGGGTTGCGGCGTGCGGTCTGCTGGCGAGCTGGGGCGCTGCGGCTCGAGGTGCCGATCGTCCACCGGCACCGCACCTCGTTCGTCCGCGCTCGCATCGAGCGCTCAAGGCGATCGTCATCAATGCCGCACCGCTCGCCGGGTCCGCGGTGCCGCTCGATGAGATTCCGGCGAATGTCCAGGTTCTCAGCGCCGCTTCGCTCTCGGCGCAGGGTACGGCCAGTCTCACCGGCGCGCTCAACGCGCAGCTGAGCAGCATCAACATCAACGACAACGTCGTCGATCCATTCCAGCCGGACATTCTGTATCGCGGCTTCGAGGCCTCGCCCGTGCTCGGCACCCCGCAGGGGCTCGCGGTGTACGAGAACGGCGTGCGGATCAACGAGGCGTTTGGCGACACGGTGAACTGGGACCTGATCCTGCCCGCGGCGATCCAGCAGGTCGAGCTGACCAGCGCGAGCGCGGTGTACGGACTGAATGCACTCGGCGGGGCGATTTCCCTGACGATGAAGAATGGCTTTACCTACCACGGCGGCGAGGTGCAGCTGTCCGGCGGATCCTTTCATCGTCAGGAAATCAGCGCCCAGTACGGGATGCACTCGGGCATGTTCGGGTTCTACGTGGCCGGGCGCGGGCTGAACTGGCGGGGCTGGCGCGAGTTCTCGAGCGATCAGCTGCGCGATCTGTTCGCCGTGGCGAGTGTGCATGGAGCGGCCGGATCGCTCGATCTGAGCTATGCCTGGGACGACAACACCCTCAAAGGCCAGAGCTCCGCGCCGGTACAGGAACTCGCGATCAATCGCTCGCTGGTCTTCACCGGTCCGCAGGCCAATCTGAATCGCCTGAAGTTTCTCACGCTCAATGGCCGGCTGAAGCTGCCGGGACACTGGACGCTGGCGGCCGTCCTCTACTACCGGGACTTCGCCCAGGCCGTCGCCAATGGCAACGGCACCAATTACATCGCCTGTCGCACGATGCCGGGCGTGCTGTGTCAGCCCGACGGTGTCACGCCGCTGACGAATGCGGCAGGAGAGCCGTTGCCGGACATCTCGGCCGGCGGCACGCGGTATATCGGGGAGAACGACTTCGAACTGCTGCACAGCTGGGGCCGGGGCGCGACGCTGCAGGTCGCAAACGACGCCGCGCTCTTCGGTCACGACAATCACCTCACCGTCGGTGCGGCGGTGGATTACGCCTCGAGCGGCTACTACGCCGGTGCCCAGGTCGGTGTGCTCAATGCCGCACTCCTCGTGCAGCCCTCGGGGCTGTTCGTCGATACCCCGGAGAATTCCGCCGGCGCCCTGGCCAACGGCGATGCGGTGCCGGTGAACGTCGATTCAGTCAACAAGGCCTTCGGCGCCTACCTCACCGATACGTTCAAGGTGACTTCGGCGCTGGCGGTGACCGCCGGCGGTCGCTACAACATCGCGCACGTGAATCTCGCCGATCAGCTCGGCACGCGACTCAGCGGCTTCAATCGCTTCGTTCACTTCAATCCGTCGATCGGCGCAACGTATGCCCTCGGGCCTGCGACCACGCTCTATGGCGGCTATTCGGTGAACAACCGCGTGCCGACCCCGGGGGAGATCGAGTGTTCCGATCCCCAGACCCCCTGTCTCCTGCCGGCCAGTCTCTCCGGTGATCCGCCCAATTTGCGCCAGGTGGTCTCGCATACCACGGAGGCGGGTCTGCGCGGGACCATGACCAGAGTCCGTTTTCTGGGGGCGGCGCTGCGGTGGAATTTCAGCGTCTTTCGAACCGTCCTGCACGATGACATCCACGGCGTCGCAACGTCACTGAGTTCGGGATATTTCGCCAATATCGGCGACACGCGGCGTCAGGGACTGGAAACGGGCGTGAATTTCAGCGCACCGCGCTGGTCGGCCTACCTGCATTACAGTCTCGTGCGGGCGACCTTTCTCACTTCCCTGCGGATCCCATCGACGTCGAACCCGTTCCAGGATGCGAACGGGACGATCCGCGTGCAGCCCGGCGATCAGTTTCCCGGGATCCCGGAGAATCGCTGGAAATTCGGCGGCGACGTCTCGTTGTCGCCGTCCTGGAGCATCGGGACGAGCGTCAATATCGTGAGCAGCGTCTATTACGTGGGCGATGAGTCGAATCAACTGGCGCCGCTGTCGGGGTACACCGTGGTCGATCTGCATTCGAGCTACCGGCCGCGCCACCACGTGCGGCTGTTTGTCTCCATTGAGAACCTGCTCGACAGTCATTACGCCACATGGGGCATTCTGAGTGATCCGACCGGAGTCGGTGCACCGGGGATCCCCGTGAATGCACAGACCAATGGTCCGGGCGTGAACAATCGATTCATCAGTCCGGCGGCGCCTCTCGAGGTGTTCGGTGGGGTGCGTGTACGCTTTTGACCTGATCGGCCGCGCTTCGGTTGCAGGCGGTTGCCGGCTTCGGGTAGGCTGACTGCAGAGTCAACCGGGTGCGGACGGAAGCAGACGGACGAGGGGCATGCGGTACCGGGGATGGGCGTTCGCTTTGGCGCTCGCGGCGCTGGGCATCGGGTCGGCGGCAGCAGGCGGTTGTCGGATCGAACGGCTGCCGGCGGTTCCGGTCACCTTCAGGGATCTCAGGCCGATGGTGTCGGCCGCGATCAATGGGCGCAAAGCCCGCTTCATCATCGACACCGGCGCCTTCTGGAGCATGCTGACACCGCAGGCGCGCTCGGAGTACGGACTGTCCGATGACGCCCCCGGAAGGAGGGTGCAGCTGAATGGATTCAACGGCAGCATCGAGGCGTACGTCACTTCGGTGCGCGTCTTCACGTTTCTGAACGTTCCCTTCCACAACGCCCAGTTTCTGGTCGGTGGCAATGACTTTCAATCCGGCGCCGTCGGGCTGCTCGGCGGCACCATCCTGCATCTGGCCGACGTGGAGTACAACTTCGGCGACGGCCAGATGCGCTTCGTCATCGCCAAGCATTGTGGCCACATCCCACTGGCGTACTGGGCGCGCGGAGCGAGTGTGGGAGCGGTCAAGCTGCGCCCGATCAGTGCGCGGCGGCCGTTTCTGATCGGCCACGCCCGAGTCAATGGCCAGCGGATCCGGGTGTTGTTCGACAGCGGCTCGCCCCGCTCGATGCTGGCGCTGCGCGCGGCGCGCCGGGTTGGCATTTCGGTCTCCGCGCCGGGGGTGCGAGCCGCCGGGCCGTTCACCGGCGTAGGTCGGCGCTGGCAGCGCTCCTGGGTGGTGCCGGTGGCGCAGGTGCAGATCGGGGATGAAAAAATTGAGCACACCGCGGTGTTGCTCAGTAATTTCCGGCTGCCGGGTCTGCATATCGGCATGGTGCTGGGCGCGGATTTCTTCCTGTCACATCGCATCATCATCTCCAAGCGCCGTCACATGATGTACTTCACGTACAACGGCGGGCCGGTCTTCGATCTGGGCCATCGGTACCTGATTGAACAGAGCGGAGGGGCGCCGGTGGAAGCCGGTCCGGGTGTGCCGATGTCCTCGCGTCCTGGCGGCGCACCGGTGCGCCGCCAGGACGCCTCGCACGCCGCCAGCCGCTCGATGCGCCGCGGCATGGCGCTTGCGGCCGAAGGGCAGTACCGACGGGCGCTCGTGGATCTGAATCGCGCCTGCGCCCTGGAGCCTCAGAACGTCCATTATCGGTTGCGGCGCGGCCGAGTCTATTGGGCGCACGGACAACCGGCGCTCGCGCTGAAGGATTTCAATGCGGCGATCCGCGCGCGCGCGAATTTTTACCCGGCGCATCTGGCCCGCGCGCAGCTGCTGCTCTCCTGGGGACACGCACCGGCGAGCGCCCGCCGGCAGGCGACGGCGGACATCAATATTGCCTCGCTTCTGGCGCCGGATGCGTCGATCCAGCGCCTGCAGGTCGCCGATTTATACGCGCGTATCGGCCGGTATTCCGATGCGCTGCGGGCGATCGATCTGTGGATCTACTACCACCGCCGAGATGCGCTCCTGCCGCTCGGCTGGAATACGCGCTGTTGGATTCGAGCCGAAGGCAATCTGCAACTGCACCGGGCGCTGCGCGATTGTGAGCGGGCGGTCGGGCGGTTGCCGCAGAACGCGGGGGTGTTCGAGGATCTGGCGCTGGTGTACCTGCGCCTCGGGGAGCTGCGGCGGGCGATTGCGAGTTACGATCAGGCCTTGAGCAGGCAGCCGCAACTGGCCGCAGCGCTCTATGGGCGCGGGCTCGCGGAGTTGCGCGCGCAGCAACTCACCGCCGGTCGCACCGACCTGGCGGCGGCGACGAAGGTCGATCCGGACGTCACGCGGCTGTTCGCGCACATGCATTTGCTGCCCCTACCCACCCCCTGATCGCCACGGAGGGGAGGGGATTTACCTAGGGGCTTGTGCGAATGCATTCCGACGGGTCGGTTTGCGAGAGTGCATCGGTGGCCAGCGGCCTTCCGAGGAGACTCTGATGAACCGATCGACATCCACTCCGGTGGCCTTCTTGTTCGCAACACTCATGTCTTCGTCGACGGTGTTCGCGCAGAACGCAGGCCGTGGCGCGGGGGCGCCGGCGCGCAGCCCCCTCGGCAGCGCGACGCGGCTGCAGCAGCCGAGCCGGTGGGCGACCCAGGAGCAGGCTCGGGTGCACGAGCGGCGGCTGGAGCGTCTGTACAGCCGAGACCTCAAGCGCGAGCAGGACCGGGACCGCATCTACGGCGCACACCTGATGAGCAGCGCCGAGCGGACGCAGTACGAGGAGCATCTGCGCTCGCTGGCGACGGAACAGGAACGTGTTCAGTACCGCATGGAGCATCAGCATCTGATGCAGCAGCGCGCCGCGGCACGTCATGAGCACCTCGGAGCGGCGCCGAGCGAGGCGCAGATTCGGGCCCAGGAGCGAGTGCGCCAGCAGGAACGGGAGCAAATCTACGGCTATTCGAGGATGACGCCCCAGGAAGTCGCCCACTATCAGGCGCAGCTGGGGGCAGCACGTACGGCTCAGGAACGCGAACACATCCGCGCCGAACATCGGCAGCAGATGGAGGCGCGAACCCGGGCACGCGGTGACTCGCCGCCGCAGTAGGGCGCACGGATCGTGACCCGAACGGGGGGTGAGGCGGCCTCTGCGCCTGGAGAGCGGCACGCGGTGGTCGATCAGGCCCTGCGCGCTGACGGCGGTCGCGCCACGAGGTCCGAGACGGATGTGCCGGTGCCCGGGTTGACGATGGCCATCGGTGGCCTCCCAGGGGGCCCGTCCCCGCGGTCCGCCGGGGTGCTCAGAGGATCCCTCAGGGACGATGCGAGTGGCGCGCTTGCCCGGGGGCCGGACGCAGAGCGTCGCGGTCTTGGCGAGGCTCTCCGGGAGAGCACCCGCCGCCCGCCTTCGGGCGCGAGCGTGCCGTGCAATTCGAGCCCAACGTCCGCAACGATCTGGGACGTCGCGGCGCAGGACGGGTCGCGCGCGCCCCCGGCGCCGCGGTCTGCGTTGATCCGCACCGTATCCGCAACGAAGGACGTGGACCCATGACAGCCGCACGGGTATCCCATCGAGTGCTTGCCGAGGGCGCTGGCGAATTGCTGCCGGAGGAGTTGAGTGGGCTGCTGAGCCCGCACGCCTATCCCCATCCAGTCGAGGGGGTCGCGGTGATCGAGACCCCCATCTCCTGGGTGCTGCTCGCTGGTGCGTTCGCCTACAAAATCAAACGCCCGGTGCGCTATGCGTTCGTCGATCAGCGCATGCTCGAGTATCGCCGGTGGCTGTGCGAGGAGGAGTTGCGTCTCAATCGCCGCTTCGCCCCGGAGCTGTATCTCGAGGTGTGTCACATCGTCGCGGCCGGCAGGCACCTGCGCATGCGAAGCGGTTCGACCGATGCGCACCCGGTGCTCGAGTACGCGGTGCGGATGCAGCGATTCGATGCGGCGGACGAGCTCGATCAGCGCCTCGCGGAGGGTCGTCTGCCGCTCGAGGTGCTCGAGACCTTCGGCCGGAGCCTGGCGGACATTCATGCCACGCTCCCGTCGGTCACGCAGGAGAGCCCCTGGGGCCGGCCGGAGCACGTGCGCACGGTGCTGGCGGAGAACCTGCGCGAGTGTGCCACGGCCGCCGAGGTGTTCGGGCGGCGGGAGAGCGTGTCGTCTCTGCAGGTCGCGCTCGAGCAGCGCCTGGCAGAGGCGAGTCCGGCGATGGCGCTGCGTCGGGCGAGCGGGCGGGTGCGCGAGTGCCACGGCGACCTGCACAGCCGCAACCTCATCGTGCGCGAGGGGCGCCTCGTGCCGTTCGACTGTCTGGAGTACGAGCCGGCATTTCGCTGGATCGACGTCGCCGATGAGATCGCGTTTCTCACCAGCGATCTGACGGCGCGCGGCTATCGGCGACATGCGCACGCGTTTCTGACCTCGTATCTGCAGCGCTGCGGCGACTATCACGCGTGCCGGGTGCTGCGCCTGTACGAGGCGCACCGGGCGCTGGTCCGCGGCAAGGTCGCGGCGCTGTCGGCGGCCACCCGTGCGGAGACGGGACGCTCGGTGCTGCGCGCGGAGTTTGAGCGGCTGGTGGCCCACGCCGCCGCGGCGCTGGCGGTGCGCCAGCCGCGCCTGGTGCTGATGAGCGGACTGTCCGGTTCCGGCAAGACGTGGATCGCCCGGCAGCTCACCGAGCGCCTCGATGCGGTGCATTTGCGCTCGGACGTCGAGCGCAAGCGCCTGGCCGGCCTCGAGCCGCTTCAGCCGTCCGGCTCGGGACTCGCCACGGGGCTATATGCCGCCGACGTGAGCGAACGGGTGTACGAGGAGTTGGCGCGGGAAGCCTACGATGCGCTCCTCGGGGGCTACACCGTGATCGTGGATGCGACGTTCCTGCGCCGTGCGCAGCGGCGATGCTTCGGGGAACTGGGCGCACGCGCGCAGACGTCGACCTATTGGGTCCGCTGTACCGCGCCGCTGTCGGTGCTGCAGGAGCGCTTGCGGGCGCGCCCCGCGCAGGGAGATGACCCCTCGGAGGCCGACACCGCGGTGCTCGAGTGGCAACGGCAGCAGCTCGAGTGGGCGGCTGCGGATGAGGGGCTTGCGTCCATCGAGGTCGAATCCACCGACCCGCAATCGATCGAGAAGATCCTCGACCTGCTCGGTGCGGAGTCCCGCGGTGCCGAGCGCCCTTAAACCGCCGTGTCGATCGGGTGCTGCAGCAGGCGCACGAAGGCCTCGGCCGCCGGCTCGAGATGCGCGCTCTCGCGCTGCACCATCATCAGCGGGCGGGTGATGGTCAGTGCGCGCACCGGTAGCGTGCGCAGGCTGCCGTCGGCGAGTTCGTTGAGCATGCAGATGCGCGGCAGCCAGGCGATGCCGCCGCCGTGAACCGCAGCGCGCTTGAGCGCCTCGGTGTTGCCGAATTCCATCGTCTCCCCCGGGGTGATGTTCTGGCGCTGCAGGGCCGCAGCGATCAGCTCGCGGGTCCCGGAGCCGTGTTCGCGCATCAGCAGCGCCTCCCCGGCGAGATCCGCAGGCTCGAGCGTCTGACGAGCGAACAGCGGGTGATCCGGGGCGGCGACGGGCATGATTTCATCGTGCTGGAAAACGCTACTGCGCAGACCCTGCAGGTGCAGCGGCCCTTCGATGAACCCGAGCATGAAGCGCATGTCGTCCACGCCCTGGGAGACCTGCTCGGTGTTGCCGACGAACAGCGAGATCTCGACCCGCGGCCGCTGCCGGCGGAACGCCGCCAGCAGCGGCGGCAACACGTAGGTGCCAATGGTGTTGCTCGCCCCGAGGGTCAGCCGGCCGCGCAGCGCTCCGGCGATCTCCTGCATCGCCGCCTCGGCGGTGCGCTCCAGTTCGAACAGCCGCACCGCATAGCGATTGAGGACTTCGCCGGCTTGCGTCAGACGCATGCCCTTGGCGTGGCGCTCGAACAGCGTCACGCCCAGCCGCTGCTCGAAGGCCTTCAATTCGCGCGACAGCGCCGGTTGGGAGACGTGCAGCTTGCGCGCCGAGGCGGTGAGGCTGCCGGTGGCGGCGACCGTGGCGAAGATGGCCAGATGGTGCAGGTTCATCGCCCCAGTATAGGACGCGAACCGGTGCCCGAGCCGCGAGGATCGCAGGCGCGCCGCCGAAGCGGCGCGCCACGGGATCAGAACCGCCCGCTCTGGAAGTCCTGGAAGGCCTGCATCAGCTCCTCGCGGGTGTTCATGACGAACGGGCCGTACTTGGCCACCGGCTCGCGCAGCGGCTTGCCGGCCACGAGGATCAGCCGCGCCGGGGCGTGCGCCGTGCCCGAACCGGCGCGTGCCTCGATGCGCACCGCGCCGGTGTCGCTGAGGACCGCCAGGTCGTGACTGTCGACCTCAGTGGCAGTCTCGCCCGCACCGATGGCGACCGCGCCTTCGTAGACATAGACGAACGCCGCATGCCCGGCGGGCAGCGCATGGGTGAACTGCCCGCCCGGGACGAGCTCGATGTCGAGGTAAGTCGGCTCGGTCGCCGGTTGCGCGATCGGGCCGGTCACGCCCTCGACCGTTCCGGCGATCACCTTCACGCGCGCCGCGGCCGTCTCGACTCTGGGGATTCGCTGCGGATCGAACTCCTGGTAGCGCGGGGCGGTCATCTTCTCGCGCGCCGGCAGGTTGATCCACAGCTGAAAGCCGCGCATGCGTCCTTCCTGCTGCTCGGGCATCTCCGAGTGGATGATGCCGCGTCCGGCCGTCATCCACTGCACGCTGCCGGGAACGAGCACCCCTTCGTGCCCGTGGTTGTCGCGGTGACGCATGCACCCATCGAGCATGTAGGTCACGGTCTCGAAGCCGCGGTGCGGATGATCCGGAAAACCGGCGATGTAGTCGCCGGGATTGTCGGTGCCGAACTCATCGAGCATCAGGAACGGATCGAGATCGGCCAGCTGCGGCTGGCCGATCACGCGCGTCAGTTTCACGCCGGCGCCGTCCGAGGTGGGCATGCCGCGCACCAGGCGCTCAACGCTGCGGTTCGCAGGAGTATTCATCGGCACTCTCCGGTCGGGGTGAGATCGCTCGATCTGGGCTCAGGCGGCCAGTTGGGCCGCTTCGGCCGTGGCGGCCGTAATCGCGGCCTGACGCTGATCGGGGCTGATGTTAACGCCCTCGGCACGCACGAAGGTCACCTCCGTGATCCCGAGGAAGGCGAATACGCCGCGCAGGTAGCTTTCCTGGTGTTCGAGGGCGGCGGCCGGGGTTTGCGGGCCGTAGAACCCGCCGCGCGAGGAGGCAATGATCACCTTCTTGCCGCCGGCGAGCCCCTGCGGTCCGGTGTCGCCGTAACGGAAGGTTTTGCCGGCCACGCACACCCGATCGATCCACGCCTTGAGCTGCGAGGACACGGTGAAGTTGTACATCGGCGCGCCGACGACGATGATATCGGCAGCGAGGAAGGTCTCGAGCGCTTCGCGGCCGCGCTGCAGATCCAGCGCCAGCGCGGCCGACTCCGGGGTGGCCCCCTGCGCGGCGGCGAGGTGTGCGCCGGACAGGTGTGCGAGCGGCTCGGCACCGAGGTCCAGGTAGCGGATCTCGAGCGCCGGGTGCACGGCCTGCAGGCGCGCGACGATGGCGGCGGTCAATTGGCGGCTGACGGAGTTCTGGCCGAGAATGCTGGTGTCGATGTGCAGGAGTTTCATGGGTGGCCTCGGTATAGTATAAAATCAGTACCAAGGCTAAGTATGTAAGTCCGCGCGGCACGAACACAAGAAGGCACAGTCATGCGACAGAGTGAAACCGGCGTAACCCAGGAGGGCGCGCAGCGCACGGACGGCTGTCCTCAAAGTACCGAGTGCCCGAAGATCAGCCAGGTGCTGGCCCGCGTCGGGGAGAAGTGGAGCGTGCTGATCATCATCATGCTCGCCGACGGCCCGCGCCGGTTCTCGGATCTGAAGCGCGCGATCGGGGGCATCTCCCAGCGCATGCTCACGCTGTGCCTGCGGGGCCTGGAGCGCGACGGACTGGTCAAACGCACCGTTTTCCCCGTCGTGCCGCCGCGCGTCGAGTACGAACTGACCGCCCTCGGGCAGTCCCTGCGTCAGCCGGTGACCCAGCTGGCGCATTGGGCGCGCAGTCATTTGGCCGAGCTCGATGCGGCCCGCGCCGAGTTCGATCGCCGCGAGGCCCTCGCGCAGCTCGAGCGCAGCGAGACGCGCGAGTGGGGCGCCGCGCCGCGCCCGGTCGGTCTGCCCGCCGGGGCGAGCACGCCGCGCCGCTGACGCGGCCCGCTCAGCCGCGGCTCGCGTGGCGGGCGCGCAGTTCCGCCACCACGCGCTCGAGTGACAGACCGCGGCTGAGCAGCAGCAGCGTCAGGTGATAGAGGAGGTCGGCGGACTCCGCGAGCAGTTTCTCCTCACCTTCGGCCACCGCGGCGAGCGCCACTTCGAGGCCCTCCTCACCGACTTTCTGCGCCATGCGGGTGGTGCCCCGCTCGTACAACTTCGCGGTGTAGCTGCCTTCGGGTCGCGCGGCGATGCGCTCGGCAATCACGTCCTCGAGCTCGTGGAGGAAGGCAAGGGGCGCCTCGGTCGTGCCAAAGCAGCCGCTCGTGCCGAGATGACAGACCGGCCCGAGCGGGCGAGTGCGGATCAGCAGCGCATCGCGGTCGCAGTCGGTGCGCGCGTCGAGGAATTCCAACGTGTGACCGGAGGTTTCCCCCTTCTCCCACAGACACGCGCGGCTGCGGCTGTAGAACACCACGCGGCCGCGGCGGAAGGTCTCCTGCAGCGCCTCGCGGTTCATGTAGCCGAGCATGCGGACGCCGCCGGCCGCATCGGTGATGATCGCCGGCAGCAGGCCGTCCTGTTTGTCGAAATCGAGCTGCTCGATGTCCGCCGGGCTCAGGGGCGCGCCGGGAGCCGATGCGCTGTTCATGGCCTAACCTCGATGCCGGCGCTGCGCAGGGCCTGCTTCAGTGCCCCGATCGCGATGACGCCGTCGTGGAAGACGCTGGCGGCGAGCGCAGCATCGACGCCCGCATCGCGAAATGCAGCGGAAAAATGCTCGATCGCACCGGCTCCGCCGGAGGCCACGAGCGGCACGCGGCACACCGCGCGCACCGCCTGCAGCTGCTCGATGTCATAGCCTTGCCGCACCCCATCGCTGCCCATGCAGTTGAGCACGATTTCCCCGGCGCCGCGCTCCTGGACTTCCCGCACCCACTCGAGCACGTCGCGGCCGGACTCGCGCGTGCGGCCGGGGTCGCCGGTAAATTGAAAGGCGCGGTGGCCGGCCGCGGTCCGTTCGCTGTCGATGCCGACCACCACGCACTGCGCGCCGAAGCGACGGCTGAGCGCGTCGATCAGGTCCGGGTCCGACAGCGCCGGGGAGTTGATCGAGATCTTCTCCGCGCCGGCGTTGAGGACCGCCTCGGCATCGGCCACCGAGCGGATGCCCCCGGCGACGCAGAAGGGGATGTCGAGCACGCGCGCGATGCGCTGCACCCAGCTGCGATCGACCGAGCGGCCCTGCGGACTCGCGGTGATGTCATAGAACACCAGTTCGTCGGCGCCCTCGTCGCGATAGCGTTGGGCCAACGTCATGATGTCCCCGACCACGCGGTGGTCGCGGAAGCGCACGCCCTTGACGACCTGGCCGTCGCGGACGTCTAGGCAGGGGATGATGCGTCGGGTAAGAATGCGGACAACTCCTGCACAGGAATGCGCTGCTCGAGCAATGCCTTGCCACTCACCGCGGCGGCGGCGCCCGCGCGGGCGAGCTGATGCAGATCACGGGCATCGCGCACCCCTCCGGAGGCCTGCCAGGCGATCTGCGGGAAGCGCGCTCGGGCGGTCGCGTACAGCTCGAGGTTCGGGCCGGCGAGCGCACCGTCGCGCTCGATGTCGGTGCACAGCACGTGGCGTACGGTGCCCGCCGGGTAGCGATCCAGCGCCTCCCAGAGCGTCACCGCCGCCGCCTCGCGCCAGCCTCGGGTCTGGACCATCGCCGCCCCGTGGGCATCGAGGCGCACATCGAGCGCGAGGCAGATCCGCTCGGCGCCGAAGCGCTCGAGCCACGCGCCGACCTCCTGCGGGCGCTCGACCGCGGCGCTGCCGATGACCACGCGCCCGACCCCGGCCTCGAGCAGCGCCTCGATGCGCTGCGCCGAGCGGATGCCACCGCCGACTTGCAGGCGCGCGCCCGGCTCGGCGGCGAGGGCGCTGATCGTGGCGCGATTACCGAGCTCACCGTCGCGTGCCCCGTCGAGATCGACGACGTGCACCCAACTTGCGCCGAACGCCCGGTAGCGCCCGAGCAGCTCGAGCGGCTCGACCGGATAGCGCGTTTCGGCATCGAAGTCGCCCTGATAGAGCCGCACGCAGTGGCCGGCACGCAGGTCGATGGCGGGAATCAGCAGCATCAGGTCAGTCCCAGAAAATTCTCGAGCACGCGTGCACCGCTGGCTGCGGAGCGTTCCGGATGAAACTGCACGCCGCAGAAGTTGCCCTGACGGACCACCGCGGAGAAGTCCTCCCCGTAGTGCGTCTGGGCCCGCGTGAAGGCGCCGAGCGGCGCGGCGTAGCCGTGCACGAAATAAAAATACGCCTCGGTGTCGAGCCCCTTCAGCAGCGCATCGTCGGTGAGTCCCTGCAGACGGTTCCAGCCCATGTGCGGCACCGGCCGCGTCGTGCTCGGCTCGAGCCGGCGCACCGTGCCGGGCAGGATGCCGAGGCACTCGGTGTCCCCTTCGGCCGAGCGCTCGAAGAGCAGCTGCATGCCGAGGCAGATGCCGAGCACCGGTTGGGTGAGCTGGCGCAGCACTGGGGCGAGGCCCGCGGCGTGCAATCGCTGCATGGCATCGGCCGCCGAGCCGACACCGGGCAACACCACCCGGTCGGCCGCGACGATGGCGCGCGCCTCGGCGCTCACCCGGGCCGCGACACCGAGCCGCTCGAGCGCGTACTGCAGCGAGGCGAGATTCGCCCCGCCGCTGTCGATGATGAGCGTGCCGCTCACAGAGCGCCCTTGGTGCTCGGCAGCACCTCGCCGTCGCGGCGCAGCCCCTGGCGCAGCGCACGGCCCACGGCCTTGAAGCAGCCTTCGATCATGTGGTGACTGTTCTCCCCGGTGACGCTCACGTGGATCGCGGCACCGAGCGCATCGGCGAGCGAACGGAAGAAGTGCGGCACCAGTTCGGTGGGCAGCTCACCGACGCGCTCGCGCTCGAAGCGGCCCTCGAAGCGGCACAGCGGACGACCGGAGAGGTCGATCGCCACCTGTGCGAGCGCCTCGTCCATCGGCAGGACGAACCCGTAGCGGGCGATTCCCGCCTTGGTGCCGAGCGCGCGGCGCAGCGCCTCGCCGAGGGCGAGCGCGCAGTCCTCCACCGTGTGATGTTCATCGATGTGCAGATCGCCGCGACAGGACAGCTCGAGTGCGAAGCCGCCGTGCGCGGCGAGTTGCTCGAGCATGTGATCGAAGAAGCCGAGGCCGGTGGCGATGCGGTGCGGTCCGGTGGCATCGAGGTCGACCCGCACCTCGATGTCCGTTTCGCGCGTACGGCGCGTGATCTGCGCGCGGCGGGCGGTCAGTTCAGCCACGACCGCCGGCCAGGTCTCGTGCGGCGCGCCCTCGCGGCGCACCCGCAGCCCGCGCACACCGAGGTTCGCGGCAAAGGCCAAATCAGTGTCGCGATCGCCGATCACGGCACTCGCAGCGCGCTCGACGCTCCCCTCGCGCAGGTACGCCTCGAGCAGACCGGTGGCCGGCTTGCGGCAGTGGCATCCGTCCTCGGGCCGATGCGGACAGATGAACACCGCCTCGAAGCGGATGTTCTGTGCGGCGAAGGTCTCGAGCACGAAGTCGTGTACGGTGTCGAACTTCGCTCGCGGGAAGGACGCCGTGCCGAGTCCATCCTGATTGCTCACCATCACCAGACGGTAGCCGCGGCGCTGCAGCGCCTCGAGTGCGGCGAACACGCCGGGCATGAAGCGCACCTTCTCCAGCGCATCGACCTGGTGATCGGGCGGCTCCTCGATCAGCGTGCCGTCGCGGTCGACGAACAGAGTGGGTACCGGGGCGCTCATGACCAGGACTCCAGAAGTCGGCTGTTCTGCTCGGGCGTGCCGACGCTGATGCGCAGAGCGCGGCCGAGTCCGGGGTAGCCGCGCGCATCGCGCACCAGCAAGCCCGCCGCGGCGGCGCGCTCGAGTGCATCGCCGGCATCCTCGAATTCGGCGAGCATGAAGTTCGCATCACTCGGCCAGACGC
>JAJZFQ010000010.1 GCA_021805275.1 Pseudomonadota bacterium
GCGGCGGCGTAATTGACCTGGCCCCGGTTGCCGAGGAGCGCGGCCACCGAGGAGATGTTGATGATCCGTCCCCAGCGCGTGCGGATCATCGGCAGCAGCAGCGGTTGGGTGACGTTGAAGAATCCATTCACCGACACGTCGATGACCCGGTGCCATTGCTCGGGACGCATGCCCGGGAGCACCGCGTCATCGTGCACGCCGGCGTTGTTGACCAGGATCTGGATGGGGCCGGTGAGTGCGGCGAGCCGCTCGCGGGTCGAGGCGGCATCGGTCACGTCGAACTGCACCGTCTCGGCGCTGCCGCCGCGGGCGCGGATGTCCTCGGCGAGCGCCTCGGCGAGGCCGAGGGCCTGGTGCGTGTGCACGTACACGTGGTGGCCGGCGGCGGCGAGGCGCCGACAGATGGCCGCACCGATGGCGCCGCTGCCGCCGGTCACGAGGGCGCGCTTCGGTGTGCTCATGGGGGCGCTTCCGTCGCGCCGAATGCGCCGAAGACGATGCCCGCGCGGCCGCTGAGCAGCTCCCGCTCCCCGGCGGTGAGGTCGAACGCATAAAGGGCCGTCTCGGCATCTCCCGCGATGCGCCGCGCGCGCACTACGAGATCGGCCTCGATGTCATCGAGGCGGCTCACTGCGAGCACGAGATTGCGCACACTCGCCAGATAGCCGTTGCGAATCGGTGTGTGCCGCAGCCCGGCGATCAGCGCCCCATGGGCGGCCATCGCCTGTCCGGCATACTCGATGCCCGCGACCGCGGCGAGCCGGCCGCGCGAGCGCAGCGGGTTGTCGGTCCCGCGATGGCTCGCGGCGCGGCAGCGGATTTCGCTGAGGTCCCAGCCGAGCACTTCCTCGAGCAGGCACATCCGGCCCTGATGCGGTATGTGCTGCTCGAGCCAGCGGCGCTGCAGCCGAACGGCAGGCGGCGGCCGGGTCACGGACATGGCGTGATGCTCACGGCAAGCCGCAGATCGTGCAGGTAGTCCAGCACCACGCGGCCGCTGTCACGGCGGGCGATGCGCCGCAGCAGCGGCAGCGCGCGGGCCGCGGGCACCCCGGCGCGCAGAGCCTCGAGGGACGGCTCGGGAAGGGTATCGGCCGGGTGCGCCGTGAGGCTCGCCTGCAGGTGCGCCGCGGTGCGCGCACCCGGGTCGGTATCGAGCAGCAGCGCGGTGGCGAACGGCGCTGCGATCGGCCGCGCCGTTCGCAGCGGTTCGGGGTAGTCGGTCTCGTAGGCGACGAGCAGCACCGGCCGGCCCGTCGCGGCGAGCTGGCTCAGCGCCTCGAGCAGTCCGGCGGCGAAACTCCCGTCGTAGGCGGCGAGGGCCGTGGAGGAGGCGGTGGCGCCGAGCGCGATGCTCCAGTAGCCGGAGGCGGCGTTGTGCACCGAGTTGTGGAAGCGGGTCGGGGAGATCTGCCGCTCGGGCGTGGCGAGCGCCGAGCAGATCTCGTGGCAGATGGCCCCATCGCCCCCCGAGGAGGCGAACACCGTGGCGAGCCCGGCGCCCTGGAGGCCCGAGCCGTGCAGCGCCTCGAGGCCTGCGGCAAGCGCCAGGCGCACCGTCGCGCCGGTGCGGCGACGCTCGGCGCTCGGCAGCGCTACCGGTGCGGGCAGCTCGATCGGCGCGCTGGTGTGGGGCTGCTCGGCGCGCAGGACCGCCGCGCCGAGCGTCCAGTCCGCCAGCCCCGGGGCGAGCAGGCCGATCCCGCGCACGTAGGCCTCGAGTCGTGCCGTGCCCTCGCTCATGCGCCCCCCGGGTGGCGCTCGAGCACCAGGCTGCAGTTCGAGCCGCCGAAGCCGAAGGAATTGCTGAGCACGCGTGTGAGCGGCGCGCGGCGGCTCTCGGTGAGGTAATCGACCTCGAGCGCCGGATCCACCCTCGTGGTGTTCAGGCCCCCCGGCAGCAGTCCGTGACGCAATGCCAGGGCGCTGATCACCGCCTCGAGCGCGCCGGCGGCCCCGAGCGTGTGGCCGGTGGCGCCCTTGGTGGAGCTCCCCGGCACCGCGCGGCCGAACAGCGCCGTCACGGCGCGCGCCTCGGCACTGTCGTTGCTGGGAGTGCCGGTGCCGTGCAGGTTGATGTACTCGATCTGCGCCGCCTCGAGCCCGGCGCTGCCGAGCGCCTGGCGCATCGCCGCGAGCGCTCCGCGTCCGTGCGGGTGGGGCGAGGACATGTGGTAGGCATCGCTCGACTCCCCGACCCCCGTGAGCCGTATGGCGTCGAGGTCACCGGCGTCCTCGAGCGGCTCGAGGAGCGCGAACGCGGCCGCCTCGCCGATGGAGATCCCTTCGCGCGCCGCATCGAACGGCCGGCAGGGGCCGCGCGCGGTGAGCTGCAGCGCGTGAAAGCCGTAGAGCGTCGTCAGGCACAGCGTATCGACCCCGCCGACCACGGCCGCATCGATCAGCCCGGCACCGATCATCCGCGCGGCCGCGCCGAAGACCTTGGCACTGGAGGAGCAGGCGGTGGAGATCACTGCGGCGGGTCCTTCGAGTCCGAGCACTCGGCGCACGAAATCCGCCAGCGCGTACGGGTTGTGCGTTGCGGCGTAGTCGAAGTCCGGGGGCAGGGCGCCCCCGGGGGGGCGCGCGCGGTAGGCGAGCTCGGTCTGCAGCATCCCGGAGGTGCTCGTGCCGAGCAGCACCCCGATGCGCGCCGGGCCGCGCCGCGCCACGCGGCGGCGCACCGCTGCGGCGAAGCCGTCCTGTTCCAGTCCGAGCAGCGCCAGGCGGTGGTTGCGGCACTCGAAGCGTGCGAGCGGCGCCGGCAGGCGCACCGAGTCGATCCCCGCAACCTCCCCGACGCAGGTCTGCAGCGCCACCGTCTCGAACGTGCACGGCGCGAGCCCGCCGCGTTGTTCTTCGAGCGCCGCGAGCGTCTCGGCGAGACCCCGGCCGATCGCGCTCGTGGCGGTGAAATGACTGAGCGCGAGTGGCCTCATGCGCTGAGCGCATCGCGCAGGGTCACCGGGGTGAGGCCGGCGGCGCGCAGCGCCGCGAGCAGCCGCGGCAGCACCTCCAGGACCACCGGGGAGCCCGCGGCCGTGCGGGCCGCGTGGCCGTCATGCAGCAGCAGGATGTCACCGGGCGAGAGCGCACGGGTGAGCGCGCCGAGCACCCGCTGCGGACGGCGCTCGCGCGTGTCGAAGCCACGGCGCGTCCAGCTCGCCAGCCTCAGCCCGAGACGCTGCAGGATCGGGTCGAGAAACGGGTTGCGCAGCCCGGCCGGGGCGCGGAAGAACCGCGGCGGCGTGCCGGCCGCCGAGGCGATCGTGTCCTGGGCGCGCTCGATCTCCGCGCGCAGGCGGCGCGGTCCGAACAGGGAGAAGGTCGCCAGGTGCCGTTGGCTGTGGTTCTCGAGCGCATGCCCGGCGGCGGCAATCTGCCGGGCGAGCGCCGGATGGGCGGCGACCCGCTCCCCGATGCAGAAGAAGGTGGCTCGTGCGCCGTGGCGCTCGAGCAGCTCGAGTACCCGTGGGGTGACCTCGGGGTCCGGTCCGTCATCGAGGGTGAGGGCGATGCGGGCCGGCGCGGCGCCGGCCGAGGCGGGCAGGTGCGTCCAATTCTGGCCGAGCAGCCGGCTGCGCGGCCAGAGGCCCGCGGCGGTGAGCAGCGCGTGATTGGCCGCCACGGCGCCGAGCGCCCAGGGCCACAGCTGGAGCTGGGCGAGGAGCAACGCGGCCGCACCGCCGTGCACGCCCGCGGAGGCGACAAGCAGCGGCGAGGGCCGCCAGTGGGGCGCTCGGGAGGTTGGCATGGGTAAATTCTAGCTGCCATTGAGTGACCGTGAGCAACCCGACGTGGCACTCGACAAGGCGCTGCGGTTGAAGGTCCGAGTGCAGTGGTGTCTATCGGTCCGAGGGCACAAATCGCCCGGCCCGCTACAGGCTCAGGTGCGCAACTCAACGCGCACTGTTCGGCACGCTGCCCGAGGCACAAGGTGTCGAGAATTTTTACACTCAAAAATCACCGCAGGAGGCATAAGCATCTTAATGTACTGTTTTTTCTAACAAATATTTTTTAGGCCCGGAATTTGCTGCTTGCAACGCAACGATAAAAAGGCTGCCTTAAATCACCGCCTGAATCTCTTCCGTCACGTGAGCGCGACTCACCAGGAGATCTCGACCATGGTAAGAAAATCAATTGGGACTCTGCCGGCGCTGTGTGCGGGCATTCTGCTCCTTGCCGGATCAGGCTCCGTCGCCCAGGCACTCGTCGTTAACACAGGGGGTGGCGGTGGCGGTGGCGGTACAACCACCCCGCCTTCGGACGTCGTGACAACGTTTTATGCCTCGGGACTGTTCCAAGGCGGCAGCGCGTTGTCCGGAACGGTCAGCATCGACACGACGGTAGGCTCCATTCAGTCCTTCAATTTGCAGGTCGGCAGCGGTACGTCGTTCGCGTTCACCGGACCGTCCTCATTGGACGGCCTCAATTCGATCAACGAGTACGTGCTGGGCCAGATCAACGGATCGGGGAACACACTGGATTTGGGATTCATGACCAACTCCCTGGTCGGATTCAACGGCGGCAGTTTCGCTTCGCTCGACAACCCGTATTCTTACAACGGGCAGAACTATACATCTGCCTATTCCAACACACTGGCGACGACGGATCTTCAATCGGGTGGTCTGTCTCTGACACCGGTGACCAACTCCGTTCCGGAACCGGGCTCGCTCGCGATCTTTGGTGCAGGCCTCGGCATTCTCGCCTTCGGGCTTGGCCGTC
>JAJZFQ010000215.1 GCA_021805275.1 Pseudomonadota bacterium
GGGAGATCATCACCGCGGCGAGCATGAACGGGCGGTCGGTTCTCGGGTCCGCCGGGATCAGCAGGAACTGTGCGCTGCCCAGACCGATGTAGAGCACCACCATGTAGACCGCGAGCAGCACGCCGCGTGTGAGACGGCTCGAGCGGTCGTTCAACCAACTCTCGGCCACGACGTAAATGCCCGCGAAGCACAGGCCCGAGACGCCCCGCAGCACTCCCCAGGTGAACGGGTTGATGAGGATGCCCTGGAGCAGCACCGCGGCGGCCGCCAGGGCCGCCATGGCGGCGAAGACGCGGATATGTCCGACCCGGCAGACCAGGCGTGGGGCGGCCGCCGTGCCGAACAGATACCCCAGGTAGTAGCAGGACATGATCAGGCCGGTGACGGGCGCGGAGAACCCCTCGAGCGTGGCACGCAGACTGATCTCGGTGCTGGTCAGTCCGGCGCCGAGCATCAGGATGCCCATGCCGAGCAGCAGCTGCCACGTGGCCGCAAAGACCGAGACGCAGGCGCCGGGCGCCGCCGCGGCGTTTTCGGGAGTCACGTCCACGGATGGGCCCTCGCTCAACGCACGGTTCGATGCGCACCGTCGCGCATGAGGGTCAGAGTCTGGGGCGGGGGGCGGCCGTACACCACGGCCTCATGGTAGCGCGCAGCGCCGCCTTGGCAAGGTCCGATCGGTTCAATCGGCGCCGAGCAGGTGACGCAATTTGGCGGCAATCACGCTCGCCGGAGCGCCCGTCTGCGCCAACAGGCGGGCGTGGCCCCGCGGGCCGAAGATGAACACTGCGCTGCTGTGGTCGACTTCGTAGGCGCCGCGCGCGTCGGGCTTCTCGTCGTGGTAGGACACCCGGTAGCGCTTGATCATCCGCGTCAGTTGCGCGTGCGTACCGCGCAGGCCGACGAATTGCGGCCCGAAGTCATTCACGTAGCGCTTGAGGACCGAGAGTGTGTCGCGGCGCGGATCCACCGTCACGAACAATACGCGCACGCGCCTCGCCTCGCCGCCGAGCTGTGCGATCGCATCGGCGAGCGTCGAGAGCGTGATGGGGCAGGCATCCGGGCAGTGCGTGTAGCCGAAGTAGAGCAGCACGGCCTTGCCGCGGTAGTTCGCGGCGCTGACCGGCGCGCCGTTCTGGTTGCTCATGTGAAACTGCAGCGGTACGACCAGACCGGCGACATTGGTCATGTGTTGCCCGAGCTGGCGGTGGACGCAGCCGCCGAGCAGCACGAGCGCAAGCACGCCGGCCAGTGCGCGCACTCTCATGCCGTGGCGCCCGCCGAGGCGCTCGAGGTGGCCGGGACTCGAGGCGCGAGCATCATGCGCCGCTCCTCGGAGAGCACGCGGTAAATGACCACGATGCCACCGACTGCCGACATCATGGCCGCCGGGATCCAGGTGAGCAGGCCGCCGATCTGCTGATCGAGCATCGGGCTGATCGCCCAGGCGCGCCCGCACAGCGCGTAGATGCTGAAGAGCTGGTGGCTCGTCAATGCGATGTAGGCGCCGAGGACAATCTGCGGCAGCGCGACCGCGGTGAGCACGATGTAGCGCACCCCGTAGCGAAGCGCGCTCTCGCCCTGGGCCTCGCGCGGCGCGAGCATCAGCCACCAGAAGAGGATGCCGTCGATGAGCATGCTCCAGTTCATCAGCTCGTAGCGGCGAGTATCGATCATCGCGGTGAAGTGCACCGAGGGGATCAGCCAGAAGTAGATGAGGCCGACGAACAGGACCGGTGCGATCAGCGGGTGCTGCAGGCCGTGCCAGACTCGCCGCAGCGGCGTGCGTACCCAGGGCACATTGAGCAGGCGCCACAGCGGCGCGGGAATGCCGGCGCGCAGGATCGGCACCGGCGCGGAGAGGATCAGCAGCGTCGGCCCGATGTGATGCAGGATCAGGTGCTGCAGGCGGTGGATCCAGAACATGTGCTGCGCCAGAAAATCGAAGTACGTCTGCAGCACCGCGTAGTTCAGCGCAAGGCCGAGTCCGAACACGAGGGCTCGCCAGGGGCGCAGGCGCACGCGCCCTCGGCGCAGCACCACCCAGCCGCGCACGTAGAGCGCGAGGGTCAGCCCGAACACCACGCAGGCGGTCGGTGAGAATTGCCAGGGCAGCAGATAGGTGAGATATCGCACGGTACCCCCGCAGCGCTGCGCGCCGCACAGGCGGCACAGCTTCCTTTATGGTACCAGAGGCGGGGCGCAGAGAGGCACCTGGGCGCGCCGGCTCGAACCGGTGCGCGCTCTGGGGCGGCTCAGCGGCTGAGCAGCTCGTCGATCTCAGTGGCCTCGCTGCGCACCGGGTTCATCGGCATCAGCGTGGCGGTGACGCGGTTGCGTCCGGCGTGCTTGCTGCGGTAGAGCGCCGCATCGGCGATGCGCAGCATGTGATCGGCGGTCTTGCGCTCACCGAGCGGCACCTGTTGGAGGTTGCACATGCCGAAGCTCGCCGTCACTTCCACCTCGTTGCCCGAGGCCTGGAACGGCCGGTCGGCGACGCAGGCGCGCAACCGGCGGGCCGCATCGAGCGCCTGGTCGTAGTTCGTCTCCGGGAGAATGACCGCGAATTCCTCCCCGCCGAGGCGGGCGACCCAATCGACGCCGCGGCGCAGGCTCTCCTGCAGCCGCGCGCCGAATTGCCTGAGGATCTCGTCGCCGCCGGCGTGGCCGAGCGTGTCGTTGACGTTCTTGAAGAAATCGATGTCGCAGAGGATGAGCGACAGCGGTCGGCGGTAGCGTGCGGCCCGATCGATCTCGCGCGGGAAGTGTTTGCCGAAGAACCGCCGGCTCGCCACGCGCGTCAATTCATCGGTGGTCGAGAGTTCGCGGTTTTCGATCAGCGCGATGCGCAGCACCTCTTCGAGCTCGGCGATGCGCCGCGCGGTGCCGAGCCGTGCCTTGAGCGCGGGTTCACCGGCATGGCGGGCCAGGCAGTCATCGGCGCCGGCGAACAGCCCGGAGTCGATTTCTTCCAACGCGTCGCTCGGGGCGACGTACAGGATGAACGGCTCGCGCGGCAGCTTCTGGGCCCGGATGCGTCGCACCAGAGGCAGGCTGTCGGTGATCACCACACTGCGGAACTGCTCGCGCAGCTGATCGAGCGTCTCGTGCTCCTCGCAGATCAGCACATCGAGCATCTCGCGGTGAATGCGCTGCTCGAAGTGCTTGCGGGTGTCCGGAGCGCGGATCGACAGCAGCGCGTGCGGCGGCGGCAGCACGCGCAGCATGACCGCAACGGTCGCCGTGGTGTCTTCTCGAGCTTCGGGTTCGTGTACCCGGCGCTCGAGCACCCGTTTTATGACCGTTGTGTGTCCGCCAGAAGACATCGAGACCTCGTGGGGTCGTCATTCTTTGCCCGGCGGATGGTCCCGGAGCGGGTCGGTTGGGCGCCGGCATCGCACACAGGCAATTGCCCCGGAATGTAAAGGTGACTTTGCCCGGGCAGTGTGATGAACTTCACGGACTCTCGATCGGGCTCTCGCCGGAAAGACAATACAGACGATGCCTTCACACACCGCAGATCCAACCGCGCCGGCCATCACCCGCCGCCGACGTCCGTTCCTGGCTCCGGTCTGGCTCAGTCTGCTCGCGGTGCTCGCCCTGGCCGGGGTCGTTCTGGCGCTGTGGACCTCGGCCACCAATACCATCGTCGTGGTGGTGCCGTCGGCCAACGGTGAACTCGGCTCGATCCCGAACGCACCGCTCTCGGCCGCCGGCGGTCAGCAGGCGCAGGTGCTGGCGCAGCGCTTCGCCACCGCCTCGGGCCGGGACGGGCTGAGCGCGATCTACGTCAGTCAGACCCGCCGTGCGCAGCAGACGGCCGAGCCGATCGCGCAGCTCCTGGGACTGCATCCGGTGGTGCTCTCAAGCCGCGGCGGGGAGAGCATTGCCTCTGAGATCCTCGATCAGCAGACCGGCAAGAGCGTGCTGGTGGTGTGTGGCCGTCAGTCGATCGCCGACCTGGTGCATGCCTTGAGCGGACATCACATCCCGCCCGCCGCCGAGCGGGACATGTACATCGTCACCATCCCGCGCTACGGTCCGGCGCGGGTGCTGCGCATGCATAACTGAATCAGCGCCGCTCGGGCGCAGGCGGCGCCTGTGCGGCCGCCTCGCGCACGAAGCGCGAGTGCACGCCGATCCGCAGGTCCGCTGCGACCACATTGACGATCTGGCCGGCGGGGCTGATGAGATAGGTCGCCCGGCGCACGCCGAGACCGAACGGGCCGCGCACGGCGTACATCCGGATCACGCACCGGTCCACGTCCGAGAGCAGGATGAAGGGCAGGTGGTATTTGTCGCGAAACGCACGGTGGCTCTCGGGGCTCTGTGGACTGACGCCGGCGACCTGCAGCCCAGCGGATTCGATCTGCGGGTGCAGATCGCGGATCTGGCAGGCTTCGCGCGTGCACCCGGCCGTGAAGTCCGCCGGGTAGAAGTACAGCACCAGCGGTCCGTGCTTCAGCAGCGCCTTCAGGGAGACGGATCTGCCGTCCGCATCGGGCAGGGTGAACTCGGGGGCGTGCGCGCCGATGGCCAGCATGACCCAGCTCCTAAAATGGCCTTGGCTTCCGCGCGCATCATAGCTAGAATCGCCGCCCTTGCGTGGGGCGGTAGCTCAGCTGGGAGAGCGTCGCGTTCGCAATGCGAAGGTCCGGGGTTCGATCCCCCGCC
>JAJZFQ010000205.1 GCA_021805275.1 Pseudomonadota bacterium
GTCGTTGCGAAGGCCACGCGCCTGACGCTCGAGCAGGTCCGTGAGGAGCAGCAGCGGCGGTCGGAGCCGGCCCGGTCTCCGTAATTGATCGATTCCGTGGGCGATCGCGACGCCAACTCGGGTTCCTGAACAATCCCGCAGCGAGCGCAACTCGGAGCTGCCGCGCGGATTGGCGCAGGTGAATTGATCCCTACGCCGCGAATCTCTCGGGCATCGTTTTGATCGAGTGTTGCATTCGGCCCGCGATCCCGTGTCCAGGTGATGAATGCAGGCGGACCGGCTTGCACAATCCAGGGATATATCGCGAGCTTGCACGGAGCGCTTCCGGCTTCGACATATGAGGGGATGTCGCCTCCCCGGTGCTCAGCGTCGAAAAGAAGCGCTGTGTGACGGCACTGTCGATCTTCTGCCCCGAAATGCGGGCAGGATCTGAGTCAATTCCCTTCTCCGGTTCATGGCGGTGGTCATGCCGAGCGCGGCGATCCGATCGCAGAGGGGGGCGAGACTTGGCGGATCTGCAGCGCGGCGATCACCGCCAGACTGGCGGCGTGCGCGAGTTGCGACGGAGGTGAGGTCACTCGCCCGGGTTCATACGGATGTGCCGACACCAAGTTGGCATCATTCGCAGGGTTTCCGAGGGCTTGGAGTGTGCATTGAAAGCGGTGCGCTCGAGGTAAATCTATGACCGAGGCGGTTCGCAACAGCTTGAATGATTTCCGCGGCGTGTCTCGCATGGTTGTCGATGCGATCTCCGGCAGTACGCGGCTGGTGGAGGCGGTGCATACGCACATTGCGAGGAGACCGACGCGGCTTGCGAGCAGGATCGGCGGCGGCACGTTGCGCAGCGCTACCGCGATGGTCTACACGAGCATTCGCGGCATCACGCGTGCAGTCGGCGGAGGCATCGACCTGGCGCTGAACGCCGTCGCGCCCGCGCTGGGGCATGTCGAACCTTCCCCCGCGCGCGAAGCCATCATTGCGGCGCTGAACGGTGTGCTGGGCGATTATCTTGCTGAAACCGGTAATCCGCTCGCCGTGACGATGCACATGCGCCGCGACGGGAAAGCGCTGGAGCTTACGCGCGACGGCCTTGCGGCGGGCATTCGAACGCCGAGCGCCAAAGTGCTCATATTGGTGCACGGACTGTGCCGCAACGATCGCCTCTGGGAGCGCCACGGGCATAACCACGGTGCAGAACTCGCGCGCGATCTCTCCTACACCGTGGTTCATTTACAGTACAACACGGGCCTGCATATCTCGGCGAACGGACGGGCCTTCGCGCAGATGCTCGAGGCGTTGGTTTCCGCCTGGCCGGTTCCACTGAGTGAAGTGTCGATTCTTGCGCACAGCATGGGCGGGCTTGTGGCGCGTAGCGCCCACCATCACGCCTCGGAGGCGGGTCACGCCTGGCCCCGCAAGCTGCGCAAGCTCGTCTTTCTCGGCACACCGCATCACGGCGTTCCACTTGAGCGTGCCGGCCATTGGTTCGAGCTTCTCTTGGATAAGACGCCCTACACCGCGCCGTTGACGGCGCTGGGGAGGGTGCGCAGTGCCGGTATCATGGATCTGCGTCACGGCTGCGTGCTTGAGGAGGACTGGAGCGGGCGCGAGCGCTCTGCGAAGCGCAGCAACCCGTGCGGCTCCCTGCCGCTTCCGAGGGACGTGCAGTGTTACACCATCGCCGCAACGATCGGGATTGCGCCGTCATCTCACCGAGATCAGTGGATTGGCGACGGACTCGTTCCGATCGCAAGTGCTCTCGGGCATCACTCAGATTCTCGGCGCAGGCTGGCGTTTCCTCGATCGCACCAGTGGACAGCCAGGGGCACGAGCCATCTGGGCTTACTGAGCTCCGATCAGGTCTACGAGCGGATTTGCGGTTGGTTCGGCGAGTGACACACCGGACCGCAGGGGTGTGATGACTACGCTGCAGGGGCTAGGACGGTGGATCGCGCGGTTGCGGATGTCCACCGCTCGCCAAGCTGCGCTCGCCGAGAAGCCTAGGGTGGGTGGCGGGGCAGGATTCGCCAAAATCCGCAGGCGACGCCTACTGCTCTGGGCAACGGAAGCGATGTTCTGTCAGGGGTCCAGCTGCCAGCTGCTTTTGAGTACCACGAGCGCTTGAAGCTGAAGGGTAGTCGGATGGCGGAGTGGTCACCCTCAGCCACGTGCGGACGCTCAGGGGCGCCGAAGCGGGCCCGGACGTGGACATTCAAGAGCCGATGATCGCCGCCGTGCGCAACCTGAAGTATTGTGGCGCCTGAGACCTCGTAAGCTATTGAATAAAAAGGCATTGACGTGGTAGTGCAATTGCATTACCACGCGCCTGTGTCTCTGGGAGAATTGCCGTGACCGCCGCAGGTGCGACTCTTGTCGCTGAATCAACCGTCACCGATCGTTATCAGACGACGATGCCCGACCCCATCCGCCGTGTACTGAAGCTCGGTAAGCGCGACAGACTGCGGTACTGTCCGGCCGCAGTGAGTTTCGCAGCGCTGGAATCCGGGCGGCGGGAGGGAGTGCATCCGGGCAGAAGCGACCGGCGCTGTCACCGAACGTTGGGCGCATTGCGGACGTTCGCATACTGGAGGTAGGGTTAACGCTGCGGCAATGCTGATGACGGAGCTGAAAAGTGAAACTTCACAAGTTATTGGTTTCTGTCTCGTTGCCAGCGCTTGCGAGTTTTCTGGCCGCTTTCGCGCAACACATGCTCACTATCATCTGGCCCGGAATACGGGAGATTCGTGTTCCAGTAGTCATGGCTGACAGCTATTTCGTCGTACTGAGCTCTGGGGTCCTCTGCTTCCTGGCAGGGTAGATACTGCGGGGTCGCGGGGGAGGTCGTGCGGAGTTTGTCTGCGCCGCGATCGCGCCAACCGCATACCTGTGCTTTATTCTGTGGGCACTGATCGGGCTGCCCATTGTGGAGCTTGACGCAAGAATCGCGTGGCTGCATCCGTTCACGGTTTTTACCGTTGCAGCGGCGATCCTGCCGCTCTTGGGCTTGGTGTTGGGGTGGTCGTATTCTGGTGCGCGCAGCCCTCGAGTTGCGTTGGCCCATCATCCGTAGACAACGTGTTTTGGTACAGCAACACTGGACTCTTGCGATTAGAGAGATCGAGAAGCGGCCTCGCGCCACGAGTTTTGTTCAAGATCTAAACCGGATCGACTCATCAATTGTTGGCCAAGCGTTTACTGATTCACAGGACTTGCAACATCCGCGACTGCTGTGGATGTCGCACCACGTTGCACTGTCGGCCAGGGAATGTCGTCCGACTGCTAGAGCAGATCGGGCATGTGCCACCGGCGGAGTTCGAAACGGAGTACTATCGTCAGCAACCCGGTCTGGCCATTGCGGCCTGACCCAAATCCGGCGTTCTCCGGAATACCTAGGGCGGTTCAGTGCGCAATGAGCCGGCTGGAGCGGGCCGCGGACATTGCTCGTGGGGCGGGTAAGGGGCCACCGCCTGCGGGTGTGTCGCCCGTCGTGCGCAGCATCGGTACTCAGCGGCCGCAGAAGGCCCTCACCACTTACGCCCATATGGACCGCGCGCACTGCCTGGTGCGAGGACTGTTCGAGCGGCGCGAGGGCGGTGAGCGTCCCAAAATGGACCTGTATACGGAGTACGCGGGCGTGCACATCCACTTCGCGGTCCGCGACCGCCCTGGAGGCGTACGACCTGCATGTGCTCGTCGCTATCGTCGCCCGTGCCGGGCGGGACGGCGTGGAGGCGAACACTGACGCGCCGGTCGCACGGCCGCTGAGGGTGCCACCACAGAACACCGAGATGGAGTCGGTGCTCGGAGATTCCGTCACGCGCTCCATCCACGTGTCCTGCCGAGCGCATGACGAAATCACAATCGTCATCAACCCGCGTCTCGCGGCGGTGGTGGCCGGCGGGGGTCAATACGCGCACCTCGACATGACGGCGCTGCGCGGTCTGTCCGATGTAGGAACACTGCTGTACCACCGGCTGGTGGGTTTCGTGGATCGCGGCACGTCCCGCGCGGTGCGCCTGAGCAGGCTGGTCGGCTACGCGTGGAGCGAGCCGACCCAGAACCAGAGCGTAGCGTCGCAGAGGCGGAGAGGGCCCGGGCCGCGATGCGGGAGATCGACGCCCTGCCGGGCTGATCAGTGCGGTCGCAGTAGGACGCCCTGTTCAAGAGCTCGCGCGCGCCGTAAGGCTTGCGGGAACCCATCGGGATGCCTTCTGGAAGGCCTTCGGTGTGCGTCTTTTCTGGCAGGAGACCTGGGCAGGTGCGTCTCTTTTGGCAGGGTGCTGTCCGTTTCTGGCTGAGTTATCAACAGGTGATTAACAGCTCGGCCGGGAGAATGAAAATCACGAAAGCGCCGATAACAACAGCGTTTTCAGAAATTGACGTTTTGATTTTTTGGCCCCGACCGCGCGCACAATGGCTTTCGATCCCGGTCGATCCAAGAGTTAGGAGCCATATCCAAGAGGAAGAATAAATATCCAGGATGGGAAAGAGATCTACGTCGAGCGAAGACGCTCGAGGTGCGGGGGCTGGACCGAGGAGCTATGGGCACGGAGGCGCGGAACCACAGGCGCCGCCGGCCCGGGCATCGGAGCCAGGGTCTCGGCGCGCGGGGCGGGCAGACTCCGCCGAGTGATGCACACAGGCTTGACTGCAAATACCAATTTGGTA
>JAJZFQ010000101.1 GCA_021805275.1 Pseudomonadota bacterium
CTGCTCGGTCTGGTTCGGGGTCGGGATGAGCACCGCGCGCTTGCCGTGCTCGATGAGGTCCATGATCGTGGTGTAGCCGGCTCGCGTGACCACGCAGCGGGCGCGGCTGAACAGCTCCTGGCGCTGCGCGCCGCTCGCCACTGCGTGAATCGTCAGATCCTCCCGTTGCAGCGCGGCGTACTGGGCGCTGTCGGCGGCGGCGTTGCCGAGGATGAACACCTTGCGTCCGGGCAACTCGGCCGCCTCGCTGAGCAGCGAGCGGACGAAGGCGTCTTTGTGCTCGAGCAGGTAACCGCTGATCACGAAGAGGTAGTCGATGTCGGCGACCGCGCTGCGCTGCGGATAGGAGGAGAGGATGCCGACGAACGCGTGCCGGCAGCGATGCAGGTTGTGCGAGTGGGCCAGATTGCCGGCCAGGTTCGCGCTCGGGTAGGGAAAGTCCGGGATGAACACGCAATCGAAGCGGCGCAGCGCCACGATGTTGATGTGGCCGGTGAGCCAGGAGGCCTCGCGCAGGCCGCGTGGGGGCAGGAAGGCGATCTGGTGAGTCAGGATGAACGAGGGCGTGGCCCGGCTGTAAAAGCCGTAGCGGCCGTCGCTGAAGATGAGGTCGTAGTCCGGCGCCAGGGCGTGCACGGTGCGCCGCTCCTGGCGGATCACGCGCCAGGTCCTGAACAGATCGAGCGCGAGGTATGCATACAGCCGCCAGCCGCTGCCCCGCTCGAGCGGCGGGTAATCGGGCATCTCGCACAGCTGCACGGCCGCCTCGTCTTGCAGTTCCAGGCGCAGAAACGCGAGCGCGTTGCCGGCGGACACGACCGTGACGAGGTAGCCGCGCCGCAGATACTCGCGGATCACGACCAGCGTGCGGGTTGCGTGACCCAGTCCGAGGGAGCTCACCGCGAACAGGGCGCGGGGCGCGCTGTCCGGGACGCCAGGGTTGCTATGCACCGTTCGCTCGGGCCTCCGCGTGAGGCTGGGGATGACATCGGGCGTTTCACTGCCGCGGCGGGCTCGGCACCGGCGCGCGCAGCGTCATCGCCGGTGCCGCGATCTTCACGGCGAGCGCAGTCTATCCGGCCGATGTTGCAGGTCGATGACTCGCGCGCCTCACACGCCGTTCAGGCGTGCAATGCGTGCGAGCGGCGGCGGGTGCGAATCGTGAAACCCGCTGTAGAGCGGGTCGGGCGTGAGCGTGCTGGCGTTGTTGCCATAGAGCTTCACCAGCGCGCTGGCGAGGGCGTGCGCATCGGCATGCGCACCGGCAAAGCGGTCGGCGGCGTATTCGTGCCGGCGCGACCACAGCGCACTCAGCGGCGTTGCGAAATACAGCACCGCGGGTGCGGCGAATGCGAACAGCAGCAAGGCTGCGTGCGCCGAGGGCTGCGCCACTCCGAGGGCGTGGTAGAACGCGGCCTGACGGGCGAGCCAGCCGAGCAGCGCGAGCGCGGCGAACATCACGGCGATCGAGGCGGCGAGTCCGGCCCGCACATGGTGCAGACGGAAGTGGCCGAGCTCGTGAGCGAGCACCGCCTCGATCTCGACCGGCGCGAGCTGCTCGAGCAGCGTATCGAAGAATACGATGCGCTTGTGACGCCCGAAGCCGGTGAAGTAGGCGTTGCCGTGCGCTGAGCGGCGCGAGCCGTCCACCACGAACACGCCGCTCGAGGTGAAGCCGCAGCGCCCGAGCAGCGCCTCGATGCGCGCCTTCAGCGCCGCATCGGCGAGAGGCGAGAAGCGGTTGAAGAGCGGTGCGATCACCACCGGCCAGGCCCAGCTGAGCAGCAGCGTCAACACCACCCAGCCGCCGAACGCCCACAGCCACCAGAGGCTGCCGGCACGCGCCATCAGCCACAGCGCCGCGAGCACCACCGGCACCCCGAGCACGACGGCGAGCACGATCCCCTTGACCGCATCGAGCAGATACAGCCGCACCGTCGTGCGGTTGAAGCCGAAGCGTGCCTCGAGGACGAACGTGCGCCACAGCGATAGCGGCAGATTGACGAGCATCACCAGCACGCTCACCGAGGCGATCACGGCCGTGCCGCGCCACAACTCGGATTCCCCGGTCCGCATCCACAGCGCATCGAGCGCGGTGATGCCGCCGCCGACCGTCAGAGCGAGCGTCAGGAGTGCATCGAGCACGGTGCCGATGCGGGCCAGGCGGACCTTGGCGGCGGTGTAATCGGCCGCCTTACGGTGGGCCTCTGGGGAGACCTGGCCGACGAAGGCCTCGGGCACCTGATCGCGATGCGCGCGCGCCGCGGCGCTTTGCCGAGTGGCGAGCCACAGCTCAAGGGCCATGCCGCCCGCGACGATCAGAATGAACAGCAGCGTGAACCCCTCCATGGGCTCCATTATTGCAGAAATCCGCGGCGGGCCGGCACCGCTCAGCCGGCTGGCCCGCACCGCACGGGCGGCAGCGCGGCTTCCTCCTCCGGGGTGTAGAGACGCGAGCGGGTGATGAAGCGCATCCCGGTGGGACCTTCCAAGGAAAACATCCCGCCGCGACCGGGCACGACGTCGATGATCAGGTGCGTGTGCCGCCAGTACTCGAACTGCGCCGCGCCGATGTAGAAGGGCTGTTGGCCGATCTGCCCCAGGTACACATCCTGCGCACCGATCTGCAGCTCCCCACGTGCCAGGCACATCGGGGCGCTGCCATCGCAGCAGCCCCCGGACTGGTGAAACATCAGCGCACCGTGGCGCGTCACGAGCTGCCCGATCAGCTCGAGCGCCGCGGCGGTGGCGCTGAC
The DNA here is from genome assembly GCA_021805275.1 of Pseudomonadota bacterium. Next base: position 2,757 of record JAJZFQ010000101.1, read on the forward strand.
CCGTGCGCTCGTCACGGTGCGCCTCAGAAGAACCCGAGTGCCTTCGGGGAGTAGCTCACCAGCAGGTTCTTCGTCTGCTGGTAGTGCTCGAGCATCATCTTGTGGGTCTCCCGTCCGATCCCCGAGTGCTTGTAGCCGCCGAAGGCCGCATGCGCCGGGTAGGCGTGATAGCAGTTGGTCCAGACACGACCGGCCTGGATGGCTCGTCCCATGCGGTAGCAGGTGTTCGCCTCGCGCGACCACACGCCGGCGCCGAGTCCGTACAGCGTGTCGTTGGCGATGGCGAGCGCCTCGTCCATGTCCTTGAAGGTCGTGACCGACACCACGGGGCCGAAGATCTCCTCCTGGAAGATGCGCATGCGGTTGTGGCCCTTGAAGACGGTCGGCTGGATGTAATATCCCTCGGCGAGGGGCCCTGCGAGCCGGGTGCGCTGCCCGCCGGCGAGACACTCGGCGCCTTCATGCTTGCCGAGTTCGAGGTACGTGAGGATCTTCTCCATCTGCTCCGCGGAGGCCTGGGCGCCGACCATGGTCGCCGGGTCGAGCGGATCGCCCTGCTTGATCTGCGCGACGCGCTGCAGTGCCCGCTGCATGAACTGCGGGTAGATCGACTCCTGGATCAGGGCCCGCGACGGGCAGGTGCACACCTCGCCCTGGTTCAGCGCGAACATGACGAAGCCTTCGATGGCCTTGTCGAAGAAATCATCGTCCGCCCGGCAGACGTCTGCGAAGAACACGTTCGGGGACTTGCCGCCCAGTTCGAGCGTCACCGGGATGAGATTTTGCGCCGCGTACTGCATGATCAGCCGGCCGGTGGTGGTCTCTCCGGTGAAGGCGATCTTGGCGATGCGTGCGCTCGAGGCGAGCGGCTTGCCGGCCTCGACGCCGAAGCCGTTGACCACGTTCAGCACCCCGGGCGGCAGCAGATCCCCGACCAGCTCGAGCAGCAGTAGGATCGACAGCGGCGTCTGCTCGGCCGGCTTCAGCACCACGCAGTTGCCGGCCGCGAGCGCCGGGGCGAGCTTCCAGGTGGCCATCAACAGCGGGAAGTTCCACGGAATGATCTGCCCGACCACCCCGAGGGGCTCGTGGAAGTGATAGGCGACGGTGTCCTCGTCGATCTGACTGAGCGCTCCTTCCTGCGCACGGATACAGCCAGCGAAGTAGCGCAGATGATCGATCGCCAGCGGCAGATCGGCCGCGAGCGTCTCGCGGATCGGCTTGCCGTTGTCCCAGGTCTCGATGGTGGCGAGGTACTCGAGCTTCTCTTGCATGCGATCGGCCATGCGGTTCAGCACCAGGGCGCGCTCGGCCGGGGAGGTCTGGCCCCAGGCGGCCCGGGCCCGGTGCGCCGCATCGAGCGCGAGCTCGATGTCCGCGGCGCCCGAGCGCGCGATCTCGCACAGGCCGGCCCCGGTGACGGGTGTGAGGTTGGTGAAGTACTCGCCCTTGACCGGCGGGACCCATCGGCCGCCGATGTAGTTCTCGTAGCGCGCCTTGAGCGCAATCTTGACGCGACCATGGGTGCTGGGTTGGATGGACATGGAAGATGCCTCGCGGTGGATTCGGTCTGGAGAATCCTACTGCAAGGCACATGCCATCCAAAGCGCCACCCGAAACATCGCTTCGGCCGCGTTGCGGAGTGCGCCGTGTTGCGCAACGCAACGCCGGAGTGTTCCAAAACGGAACACCTCATCCGGCCTCCTGCGCAGCGCAGCGCGGCACGGTGAGTGTGGCCCGCGGCGCACGGGCTAGGCGGTGGGCTCGTTCCGGGGGTCGCATCTAACGCTCGGAAGGATCTCGCACGGCTGAGTCCGACATCTTTCGCCGCCGAATCGGTGCGGATCTCTTCGCACCCACGCGGCGGGGAATCGCGTGTGGTGTCTGCAACGGGTGTGCGCGGTGGC
>JAJZFQ010000157.1 GCA_021805275.1 Pseudomonadota bacterium
CCGCCGCCATCCTCGCGGCCGATCAGCCGAACGAGATCGTGCTGCATTTCCTCTGGCACGTGACCACCGGGGAGCTGCGCGATGCCTGGCGTGAGGGGTTCAAGGCGAGTGCGCCGCAGGCGCTCGCACGCCTGCACGGGCGCATCGCCGAGCTCAACGGCTGGATGCATGGCATCGGCTCGGGCCACACCATGACGTTCGTGCACCTGCCGGGGCAGGGCATCGAGTATCGACTCGATGGCAAACGCGTGGGGACCGTCCCCGGGGCGGATTTTGCCCGGGCCTTCCTCGGCATCTGGCTGGGGACGCACCCGCCGGGGCAGGCGCTGAAGGCGGGGCTGCTCGGCGGCGCGTGCCGCTAGCGCGCGCTCACCCGCGGTACTCGCACCCGCTGGTGCAGGTCTCGCGCACCGTGATGCGGCTGAGGCCGGGCAGGGCGGGCTTCAGGCGCTGCCAGATCCACACGGCCAGCCGCTCGCTGGTCGGGTTCTCCAGCCCCGGCACCTCGTTCAGGTAACGGTGATCGAGCGCCTCGTGCAGCGGTGCGAAGGCGCGCTTCAGATCGGCGAAATCCAGCACCCAGCCCTGAACCGGGTCGATCGGACCCTCGACGTGGACGCCGATGCGAAAGGAGTGGCCGTGCAGGCGCGCGCATTTGTGCTCCGGGGGCACCGCCGGCAGGCGGTGGGCCGCCTCGATGCGAAATTCCTTGAAGATTTCCATGGGCGAGACTGTACCGGAGCGCCTGCGCCCCGTCATGACCCTCCTCGGCGCGCCGCGCGGCGCGCCGAGGAGGGCGCCGTCAGGGTAGCATTGGGCCCATGAACGCACGATTTAGACCCCTGCTGCTGATCGTCACGGTGTTCTGGATCTACGTGGCGCTCTCCGACGTGCTCTATGCGAACCAGATGCAGTCGAGTCTCACGGCGATGCATGTGGGGCACGTCTTCGCCCCCTGGCGCGCCCGGCTGCTGCAGCATCTGTTTCTCTACCCGGTGCTGCTCGGGTGCGTGTGGAGCTCGCTGCGCCTGGGCTGGGCGCCGTTCTGGCGGCGCCTGCCGGTGCAGCTGCTGCTGGCCGTGGGGTTTGCGGTGCTCGCCGAGCCGACGCTCTGGCTCGGTGACTCGGTGCTGATGGGCGTCCACGAGGTGATGCGTCAGCTGATCCATTTCCCGCCGAGCCCGAAGCGGCCGATCGCGCCGCTGGCACAGATCTGGATCGCCAGCGCGACCAGCTTCCTGCTCACCTACGGGTTCGGTCTGGCGCTGGCGAGCGGGTTTGATGTCTACCGCCGCCTGCGCGATTCGCAGATCCGCTCCGCGGCGCTCGAGCGGGCCTTGACCGCCTCGCACCTGGCGGCGCTGCGCATGCAGCTCTCGCCGCACTCGCTGTTCAATCTGCTGAACACCATTCACGGTCAGATCGACGGCGACCCGGCCGATGCGCGCAGCATGATCGTGCAGCTGGCCGATCTGCTGCGCCGGCTGTTGCATGCCGGGGAGCGCGAGTTCTCGCGTCTGGCCGATGAGCTGCAGTTTGCGCGGCTGTACCTGACGCTGCAGCAGCGGCGCTTCTCGGACCGGCTCACCGTGCAGGTGCCGGGGCCGGCGGCCTTCCCGAGTGCGTGGGTGCCGAGCCTGATCCTGCAGCCGCTGATCGAGAACGCGGTCGTGCACGGGCTGGCCGGTCATCCCGATCCGGTCGAGATCCGCGTCGAGGCGTTCGAAGTCGGCTCCACGCTGACGCTGCGGGTGAGCAACACCATCGATCAGAATGAGGCGACCGGGCATGACGGGATCGGATTGAAGAACGTGCGCGAGCGGCTCGCGATCCAGTTCGGCGAGCGGGCCACCTTCGAGGCCGCGCCGCGACCCGGCGGACACTGGGTGGCGGAGATCCGCCTGCCGCTGCTCGCCGAGCTCAGCGAGACGACGCTCGCATCCCCGGTGGCCGCCTGAGCGCCGGGCCGATGGGGCAGGAGCACTCGCGCACGCTGCGGCGCGCCTCGGGCATTTCGCTCGCGGTGCTGGCCGGAATCAACCTGCTCAACTATCTGGACCGCTACGTGGTCTCCGCGGTGCTGCCGCAACTGAAGAGCGGTCCGCTGCGGCTCGATGACTTCGAACTCGGTACGCTGATGAGCGGCTTTCTCATCGTGTACATGCTGGCCGCGCCGCTGTTCGGTCGGATCGGGGACCGCGGCTCGCGCACCCGGCCGATTGCCATCGGGGTGTTTCTCTGGAGCCTCGCCACGGGACTCTCGGGGCTGGCGCGCAGCTACCTCGAGCTGCTCGGTGCGCGCGCCGCGGTCGGCATCGGTGAGGCCGCCTACGGCACGATCGCCCCGTCGCTGCTCGCCGATCATTTTCCGCTGCGCACGCGCGGGCGGGCGTTCGCGCTGTTCAACATGGCGATTCCGGTCGGTGCGGCGCTCGGGTACATCGTCGGCGGTCTGGTCGCGGCCCACTACGGGTGGCGAGCGGCCTTCTACGTCGCCGGCGTGCCGGGACTCGTGCTGGCGGTGTGGGTGTGGCGGCTGCCGGATCCACCGCGCGGGGCACAGGACGGTGCAGCCGCGGCGCCGGCGGCACCGGCCGGCTCCTGGGGCGTGTATGCGCGGCTGCTGCGCAACCGCGCCTACCGGCTGACGGTGCTCGGCTATGCGGCCTACACGTTCGCCCTCGGCGGCATGGCCTTCTGGATGCCCACCTTCCTCGAGCGGGTGCGGGGCGTGGCGGCCGTGAGCGCCACCGCCGGGTTCGGTGAGATCGTGGTGGTGACCGGCTTTCTCGGCACCTTCGTCGGCGGCTGGCTCGGGGATTACGGCCTGAAGTACTCCGCCCAGGCGTATCTGTGGCTGTCGGGGGCGGTGACGGCGCTCGCGGTGCCGGCGACGTATCTGGCGCTCGCCGCGGGCACGCCGTGGGTCTTCTACGGCGCGCTCACCGCCGCGCAGCTGCTGCTGTTCATGTCGACCGGGCCGATCAACACCGTCATCGTCAACCTGGTGAGTCCGGCGGAGCGCGCCTGCGCCGTGGCGCTCAGCGTGTTCGTCATCCACGCGCTCGGCGATGTGATCTCGCCCTCGATCATCGGTGGGATCTCCGATGCGAGTTCGCTCGGCACGGCCGTGATGATCGTGCCGCTGGCCGTGGCGGTGTGTGCGCTGCTGTGGCTCATGGCCGCGCGCGCCGATGCGGCCGCTCAGCGCGCGACGAACGCTCTCTCGATGACGTAGTCGCCGGCCTCGCCGATGTGCGGGGACATCTTGAAACCGCGTCCGTCGAGCAGCGTGCAGGTGTCGGTGAGCATCGCCGGACTGCCGCAGACCATGGCGCGGTCGTCGGCCGCATCGAGCGGCGGCAGGCCGAGGTCGTAGGCGAGACGGTTCGAGTCGATCAGCGTCGTCAGCCGCCCGTGGTTGGCGTGCGGCTCGCGCGTCACGGCCGGGTAGTACAGCAGCTTCTCGCTCACCCACTCCCCGAGCAGATCGTGCGCCTTCAGCTCCTCGATGCGGTGTTTCACCACCGCCGTCTCACGCGCCCAGCGCACGCCGTGCACGAACACCACGCGATCGAAACGCTCGTAGGTTTCCGGGTCTTTGATGACGCTCATGAAGGGCGCCGCCCCGGTGCCGGTCGAGAGCAGGTACAGCCGCTTGCCGGGCTTCAGATCATGCAACACCAGCGTGCCGGTGGGCTTGCGGCTGATGAGCACCTCGTCGCCCTCGCGGATGTGCTGCAGGCGGGAGGTGAGCGGCCCGTCGGGGACTTTGATGCTGAGGAACTCGAGGAACTCCTCGTGGTTCGCACTGGCGATGCTGTAGGCGCGCAGCAGGGGACGGGAGTCGACCTGCAGACCCACCATGACGAACTGACCGTTTTCGAACCGCAGTCCCGCATCACGCGTCGTGGTGAAGGTGAATTGCGTGTCCGTCCAGTGCTTCACCGACAGCACCCGCTCGCTGCTGATCGCCGCCAAGTGCATGTACCTCTCTGTTTAGCCGAGGAATTCAGCGGCGCGCATTGTACCGGGGCAGCGCCGGGCGGGGGGTGATTTTGCGGTATTTCCTGATGCTTGTGCGGTATGTACCAGGCCCGTCTGTCGCCTCGCGGCAACAGACATGGCTGCTATGATGGCGCGGGCCGCACCGGGCGGCCGTTGCACTCGAGGCGCACATGGGGGCATCGGACAGCGAGGGCCTGCGCGGGCGGACCCTGTTCATCACGGGTGCGAGCCGCGGCATCGGGCTCGCGATCGCGCTGCGGGCGGCGCGGGAAGGCGCGAACGTGGCCGTAGCGGCGAAGACCACCGAGCCGCATCCGAAGCTGCCGGGCACCATCTATACCGCAGCCGAGCAGATCGAGGCGGCCGGCGGTCAGGCGCTCGCCCTGGCGCTCGATGTGCGCAACGACGAGCAGGTGCGTGCGGCGCTCGAGCGCACCGCCGAGGTCTTCGGCGGCATCGACATCCTGGTCAACAATGCGAGCGCCATCAGCTTGACGCCGACGCTGGCGACCGACATGCGCCGCTTCGACCTGATGCACTCGATCAACACCCGCGGCACGCTGATGTGCAGCAAGTTCGCCGCGCCGTATCTGGCGCAGGGCCGCAATCCGCACATTCTCGTGCTCGCCCCGCCGCTGA
>JAJZFQ010000022.1 GCA_021805275.1 Pseudomonadota bacterium
AACCACATGTTCGTGGTGTGGTCCGACTTCCGCTCCGGGTTTCTCGCCACTTGGATCGGGCGCGTATCGCTCTCGGCATTCCAATGCCGGCAGGTCCAGGACTGCTATTGAGCCGATCGGGCTGCCGTTCCCGCGCCGGCCAGGGATGGCCGCCGAGATGCTCAAGTCCGCGGGGTCGTCGCGTATACTACGACGGAGCGCCAGTCGGGTGCGGCGGGGAGAGCAGACCACATGAGTACCGATTCCGCGGCGGCAGCGAAGGGGAAGTCGAGGGCGGGCAAGAGCGCCGGCCGCAAACGCACGGTGCGCAAGAGCGAGCGGCGCGGGGAGGCGGAGAACTCGCGCCAGGAGATTCTGGCGGTCGCCACCGAGGAGTTTACGCAGCGCGGGCTCGCGGGCGCGCGTGTCGATGCGATTGCAGAGCGCACCCGCACCTCCAAGCGGATGATCTACTACTATTTCGAGAGCAAGGAAGGTCTCTACAAGGCCGTTCTGGAGCACGTCTATTCACAGATCCGGTCGGTCGAAAGTCAGCTCAACATTGACGCATTGGCGCCGATCGAGGCCATACGGCGCATCGTGGAACTCACGTTCGACTATGACGAGAGTCACCCCCACTTCATCAGCCTGGTGAATGTCGAGAACGTCAACCATGGACAGTTCGTCTCGAAGCTGGTGGCCATCCGTAAGCGCTATTCGAATATCCTGCAGCTGCTGCAGTCGGTACTGGACCGGGGCGTGGCCAGCGGCCAGTTTCGCGCCGATGTCAGCGCGATCGATGTGCGGTTGGTGATCGCGGCATTGTGCTTTTTCCGAGTGTCGAATCGCTACACATTCAGCGCGCTGTTCGATTGCGACCTGGCTGATCCGCAGATGCGACGCCATCATCGGCAGATGATCGTCGATGCGGTGCTGCGCTTCCTGCGCGCCTGAACCTGCCAATTCGTCGGGCTCTGCGGCTTCGCCCCTGCGGGTGAGGCCCCGCTCGGCCCGCATGATCCGAAATTCCCGCTTCCGAGCCGCGATGGCACTGCTGTGCTGTGCGGGCAACAGCATCTGTGGTTGACGTGTACGATCTAGTTCGTATAATTTGAACGTGGTTTGAGAATATGCGGTGCGCCGCGGCAATTCGCTGTCGGGGCATGCAGAGGCGGCCGGGGGGGCTTCATCCGGTCGAGTAATGCCGCAATCACACCTGCGTTGCTCAAAAGCGACGCGGGACGGACTAGTTCGTCTTAGCAACTTTCAGATTGGGGGGGTACTGTGGAGACTGCACTCATTTCGAACACCCATCGACCGAAGCTGGCCGATCTGCATTGGCTCGTCCGGCGCACCGTCCGCGCCGCGGGAATGTCGCTCGCGCTCGGCGCATTCGCTGCCCCGGCGCTCGCTCAGCAAGCAGGCGCGACGCCCGCCAAAGCCGCTTCCGATCAGGCCCAGACCGTGACCGCGCCGGCGGCGGACAGCGCCGCTGCACCGAAGACCGCTCGGGAGGCGGAGCTGCAACAGGTCGTGGTGACCGGCACGATGATCCGTGGCATGCGCGCGCCGGTTGGCGCCAGTCTCATCACCATCGGTCCGCAGAACTTTGCCGAAACCGGCGCGCAGACCGTGCAGCAGGCTCTGGAGAATAATCCGGCGATCACCGGCTTTGGCAGTCCCGCCCAAGGTTCGCAGGGCAGCTTCGATGCCGCCGGCACCTATGCGCCGACGATCCACGGCCTGGGCGCGAGCGCAAGCAACGGCACTCTGGTGCTGGTCGACGGGGAAAGGATGGTGCTGGGCGGCATCACCCACACGCTCGCCGACCCCAATATCATCGCTCCTCTGATGGTCCAGAGCATTCAGATCCTGCCGAACGGTGCATCCGCCACGTATGGATCGGACGCCGTTGCGGGCGTCATCAATGTCATTACGCGCAAGAATTTCAACGGCTTCGAGGCGACGGGGCAGTACGGATTTGCGAACGGCTATAACGAAGAGAATGGCGGCGTCCTCTGGGGGACCCACTTCGGCAATACCTCCATCATGGCATCGCTCAACTACGAGCAGCGCAGCTCGTTGGGGTATTCCCAGCGCGCCTTCAGCCGCAACGCCAACTATTCCGCCATGGGCGGCGCTGACTTCGACAATTACAGCTGTTCGCCGGCGAGTGCGCAGATCGGCAAGAGCTTCTATCTTTATCCGTACACCAATGGTCCGGCCGGTGCGGCAGACTGCACCACGAACGGACAGCTGGATCTGCTGCCGCAGGAGGCTCGCACCGATGCGATGATCAAGCTCACGCATGTGGTGAACGACAACCTCTCGTTCAACGGCTCACTGATCTATTCGAACGAGTACTACCGCGCCTCCGAAGCCCGCGGCGATGTCTCGGCCACCGCGTACGGGCCGGGCAGCTCGCCTCCGGGCGGCGCAGGTCAGATCAATCCGTACTTCCAGGGTCCCCCGGGGGCGACCTCCGAGATCGTCAATTTCAACGCCGACAATCTGCTCGGGCCCGGGGCATACGAGTCAGGCGGGACGAAGACGACCATGGGACGGTTCAACGTAGTTTGGGACTTCAGCAGAACCTGGGAGGCGACCTTCGGGACGACGGTCGGTGAGTCAGACAATTCAGAAAAGATAATCGGTGAGATCTGCGGCAGCTGCTTCGATCTGGCGATCAACGGCACGACCAATGCGGGCGCGAACCCCCTGCTGCCGTCGATTCCGGGCACGAGTACGGCGGTAACGGATCTGCCGTTGACGACGGGCAATGCGCTCAACGTCTGGAGCCCGACCGGTGCCGGCACCTCCGCCTCGGTGCTGAGCAATCTGTCCAATAGCTCGATTGTGGAAAGTTCGCTGCAGACCTTCAAGGACGTCGTGCTGAAGTTGGACGGTCCGCTGTTCCTGTTGCCGGCCGGATCGGTCAAGGCCGCCCTCGGTGCGGAATACCAGCATTACGGAATCGCCCAGCAGGCCGTGGAGCCGAACAACACCGGACCGGCCAGCAGCGGATCGAATGACATTCAGCTGAACTGGGGACGCGACGTCAAGTCGGTATTCGGCGAGGTGCTGGTGCCGGTGTTCAGCCGCCACGACCACGTCCCGCTGGCCAGGCGCCTGACGCTGGATGTGTCCGGCCGGGTCGATGACTACAGCGATGTCGGAGCGACGGAGAACCCGCGCTTCGCGGTGGACTGGAGCCCGGTCAGGAACCTCACGATTCACGGCGACTACTCGCGCACGTTCGCCGCCCCATCGCTGACCAGCCTCGGGGATAACGGCGTCACGGTCGAGTCCGGTTACAGCGGCGCGACGGTCGTTAGCAATCTGTCGATTCCAAACACCTTCCCAGGTGCGATCGGCCTGCCGGGTTGCACCGCCGCGACGCCGTTCTGCACGATCGGCAATGCGGCGGTTCCGGGCATGGAGGTGAACGGTCCGAACGCGCATCTGAAGCCGGAGACGGGCAAGGACTGGTCCTTCGGATTTACCTGGAATCCGCGGCAAATCCCGGGTCTGCGCGTCAACACGACGTTCTGGAACGTCGAGTACTTCGGCATGATCACCTCGCCGCTCGCGACGTTTGCCATCAGCTCTCCGGCTCTGAGCCCGCTGCTGAGCCTCTATCCCAGTGGCGCCACGCCGGCGCAGATTGCGGCTCTGGCGGGCAGCAGGCCGCAGACCGGAGCGCTGCCGGCCAATATCTACTACATCTACAATTACGAGCAGCAGAACGCGATCGACTTGGAGGCGAAGGGTATCGACAGCTCGGAGAGCTACTACAGGCCGACCCCGATCGGCACCTTCAGCGCCGATCTGCAATGGTCGTTGGATCTGAAGATGGCAGAGCGGTTCGGGAGCAGCGGCGCGTGGTTCAACGTGCTCAATACCGATGGGTTCAACACCACGTTCCCGACCATGCGTCTCGGGGCGTCACTCGATCTGGGTTGGGCACGCTCAGCCTACAGCGTGCATCTGATCACAAATTACGAAGGGTCGTACTACAACTGGAACGGTGCCGGACCATTCCCGTTGCAGCGCAACGCCCAGTTCCAGCCGATCGGGGGCGGTCAGGGCATTCCGTCGCTGACGATCCTGAACGCATTCCTGTCGTATGCGCCGCCCAAGGGGACGATGCTGCACGGGGCCGCGTTCACGCTCACCGTGGACAATCTGCTCAACACCAGCCCGCCGTTCTACAACAGTCCGTTTGGGTATGACGCGAATGCCGCGAACCCGATTGGCCGCGAGGTGATCCTCGCCGCCACGTACAAGTGGTAGAGCACGGGGGCTGTTGAGCCCCTCTGCAGGTGATCCGTTGCCGCCGCGCCGGTGCCCCGATGGCCGTCGCGGCGGCTTCTTTTGCGCGTCCGGAACCGCTTGCAGGGGTACGCAGTGGCGCCGCGGGCGTGCCCGGCCGGCGGTCGATTGCGGCCGGAGAGTGCGGCGAGACCGCTGAGGCCCGCGGCGAGCAGAGCGAGACTGCTCGGTTCCGGGACGCGGTTCACCAGCGCGAGGCGATGCGCTGAGACAGCGCGGGCCTTCTCCCGGCCCATGCAGGGTCCGCGGCGGCTCGACCGGCGGCAGCGTTGGCCGGTGGGTCGGGGTGATCCTTCAGGTCCTGCGCAGACCGCCGCAGCGCACCAGTTCCGCCAAGGATCGAGGCAGCGGGACCTGTGCGCTCTGCTCGGGCGCCGGCTGCGGTGTGCCCAGCTGCGTCGCGATGGGGATCACTCCGGACCAGACCGCAACGTGCGATTCCTCGGCGTCATCCGGCGGCCCCGCCCGGCACTTGACGGTTGCCTCCTCGATATTCATGCACAGCACGGTGGTTGCGTTCAGTTCGCTCTGAGCCATCGGTCGCAGGCTCTCCCAGCGGCCGGCGAACAGGCCATTGGTGAGCGAGCGCAGCGCGCGTTCCTTCTCCTCGGGGCTCTTCAGCAGCTGTGCGGTGCCGAACACCATTACCGAGCGATAGTTGACGGTATGGTTGAATGCCGAGCGAGCTAGCACGTAGCCGTCGAGCAGCGTGCAGGTCAGGCACACCGGACTTCCGTCGGCTTGGCGCAGAAACCGGCTCGCGTTCGAGCCGTGCCAGTACAGCGTATTGGCGCTGCGCCACTGCAGCGTCGGCGTCACGCATGGTGCCCCGTCCACCAGGTAACCGACATGGCAGAGCGGCGAGGCATCCAGGACTTGGTAGACATCCGCACGTGCGTAGCTACCGAGCTTGGGCTGCCGTCGAATTCGGGTGCGCTCCGAGGTCGGAAAATCATTCTGCGATGGCTTGTGATGTTCGGTCATTGCGTTCTCGCTGCGCGATGGTGGGCCGCCGGTGAGTGGCGCGGGCCTGGGATGAGTCTACCGGGTGCAGCGGGTTGCAACCGCCTCGCCCGGCACAGGCGCCGGCGCATCGAGCCGCGCCATCCCCGTTTTGGCGGCCCGATGCGCCCGGCGTTGGCATCGACTGTCCTCAATTGCCGCGTCACGCCGCGCGCGGCAATACCCGGGGTGAAGTACGGAGCGGTCCATGGCCGCAACCCGCCTTAAGCTTCCTCAGCAGCTCAAGCGTCGCATCAGGCCGCGGGCGCGCGCCGCGCGCAAGACACCCCATGCGTTCATCGCCGAGGCGCTCGCCCGTGGCGAGTGTCGAAACAACATAGCGGGCGCTCGCTGATCTTGAGCGGCTCATCGAGTTCATCGCTGCCGAGGATCCCCACGGAGCGTCACGGCAGATCCTGAGTGGGCGCAAGGCCTTTGAACCGCTGGCCGATCACCGGCAACTCGGGCGGGCAGCCGAGGAGGGCCGGCGTGAATTGATCCTTTCGCAGGGTCGCTACGGATACATTGAGAAAATGCGTTGGCTTGCTGCGGAGGATGGCCTCTTGATGCTTGCGGTCCGACACCCACTCGAGGCCGCTTCCGCCGGGGAATGCCAGACTCTGCCGGCGTTGGCTCATGCCACCGGAGCGGCCCGTCCGGTGCTCGAGGCGGGTCGTGATCCGCGCGGCCCGAAACGCACGGCTCGAGGGTTGAGTGCCGTTGACGCCCTGCGGCGTGCCGTGCGTTGCGGCGCGGGGTGACCGTCTCTGCGGCCCGTGGCGGGAACGGACGGGCAGGCCGCGGCAGCGCGCTGCCCGCGGCGGTTGCGGGGCGGGGCTGTTGCGGTGAGCCGTGCGGTGGCGTCGACGGGACGCCGAGCGCTCAGGGCGGCGGCGCCGGCGGTGACAAGTGGCTGACAAATCTTGAGAAATCTGCCTTTAGTGGGCCGCTGAACCGGCGCCCTAAATGGTAGTCTCACCGCCCATGGAATCACCCGACAGCCAGAGCGATCTGGCACCCACGCCCCCCGATCTCACCGCGGTGCGGCGCCACCGCCGTATCGCCTGGATCGGGCTCGCGGTGTTCATTCTGCTCATCGCCTTCGCGGTCTACCGCGGCCACCTGGATCAGCAGCACAAGGGCTTGCGCAACGCAGGCCCCATGCCCGTTGCGGTCGGCGAGGTTACCGCGCGGAACGTGCCGGTGCTCATCGAGGCGCTCGGCACCGTCACGCCGCTCGCGACGGTGAACGTGCGCCCGCAGGTGAGCGGGCCGCTGGTGAAGATCGCCTTCCACGAAGGACAGATGGTGCACGCCGGGGCGCTGCTCGCGGAAATCGACCCGCGTCCCTACCAGGCCGCGCTCGATCAGGCGCAGGGTCAGCTCGAGACGGCCAAGGCGGCCCTCGCCACCGCGAGGATGGATCTCGCTCGTTACAAGCGTCTGCTCGCGCAGGACTCGATCGCGAGCCAGACCTACGCCGATCAGCTCGGCACCGTGCAGCAGGATGCGGCGATCGTCGATGCCGACACTGCGGCGCTCGAGACGGCGCGGCTGAACCTCTCCTACTGCCGCATCAGCTCCCCGGTGACGGGCCTGGTGGGCCTGCGCCAGGTGGACATCGGCAACCTGGTGCAGGCCGACCAGAGCACCCAGATCGTCACCGTCACGGAGATGCAGCCGATGTCGGTGCTGTTCACGGTGCCGGAGACCGACCTCGCCGAGGTGTTCCGTGAGATGCACCAGGGGCATCCGCTCAGCGTCGAGGCCTACAGCCGCGACATGCTGCATCGGATCGCCACCGGCACGCTCGCGAGCATCGACAACCAGATCAACACCACCACCGGTACGCTGCAGATGCGCGCGCTGTTCAGCAACAACGCCGAGCAGCTCTTCCCCAACGCCTTCGTCAACGTCAAGCTGATCCTGCGCACGCTCGCGAACCAGCTGGTCGTGCCGGGCGCGGCGGTGCAGAACGGGCCGTCGAGCAATTTCGTCTACGTGGTCGAGCCGAACCACACCGTGCAGCTGCGCACCGTGGTGACCGGGCCGACCGACGGCGCGTTCATCTCCATCCTCAAGGGCCTGAGGCTCGGGGAGACGGTGGTGACCGACGGGGCCGACGAGTTGCGCGACGGGGCGCACGTGCTCACGCCGGGTGAGAAGCCTGCCGCAGGGGCGGGCAAGGCGGCCGGCGCGCGGCGGAAGGGCGGCGGCAAGCCGGGCGGATCGCACGCATGAACCCGTCCCGGCCTTACATCCTGAGGCCGGTCGCCACCTCGCTGCTGATGGTTGCGATCGTCATCCTCGGGGCGATCGGTTACCTGCTGCTGCCGGTCTCGACGCTGCCCGAGGTCTCCTACCCGACCATCGTGGTCTCGACGTTCCTGCCCGGGGCGAGCCCGGACGTCATGAGCGCGACGGTGACCGCGCCGCTCGAGCGCGAGCTCGGTCAGATGTCCGGGCTCGACGAGATGTCCTCCCGTACCTCGGCCGGCGCCTCGCAGATCACGCTGCAGTTCGACCTCAACCTGAACCTCGATGTGGCCGAAGCCGAGGTGCAGGCCGCCATCAGCGGCGCAAACCGACTGCTGCCGGCGAGCCTGCCGGCCCCGCCGATCTACGCCAAGGTCAACCCGGCCGATGCCCCCATCCTGACGCTGGCGCTGACGTCCAGCGCCATGCCCATCACCCAGGTGCAGAGCCTGGCCGATACGCGCATCGCGGAGAAGATCTCCCAGGTCGCCGGCGTCGGGCTCGTCAGCCTCAACGGCGCCCCGAAGCAGGCGGTGCGCATCGAGGCGAACCTCAACCAGCTCGCCGCCTACGGGCTGAACCTCGATGATCTGCGCACCACCATCGCGAACTCCAATTCCGATGCGCCCAAGGGCAATTTCAACGGCGCGGCGCACGCCTACACCATCGACGCCAACGATCAGATCGCCAGCGCCGCCGAGTACGCCAACCTCGTGGTGGCCTACCGCAACGGTGCGCCGGTGTATCTTAAGAACGTGGCGCAGGTGCTGATGGGCTCGGAGAACAACGAGCTCGCCAGCTGGATGAACAGCACCCCGGCGGTGCTGATCAACATTCAGCGCCAGCCCGGCGCCAACGTCATCGCGACGGTGAACAATATCCGCGCGCTGCTGCCGAGCCTGCGCGCCTCGCTGCCGGCGAACGTAAAGCTGTCCGTGGTCACCGACCGCACCGCGACCATCCGCGCCTCGGTGAACGACGTGCAGTTCGAGCTCGCCCTCGCCGTGGCGCTCGTGGTGCTGGTGATGTTCCTGTTCCTGCGCAGCGTGCCGGCCACCGTCATTCCGAGCCTCTCGGTGCCGGTCTCGCTGATCGGCACCTTCGCCATCATGTATCTGGCCGGCTTCAGCCTCGATAACCTCTCGCTGATGGCCCTCACCATCGCCTCGGGGTTCGTGGTCGATGACGCCATCGTCATGATCGAGAACATCTCGCGGCACATCGAGCAGGGCAAAAAGCCGCTCGCGGCGGCGCTCGAAGGCTCCGGTGAGATCGCCTTCACCATCGTGTCGCTGACCATCTCGCTGATCGCGGTGTTGATCCCGCTGCTGTTCATGCGCGAGGTGGTGGGACGGCTGTTCCGCGAGTTTGCGATCACGCTGGCGATCTCCATTCTGATCTCTGCGGTGGTCTCCCTCACCCTGGTGCCGATGCTCTGCGCCAAGCTGCTGCGCCCGCACGCCGAGGAGCTCGCCCAGCAGGGCCGCTGGGCCCACAAGGCCGAGGCGTGGTTCAACGGCCTGCTCCAATCCTACGGACGGGGGCTTACCTGGGCGCTCGAGCGCGAGCGGCTGGTGCTGTGGATCGCCGCCGGCACGCTCGTGCTCACCGTGCTCCTCTACATCGTCATTCCCAAGGGCTTCTTCCCGCTGCAGGACACCGGGCTCATCCAGGCGACCACCACCGGGCCGCCCTCGATCTCGTTCAAGGCCATGGCGGGGCGCCAGCAGGCGCTCGCCGCGGTGCTGCGCCGCAACCCCAGTGTCGTCAGCCTCACCTCGTACATCGGGGTGGGCAGCAACAACATGACGGTGAACCAGGGGCAGATGCTGATCAACCTCACCCCGAAGGACGACCGCTCCGCGAGCCTCACCACGGTGATGGACCAGTTGCTCGCCGCTGCGCGCAGCGTGCCCGGGATTCAGCTGTCGCTGCAGCCGGTGCAGGACCTGACCATCAGCTCGATCACCGGGCGGGCGCGCTACCAGTTCATCCTCGGGGCGGCGAGCCGCGCCATCCTCACCCCTTGGGTGCCGAGGCTGCTCGCGGCGCTCAGGGGCTCCCCGGCGCTCGTGCACGTCTCGAGCAGCTTCACCGAGCAGGGCCGCACCATCCAGATCGACGTCGATCACAGCACCGCGGCGCGCTTCGGCATCACCGATGCCACCATCGACAATGCGCTCTACGACGCCTTTGGGCAGCGGATCATCTCCACGATCTACACTCAGTCGAACGACTACCGGGTGATCCTCACCGCCAATCCGACGCTCTCGGACACGGTGCACGCGCTCAATACCTTCTACATCCCCTCATCCGGCGGCGGTGAGGTGCCGCTCGGCTCGATCGCGCACATCGCGGTGCGCAACGCGCCCCTGATGCTCGATCACCTCGGGCAGTTCCCCGCGGCGATGTTCTCCTTCGATACCGCCCCGGGCGCCTCGCTCGGCGCGGCGGTGGACGCGGTGCGCGCCGCCGAGCGGCAGGTCGGCCTGCCGGTGAGCATCACCACCACCTTCGAGGGCGAGGCGCTGGCGTTCGAGTCGAGCCTCACCAGCGAGGTGCTGCTGCTGCTGGCGGCGATCGCCACCGTCTACATCGTGCTCGGCGTGCTCTACGAGAGCTACATCCATCCCCTCACCATCCTCTCGACGCTGCCCTCGGCCGGCATCGGGGCGCTGCTCGCGTTGATGCTGGCCGGAGAGAGCCTGGACATCATCTCCATCATCGGCATCGTGTTGCTGATCGGTATCGTGAAGAAGAACGCGATCATGATGATCGACTTCGCGCTCGCGGCCGAGCGTGAGCACGGCAAGAGCCCGCGTGAGGCGATCCGCGAGGCGGCGCTGCTGCGCTTCAGGCCGATCCTGATGACCACGATCGCGGCGCTGTTCGCCGCGCTGCCGCTGATCCTCGGCACCGGCACGGGCTCGGAGTTGCGCCGGCCGCTGGGGCTCTCGATCGCCGGCGGGCTGCTCTTGAGCCAGCTGCTGACCCTGTTCACGACGCCCGTGGTGTACCTGTTCTTCGACCGGCTGGCGCGGCGGGCCAAGGCCTGGGTGGGCGCGCCGGCGCGCGGCTCGGGGCCTGTGCCGATCGACTCGCCGTGAACTTCTCGCGCCTGTTCATCACCCGGCCGGTTGCCACCACGCTGCTGTCGTGCGGGCTGGCGCTCGCCGGGCTCGTGGCGTATTTCCTGCTGCCGGTCGCGCCGATGCCGCAGGTCGACTTCCCGGCCATCGTGGTGATGGCGCAGCTTCCGGGGGCGAGCCCGGAGACCGTCGCCACCAGCGTCACCACGCCGCTCGAGCGGCGCCTGAGCGCCATCGCCGGCATCGACCAGATGACCTCGCAGAGCACCGAGGGGCGCTCCTCGATCGTGCTCATCTTCGATCTGAGCCGCGACATCCACGGAGCCGAGAGCGATGTGGAGGCGGCGATCCAGGCGGCTCGCCAGGACATGCCCGCCTCGCTGCGCTCCGACCCGACGTACTTCGCCTACAACCCCTCCGAGGCGCCGATCCTGATCCTGGCGCTGACCTCCACGACGCTGCCCATCGGCCAGGTGTACGACGCCGCCTCGACCATCATCCAGCAGAAGATCCTGCAGGTGCCCGGGGTGGGCAACATCGACATCGGCGGCAGCTCGCTGCCGGCGATCCGCATCGATCTGCAGCCGCGGCAGCTGTTCAACTACGGCATCGGGCTCGAGGACGTGCGCGCGGCCATCGCCGCGGCCAATGCCAACAGCCCCAAGGGGGCGATCAGCTTCAACCGCAAGCGCTATCAGATCTACGTCAATGACACCGCGAGCGAGATCGCGCAGTACCGCAAGCTGATCATCGCCTACCGCAACGGGGCACCGGTGCGCCTCGGCGACGTGGCGCAGATCAGCAACGGGGTGGAGGACGTGCGCACCCTGGGCCTGCTCAACGGGCAGCGCGCGGTGCTCATGATCATCCGCAAGCAGCCCGATGCGAACGTGATCGAGACCGTCGATCGGATCAAGGCACTGCTGCCCGAGATCCGCGCCAGCATCCCGGCGGGCATCAACCTGGTGGTCACCCACGACCGCACCGGCTCGATCCGCACCTCGCTGCACGACGTGGAGATTACGTTGCTCCTGGCCGTGCTGCTGGTCGTGACCGTGGTGCTGGTCATGCTGCGCAATCCGCGCGCCGCGCTCGTGCCGGCCGTGGCCGTGCCGCTCGCGCTCATCGGCACGCTGGCGGTGATCTACCTGCTCGGCTTCAGCCTGAACAATTTCTCCATGATGGCCCTCACGGTGTCCACCGGCTTCGTGGTCGATGACGCCATCGTGGTGATCGAGAACATCACCCGGCACATCGAGGCCGGCGAGTCGCGCCTGCAGGCCGCCCTCGACGGGGCGCGCGAGGTGGGCTTCACGGTGCTCGCCATGAGCTCGGCGCTGATCGCGGTGTTCACGCCCATTATCCTGATGGGCGGGCTGGTCGGGCGGATCTTCCGCCAGTTCGCCCTCACGCTCGCGATCACGGTGGCGCTCTCGCTCATCATCTCCCTCACCACCACGCCGATGCTCTGCGGGCGGGTGTTGCGGGCACATCCGAAGCAAGGCCGGTTCTTCCGCGGCGTGGAGCGGGCCTTCAACGCCACGCGGGACTTCTACGACCATACGCTCGGCATCGCCATCCGCCACCCCAGGGCGGTGATGTTCGCGCTGCTCGGGGTGGTGTTCCTGAACTTCTACCTGTTCGCCATCGTGCCGAAGACCTTCTTCCCGCAGCAGAGCTCGGGCAACATCAGCGGCTACATGGTCGCCGACCAGAGCAGCTCCTTTGTGGCCATGCAGAAGAAGCTGCGCTACGTGGTGAACATCATCAAGCGCGACCCGGCGGTGGAGAATGTCGTGGGCTTCGCCGGCGGGGGTTTCTTCGGCGGCAGCAACACCGCGCATATGTTCATCACCCTGAAGCCGCTCGCCGAGCGCAAGATCTCCGACGCTCGGGTCATCCAGCGCATGAACCATGCGTTGCGCGGTTTCACCGGGGCGCGCCTGTACCTGCAGTCGGCCCAGGACATCCACTCCGGCGGCCGCCAGAGCTACGCCGAGTACCAGTACACGCTGCTCTCGGACAGCCTCGAGGACCTCAGCACCTGGGCGCCGCGGATCGAGGCGGCGCTGAAGAAGGACCCGCAGCTGCGCGACGTGAACTCCGACCGGCAGGCGGCTGGCCTCGACGTGAAGCTGCACATCGACCGTCAGCTCGCCGCGCGCTACGGCCTGAACCTCTCGCAGATCGACAACACCCTGTATGACGCGTTCGGGCAGCGGCTGGTCTCGACCATCTACCAGGACATGAACCAGTACCACGTGGTGATGGAGGTCGACCCGAAGTTCTGGAACAGTCCGGCGACGCTGAAGGATCTGTACGTGAGCACCGCCGGCGGGTCGCTCTCGGGCCTGGAGTCGACCATGGGGGCGGCGGGCGCGTTCCAGTTCGCCGGCGTGACCCGCACGGGCGCGGCGGCGAACTACGCCCTCAACCAGATCGCAAGCTCCGGCGGGGCGGCCTCCACCGGCAGCGCCCTCAGCACCGCGGCCGAGACCATGGTGCCACTGTCCGCCTTCGCCCACTACGGCCCGGGGATCACCCCGCTCGCCGTCAACCACCAGGGTCCCTTCGTCGCCACGACGTTCTCGTTCAACCTGCCCCCCGGGGAGGCCCTCGGGGTCGCCACGGCAGCCATCCAGCGCACCCTGGAGGACCTGCACGTGCCGATCGGCATCCATGGGGAATTCGCGGGCAATGCCCGGGTGTTCCGCCAGACGGTCGAGGAGGAGCCGCTGCTCGTGCTCGCCGCCCTGGCCGCGGTGTACATCGTGCTCGGCGTGCTCTACGAGAGCCTCGCCCAGCCGATCACCATCCTCTCGACGCTGCCCTCGAGCGGCGTCGGGGCGGTGCTGGCGCTGCTGCTGTTCGGGGAGCCGTTCAGCCTCATCGCCCTCATCGGGGTGATCCTCCTGATCGGGGTGGTGCTGAAGAACGCCATCATGATGGTGGACGTGGCGCTCGTGGCGCAGCGCGAGGCGGGCGTGGATGCGGCGCGCGCCATCCACGAGGCCTGCCTGCTGCGCTTCAGGCCGATCATGATGACCACCATCGCGGCAATGCTCGGCGCGCTGCCGCTCGCGCTGATGAGCGGGCAGGGCTCGGAGATGCGCCGGCCGCTCGGCATCGCGGTGGTCGGGGGGCTAGCCATCAGTCAGGTGCTCACGCTCTACACCACGCCCATCGTGTATCTGTATCTTGACCGCTTCCGCCTGTGGTTTGCGCGGACCTTCACGCGTCGCGGCGCGCTGAGCCTGTCCGCCGGGAGATCTGCCCCATGATCCGTACCTCGTCGCTGCTCGCGGCGGGCCTGTGCGTTGGCCTTGCCGGCTGCGCCGTCGGCCCGAACTACCATCGCCCGGTGGCCCCGCCAGCGGCGGCCTTCAAGGCGGCGCGGGGCTGGCAGCCGGCCGAGCCTGCACCCATCGTGCCGAGCGCATGGTGGAGCGTGTACCACGACCCGGTGCTCGATCGGCTCGAGCGCCAGGTGGAGATCAACAACCAGGACCTCAAGGCCGCGGTCGCCGCCTACTACGCGGCCCGCGAGGCCGCTGGCGTCACCCGCGGGAGCCTGTTCCCATCCGTGGGACTCTCGGCGAACCAGACGCGCAGCGGCGGCGGGGCGGCCTCGACGTTCGCCTTTGGCGGCGCGCGCACCGCCGATGCCGCCGGCGGCAGCGCGAGCTGGGACCTGGACCTGTGGGGTAAGCTGCGCCGCGAGCTGCAAAGCGCCAACGCCACCGCGCAGGCGAGCGCCGCCGATGTGGCCGCGGCGCGCCTCTCGGCCCAGACCGTCCTCGCCCAGGATTACTTCCAGCTGCGGGCCGCGGAGCAGCAGCTTCGGCTCTTGAAGACGCTGGTGGCCGACGACCAGACGTCTCTGCGCATCGCGCAGAACCGGGTCACTGCCGGGGTGACGACGCTCGCGGACGTGTACGCCGCACGCACGCAGCTCGAGAGCACGCAGGCCCAGGAGGACACGGCGCTGCTGAATCGGGCCACCCTCGAGCATGCCATTGCGGTGCTCATCGGGCGGGCTCCGGTCGGACTGTCGCTGGCGCAGGGACATCTGGCCGCGCGTGTGCCGGTGGTGCCGGCGGGCGTGCCCTCGCAGCTGCTGCTGCGCCGCCCAGACATTGCCGCAGCCGAGCGCGCCATGGCGAGCGCGAACGCGCAGATCGGCGTGGCCGAGGCGGCGTGGTTCCCGAGTCTGACGCTGTCCGGCTCGTACGACTTCGAGTCCTCGGCGCTCGCCGGGCTGATCAAGGCGAGCAACGCGGTGTGGTCGTACGGCCCGCAGATCGCGCTCAACCTGTTCAACGGCGGGGCGACCCTCGCCCAGACCCGCGAGGCGCGCGCCAGCTACGATGAGACCGTGGCCAATTACCGTCAAACCGTGCTCGGGGCCTTCCAGCAGATCGAGGACGACCTTGCCTCGCTGCACTTTCTCGCGGCCGAATACGCCGAGGAGCTGCGCGCCGTGGCTGATGCGAAGCGCTCCGAGGCCCTCACGCTGAACCAGTACAAGGCGGGCGTGGCTGACTACGCGAGTGTGCTCACGGTGCAGGTGGCCCGGCTCAATGCCGAGATCACCGCGGTGAATCTACAGAGTCAGCGTCTCACCTCGAGCGCGGGTCTCATCGATGCGCTCGGCGGCGGCTGGAACAGCCGTTCGCTCGAGCAGCGCAACGACGGGGTGCGCGAGACGCTCAAGAGCACCGTCGCGATGCCGTGAACGGGCTGCCGGCCCCGGTCCGGATCGAGCTGTGCGGTAAGGGCCCTTTGGGCGAGCGGCGCGCGCAACGCCGGACCGCTGCCGCTGCTCGGCCTGACACCCAGGCAGGCCGATCTGACGTGGCCCGCGAGCGATAAGGACCGCCGGGCGAGCCTGCCTTCCGTCGCCGGGGTGGTACCGCAGAGTGCGCCGAAGCGCCGGGCCTTCCATCCGCAGCGGGGCCGATCGCCGAGCAAACGGCGGCAGGCCTGGAGCGCGGTCCCGGGGCGGCTCCGTACTCCCGTTCCAGTCCTGCCCAGGCACGAGGCGAGTGCGCTGCGGTTGGCGTGAGGATCTTGAGCGCGGGGCACACGTCCGCAGCCGCATCGCATGCCGGCCACACCTCGCTGTGTCCGCCGATCCGAAGGCGCTCGATCAAAGGTGTACCGACGCTTCATGTGCCGATTGCGGCTCGAACCTTACCACTGATTCGACGTCAATCGAGACTGCCGCGGCTTGCCAACATTTTCGCCTCGGGCCCCGTAGCGCGCGTCAGCCGTTTGCAAGACAACGCGCCGGCGGCTATCGCCACACGAATTTAGGGCTGCGCGGCCCGGTGACAAAACTGACCGGGAGGAGGCGTGCCCGACTTCGTCGGCTTGCGAGCACTGCAAGAGGCCGTCATGTCGGACGGTCGTGGCCGGTATTCCTCCCGTGTACCTGAGCTGCAATTTGAGTCCCCCGAGCGCGACGGGGGCGCGCCACCGATTCGCCCGTCAGGGGCGCTGGTGCGGTGGCGGGGCGGTGCCGTGCAGCGACAGCCAGCGCAGCACGTCGGCACGGCGCAGCAGTCCAACGACCCGGCCGTCCTCGACCACCGGGACTTGGTTGATGTCGTGCTGCGCGAGCAGCGTCAGCACCTCGAGCGCGTCATCGGCGGGTCGCGCCACCGCGAGCTCGGCGAGCGGCTTCATGGCGTCCCGCACGGTCAACGAGCGGCGCGCCGGCGGGGACGTGCGCTCGATGTCGCGCTGGCTCACCATCCCGAGCAGCCGCTGCGCTTGGTCGACCACCGGAAAGGCGCGCTGCTCGCTGCGCAGCATGTAGCCCTCGATCAGCGTCTCGACGGGCAGCTGCGGCGGCACCACCTCGAAGCGGGTCAGCATCAAACGCGCAATCGGCACGTCCTGGAGCATCTCGTGCGTGAGCAGCTGGCGGTAGCTCATCAGCGCGGCGTTGTTCAGGAACCAGCCGATGAAGGCCAGCCACAGTCCGTCGATGAGCCCGCCGCCGAGGATCGGCACCGACAGCCCGAGCACCATGGCGATGCCGGTGCCGATCAGCAGCCAAGCGAATCCCTGACCAATCGTCGAGGCCCATCGGGTGGCGCGGCGCAGGTCGTGTGTGACGCCCCACATCAGCGCGCGCAGCACCCGGCCGCCGTCGAGCGGGAAGGCCGGCACGAGATTGAACAGCGCGAGCAGCACGTTGATCTGGCCGAGCCACAGCAGCAGCGTTTCGCTCGGGTTGGCCGCGGCGAGCAGGCGCTGCAGGCCGCCCGCCCGTTCGATGGCGCCCAGCGCGAGACCGACGGTGCCGGCGTACAGGCACACAAACCCGATGAGCAGGCTGGTCAGCGGCCCGACGATCGCCATCCAAAGCTCCGCCGGCCAGCGGCCGGGCTCGTGTTCGATCTGCGCCATGCCGCCGAACACGAACAGCGTGATGCGCTTGACCTCGATGCCGTTGCGGCGGCCGACGAGCGCGTGGGACAGCTCGTGCAGCAGCACGGAGGTGAAAAACAATACGGCGGCGACGACCGCCGTGGCCCAGGTCGTCAAGGCGCTCCAGTGCGGATGCCACTGCGGGAAGACGCCCGAGGCGAGCCCCATGACGATGAGCGCAAAGATGATAAGCAGGCTCCAATCGACGGTGATGTCGATGCTCGCGATCCGCATCAGGTGAAGTCCGCGCATGCAAGCAGTGTATCCGCGCTTCGTCGCGCCCGCGTCGCGGGGAATGCGTAGGCGGTCCCCGGGGAAGCCCCTGAGCGCCATGGCGATCGATCCTGCCGGCAGCGAGGGTTTTCGCCGCTTCACGAGCCGCTGCAGTATTCTTCCGTCCCGAGGCGCCCGTTACGCTCCAGTGCGTGCCGTGTGCGCCAGTGTGGGGCGCGCGGCGGAGGCGACGGGGATGGGGCGTCCATCCCGGGGGGCGGGCACCGATGGTGGATGGACAAACTCCAGCACAGCTGGCGGCCAGGCTCGGCCTCGCACTCGGCATGGCTGTGTTCCTTGGGCTCGCCTTCGAAGGCCTGTACAAGCAAGAGTCCCGCATCAGTCCGGGCGGGATCCGCACCTTTCCGATGCTCGCGGTGCTCGGCGCGCTGCTGTATCTGCTCGATCCGCACACGCTGCTGCTCTTCGCGGTGGGTCTGGGGGCGGTCGCTTTGTGGCTGTATGCGCATCTGCGCGCGCCCGGCGACCCCGCGGGTGCGCGGCCGACGCTCATCGTGCCGGTGGCGAACATGCTGGCCTACCTGTTCGCTCCGGTCGCGCTCACCCAGCCGGCCTGGCTCGTCGTGTCCGCGGCCGTGGCGGCGGTGCTGCTGCTCGAGGGTCGTGAGGTACTGCACCGGGCGGTGCGGCAGATGGCGCGCGAGGAGGTCTACACCCTCGGTAAGTTCCTGATCCTCGCCGGGATCATCCTGCCGCTGCTGTCGGACCGGCCGGTGCTCGCGGCCACGCCGATCACGCCGTTCGAAGTGTGGCTGGCGCTGGTGGCGGTCTCGAGCCTCTCGTACCTGACGTATCTGCTGCAGCGCTACCTGCCGCAGCGCGGCACTCTGCTACCCTCGATTCTCGGCGGCGCGTATTCCTCGACGGCCACGACCGTGGCCCTGGCACGTCAACAGAAGGCCGCCGGTGCGCCCCGTCCGGCGCTCACCGTCGGCATCATCCTCGCCACGGCCATCATGTATCTGCGGGTCGATCTGGTGGTCGCGCTGTTCAACCGGCCGGTGGCCTGGATCCTGCTCCCGCGGGTGCTCGTGCTGTCGGCCTTCGCCGGCGCGCTCGCGCTCGTGCAGTGGCGGCGCCGCGGCGCCGATACGCCGGGCGGGGCGAGCCCGCTCGGCGCGAACAACCCATTGCAGCTGCCCGCGGCGGTCACCTTCGCGCTGCTGTTCATCGTGGTGGCGCTGGCCTCGGGCTGGGTGCGCAGTCGCTTCGGCAGCGCCGGTATCTACGCCCTTGGCGGGGTCGCCGGTGTGTCGGACATCAATCCCTTCGTCCTGAGCCTCGCGCAGGGAAGCGTCGCCGGGATGCCGGCCGCCGGCATCAGCGCTGCCATCCTGATCGCGGCTGCCTCGAACAACATCATGAACGGACTGTATGCGCTCGCCTTCGGCGGTCTGCGCGCCTGCCGGCGTGCCGCGCTCGGGTTGTTTGCGACCGCGGCGGTCGGCCTGGTGCTCGCGGTGCTGACCGT
>JAJZFQ010000047.1 GCA_021805275.1 Pseudomonadota bacterium
ACAGCAACGACCATTGCCACGCAGATGGTGTCGCATTGTCGATGACTCCGGAAATCGCCGATTTCTGTGGAGCACCTACTCGCCGGGCGGCGAGGGCTGCGAACCGAACCGCCACGCGCGCGTGCTTGTGACGCGATGAGCGCCGCCCCCGACTCCGACGGATCTCTGCGCACTGCGCTGGCGCACGCCTCTCGAGTCCTCGAGACCGACCCGTTGCTCGCCGCCGCGCACGCTGCCGAGATTCTCAGAGCTGACCCGAGCCAACCCCTGGCCATGCTGTTGCTGGGCGTTGCGCATCGCCGCTGCGGTGAGAGCGCCGCGGCGCTTCAAGTGCTGCGCCGCTTGTGCGTCGAGCAGCCCGACATGCCGGCGGCGTGGCTCGAGCTCGCCGAGCTGCTGACGGCGAGCGGCCAGGCGGATGAGGCCGAGGCGGCCTATGCCCGCTACCTCAAGAGCGCCGCGCGCGATCCGGAGCTGCGCGCCGCCGCGGCGGCCTTGAATGCCAACCACGTTCCGCAGGCCGAAGCGCTGCTGCGAGCCCGCCTCAGCCGCAGTCCGACGGATGTGGCGGCGCTGCGGATGCTCGCCGAGGTCTGCGCTCGGCTCACCGAATATCGGGAGGCCTGCACGCTCCTGGAGCGCTCCCTGGCGCTCTGGCCGGGTTTTGATGCGGCCCGGTACAACTATGCGACGGTGCTGAACCGCGCGGGCAGGGCCGCGCAGGCCGAGGAGCAATGCCGGCGCTTGCGCGCCAAAGCGCCCAATGATCCCAGCTACCTCACGCTCGAGGCGGCCATTTCGGCCAATCTCGGCAACTACGCCGACGCGATCGTTGCCTACGAATCGGTCTTGGCGCGCTACCCGCGTCAGCCGAGGCTGTGGATGAGCTACGGGCATGCTCTGAAGACCCTCGCCAAGATCCCGCAGAGCATCGCCGCGTACCGCCAGGCGCTGCAGATGCACCCGACACTGGGGGAGGCCTACTGGAGCCTCGCCAACCTCAAAACATTTCGCTTCAGTGCTGTCGAAGTGCTCGCCATGCGGCACGCCCTTGAGCGCACGGATCTCACTGACGAGGACCGTTTGCACTTCGAGTTCGCGCTCGGCAAGGCGCTCGAGGACGCACAGTCATTCGAGCAATCCTTCGCGCATTACGCTGCCGGCAACGCGTTGCGCCGTAAGGCGCACGGCTACGACCCGCAGGCGAACTCAAGCTTCGTGCGCCGCTCGAAGCAGCTGTTCACGCCGGAATTTCTTGCCGACCGCGCGGGCGCCGGCGCCGATGCCGACGATCCGATCTTCATCGTCGGCCTGCCGCGTGCAGGGTCGACGCTGATCGAGCAGATTCTCGCCAGTCACTCGCGCATCGAGGGGACGATGGAGTTGCCGGATCTGCCGCGCATCGCCCGCGAGCTGGCCGGTCCGCGCGACGACGAAGAGGAAGGCGCGTTTCTCAAACGCGTCGCCAGCCTCGAGCGCGATCAGCTGCGCGCACTCGGGGAGCGCTATCTCGCCGAGACCCGCATCATGCGCAAGACCGGTGCGCCGCGGTTCATCGACAAGATGCCGAACAATTTCTGGTACATCGGCCTGATTCATCTCATCTTGCCGAACGCGCTGATCATCGATGCGCGGCGCCACCCGCTCGCGTGCTGTTTCTCCTGCTTCAAGCAACATTTTGCACGCGGTCAGTGGTTTACCTACGGGCTGGAAGACCTCGGGCTCTATTACCGGGACTACGTCGAACTGATGGCGCACTACGATGAGGTGCTACCGGGCAAAGTGGTGCGGGTGTGCTACGAGGCGCTGATCGGCGATCCCGAGCGCTCCATTCGGGAGCTGCTCGAGCGCTGCGGGCTGCCGTTCGAACCGCAGTGCCTCAGCTTCCACGAAAACAGCCGCGCGGTGCGCACGGCCAGCGCCGAACAGGTCCGCCGCCCGATCTTTCGGGACGGCATCGATCAGTGGCGCCATTACGAACCCTGGCTTGGGCCGCTGCAGAGCGCCCTGGGAGAAGTGCTGAACACGTATCCGCAAGTTCCTGAATTCCGCTGACGAGCGCTCGCCGGGGCGCCGGGGTCCGCCTGCCAGCATCGCGCAATAGACGAGTCAAAAGTTCATCGGGGAGTCATCAATGACGCGCAGTCGACGTAGAAAACTGTCACGAGAACAGGTCCGGCCGAGCACCACGACGGTCCTTCGCGGGATCGTTCGGGCCGCGTTGCCGCTGGCCGCGCTCGCGGCCGCCGCGCCGCTGGTCCATGCGGACACGCCGAGCGGCGGCCTGCAGGCCATCGTGATCACGGCGCAGAAGATCCGCCAGAACCTGCAAAACGTGCCGATCAGCGTGGAGGTATTCGACAACCGCACGATGCGCCAGCTCAACATCGCGAACATCGACGACTACGTCAAGATGGCGCCGGCGGTGTCGTTTGTGCGCAGCCAAGGCGAGGGCAGCAACGGCGGTCCGGGCGGCGCGATCATCTATATTCGTGACGTGGTCAGCGGTGGCGACGGCAACCACTCCGGATCCGAGCCGAGCGTCGGGGTGTATCTCGATCAGCAGCCGGTGACCACCATCACCGGCGTCGTGCCCATACACATGTACGATATCAATCGTATCGAGGTGCTGGAGGGGCCGCAGGGAACCTTGTTCGGCTCGAGTGCCGAGGCGGGCGCGGTGCGCATCATCACCAACAAGCCGAACCCGAATAAGTTCTCCGCGGGCTACGATCTGCAGGAGAACATCATTCAGGACGGCGGGCCCGGCCACGTGTTCCAGGGCTACGTCAATATACCGCTGTGGTCGCGTGCGGCCATTCGCCTGGTGGCCTGGGATGTGCACCACGGCGGCTTCATCAGCAACATTGCCGGTACCGACGCGAACGGCTGCATCTTCAACGGGGTGCGCTCATTCCCCAGCTGGGCCATTCAGACCAATCCGTCGTATTACGCCACGAGCAGCTACACGGCCGGGAACGGTCAGTGCGCTCCCGTCTCCTCGGTCGGCAAGGGCGCGATCACCGCCGGCCCCTGGTTGAAGAACAATTACAACACCTCCGATACCTACGGCGGGCGCGTGGAGCTGCGCTTTCACCTCGGCAAGGACTGGACGATCACCCCGACCTTCCAAGGCCAGTCGATCTCAGCGAACGGATTTTTCGGCTACGACCCGACGGTGGGCTATCTGAAGTTGACCCATTTCGGGCCCGAGACCTCGCACGACACCTGGGACCAGCTCGCCCTCACCATTGAGGGCAAGGTCCACGACTTCGATATCGTGTACACCGGCGGGTTCCTCAAGCGCAATCAACACTCGATCGCCGACTACAGCGATTACTCGGAATTTTATGACAAAATGAAGGGCTCCGGCGCGTATTACGACGGCAATGCGGGCACCCCCATCATGCCGCAGCAGTTCGTCATCGGAGCGGGCGACTTCGAGATGTGGAGCCAGGAAGTCCGCGTCACCACGCCGCTCGATGAGCCTGTGCACGCGACGGTGGGTGCGTACGTCGGGCGCCAGATGCACAACATCTGGCAGGACTACACGATCCCGGGATTCGGCTGGACCAGTGTCTACGGCGGCAATCCGGGCGGGCTCGGGTACACCCCGAGCGCCAATCCGGCCACCAACGAGTCAGTGCCGGGATTCCCCAATACCATCTGGTTGACCGACGAGCAGCGGGTCGACCGTGATCGCGCCGTGTACGCGCAGGCGACCTGGGACATCACGCCCCAGTGGCACCTGACGGGGGGCATGCGTTTCTATCACTACGACAATTCTCTGATCGGCTTCTATGGATTTAACGCCAACTTCTATACCGGTGAGGGAACTGCGACCTGCTTCTTCCTCGGGCCCATTGTCAAAAACTCTCCCTGCACCAACCTTGATGCCTCGACGACCGGCAGCGGAAGTGTGCCGCGGGTGAATCTCACCTACCAGATCACTCCGAATGCGATGGTGTACGCGACGTACTCCAAGGGCTATCGTCCGGGCGGCGTCAACCGCATCGCCCCGCCGGTCGTCGTGAAGGGTCAGGTGCCCGTCCCCTCGCCCTATCAGGCAGACTACCTGACCAACTACGAGGTCGGCTGGAAGACACAGTGGTTCCACAACACCTTGCGGTGGAACGGCGCGCTGTTCTGGGAGGAGTGGAAGAACTTCCAGTTCTCCTTCCTTGGCGCGAACAGCGTCACGATCATCGCCAACGGCGGCAATGCGCGCATTCGCGGCATCGAGAACACCCTCGCGTGGGTTCCGATCCACAGCCTGTACCTCAGTGCGAATTTCGCCTTTACCGATCCGGTGCTGACCTCCAATTACTACGGGTGCATCCCCGGCACCCCGCCGTGCACGCCGCTGCCGCCGGTGCAGGTGCCCGCCGGCACCAATCTGCCGGTGGCGCCGAAGTTCAAGGGCAACGTCGTCGTGCGCTACACCCTGCCGATGATGGGGGACTGGAAGCCCTATGTGCAGCTGGCCGGCATGTATCAGAACCAGACTGCCTCGGCACTGCTGCTGACGCAGAACGCGGTCTACGGCAATCTGCCCGCCTACGCACTGTTCAACCTGAAGATCGGCGCCAATGCGGGCAACGGGATGCACGTCGATCTGTTCGTCTCCAATCTCA
>JAJZFQ010000297.1 GCA_021805275.1 Pseudomonadota bacterium
ACGCGCGGGTGCTGCAGGCAAGACTGCGACGAGCCTGGTGCGCGCGCAAGAGCCTGTCTGAGACGCCCCCATGGGTTGAAGTTCTTTGCATTTACGACGAGCTGATAGCGCTGCGTGATGATGCGTTTGTGTGAATCAATCGCGCTGTTGCACTGTCCGAAGTATCCGGCCCGAGCATCGCTCTTCGCGAGCTCAAGCGACTCGATCGCACGAAGCTCGCCGACTTCATTCCTTACTACGCGGTGCGGGGCGATCTGCTGGCGCGCACCGGACGAACGGAGAAGTCGCGGAGGACCTACGAAGCGGTCTTGTCACTCGAGCCGGCACCGGCCGAGGTGCAATGAATTCGCCGCAGACTCGCTGAGGTCAGCGGCTCAGCGCGGTTGCTGAGACGACGCAGCGCCGCTGCTGAGCCCGTACACCCAACATGAGCGCGCGCCCACCCGAATGGGTAGGTGCCGAGGGGCCAAACTCAGGACGCTACTCGCTACAACGTTTGCCTGTAGGATGCTCGACGGCCCAGACTCGGCCCGGGTCGGAACTGAAAGCCCACTTAAGCGACCGGATCCCGCCAGCCACCAGGAGCGCGACCATGTCCAAGCCCGCCGCTGCACCTCAGCCGGTGTTCTTCCCCATGACCAAGGGGCCTTTTCAGAACAACGGCGCGAGCCCTTGGTACACCACCGCCTCGCTCGGCACGCCGCCGCAAGGCCTAAAGTTCGCGATCGACACCGGCACGAACATTCTCTGGTCGACCTCCTCGCTCTGCGCCCCGACGAGCTGCCAGCACTATGGCGGCGGGCGCTTCATCTGGGAAAAGTCGACGAGCTTCGCCTGGATCGACCGAAATCGGATTCCCTACAGCTTTGGCCCCTGGGGAACGATGATCGTCGAGACCGGCAAGGACCTGCTCGCGGTGCCGGGGAGCGCGGCGCTGCCGATCAGCTTTTATCTCTCGGCCGAGTACTCCGGCTCGCAGTTCGAGCAGATCGACTGGGACGGGGGCATCGGCATCCCCTCCGGCAGCGCCTATGTTCAGCAAGGCAACAGCTTCATTGTCCAGGAGCTGATGAATAACGGCATCATCTCTCCATCGCTACCGTACGTGTCCTTCAACTGGGATCCTCTCGCCCGCGCGGGCAGTTGCGAGCTCGGCGGCTTCGATCCGGCGAAGTACATCGCGACGGAGGGCATTTTCATGCCCTGGGTGCCCTACACGCAGTTCAAGGGTGTCGAGTACATCTGGACAACGCCGCTTCAAAGCTACAAGGTGGGCTTTCAGGCGCTCGGCAGCAATCTGCTCTTCGCGCTCGACTCGGGCTCGTCGCAGTTCAAAGGCGACGATTATGTGATGAGTACCACCCTATTCCTCTTGTCCAAGCTCGGCAATCCGCCTGTGACACTCGGTATCAATGGCGGTGAGATCACGGTCACCTCGGATCTCTACAACGTCCGCATCGAGGCCGGACCGGATCAGGGCAAGGTCATCCCGCAATTCCAGGGCCTCGGGCTCACGAATCTGGTGCTGGTGGGCTCGGTACTGATGGAGTACTGCTACACCATCTTCGCCTACCGGGTGGCGGTCAACCCGTCGGGGGCGATCTCGCTCTCCCCGGTCGGCATGTACGCCTTTAACAAGCCCGGCGGACCGAAAATCATCACCAAGCCCTCCGCCAATCTGAAGCTGCCGCAATCGGTCGCCCCGACCCGGTTCAGTTGAGCGCCGCCGAAGCGGCGCTGCGGACCCCTCTCGGAGTATCAGGAGACTGCCATGTCACTCGCCGGTGTGTGGAAGAATGCGTACGGGTCCACGATGTCGTTGAGCCTCGTGAATCCGAATTTGGTCACGGGGACATACAAGTCCTCCACCGGTTCGACCGGGACGTATGAGGTCATTGGCTATCAAACGAGCGCCGACCCAACCTCGCAGGCGGGCCAAGCGGCTGCGCTCGCGATCGACTGGCACTCGGTGGTCACGGGGCCGCCGGACAACAGCTGGCATTGGGTCTCGGGTCTCAGCGGTCAGCTCAGCATCCAAAATGGCATCGAACAGCTCGTTCTCGCCCATTCGCTGGTGGCCTCGATCGACTTCCCGGGACTCGCGGCGGCCGGCACCTACATCGACAAGCTGATTTATCAACGGGTCTCCACGACGCCGACTCAGGAGCAACTCCCCGCGCCCGGCGAGGGACATGACGCGGCCGCGGCCGATCCGCTGATCGGGAGTTGGTTTGCCGTGGATGGCACGGCGCTCCTGATCTCCTCCGTCGTTCCATATCCAGGGAACGCCTTCGGCTGGGTCGTCGGCAAGCTCATCTGGAACGGCGGCCCGTCGCTGCTCTATGGGGTGACGGACATCAATGCTCAAGGCGGCGGCCTGACGAAGCAGTCGGTGTCCATCGTGGCGCTGCCCAGCGACAAGGGCGGACCCGCCCTGTCGTTGTCCGGGACGCTCGACCTCAGCAGCGGTGTTCTCACAATGCTCGAATTGCAGTCGCAGTCGACGACACCGGCCAACAGCTACCTGCAGACGCTGGCTTCGTCCCTTGAGTTCTCGAAGCGCTGAGCGTGCGCAGCCCCGGCTGCAGGCGATCAGGCGCGTCTGGCGTCTCGATGCGCTGGCCCGCGCTGGCCTCGGTCGATGTGATACGCGAGCGGCACCGCGATGAGGAACGCGGCGAGGTAGAGGCCAAACCCGACGTCGGCGACGGCCCGGTACTTGAAGTTGGCCGCCAGGGCGCCGGCACCGGCCGGGCCGACGGCCAGTCCAATGTTCTGCATGACGATGCCGAGCGTCGCGGCGCGCCCTTGGTTGTCGAGCGCCGCGATGATGCCCATCAGGTACGGCAGTCCGAATACCCACGCGAGATAGAAGCACATGGCCGCCGTAAAGAAGACGCCGGGTGTGCGGCCGGCCACCACCAGCAGCGCACTCACCGCGGAGAGCGCCAGGGCAGCCGCGTTGGGCACGACTCTGCCCCATCGGGTACCCAACAGGGTGACCAGCACCCCACCGAGCAGCCCCGCGAGGGCCGCGTAGCCTAGGGCGCGCGCCGTAAGCGCGGCAGAAATGCCGGACGCCGCGCCAAAGCGCTGCATGTAGGCCCAGATCCCTCCGTGGGCCAGGTGCGAGAGGAGAATCGCCGCCAAGCAAAGAGTGACGCCTGCGCTCAGTTTACCCCCGGGTGCCGTAGCAACGGGTGCCGCGGGGATACTGTCCGGGTACCAGGCGAGTAGCGCGAAGCCCGGCAGAGCCAGGACCAGATAGGCGCCGAAGACCCCGGCGATCCCCCAGGATGCGATCACGGCCGGCATGACGGCGTAGAGCAGCAGGCTCGCCGCGATCATGTTGGCAATGGTCCAGAGGCCGAAGTTCCGCTCCGGCAGACGGGTGCCGGCCATCGAGGCGATCACCGCGGCGATGAGAGCTCCTTCGCCTAGGCCAGTCACCACCCGACCGAGCGCCATCACGGCGAAATGGCTCACTCCTTCCGAGATCGTCGAGCCCACGACGATCAGGATGAGGCCGAGGAGCGCGAGGCGACGCCGGTCCATCCGGTGGACGACGAAGGAGGCCAGGAGGGTGGCCGCGCCGCCGGCCGCCATCTCGGCGGTGGCCAGGAGCCCCGCGGCCCGGGGACTGAGGCCCAAGCCGGCGATGGCCTGGCTGACAACGAGCGGCAGGAAGGAGAACGTGCCCAGCGCGCCGATCACCCCGAGCCCCGCCATCGCTGTGAGCGCGCGCGGATCATCCGCGGAGCGTGCCGGACGGAGGGTCGCATCACCGGTCACGTGCGCACTCCTACGCGGCCTGCTGCTTGTGAATCACACCGGCCTTCATGATCAGCGTGAGGTGTTTGCCCTGGCTCTCAAGGAGGGACACATCGGCAAGGGGATTGCCGTCGACCACGATCAGGTCCGCGACTGCGCCCGGGCGGATGACACCGAGATCGTCGCGCCCGAGAATCTCGGCGTTAATGCGCGTGGCGGAGGCGATCACCTCGTGCAGGGGCTCGACCTCGCTGCGCAGGCGGAATTCGCGGCTCTGATCGCCGTGCGCGACCCCGAGCAAGTCGGTGCCGAACCCGAGCCGCACGCCGGCGCGCTTGCAGATCTCGATCGCGCGCAGGCCGGCCTCGCGCACCCGGGCGAGCTTCTCGAGCATGACCGCCTCCAGCCCGGCGGCGGCGCCGAGCCGCTCGAGCGCATCGTAGGTGACGAGCGTCGGAACGACGAAAGCTTGCTTCGCGGCCGCCTGACGAGCGGCGTCCTCATCGATCAGATTCGCGTGCTCGATGCTGCGTACGCCGCACTCCAGCGCGCGGCGGATGGCCTCCCCGGTATACGCGTGGGCCATCACGTAAGTGCCCCTGGCAGAGGCTTCCTCGACGATGGCTCGCAGCTCTTCCGCGCAATACTGGCGGCTCTCAAGCGGATCGTGCGGCGAGGCGACGCCCCCCGAGACCATCACTTTGAGCTGGTCAGCGCCCTTGCGCAGCTCATCCCGCGCCGCCAGGCGGACCTGATCGACACCATCGGCGATGCGGGCGACGAAGCCGAGCGCCTCCGCGCACCCGCAGCCTTGACGCTCGTCCGTGCGCCGGCGGAAATCGCCGTGGCCGCCTGTCTGGCTGAGAGGGCGGCCCGAGATGAAGAGCCGGGGCCCGGCGATCCAGCCCTGGTCGACGGCGGCTCGCAGTCCCCAGTCGCTGCCGCCAGCGTCACGGATGGTGGTGAAGCCGCGCCCCAACATCCCCTCGAGCACCTTGGCCGCCTGTGCCGTCATCAACGTGACCGGGATGTCTTCAAGCGAGGCGATCCGCATCTGCGTGAGGCACGGATGCGCGTGGCAGTCGATAAGGCCGGGCATCAGCGTCCGCCCGCCGAGATCGATCAAGCGCGCCGAGCGTGCGGTCAGCGCCGTGTCGGCGACCTCCCTGATGCGCCCGTCCTCGATCAGGACATCGCATTCAGGACCCGGCTCGGGCCCTGAGCCGTCGACGATGCGGGCGTGACGCAGGAGGATCAGCGATGGCGCATCCGAGCCGCGGCCGAGCCTATCAGGTTCCGTCGATCTCAACGCCATAGATCTCGCTCGCAGCTTCCGGGCTGATGTAGCCGTCTTTGATGTCGGCGAGCACGCGTTCGCGGGGGCGCCGTCGCGGATCGCCGTAGCCGCCGCCGTTCGCTGTGACGATCCGCACGACATCGTCCCGTTTCAAGGGCAGCACGGCACAGGTCGAATACGTGGCCTGGCTACCGTCCTGGCGCAGGATGCGGATGTAGTTGCACGAGCCGTCCCGGCCGCCGCTCAGGCCCCAGGGTGCCACCTTGCTCCGCGAGTACATGGCGGTGATCCAAAAGTCATCGCCGCGAATGCGGTAATCGAGTCGGATGCCCTTGCCACCGCGGAACTCGCCCTCACCGCCAGGCTCGTCGTTGAGCTCGAAGCGATCAATGCGCACGCCATTGCGCGCCTCGGTGACCTCGACGGCGCAATTGAACGTGTCGCCGTGGCTCGCCGTGTACTGCGCGCTGTCGCCGTCCTCTCCCTCCGCACCGCCCCAACCGCCGAGCTGCGGCTCGATGAACACGTGGCGCTTGCCGGAGTCCGGATGGGTACCGCCGACGAACGTGCCGCAGACCGAGGCGTAGTGGCCGGCCGTTAGGCGGTCGGGCAGGAGCGGCGCCAACGCCTTCCAGATGATATCGAGTGCGCGGATGCCGACTTCATAATAAAGCCCCATCGCCGCGGGGTATTGCGCGTTGAACATCGAGCGCTCGTCGCAGATGAGCTTCAGCGGCCGGAACGATCCGGCGTTCGCGGGCGTGCCGGGGCTCGTGACCGCCTTGAAGAGCACCTTGGCATCGACCTCAGTGGAGGCGAATGAGCAGTTGAGAGGTCCGCGGTCCTGGGGTGGATTGCCCCGCAGGTCGACGATGAACTCATCCTCGGTGATCGTGACCTTGACGCGCAGCACCCGGCCGTCATCGAGCCGGTCCTGGGCCTCGAAGGTGCCTTTCGGCAGACCGTGCAGCGCGTGGCGCGCGACTCCCTCCCCGTAGTCGAGGAAGCGCTCGATGGCATACACGACCGTGGCGGCGCCATATTTCGCCGCCAGCTCCTGAATGCGGCGTTCGCCCGCCTTCATCGATGCGACGCCGGCCCAGAGATCCCCGCGCGCCGTCTCCGGCATGCGGCTGTTCACCATGATGATCTCCATCACTGAGGCGATGGGCACACCGCGCTCGAATAGCTTGATCTCCGGCAGCTGCAGTCCCTCCTGGAAGACCTCGGTGGCATCGGGATGGATGCTGCTCGGCGCCATGCCGCCGACGTCCGCCCAGTGCGCCTTGTTCGCGACCCAGGCGATGAGCTCCTCGCCGGCGAACACCGGAAGGATCAGCATGACGTCATTCATGTGACTGACGCCGCCGAAATGCGGGATGTTGGCCGCGAAGATATCTCCCGGGTGGATGTCGCCCTGGGGGGAGAACTTCTTGACGATGGCGCGAACCCCGTAGTCGAGCATGCCGACGAAAGCGGGTATGCCGGCGCCGGAGCTCGCCAGGAAGCCATGGCGGTCGGTAATCGCTACACCGAAATCGAGCACCTCGTAGATGATCGAGCTCACGGCCGTCTTGCGCATCGTGGCGAACATCTCGTCCGAGATCGCATCGAGGGAGCTCTGGATGAGCTCGATCGTCACGGGATCGTAGCGCGTCTGATTGCTCATGCCGCATGCTCCTCGGTACCGGTGCAGGCCTCGCCCCGCAGGCGAGTCTCAATGTGCAGATTGCCGTATTCGTCCACGTGCGCCCTGAGGTCCGGCGGGATCACCGCGCAGCTCGCAGCCTCCTCGACGATGGCCGGTCCCACCACCTGCGCTCCCGCGCCGAGTTTCGCCCGGTCGTACACCGCCGCCTCCATCGGGCCCTCCTCGTCATAGTCGACCTGTCGCGTGCCTTTGAGCGCCTTGCTCTCCTCGCCGCGGCCTGGTGCTAGGACGGGCGGACGCGGCTGGCGGACAGGGGCGAAGGCGGCGAGATGGTAGCTCACCAGCTCGATCGGACTGTCGAGCCGATAGGTGTATTGGCGCTCGTAGTGCGCGCGAAACGCTTCGGCAATCGTCGCATGCGCACTCTCATCCAGCGGACCTGACGGCAGCGCCACGCACACCGTGTGCTCCTGGCCCTCGTAGCGCATGTCCGCCATGCGCTCGAAGCGCAGCTGCGCCGCCTCGTAACCGGAGCTCGAGAACGCCTCCGCGGCGAGGCGCTCAAGCTCGAGGACGTTGCGGCTCACGGCGGCCATCTGCGCCGCAGTGAGCGGCGTCGGCTGCGTGAGGACCCAGTCCCGGCGCAGGTCGGACATCAGCATTCCCCAGGCGGAGAACACCGCAGAGTGCGGCGGGATCACGACCTTCGGGACCCTAAGCTCGCGCGCCAGGGTGACCGCATGCATGGCCCCGCCGCCCCCGAAGGCGAAGAGCACGAAATCGCGTGGGTCGTAGCCACGGTTGATGGACACCAGGCGTAGCGCGTTCACCATGTTATTGTTGGCGACGCGGATGACGCCCCGCGCCGCCTCCTGCGCCGAGAGTCCGAGCCGCTCGCCGAGCCGCGAGAACGCCGCTCGCACCCCCGCCATGTCCGCATCGAGCTCGCCGCTGCAGAAGCTGGCGTGATCAATGCGTCCCGTGATGAGATTGGCGTCGGTCGTCGTGGGCTCTGTACCGCCCTTCCCGTAGGCAACCGGCCCCGGCAGCGCGCCGGCGCTCCTCGGGCCGACGTGGAGTTTGCCCTGGGGATCGAGCCACGCGATGCTGCCACCGCCGTTTCCAATCTCTACGATGTCCACAACCGAAACGAGCAGCGGGTAACCGCTTGAGAGCCGGCTGCGGTCGATGTGGTAAGTGTTGACCACCTGCACCCGGCCGTCATCGATCAGCGAGCACTTCGCGGTCGTGCCGCCGATGTCAAGAGCGATGACATTGCGCTCGCCGATCAGCCGACCGAGGGCGGCCGCTGCCAGCACCCCGCTCGCGGGGCCGGACTCGACGATGGTGACGGGCGTTGCGCGGGCGACCTCGAGCGTGTCGATGCCGCCATTGGACTTCATGATGTAGAGGCTGCCCCGCAGGCCACGCTCGCGCAGCTTGGATCGCAGCCCATCGAGGTAGCGCTGCGCGATCGGCCGCACGTAGGCGCTCAGAACCGTGGTGTTGGTGCGCTCGTACTCACGCCACATCCGGGTGACCTGATGCGAGGCCACCACAATGACACCGGGCCACGCCCTCTCGAGCGCCGCCACCACCGCTTGCTCATGGGCGGGGTTCGTGTAGGCGTTGAGCAAGCACACGCCGACCGCCTCGACCCCCTCCGCCCTCAGCGAGCTCACGAGCGCTGGCAGCTCGCCGAGCGCGAGCGGCACGAGGATCTGCCCCAGGTGATCGATGCGCTCGCTGATCTCCAGACGCAGGTGACGGGGCACGAAGGGCGGCGGCTTGTGATAGCGGATGTTGAAGAAATCCGGCCGGTCGCCGCGGGCAATCTCCAGAATGTCTCGAAAGCCCCGCGTGGTGATCAGCGCCGTCTTCACCCCGCGCCGCTCGGTGATCGCATTGATCACCACGGTCGTGCCATTGGCGAAAAATTCATCGACATCGCCGACGTCGATCTTCGCCTTGGCGAGGCCCGTCAACACCCCGTCCTCGAACTTGGGCGGGGTGGTATGGACCTTCTCGGTCCTGATCGAGCGCAGCTGGCCCGTCGCCACATCCATCTCGTAGCAGACGATGTCCGTGAATGTGCCGCCGATATCGCTGGCGACCCGCAGCGTGCTTGCGCTCATGGAACTCCACTCATCGCGTAGATCACTCCGCTCCCGGGACCGGCGGGCAGCGCCGCACAGCGCGGGAGTGAGTCCGCGTGAGGCCTCATTGGCCGAACTTCATGCTCAGCGTCACCATCGCCGTACGCGGCAACGCGGGCTCTGTGAATCCTCCAGCGACAAACTCCTCGTTGTATCGTTTGTTGGTGGCATTGAGAATGCTCGCCATGAGTGAGATCCGCCGGCCCCTGAGGCCAAACCGCACGTTGAGCGTGCTGTATCCACCCTGGAAGCTCGAGTTATTCGCGTCCCAGGCCTCCCGGGTCCGACCCGAGAGATCCCAGCGAGTGAAGAAGGTGAGGCGGCCCAGAAGCGGGTCATTCACATAGAACGCCCGCCGTTGGTAATTGAATCCGGCATGCCACAGCCACAGGGGTGCCTGCGGCAGCATATTGCCAACGGCGGCCGGATTCAGAGAATACGCAGTGATGTAGTTATGGTTGTAGCTCGCATTCGCGTAAGCTGTGAGTTTTCCTAGCGAGGGACTGGCAAAGAGGATGCCCCTTGCGTCGAGGTCCCCGCCATACATTCTCGCACGGTTAATGTTGATGAGAACCTGCGCCCCGACCTGCGCCACGAACAGGAAGAACGGCTGGTTGGAGTCGCGAATGGCGTAGGCATCACCATTGACCTCGAGCCGATCGCCGAGCCAGCGGGATTTGAATCCGAGTTCCGTGGTGCGGGTGATCTCCGCCTTGATGCGATCGCTGACGCCGCTCAAACCGAGCGCGGCGGCGGCGGCCCCAGTGCCGTTTTGGTTGAAGCCCCCGGCCCGCATGCCCTCGCCCCAGGTTGCGTAGAGGTTCAGGTTCGGGATCGGCAGCCATTGGAGCGTCACTCGGGGGCTGTTGTGCACGAATATCGCGCGGTTCACGGCGCCCGGCACGCCGCCGCCGATCTGCAGCGGCGAGACGAACTGATTTTTTTGGACCTCGTCCCATCGGTCCGCGAGCTCGATGCCGACGTGATAGGGCAGCTGATAGCCGACGCTGCCAAGAACGGATCGTGTGGAATTGTGGTTGTCATCGGCGAAGAACGTCGCAGTCGGATTAACGAGGCTCAAAGGCTGCGGAACATAGTAGACCGGAATGATGCCGAGCCCGAGGTCCTGACTGGTCGTCGAAGAGAGGAAGCGGTTGACGCCGGAATAGTACAGGCCGGCGAGCCAGTGCAGGCCAGGGGCGGTGGCCGATCCCTTGGAGGTCATGCGTACCTCCTCGGTCCAGCCGTGAATGTTAAAATACTGCGTTTGAGCGCCATTGACACTGCCAAGCGCCGTGACGCGTGATGGGCCACCGAGGTATGGAAACGCCTTGGCTTCCGTGAGTTCGGTGAGATACGTGTAGGACGTGGTCGACGTGAGTCGGGCAAATGACAGGCCCGTGTAGGTCGCCTTGAACGACTGCTGGTCGAGCTTGTAGTCGTCGAGTCCTGGATAGCTGTTGTAGAAGGTGTAGCTCACGGCATTCGCGTTCACCCGCGAGAAGTCGAATGGAAATGGTCCCGGAGCCAGCTGTCCGGTCGGAGTTACTAGGGCAGGCTCGTAGTGATAGAAGTTCGCCGTCCCGAGGGTGCGCTGAAAGGAGCTGTTCAGATCGAGCTGGAGGTTGTCGCTCGCGAAGAGTCGCAGTTTTAACCGCGCACCCCACCGCTCTTGGGGATTCTCGCCGTAGCCCGGGAGCGATACGTTCTTGAAGAATCCGCTGTTGCTTGAGTACATGCCGGCCAGGCGAAACTCCAGCACATTCTTGACGATCGGGCCGCCGACACCGAAGGAGCCTCCGTACTGGCCGTAGTCCCCTTCGTGTACGTCCGCGTACCCGGTGTAGTAGTCCGTCGGGTCGGCCGTATTGATAATGATCGCGCCGGCGACGGCATCCGGGCCGTACAAGGCGCCCTCGGGCCCCTTGATCACCTGCACGCTGGCGAGGTCATACATGGCCTGGTTGAACTGCTCCGGGTCGATCTCGTTGACGCCGTCGAGGCGCGTCACCACCGGGGAGGTAGTGTTGCGATTCTGGGAAATGCCACGGATCGAGATGAGACTGAGGCCCGCCTGCTGGGATTGGGTGAACGCCATGCCGGGCACGAGATCCATCAGCCCCTCGATGTTTGGGCTACGCAGCTCGGCGAGCGCCGTGCCGGTGAATACGGTATCAACAGCCGGGAGCTGAAGGTTCCGCACCGCGAACCCGTGGGCGGTAACGATGACTTCCGCGAGCTTAGGCGCCGGCGCCCCCCTTGAACTCGAGGCAGCTGCAATCGATGCGGGTCTCGAACCCCTGCGCGCATGAAGAACACGGGCGCTCGCGATCGGCACCGCGGCCATCAGCAGAGACATCAGCAGCGTGCCGCGATACCGGATGCCCGTATTGCCGTCGCCGCCCGCGAGGAGAACGCTCCACACTCTTCTGGCCTGCATCGCGGTGTACCTCGTTATTCTCATGATTGGATTGTCGCAGGATTCAGCTCACCCCGACGTTAGAGGCGCACCCAGCCGCGGTCAACGCGGGCAGCGGGTGAGCCCCGGGGCTCGGGCGGGGCTGGTACTACCCGAACGAGTAGCACCGCTCGATCTCGGTGCACGCCTCAGCCGGCACCCGGGTGCGCGCCGCCCTCGATCCCGTATTGGCGCAGCGCCAGCTCCGGCGTCAGGTAGCCGTCGCGCACGTCCGCGGCAACCGCCGCGGGATCCCGCTCGCGAGGGTCCCCGTGGCCGCCGCCGTTCGCGGTGGTGATGCGGATCACGTCACCGGCGTTGATCAGCAGCCCACTGACGACGGCATAGGTCTCACGGCGGCCATCGCGACGCAAGACTTCGATCTGATTGGCCGAGCCCTCCTCTCCCCCGTCCAGGGCCCAGGGCTTGTACTGGTTGCGCGAGTACGAGGCGGTGAGAAAGCACCCGTCGCTGCGCACCTGGTATTCCAGGACGATGCCGCGCCCACCGCGGTAGCGGCCGGCGCCCGCCGGGGCGCTGCTCAGTTCGAGCCGATCCACGTAGAGCCCATAGCGCGCTTCGGCAATCTCCGCGGGGCAATTGAACGTCTCGCCATGCAGGGCGGAGAACATCGCATGATTGCCGTCCGCCTCTCGCGAGCCACCCCAGCCGCCGACCTCCGGCTCGATGATGGTGAACCGCTGGCCAGTGTCCGGGTGGGTGCCGCCGATCAGCGTGCCGCAGATGCTGGCGAAATGACCGCTCGGCAGGCGCGCGGCGAGATGCGGGGCGAGACACCGCCACAACAGGTCGTAGAGGCGGATCATCACCTCGTAATAGACGCCCATCGCGGCAGGCGGCGTGGGCTCGAACACCGTGCCTGGAGTGGTCAGCATGCGGATCGGCCGGAACGTGCCGCCGTTGGCGATCCCGCGCGGATCGGCGATGTTCTTGAAGATCATCTGCAGCGCGCCCAGGCAGCCATCGCGACTGCAATTGTTGGGACCCGGATCCTGCGGGGGATTCTCGCGCAGGTCGACGATGAACTCGCGGTCGGTGATCTCGACCGTCGCCCGATAGACCGCCCCGGAGTCCTGCGCCTCGGCGATGCTGAAGCGACCCTTGGGGAGCGCCGCGAGGCCCTTCAGCGCGACCTGCTCGCCGTAATCCATGAACCGGCTCATCGCCACGGCGAACGTCTCTCCGCCGTACTTCCTCGCCACCTCCTCGATTCGCCTCGCCCCGACCCGCACGGCTGCGACGCCCGCCCATAGATCGCCGAGAAGGAACTTCGGCAGGCGCGAGCTCACGGTCATGATGTCGATGACGGAGCGGATCGGCGCGCCGCACGAGATGAGCTTGACCGCCGGGAGGCGCAGGCCCTCCTGAAAGATCTCGGTGGCGACCATGGAGATCGATCCCGGTGCCATCCCGCCGATGTCGTTCCAATGGGCGATGTTCGCCGTCCAGGCGAGCAGCCGGCCGTCGACGAAAACGGGCATCAGCAGCACGTGATCGTTGAGGTGCGTGACGCCGCCGTAGTAGGGATCATTGGTAATGAAGACATCACCGGGCTCGATGTCCCCGGGCTTGTGATGAAGCTCGAGCAGGCGCTTCACTGACTTGTCGAGGATACCGACAAACCCAGGGACGCCAGCGCCACTCGAGGCGAGATTGCCGGCAGCGTCGGTCACTGCGGTCCCCGCGTCCAGCACCTCGTAGATGATCGCGCTCATGGCCGTCTTGCGCAGCGCCGCGAACATCTCGTCCGCGGCAGCCTGCAGCGCGCTCTGGATGATCTGCAGCGTGATGGGATCGTACTCGGCGGTCATGGGGAGGGCCTCGACTCGGTGGCTGCGGGGAGATGGATGTGATAGTTGCCGTAGTCATCGATGCTGACACGGCTGCCCGGGTGCACAAGCACCGTCATCCCGGCGGTCTCGATCACGGCCGGCCCGCTCAGACTCATGCCGGGCTCGAGGAGGTCCCCGTCGTAGATGTCCGCGCCGTGAATGCCCTCGATTGCGTAATCGACGTCGCGACGCCCCTTGAGGGCCGACTCAAGCGCATGCCCGGTGGCCGGTGGCTTCTGCGGCTGCAGCTTGCCGACGTCCGCCCGCGCAATGAGATGCACGCCCACCAGCTCGATGGGCGCATCCAGTCGGTAGGTGTACTCACGCTGATAGCCCACATGAAACGCCGCGCTGATCGCAGCGACTGCGGAGTCGTCGATGGGCTCTGCCGGGACCTCGACCTCGACGTGGTGCTCCTGGTTCTCGTAGCGCAATTTGGCGAACGCCTGCAATGAGACGCGCTGCGGATCGATCCCCTCCTCCCGGAACTGTCCGCGCGCAGACTCGGCGATCTCGCCGAGGAGCG
The DNA here is from genome assembly GCA_021805275.1 of Pseudomonadota bacterium. The sequence goes on from JAJZFQ010000297.1 coordinate 13,713, forward strand.
CGGTGATCCTCGGCGCCTCCTCAGGATGGAAGCGAAGGAGGCGGGTCGCGAAGTAGTCCCGTCGCAACTCGCTCATCAGCATGCCCCACGCGCTGAATACGTCTGCCTGCCGGGGCACCACGACCTGCGTGATGCCGAGCTCCGCGGCCAACGCGGCGGCATGCATGGCGCCGCCCCCACCGAAGGCCACCAATGTGAACTCCCGTGGGTCGTGGCCACGGTTGATGGAGACAAGCTTGAGTGCATTCACCATATTGCTGTTGGCGATGCGGATGATCCCGCGGGCGATCTCGCGGCGCGAGAGACCGGCGCGCTGGGCGAGCCGGTCGAGCGCCGCGCCCGCCGCACCCATGTCGGCCTGGATGGCGCCGCCGCAAAAGAATTCCGGGTTGATGCGCCCGAGCGCCAGGTTGGCGTCTGTGGTCGTGGCCTCCTCACCACCCCGCCCGTACGCCGCAGGTCCCGGCGCGGCGCCGGCTGACTCAGGGCCGACCCGAAGCTTCCCGAACTCATCGAGCCAGGCGATACTGCCACCGCCATTGCCAATCTCGACCAGATCTACCACCGGCACCATGATCGGATAGCCGGCGGAGGTCGGACTTCGTTCGATCCAATAATCGGTCAGGATGCGCACGCGACCTTGCTCGATCAGGCTGCACTTGGCGGTTGTGCCGCCGATGTCGAGCGCGAGGATGTTCGGTATTCCGAGGAGCCGCCCGAGCTCGGCCGCGCCCCAGAATCCGCTCGCAGGACCTGACTCGACCATGGTGATCGGCACGGCACTCGAGTGCGCCACGGAATCGATGCCGCAATTGGATTGCATAACATAAAGCTGCCCCGCGAAGCCGCGCGAGCGCAGGCCGCTCTGCAGCCGATCGAGATAGCGGGCGGCGAGCGGCTGCACATAGGCGGACAGCACCGCGGTGTTGGCACGCTCGTACTCGCGCCATTCGCGGGTGATCTGGTGAGAGGCGACGACGGGAATCTCCGGCCAGGCCCGACGCACCGCGGCCAGCACGCGCTCCTCGTGCTGCGGGTTCGCGTAAGCGTGCAAGAGGCAAATGGCGATCGCCTCGACGGACTCGCGCCGCAGGTCCTCGAGAATGAGCGGTAGGGAGGTGAGATCGAGCGGCTCGCGCTCCTCGCCCAAGTAGGTCATGCGCCCGGGAAGCTCGCGCCGAAGATAGCGCGGCACGAAGGGCGGCGGCTTGCGGTAGCCGAGGTTGAAGAAATCCGGCCGGTTGCCACGGGCGATCTCGAGCGAATCGCGAAACCCCGCGGAGGTGATCAACGCGACCCTGGCGCCCTTGCGCTCGGTGAGAGCGTTGATGACGACCGTCGTGCCATGAGCCACGAAGTTGACGGTGTCGATTGGGATTGCGGACTTCTCCATGACATCGAACACGCCACGCTCGAACTGCGGCGGCGTGGTGTCGGTCTTGGCAGTGACGAGGGTCTGCGCGCCCGTCTCAGGGTCGACCCGGAGATAGACGAGGTCGGTGAAGGTACCCCCCACATCGGTGGCGACCCGGGTGATCGATCTCAAGGTCATGCGGCTCTCGTTGTGCTGCAGTGGTACGCGCGCGAGCGCGGACAGACAGGACGTTGCGCGCGACCTTAGGCCAGCGCGTCAGACAGGGTCAACGAGATCGGCGGGTGGATGCTGCGGATGGGGGAGCGGGTAGCCTACCCGGCCGGGTAGGTCTCCTCCGGGGCCACCAAGCGCTGTTGCAGCGCCGCAGTGACGGCGCCAGCGCGAGAGTCCGCGCCGAGCTTCTTGAAGATGCGCTTAAGATGAAATTTGACGGTGTTCTCAGAGAGATCCAGGGCTTCGCCGATCGCCTTGTTCGAGCGACCGTTGCAGAGCTCCCGCAGCACGGCGAGCTCGCGGGCGCTGAAGCCGTCTTTTTCCCCCGGGCGCTCCTGCTGCATCAGCCCCAGCACCTGCGTGATGAGATCGCGTTGCGCACCGGAGAGCATCAGCTCCCGGTTGCGCCGCTGCGCGAGCAGCATCAGATGCTCGAGATCGCGTCCCTGCTCGAGGAGGATGCCGATTGCGCCTTCGGCCGCGATGTACTCGAGAAGCTGCTGCAGACGCGACAACGCCTCCTCCTGGGCGCCGCGGCGCTTGAGCGTCACGATGGTGAGCGCATCGAGTCGATAGCTCGACAAGAGCAGGCCGCTCGCGCGAAACTCCGTGGTGGCGCTCTCCAGGAGCTGCAGCGCCTGTGCCGTCGACCCGGTGGCGGCCTGGAGGCGCCCCACCGCCATGGTCGCCGCCAGGCGCACCCGCCACTGGCAGTCCGGAGAGCCGCGCTCGGAGGCGGTCGCGAAGATCCCGCTCGCCATCGCCTCCGATCTCGCCTCCGCATGGCGGCCAGCGAGCGTCAGAACCTCGACGCGCCAGGCCGCCACCATCCGCCCAAGACGCGCGAGCTGCCGATCCATCGCGACCGTAGCGGCGCGGGAGAGGATATCGAGCGCCTCCTGCAGCCCGCCGCGCGCGAACGCATCGCGGGCCTGAGCCTCGTAGGCCGTGGCAAAAAGGTCGACCCAACCGTCAGTCGTCGTCGCGAGCAACTCGATCAGCGGATGAGACGCCGCCTGGTCGCCCTTGAGGTACAGACAATAGCCGACGAACGCGCCGCACAGCGCTTTGAGGCCCGAATCGGCGCCGAAGTTCTCCTCGGCCATCACCAACGCCTCGCGAAAGAGGGTCTCGGCCTCACGCAGCCGCCCGCGCAGGAGCTGGCTGTGGGCGAAATGCAGGAAAGCGTAGTTCACACCGAGAATGCTGCCGGCGTTGCGCATCTCGTGGATGGCACGACGGCTCGCCGCTTCCGCCTGGACAGCACTGCCCCAACAGAGCGCCGAGACGGCGAGTCCGCAGCTCAAGGTGCCCCTGCCGAGATGATCCGCCGGGTCCAGCGACTCGTAGCGGCTACCGATCTCCGCCAGCCAACCCTCGCCCGTCACGTCATCGATATACACGTCCCACAGTGATTTAATGATCGTAAAATCGCGTCGGTCCCTCCGCGTCACCTCACCCGCGGAATCGGCGGCAAGCGAGAGGAGCTCACGAGCCGCCGCGAATCGACCGAGCTTGATGTCGAGATAGACCTGGGTGACCTGCAGCGTGGGATGGGAGCGGATGGTCTGGGCATCGAAAATCTTGAGCACGCTGCGCGCGTAGCCGATCCCTTTGCGCAGGATGAGCTCCCACCCGCCGGCCGCGCGCGTCAGCGCCACCGCCAGCGCCGTGTCTTCGGCGGCCTTCGCGTGTTGCACCGCTTCCGGCAGATCGCCCAACTCGGCGAGCGCGCGGGCGGCGCGCTGATGCAAAGCGGCGAACCGTTGCGCAGGATCGCGCCTCAGCCTCTGGCTGAGGAAATCGGCAAAGAGACGGTGAAACCGAAACCACTCGCGTTCATCATCGAGCGGGACGAGCAACGCATCGAAGCTCTGCAATCGCTCGAGCAACACCTCGCTGTCTGACCGGCCGCGCACTTGGTTGGCAAGCGCCGCATCGAACCGCTCGAGAATGGAGGTCTCGAGCAGGAACTCCCGCAGATCGCCTGGCAGATCGTCGATGATCTGCTCGGCGAGGTAGTCGGTCATCTCCGTCGTGCAGCCCGAGAACTCGGTCAGGACATCGGGGCGATGGCGCCCCCGCTCGAGCCACAGGCGTGCCAGCTGCAGCGCCACCGCCCAACCCTCCGTCCGCGCATGAAGTAGCGTCAGGTCGGCGGGCGATACATCGGGGCCGATGATCTGCGCGGCTTGCTCGAGTGACAAGGCCAGATCGCTCGCCTGCAGCAGCGTCGCCATGCCACGCGCGAGCAATGCGGAGACATGCAAATGCGGGCGTGAGCGGCCGCTGACCAGCAGATGCAGGTGATCCCGGCCATGCTCGATCAGCATCTCGATCACCTGTTCCACGGGTCGAGCGCGCGCACGATGGAAGTCGTCCAGGATCAGGACCGTACGGTTGGGCGAGCGGTAGATCGCTTCGAGCAGCGCGAGCACGATCGGGCGCACGTACGTGTCGATGGACTGCTGGCGCGCCGCGACTTCGAGCGACCCGACATCGACGCCGGCGCTAGCGACGGACATGATGAGCCCGGCCATGAAGCGGCTGACCTCGGCGTCGATCTCATCGAGCGTCAGCCAGCACGCATTCAGGTCCGGCCTGGATCTCAGACTCCGCCACCACTGATTCAGCAGGGTCGTCTTGCCGAAGCCGGGCGGGGAGACGATCACCGAGAGTGGGCGCGTCAACCCTTCGTCTAGACGTTTGAGCAGCATCGGCCGAGCGGCGACAGTCACGCGCTGCTCGGGGGGCGCCAGCTTCCCGACCAGCAGCCAGCCGGTGTCGCGCTCGTGCTCGAGTGTGTCGTCGGGCCCGGGTGCGCTCTCGGCGTTGGGAAATGGGGAACTCACAGGTGCAACGATACACCCAGTGCGGGCTTCGCCAGGGCTGGAGGTAGAGACGACTGATCGTGCCAGCGCCGTGCTGTGGAAGACTTCCGGTGTTCTTTTGTCCCCCTCCGCTCATTCCTCGGTTCGCTATGAGCGCTCAGAGGATTGATCCAGGAGGCTGCAGGACCTAAAGGCGGGTGTCGTAACTCGCGGAATTTAATGAGCTTATTGCCACTTGCGCCGAAGAATGCGACGGCCGCCGGGTTGCCAGGCAAGCACTCCGGTATTCCCGTCCTTGCAAGGGAGGCCGCAAAGGCATAGGAGGGCTCCGCCCGGCTGAAACGGGATGACAGCGCGGTATCCGCCAGCTGCGGCTAACGCCTCACGGTCACCGTTCCGACCCAGTCTTCCCCAGGGGAGTCCAGCCCCCGGTGTGCTCTCACGAATCGCGATTGCGCATCCAATCTCATCAAATCGAAGCCGCGCAGAT
>JAJZFQ010000306.1 GCA_021805275.1 Pseudomonadota bacterium
GCGTCGCCTCGCGCAAGGGACTCGCGCTGGAAGTCGCCCCGACGAGCGCCCATGTCCGCAGCGACCCTTCCCTCATCGAGCAGGTGGTGCGCAACCTGCTCTCCAACGCCATCAAGTACACGCCGAGCGGAACGGTCGTGTTGCGCTGTCCGCTCACCCATGGCGCGCAGGTTCGGATCGATGTCCAGGATACCGGCATCGGCATTCCCGCCGATCAACTGCCGCTCATCTACGATGAGTTCTACCAGGTGGGCGTCGGCGCGAATGCCTCGCGCAACGGATACGGGCTGGGTCTTTCCATCGTCAAGCGCATCGTGCAGCTGCTCGGCCTGCAACTCAAAGTCACTTCCCAAGTCGGCAGCGGCTCGACTTTCTCACTGTTGCTGCCCTCGGCCGAAGCTCAGGCGGGCTCGGCGCCACCGCCTGCCGAGGATGCGAGCGGCAACTCCGATGCGGACGGAACCAGCGGGCAGCCCCGTGTGCTGTTGGTCGAGGACGATCCCGGCGTACGCGATGCGACCCGAATGCTGCTGCGCGTCGAGGGCTACCAGGTCACGACCGCCGCCTCGCTCGAGCAGGCGATCGCCGCCGTGCAAAGCGGCACGGGCTTCGAGCTGCTCATGACGGACTACCACCTCGGCACGAATCAGACCGGCATTCAGGTCATTGCCGCGCTGCGCGAATGCCTCGGGCCGCACCTGAAGTCGGTACTGGTCACCGGGGACACCTCAGCAGCAGTGCGCGGCCTGGCGCCCGATCCGTACCTGCGCGTCCTGAGCAAGCCCATCCGTGCCGAGGCATTGCTGCGCCTCCTGCGTGAGTTCCTCGCGGCGGACTGACCAAGCGCGCCAAACCTGACGCTCTCATCGGCCGAATCAGCCGGACACGGGGCCGGCACCCGACTCAGCGCGACTGCCGAGCCAGCAACAATCCGCAGCCCACGCCGATCAACAGCGACCCGCTGATCCGGCTCTGCAGGCGGCGCCGCGCCGGCGCCGCGAGCCACCCTCTGATCCGCCCGGCGAGCAGTGCGTAGGTGCTGTCGGAGACCAGCCCCATGACGATCATCGTGCCGGTCATCTCAAGCAGCTGCGGACCCGCCGGACGATGCGAGTCGATGAACTGCGGCAGAAAGGCGATGTAGAACACGATCGCCTTGGGATTGGTGATCGCGACCAGAAAGCCCTGTACGAAGACCGCTCTGCCCGAGGGTGCGCGGAGCGGGGTCAGGCTCGGTTCGGAGCCGCCATGTGACCGCCACGCCTTGACCCCGAGCCAGATCAGATACAGTGCGCCTGCCCAGCGGACGACATCGAAGACCTCGCTGAGCCACGCGAAGAAGGCGATCAGACCGACCGCCGTGCCCGCGAGCAGGATGGCATTGCCAAGGCCGGCACCCACACCGGCCACCAGACCCGAGCGGCTGCCGTGGCTCAGCGAATTGGCGACCACCAGCGTCACAACCGGGCCCGGGATCAGCACCAGAATGCCGACCGCGAGACAGTAAGCCAGATACAGGTGAAGACTCACAGGCGACCCCGAACCGTCGCTCAAGCAGCGATTGAGGATGCGCCGCGGATGCAATCCGCGCAACCCGTCCCTGCTGGCGCACTGCCGTCTCGCCTCTCGCGCCGCGGAACGCCGTGGAGCCACGGCTGGGCGCTAAAAATATCGCTCGAGAAGCGCTGCCACGGCGGGGGAGACCCGCGCAATCTTGTTCGTCGCCTGGCGATAGAATTTGAAATTGAGCTCCGCTTCCGGCCGCCCGTCCTCCCGCGCGGAAAACCGCGTCAGCTCTGCTCTGCCCAGTGCCCGACGGGCCAGTGCCGTACGCCTCACGACGATACTCACGCGAGGCGTCTGGCGCGCGAGGCCGCGGCGCGGAACCGCCGAGCTCGCCGAAAGAACCACGCCGCGCGCAACGAGCCCCCGCCCTCCCTGCGTCTCGCTGGCAAAGATGAAAATCGTGTCACCCGCGGCGATGGTCTTACCGCCGTACATCGTCTTTTGGGCCGAGAACGCCAACCGCCTCGCCCGCAGATCCGGCCGCTCGGCCTTGATCACGAACTGCACACAGCCCTCCGAGGCGCCCCCACGACCCGATGCGAATCCGCAGCATACACCCGGTACGGCCGCGCTCAGCCGCCGACGCCCGCCACAGTCTCAGTGCCCCGCCCTGGGGGCGGGGCACTGCCACGGCGCGGCTCGACAGTCCCCGAACTCCCCCCCGGGGATGACGGTGCATCGGCTCCCGCTGCACAGCACGGAACACGCGCACGGCGCCGCGCCCATCGTCCTCGGGCGCCCCTCTCCCGTTGGCCCGCGAGATCCATGGCATATGCATCACCACCCGAGCGCAACCCAATCGCCTCAGGACCGCGTGCAGGCCGCAAACGACGGCGGGGCGACGGTGCCGTGCACCGCCGCCCCGCCTCGAGCGCCGCTTGCCTAGAACGCTGCCCGCACGCTGAACTCGTAGCGCGCGCCGTAGATGAGCAGGCTCAAGAACTGGTCGGTCCGCGTGTCGTACTCCTGCAGCACCGACTGCGTCAGGTTGATGCCGGACAGCGCCACGATCACATGCTTGGTGATGCGGTAGCTGACCTGCCCGTCGAGCTCTCCAGATCCCTTGATGTACACCGGCGCCAACAGGTTGTAGCCGTCTCCGATCTGATAGATGTACGAGTTGCGCTGGCTGTAGGCCAGCCGTACCCCGATGCCGTACTTCTGATAGATCAGCGTGACGTTCTGGTAATCGCCGAGTCCAGTCAGACCGAAGGTCTGCGAATTACTGCCGGTAGCCGACGAGGAGTTGAGCCCGGCATTGCCCGACATGATCGTGGCGTTGGCGTTGATGCCAAGCCCGTCGAACGGCGAAGGCAGGTATGTGAACATGTGCTGAGCGGAAATCTCCACGCCGCGCACGTTCGCGCTCCCCACGTTCGTCGGCCCGGTGTACGCGAACGTCGCCACGTTGTTCGGGAATTACGTCAGATGCCGCGAGTTGACCATCGGCACCTGCAGCGGTGACTGGACGTATTCGATGACGTTGGTGAGCTTGTTCATGAATCCATCGACCGCCACGTACCCGCCCCGGGCGTAGTACCACTCCGCGCCCAGGTCGTAGTTCATTCCAGTGCGGCGGCTCGGTGGACGGGCTGTCCGCCGATGAGCAGCTCTCGCAGCTCGAGCTGGCTCGGGTCGAGCAGCGCGATGTCGGCGCGCGAGCGCCGCTGCAGATAGCCATACTCGGGATTCAATCCGACCGCCCGCGCCGGAATCGCGCTGACCATGGCGAGCGCAGTCTCGAGCGGCAGGCCGATCGGATGCACGAGCCGGCGCAGCGTACCGGCCATGTCGATATGCACACCGGCCAGCGACCCGTGCGCATCGATCAATCTGCCGTCCCGCACGGAGATTCTCGCGCCATAGAGCTCAAACGCCGACGGGCCGTGCACGGTCGGCATCGCGTCGGTGACAGCAAACAGGGTATTCGGTTCGCGCTTGGCGCGAACGGCGAGCCGCACCATGGTGTCGTCCACGTGATGACCGTCGGCGATGATCCCGCACCACGCGGCGCTATCGAGGGCGGCCCCAGTCATGCCGACCTTCTTGGTCTGTAGCGGCGGCATGCCGTTAAACAGGTGCGTAAAGAAGGTGGCGCCGTCGCGCAGCGCGGCGCGCGTCTGCCGCTCGGTGGCCCCGCTGTGACCGATCGAGACGCGCACCCCCATGTCGAGCAGCTCTCGCAGCACACCGTCCGCCAGCCGCTCGGGCGCCAGCGTGATCAGCACCGGGACCGACCGCTCGCGCAGGCGGCGCAGCAGAGTGCGGGTATGCGCGTCGAACGGCCGGATCAGCTCACGGGCATGCGCGCCGCGGAACTCCACCGCAATGTGCGGACCCTCGATGTGCATTCCGACCACGCCGTGTCTGCCGTACACCGCGAGCACCGCAGCGACGGCCTGCTCCATCACCTCTGGAGCGCTCGTGATCAGCGTCGGGAACCACGCCCCGGTGCCCCCGAGGCGATGCGCAGCGGCAATGGTTGCCAGTGCCTCGGCAGTGGGCTCGTGGGTAAAGAGCACGCCGCCGCCGCCATTGACCTGCAGGTCGACGAACGCGGGACACGCCAGCCACTCGGTGCGCCAGCACGGCGCGCCGTCCCGGCCGGCCTCGTGCGCCGGCGCCACGGCGCTCACCCGACCCTGGTCGATACGCACCGCCACCGACTCGCGCAGCCGCTCGCCGTCAAAGAGGCGCGCCGGCTGCAGCCACCATTGAGCGCTCGCCGGTGGCCAGCTGCACTGCGGCAACGGGTCGCTTTGGGTCATGAGCGGGTCTGAAAATAGGGCAGTAACACGTCCTGGATGCTGGCAAACACCAGCGAGCGGGACAGCCCCCCCGCCACGACCCGCAGCCCCTCGGCGCGCTCCCGCACGCTCGGCGCGAAGAGATCGCGCAACAGATACTCCGGCCACTCGCCGTCATCGATGCGCGCATAGAGCGCCCGCACGGCCTGCTGCGCCGCCGGCTGGGGCCAGTAATAGCGGATCCGGTCGGCGTAGCTGTGGTGACGCAGACGCCGCAGCTCTTGCGGGGATCCGCGGTAGTGTTCGCGCCAGTGCCGCTCATCGGCCGTCATCAGCTGCTCGAGAGTCTGTTCGAGCGCGCCCCACCCGCCCGGGTGCGCTGCGGCGGGCAGTCCATCGAGCCTGTACAGCGCACTGCGGTAGGCATCCGTGAGCGCTGGGCCGACCTTCAGGATAGCAAAGTGCTTGGCGGCAATCGCGGCCAGCGCGTCGGGGCGCTGATAGTCGGTCGAGTGGGCCTCGAAGCACATCTGCGCCTCGGTACGCAATGCAGACTCCAGCGGCCCCACCGCCGCTGGATCGTAGTGAATGATATGCTGCGCGGAGAACTCAACGCCCGGCTGCACGACCAGCGCCGCCACCCGTTCCCAGGCGGCCGGGGCGATGCGCTTGAATGCCGCACGATGCACTTCAATGACTTCCGCGGCGTCCTGCACCCGGGTCGGGCGCAGCGGCTCCTCCTCCGCCAGCGCGCCGCCGGGCCTCGGGACCTCAGTGCCGATGACGTACGCGAGCGTCCGCGGATCCTCTGCGGCGGCCTCGCACAGCGCGGCGAGCTCCGCGGCGCGCTCGGCACACACGGCCTGCGGCAGTGGCCGGGGGTCGTCGGCACATGCCTCGGAGCAGTCCAGATGAATCTTGCGGAATCCCGCCTGAACGTAGCCGCGAACCATCTCACACGCAGCACCCATCGCTGCCTGCGCGCCTTCCCGCCGCCACACCTGTGGCCCCAGGTGATCGCCGCCCAGCACGACCTGGCGCGCATCGATGCCAAGGTCCGCGGCGAGCGCCTGAAGACGCCGCGTAAAGTCTGCCGGCCTCATGCCGGTGTAACCGCCGAACTGGTTGACTTGGTTGCTGGTCGCCTCGATGAGCAGCAACGCGCCCTCCTCGCGGGCGAGCAGCAGCGCGGCGGCCAGCGCCTCCGGCTGGGTGGTGCAGACCGAGGGCACGGCCTCGCCGCTGCCGTCACGATTGCGCCCAATCAACTCTGCCAGCCTACGAATCATTGCCTCTGTCCGAACCCACTCACGATTGCGCCAGCAGCATGGCCGCACCCCGGGTCCCGCTCGCATCGCCGAAGCGGGCCACCGCGAAACGCGTCTCGCGGGTAACCAAAGGCTGCGTCCGATACACCTCGGACAGCATGGCCCCCAGACCCGGAATACGCGACAACCCTCCGCCCAAGACCACGCAGTCCATGTCAATCGTGCACTGCGTCGTGTAGATGAGTTCCGCAAGCAGCGTGACCCACTCGCGCATCGTGACGATCATCGCCTCATCTCCGGCCTGCGCCCGCGCGGCGATTTCCGCCGGCGAGCCGCTCGACGAATCGCGCCGGGCAGCCAGGCGGACCAGTCCCGGACCCGACACCAGCGTCTCGTAGCAGCCCAGACGTCCACAGCCACAGCGCAGTAGCGGAAGATCCCACTCCTCGACGAACCGGCCGGGTATGCCCAGATGCCCGATCTCCCCCGGCAGATCGTTGTGGCCGAGCACCAGACGCCCGCGGTGCACGACGCCTCCACCGACTCCGGTTCCCAGGATCAGCCCCAGGACCGTTTCGGCGTCCTCGCCGGCCCCGCCGTTGGCCTCGGAGAGGGCGAAGCACTTGCAATCGTTCTCGAGCGCCACTTTGCGGCCGAGCCGCGCGACGAGATCCTCGCGCAGCGGACGACCCGTCGCCGGGAGGTTCGAGGTCAGCGACCGTCCGCTCTGGTGATCGACGAGGCCCGGCAGACCGATGCCGAGATCCACCGCGCCGTGAGCCTGGCTCTGCAGCCATCGCACCTCCCCGACGATGCACTCGAGCAGCTGCTCATAACTCGCGCATTCGGTCTCGACCCGACGCCGCTTGAGCGGGCGGAACTGCTCATCGAACAGGCTGGTCTCGATCTTGCTGCCGCCCACATCCATCCCGCCGAACAGTCGGGCCCGCGGCGCAGGCGGCGGGTAAAGCCTCACGCCCTGGACGACCCGGGAGAGATTTCCATCGGGAAAGGGGTTATCGACATTCAGGCCGAGCTTCTGCGACCAGGCCACCGCGAGCAGTTGCGCCGGCAGAACGTGCAGCGGGATGTTCCAGCCGCGCGGTATGTCAGCGAAGGCCAGGTCCGCGCCGGTCTGCTCCGTGCCCACCGTGAGCACCCGCTGGGGTGCGAACTGGCTGCGCAGCTCCGCCACCGCATCGACGTCGTAGCGGCGCGCATCCGCATCACTCGAGAGCATCGCCACGATCTGCGTGCCCTCGTCGACCAGCGACTTCGGTCCGTGCCGAAAGCCGAGCGGAGACTCCCAGAAGGAGGCCACCTGACCGGCCGTCAGCTCCAGCACCTTCAATGCGCTCTCGTGCGCCGCGCCACGCAGCTCGCCGCCGCCGAGGAACGCAACGCGGCGCGGCGGTGCCAGTGGTGCGGCAACACGTCCCGCCGCCGCGAGCAGCCCGCTCGCCGCCTCGGCAAGCGCCTCCATCCGCTCGATGAGCGAGCCGACCGGCAAATCGTCGAACACCGCGAGGGCGTACAGCAGCATGGTGCTGTAGCTCGAGGTCATGGCAAAGCCGACGTCGTGAGTCTCCTCCGGCAGAACGACTGCGCGCTGCCGGGAGCCCGTCGAGCGCGCCAATGCGCCCTGCGGATTGCACGTAATGTGCAGACCGCTGGCGTCGCTGCGCTCCAGCAGCTCCAGTGTCGCGACACTCTCCGGACTGTCCCCGCTGCGACCGAACGAGACCACCAGCCGGCGGATCCCGCGGCGCAGCAGGCGCTGTGGATACGCCACGAGCTCCGTGCTCGGCATGCCCAGATAGCGCAGCTCGGACTGCCGCTCATTGAGGTAGACGCTCAGCGACTCACCGATGAACGCCGAGGTACCCGCGCCGCAGAACCAGACCTCCTCGAATCGCCCGGCGCGCACCCATTGGCGCAGCTCCGCGCCGATGACGGCAAGCTCCCGGCCCGCAACCCGCCAGACAATCGGCTGGTGCAGGATCTCCCGGTACGTCTGCGAATGGCTCGATGCATCTGCCGGCAACTCTCCGGGCCGGCCCGGGGACATCCTCTCAGTCATCTTCTTCCTTATTTGCGGGATCTGCGCCGTCCCACGGCGCGCGCACCGGTCCGCGGATCCACGCAATGCACTGCGACACCGAGTTCCTCAAGCTGCTCGACCAGCACGCTGTCCACGTCGCTATCGGTGACTATCATGTGAATTTTGCGGATGTCGCAGATCCGGTGCAGGCTCGGCGTACCGAACTTCGAAGAATCCGCGAGCACCACGACGCGATCGCTGGCGCGGATCATCGCCGCATTCTTCTGCGCCTCTTCTTCGTTGAAGGTGCTGAGCCCCAGACGCAGATCGATCGCATCGGCGCCGAGGAAGAACGTGTCGAAATGCAGCTCCGCGAGAAAGCGCTCGAGAAACCGACCGCCGATCGCCATGGTGTCGTAGCGGACCGTGCCGGCAGGCACGATGACCTCGTGCTGCTTGTAGTGCCGGAGCAGATTGACCACCTCCAGGTCGGCGGTCAGGATCGACAGCCCGCGCGTCTCGCCCAGTTGGGTCGAGAACATTCGCAGCGTCGAGCCGGAATCGATGATGATCGATCGCTCGCGCTCGATCAGACTGGCCGCATAGCTCGCGATCGAGCGTTTTTTGTTGACATTGACCTGCTCGCGATCGGAGACGCTGGGCGCGATGAGATTCAGCCTGAACTCCGGCAGCTCGCGTGCCAGCGCCTTGGCGAGCTCGATGCGAAACTCCGGTACGCCCTTGCACCCGTAGTGCTTGCAGTAGCGGACGATGCTCGGCTCGCTCACCCCCGCACCGGCGGCGATGGTGCGCAACGGAGCGTGCATGAACGAATCCGGATCGGCCACCAGGTAGCTGCCGATCCGACTGAAGGCCTTGGACAAGTGGCCGATATCGGCGCGGATCCGCTCCAGCATGTCCACCGATTCCCGACCGTCCCGGCGTGCGTCGGAATTCATCGCAGCGCTCCGATCGGGCCACGCTCTGCGCTGATGCGTCGGTGCGCAAACAGGGCGTAGCTCAGGATGACCGCGTACATGGGCACCAGCGAAATATACGCCAGTTGATTGCCGATGATACGTGCCAGCAGCCCGTAGGCCGGCGGCACCACCGCCCCGCCGATGATGGCCATGATCATGATGGCCGCGCCGGTCTTGGTGTGTTCGCTGAGACCGGTCAACGCCAGCGGGAAGATGGCGGGCCAGAGAACCGCATTGGCAAAGCCGAGCGAGGCGACGAACAGCACGCTCGTCAGACCATGCGTGACGGTGATGCCCACGGTCAACAGGATCCCGAGTGTCGCCGACCAGGCGAGCGCCCGCTCCTGGCTCAGCCGCTTCGGTACCAGCGCGATGCCGAGCAGGTAGCCCAGCACCATCGCCCCCAGGGTGAGGCTGGCGAAGAAGCGCGCTGTCTGGATCGGGAAATGCAGTGCCTGTCCATAGAGCACGATGGTGTCCCCGGCGATCACCTCCACCGCCATCTCGAAAAACAGCGCCCAGAATCCAAACAGCAACAGCGGATGATGCGACCAGCGAAAGCCCTGCTGTCGCTCGCTGCGATCCAGCTGCGCGGGCGGCTCCTGGGGCTCGGGCAGTCCCGAGCGATCGACCGCGAACGCCAGGGCCAGCAGGCCGACGGCGAGCACCAGGTACGGCGGAATCAGCCGATGGGCGAGATGAGTCAGCTCTGCGCCGCTCAGCGCGCTGTGCCCGGCACTTTGCAGGTGCCCGAATCCGACGAACACCAGCGCCCCGAGCAGCATGGGACTGATCGCCCCGGCGAGCTTGTTGCATACGCCCATGATCGACACGCGCCGCGCGGCGCTTTCATGCGGCCCGAGGATGATCACATACGGGTTGGCGGCGGTCTGCAGCAAGCACAAACCGGTGCCCTGCACGAAAAGGCCCGTGAGAAAGATCCCATAGGAGCGCAGCATCGCCGCCGGCACGAACGCCAGCGTCCCAACCGCCATCACCGCCAGCCCGACGGCCATGCCGCGCTTGTATCCGGTGACCGCGAGCACGTGCGCCGACGGAATCGCCATGAGGAAATAGGCGATGTAGAAGGCGAATGCGACCAGCAACGCCTCGAAGGTGTCGAGTTCGCAAACCAGCTTCAGAAACGGGATCAGCACCCCGTTGAGCCAGGTCACACAGCCGAAGAGCGCAAAAAGACCCGCCATCAGCGCCAAGGCCCGACGGTCGGCGCCTAAGTCCCTGACATTCATGGTGCTCACCCGATGGTCACCCTATGGCAGGCGCGCCCCAGTGAGCGCATCCGGCGCACGCGCGAGGGACCTGCTCTGTCCGTCGGTGCCTGCATCGTCCTGGGTCCTGATCCATGCGAACCACGCTCCTTCATCGCAGCGGCCGCTGCGAGTCGACCGGCACGGGCACACTCCAGACTTGCGAGGGCAGATTCTCTCCACAGGCTCCCGCGCTGAGTGGACCGTTCGAGCGACCGGTCAGGCACTGGTGAGTGCTCTGATTGACGAGATTGCCGAGCAGGCTGTAGCGCCAATGCTGCGCGGCGGACACGCGGCATGCGGCCAGCCGGACGCGCACTCCGAGCTGCGTCAGGCATCGACCGCGCGACTTCAGCGCACCACCGGAGGTCACCCGCCAGCGCTGCGCCGCGCCGCCCGTGCACTCGCCAACGCTACCCGGCGCCGTCACACAGCGCGTATACGCCGCGGCGGTCCGTTCGCTCCTCGGGAGGCGCGGGCGGATCCGGCTGATCACACCGACTCGGGCCGCTGTGCCGCAGGCGGCCGCCGGCCGAATGGTCCAGATCTGCGTGTCGTGCGCGCCGATCTCGGCGGCCAGCGAGCGCGCCCCTGCGGTACGGCCCCCTGACCACAGATCGACGGCCTCGAAGCGGCACGCCTCGCCGGCGAAGCCTAGGCTCTCCGGGCGGAGCCGGACATGGATTGCTGCCGGGCTGCGATTCAGTACCGCGACGGCGTAACGACCGCCCTGCAGTGGCTTCAGCAGCCAATCCTGCCTCGGGCTGCGGCGCAGCAGCGTCGCCATGCGGCCAAGCGGATCCTGATCCACCGCCAGCACGGCACGGTTGCTGAGCACACGGATGCTCGCCGCGGAGAGCTTCTCGAGGTTCGAGCTGAGGATGAGCGGTGCGGACATCATCGCCCACAGCGCCAGCTGGCTGCGCGTCTCCGCCAGCGTCGTGCCGCGATCGCCGCCGATGATGAAGTCCGCGTCGTTCCAGTTGCCCGGCTTCTGGAAACGCCCGAGCGGCAGATTGTATTCGTAGTTCCACATCATGCTCGCCCAGCGTGAGCGGTCCGGCTGACGCGGATCGAAGGTCTCGATGTCCGAGCCTTCACGCCAGAGCTGGCCGTAGCCGCGCACCCAGCTGAGAACGTCGTACCACTCGGGCTGACTCTGGAAATATGCCGGGGCTGACTCGGAGAAGACGATCGGTCGTCCGACCTGCTTCAGCGCCAGGCTCTCCTCGCGGTATGCGCTGCGATAGGCGGCATTGGCCGACTCGCCCTTCGGCGTGTAGACATTGCACCCGTCGAGCTTCAGGTAATCGACCCCCCAGGACGCGAACAGGCGGGCATCGGCCAGAAAGTGAGCCGCACCGCCGCCGTTCGGCACACCGCTGCCGGCGAATCCACCGCAAGTGGCGTAGCCGGCGTCCTCGTAGATTCCGAACTTCAGACCGAGCGCGTGGATGGCAGCAGCCACAGGGGCGATCCCATGCGGAAATTTCTGCGTGTTGGGCCGCAGATTCCCCTGCTGGTCCCGGGTCTTTCGCATCCAGCAATCATCGATCGTCACGGTGTCGTAACCGCGCGCCGCCAGCCCTGATTTGACCAGCGCACGCGCGTTCGCAAGGATCGTGTTCGCATCGAACCGGCACTGATAGTGCGCCCAGTCATTCCAGCCCATCGGCGGGGTCGGCGCCAGCAGCACACCGGCACGGGCCGGCTGTGCAATCCCGACAGCGAACAGAAAGAGCGCTTGCAGCGCGAAGGCGATCCCCCTGGCGCGCAGGCGCGCGCCAAGCGGCAGGCAACCGGCCGCGCACCGCCGGGCGGCGGCATAGGGCACCGCCATCGAAACCGGAGGCGGCAGTGAGGACTGATGCGACATGGGCGTTCTCTGAGCTGATTGACCAAACGATTGAATTCAGCGCAGCTCTGCAGTCGGTGCCTTTCCGACCGGCCCGTGATGACGGACTTTGCGCTGCGCCGTCCTGTGCCAAGGCTCCGCCAACGTCAGCGGACACCCAGCCGCGTACTACCCGCTCCCATCGCGGGCGGGCGCATCCGCGAATTTGGAACAATGTTACATTGAACGGAATATTTTTCCAGATTAGCCGGTCCGGCGTCAAGTTGAACTCGCAAGCACGCAGCATCGCCCAGTACCGGCGCTCTGCGGCACTTCGACTGCACAGCGACGGTTCGACGCGACTGCACAAGGCTCACCGCGGCACCCGGCGAGGGGCTCGGCGCGCGGATTATTTCCCCAGATCGTCCGGCGCGCAGGCCGGGCACTCACGCCGCGGCGCGGTAATCCGCCGGTGCGGTCTGATCGACGCCACCGTCGAGGCCGATGCCGCGGAATACCACCGTCAGCACCGCCGAGGCCGCGAAATTCACCGCCACCGCGACCAGTGCGATATAGGTCGGCACCACGGTGCCAAACAGGTGCAGCGGGAACACCGCGCCCCTGAAGCCAAGACGCGCCTCCATCCAGGTGCCCATCAGCATTCCGATGAGCCATCCGAGGGCGAGGGCCCAGCGATGGAACCAGCGTGTGTAAAGGCCCACCACCATCGCCGGGAGCGTTTGGATGATCCAGATGCCACCGAGCAGTTGCAGGTTGATGGCGAAGGTGCTCGGCAGCCCGATGGCGAAGATCAGCGCACCGAACTTCACGATCAACGAGACGAGCTTGGCCTGGTGCGCTTCCTCGGCGTCACTGCATCCGGGCCTGAGATACTCCCGGTAGACGCTGCGCGTCCACAGATTTGCCGCAGCAATCGACATGATCGCCGCCGGAACCAGCGCGCCGATGCCGATCGCCGCGAAGGCCACCCCCACGAACCAGCCCGGGAAGCTGTGCAGAAACAGGGCCGGCACGGCGAAGTTATTGGAGTAGAGCTTGAAGTACCCGGCATACTGCGGCATTCGGCTCACCCCGGCCGCAATCGCCATGAATCCGAGCAGCGCGATCAGCCCGAGCGCGAGCGAATAGGCGCTGAGCAGCGCCATGTTGCGCGCCACCACTTTTGGATCCTTGGCTGCAAGCGCGCCGGTAAGCACGTGCGGGTAGAGGAACAGAGCGAGCGCCGATCCGAACGCGAGCGTCGCGAACGCGCTGTAGCTGCCCAAATTCCCCGGATGCGGCGGCGCGAGCATGAGCTTGGAGACTGACACTGCAGCGAAGATCCGGCCGTAGCCTCCGAGTTCTTTCGGAATGACGACCACCGCGACCGCCACCGTCACGTAGATCAGCAGATCCTTGACCACGGCGATCATCGCCGGAGCGCGCAAACCGCTCGTGTACGTGTATGCGGCGAGGATCACGAAGGCGCCAATCAGCGGCAGATCACCGAGCCAGCCGCTGGTTGGAAATCCCATCCCCGCGATGACCACCTCGATACCGAGGAGTTGCAGGGCGATGTAGGGCATCACGGCAAGGATGCCGGTGATCGCCACGAGCAGGCCGAGCAGTGGACTGTCGTACCGTCCGCGCACGAAATCCGCGCCCGTGACGTAATTGTGTCTGTGTGCCACGTACCACAGCCGCGGCAGCAGGGCGAACACCACCGGGTAGGCCATGATGATGTACGGCATGGCAAAGAGGCCGATGGCCCCCTTGCCGAACACCAGCGCGGGCAGCGCGATAAAGGTATAGGCGGTGTAAAGATCACCGCCGAGCAGGAACCAGGTGATCCAGGTGCCGAAGCGGCGCCCACCCAGCCCCCACTCGTGCAGCCGGTCGAGATCCCCCCGCCGCCACCGCGCGGCGAGAAAGCCGAGCACAGTCACGAGCGTAAATAGCAGCAGGAATACGATTGCCGCCGAGTCATGCATGAGCTCTTGCCGCCCTGTTAGATCAAATGACGCGTCTTGTAGTAGACGATGGCCGTGCAAGCGGCCCCGCCCGGCACCCAGGCCATCAGATACCAGTAGAAGAAGGGAAAGCCCCAAAGCGTCGGCTGCATGCGCGCGAACCAGGGGACCCAGAGCACAGCGATCACCGGCACCAGCAGCAGCAGGCGCCACCAGCGGCTCGCAACGGCGGATTGTCTTCGGGATTCGTTCATGCGCCCCCTTGGGACCGGCAGCACGCGCCGCGCCTTGCGCGGTGGCCGGCCTCGTTTGGCCGGATACTAGCCGGATCCGGACCGACGCCGGAAGGGGGCGACCGCCACCGCCGCAAGAGCCTCCACGAGGGCGCCCCACGGGTGCGTTCCGTCGCCGAGAACTCAACGGCCACCCGCTCCGCTCCCGCATCGAGGCCCCATCGTGCGCCGCTGTCCGCGGTCCTGGATCGTCGGAACGGGTGACTGCCGCATCGCCGCGCGAGACGCTCATTCGTTGTCGGCCGGAGGGCCTCGGACCTGCACGCACCGGGGAACGGAGCCCGAGCGAGGGGCCTCAGCTCTCGATGATAGGCAAGACCGCCTCGCCGGGAGTATTCTTGTCCGGCCGCTCAATTCAGGCCTGCAGCGGGTCCGGAAAATGGGAACTCGAGGGACGTCGCGGCGCGCAGGTTCTGGAGCGTCAACCGGTGAAATCTGATGCAATGGAATTGGCAGCAAGGATCACGGATTCGCGCCGCTCGGGTCGCAGACCCACTCATCGCCGCCCCGGCCCGCGCGCACCGCATAGGGCAAGCGTCGGGCGACACACGCTGCCTGCATTCGCACCCGAGCGCCGCTGCCTCGCACGGCTCGCTCCCCACGCGGCTGCGATCGTCGCCCGAACGGGCCGATGGCGCACCCGCATCACTCATCCGGTGGAGAATCTAGTATGACAGCAGTTGCTCGCTGCGACGCTGCGCACGGCATCACGTTGAATGCAGTGGTGCGCATATTCGGCGCGGTCTGGCTGGCGAACGCCGCTTTTCAGGCGGTGGCCTGGCTGGCCGTTCCGGCCGCCAAGACCAACTTCCTCCACGCGCTCGCCAAGCCCGCCTCCAAGGTGCCGGGTTGGACCCGGCCGCTGTTGCTCGCTGCGCTGCACGGCACGCAAGTACTAGGTCCGCGGATCGTGGCTGGCGGCATGGTCGTCATCGCCGTCCTCCTGGGCCTGGCGCTGCTCAGCGGCCGGAAAGTCACACTCGCGGCGCGTGCCGGCATCGTCTACAGCACCGTCTGCTGGATATTTCTCAATGGCTTCGGATTCCCCTACAGTGGCGGACAGACCGACCCGGGCGTGTTTGTCGCCTACGCAATCGCCTTCCTCTTCGTCCTCGCCGCGGCACCCGCCCTGGAAGGTCGAAGCGCAAATGCGCCCGCCGACGACCGACTCTGGCGGACCGCGCAGATCAGCTTCGGCATCCTCTGGCTGTTCGATGCCGCTCTGAAGTGGCTACCGGCGTTCCTGTTTCATTTCAGCAGCCAGATCACCTCGGTCATCCCGGGTCAGCCGTACTGGATTGCCGCGTGGCTCGGGTTCGTCGCCGACATCGTGCGCGCAGTCGGACCCGTCCCGGTCGCCATTCTCGTCGGCCTGTCCGAGACCGCGATCGCCATCGCCCTGCTGAGCGGCAAAGGGCTGCGCATCTTCATTCCCTTAGGACTGGCCTATTCCCTCGCAGTCTGGTCGACCGCCGAGGCTTTCGGGGGTCCTTATTCGAGCGCGGGAACGGGGGTGCGAGGCAATGTCCTCGGCAATGTCCTGATGTATCTGATCCCGTTCCTGTTCCTCTGGGTCGCAAACGCGCAGCGCCGCGCCTCCGAGGCCAGCAGAGAGCGCGGGACACCAGCCACGCAACCTAATTAATCCCGGCGGGCCAAGGAGCGGGCGCGCCGCAGTCATGCGACGCATTGCGCCGCGCAGGAGAGGTCGTTGATGAGGGGCTCGACCGGATGTGCACGACCTGCCAAAAGGAGGCTCTCGTAATAGAGCTGCAGAGTCGCAAGGGCCGGAACTCGCACAACGGATCCCTCCCCGTCATGGATAACGCGGAGGTAAGGAGACGCTCCCACGCTCGGTCAGCGAGTGCAGCGGCGGGCGCACTTCCTCAAGATGATGCCCGTTCAGGACGATGCGCCACCAGCGACAAGGACAACCCCGGCCGCTTGTCATGCGTTGCTCCTCGCGCCCGCAACGGGCGCGGTCCCAACGCGACCGACTCCACCGTCGCCGGTCGCGCATCCGCCCGGGCGACGCGGTACCTTCAGGGCAGATGGGCCATCGCCCCCGACGATGCGGCGCACCTGCCAGACACCGCCGCAATCCACTGTTCAGCTCACGCCCTGTACGACGAGTGCGGTCAGTGCGCTGACATACCTGACCGACGTGCGCGAGGTCGTTTTGCGCGTCCCGCCTGGTCCCCCGCGCCTCGTCGCCGGCCGCAACGGGTCATTCGCTATCGCTGGAACAGATCGCGCATCCTGCTGAGGAACGAGCCCGAGCGCATACGGTGCAGCCTCGCGGCCCACTTGTCCTCGACCAGCAATTTCCGCTGCAAATCCGTTTCCTCCCGCTTCATGAGCTCGAGGACCCTCGTGTCCTCGTCGGCTTCGAGCCAGTAGCCGTGCTGCTTGGGGCACAGTTCCATCTCAAGGTCATAGAATCGATACTGGAACCTGCGCAATGGTTCGGCACATTCAGGACACGCATCGGTCGTGGCGCTCGAGTTCAGGAATAGGCTTCCCTTCCAGCGCTCGCCGAAGTCGAACGCCTCGTCCTCCAGCTCTCCGAGTTCAATCTGCTCAAGCCACATTCCGTTACAGGATTGACAGTAATTGACCTTGAGCTTGTGCCGTTCGGTCGGAAACAGATCGACATTGCATCTTGGGCACTTCATCCGAGCCTCCTTGACGCTCGCTCGCCAACCCTCAGGCAAGCGGCTCAACTAATCAATATAGATGACCGCGTGCCGATGCTCAAGCGTAAGCAACAACAGGCGCCGTCCTGAGATGCGAACCGCGTTCGGACAGTGGCCTGCGCGGGTGGGGACCGGAGTTGCCGGCGGGCAAAGAACCGCTGCACGGGGTTCCATGACCGCACCTCGTGCTGTTGCGCGTACTCGCCCGCAGCGCTGATCGCTCAGAACGGGCGCGTGGGCGATCGGCTGGAAACACGGCGAGTTCCCTCGCCCCAGCCGATCACTTCAGCACGAGAGCCCGTTCTGGCCACCCGCAGATCGGATCACTGCCTCACCCCTTCTCCGGCCGTTTCAATTTTCCAAATCCTTCCATCCTTGGAGCTCTGAATCTCGACATGCACTCGACCCGGCGGGTCCCACCGATAGACGATTCGCTCGGTGACCGTCTTGCCAGATCCCGTCGGCTTTCCGTACTCGATCCAGGTATTCCCGTCGATCGTCATCCGCGACACCAGCAGATCCTTCGCGGGTGCACCGCTCGCGAACAGCTCATAGTGCCAGAAGCTGCGGTCCTCGCTGTTGTACGTATCCACGACCAGCGACTCGACCGGCTTGCCGCCCCAGACATTGCTGAACGTACATTCCAGGTACAATCGATTCGGCGACCATCGGCAATCTTCATTCCAGGTGAATGGCACTGGCTTGCCCCGCTCGCGCGATGTCCCGTGAAACACCCATCGGCCGACCGAAGGCTCGAGTTGCGCGAGCGCCGATGGAGTGAACTTCGCATTCGCGGCCGGTGCACTTGAGAGCACCGCTAGCGCAGCGATCATTGATCCCAGAGTCCGCTTCATGGCGCGTTTCCTCGCTTTCATGACAACTTACCATACTCCGCGCGAGAGATGTCCCCAGTAGTTCACGAGCGGGGGTGCGAGTGCTGCGCCTCTTATTCGCGCCAACGGTTCGAGGGTTTGGAGGAGCGCAGCGGATCGATATCATCACATCGAACGCCGAACGTGACCCGCCACATTCCCTCAACGTCCGGGGCTCTGCAATCTGCTCTGGACGGCTTTTTTTACAGTCAGTCGGGCACTACCTGCCTCCACTCCTGACTCGTCCATGGCTAAAGATTATAACGGTGGGCGGTACTGGGATCGTACGCCGGGAACCACGTTCTTGCGGCGCGACGTACGGGAACGTAGCCCGAGGCGGGGTGGCGGGCATTCATAGCCGGCGAACGCAGGCGATGTGAGTCCCTAAGGGTCGGGGTCAGGCGGGGACTGGATCCGAACGGGACCGTGGGAGCGGCGGACGCCTCAGGCGGCGCGGCGGGCGGTGCGCAGCACCTCGCGGACGTTTCAGGGCAGCAGCGGTGCCTCGAGCGCCTCGGCGGTGTCAGCGCCAGGGACCCGCTCGAGCAGGTGCGTCAGGTATACGGAAGCGTCAAGGCCGTTGGCGCGGGCGGTACTGACCCGGGAGCACAGATTGGCGTTCGCGCGGGCACCGAGCGGGTTGTTGGCGAGGAGCCATACCCGGCGCCCTGGGAGCGGGGGCGGATGAGGTTTTCGACATAGTTGTTGCGTGCCGGTGAGCGCGGGGAAAAAACCACCGCCTGGAGCCGCTGCGCATGGTCCCCGGCGCGAATTTGACGTTGCTGGGATTGGAAAGCGGCACTCGTGGACCACTACTTTGGGGCTGACCGAGAGTGTCAGAGTCTCCTCGCGCGGCGTGAACGTGCCCTCGCCGAACGCCGCCGACGCCTTGATCGCACACCGGTACGCCTGATAAGCCGACGCCCGTGACATTCCTTCGTCTACACGCTCAGGGAATCCTAGCCTGTGTTTTGCCTCGCCTTACCGGGAGTCTCCGCACGCTGTACGTGTTCGTGGTCATCGAGCATGGAAGCCATCGCCTGGCCCACTGCAAC
>JAJZFQ010000122.1 GCA_021805275.1 Pseudomonadota bacterium
GGCTAGTGTCAGACGCCCGCCCAACGGCATCGCATCGACGGCATTGAAAACAAGATTAGTCAGTGCTTCGCGGATTTCATTCTCGACGGCAGGCACCCGAGGAAGGTTCGGCTGAAATTCCCGCACCACCTCGATCACGATGCCGCGCTGCTGCGGCATGTCGCTCCAGCGTGCTTTGGTGAGCTCGATGACTTGCTCGGTGAGTTCGTTGAGATCCACGGGCGCGAGCGCAGTCTGCTCGTCTCGCGGCCGGTAGAATTCTCGCATTCGCGACACCGTTGCCGATACGTCGTCGATCGCACGCAGGACAATCGGAAGATATTGGCGAGCTCTGGGAGTCAGATTTGATTCGGACTCCAGAAGCGTGTCCAAATACAACGTCACCGGACTGATGGCGTTATTGATGTCATGCGCGATTCCGCTCGCCATCTGGCCAAGCGCGCTCAAGCGCTCCTGCTGGAGCACAGTCTGCTGACTGAGCCGCAATTCATTGTAAGCGCGCTGCAGGGAGGCGTGTAGCTCGCTCTGGTGCACAGCCAAAGCGACGTGTTCGCTCAGTTGGCGCAGAAACTCGCACTCGTCGTTGCTGAATCCATTGGGTGACTGCCGTCCGGCCGTAAGGACGCCGAGGACTTCGTCGTCGAAGCGTAGCGGTGCTGCGACGAGCGCTCGTATCCGCGTGTCGGTGAGGTCGTAGGGCAGCGGCGCGCTTGTTTGCGTCACATCTGCGAAATACACGAGTTCATCCGGGATGCGAATGAGACTCGACTGCTCGTCCTTCAGGACCACTCTGCAGATGTCTGTTGGAAGGTTCTGCTCGACGCTGCGCACTACGACGCGAATGATGCTCTGCAGGTCCTGTCGTTCAGCGACCGCTCGCGTGATATGGTCCAGAAGACTCAGGTGACGAAGTTGCGCTTCGAGTTTCATCTCGCTGACTTCGCGCCGGGCGATTTCCGTCGAGAGAGACTGGATGCTCGCCGCGAGCTGTGCGGTTCGCTCGTGGATGCGCCGCTCGAGCTCCTTCTCAAAATCGCGCCGATGGCGGGACAATTGTACGCTGGCACGCACTCGTGCGAGTAGCTCACGCGCCGTGAACGGCTTCATCAGGTAATCGTCGGCGCCAGCATCGAGTCCGCCGACGGCTGATTCTTCTCCAGCGCGGGCCGACAGCAAGATCACCGGAATTTGCTGCGTTCGCACGTCGGCCCGAATGGCGCGCAACAGACCGAATCCGTCCAGTCTCGGCATCATGACGTCCGAGAGAACGAGGTCCGGAGGGTCGGCGAGTGCTCGTTCGAGTGCCATTTGACCGTCTGAGGCAGGCACGACGTCAAACTCGCTGCCGAGCAGGCGCGCGACATACTCTCGCATGTCTGCATTGTCCTCTGCCCAGAGAATGCGCGCTCGGACGGGCGCCTCGGGACCGATGCCCGCTGCGGCATCGCGGCGCGGCGCCGCAGGAGAGCCGGCGGACGGCCCGTCCCGCGCCGGCAGCTCGGCGACCCAGCGCAATGCTTCTTGCACCTGGGCAGAGGTGCTCAGACCGATGCTCGCCGTCGCCGAGTCCGCCTCGATCCGTTCGGCCGGCAGATGCCCGGTGCCGGACCGCACCGTGACGTGAAAGCGACTGCCCTCACCGACAGTGCTTTCCACCCGGATTTCCCCGCCGTGCAGCCGAACCAGTTCCCGCACCAGTGACAGGCCGATGCCGGTGCCCTCATGGGTTCTCGATGCAGCACCCTTGATGCGATAGAACCGCTCGAACAGTCGCGGCAACTCTTCCGGCGCGATGCCGACACCGGTGTCCTGCACGGTCAGCCGGACGGACTCACCGAGCCAGGTCAGACGCACGGAAATGCCGCCCTCAAAAGTGTGCTTCAGGGCGTTGGAGAGCAGATTCAGAACGATCTTCTCCCACATTTCCCGGTCCACATAGATCCGTTCCGGCAGCGTCGGACAGTCGATCGTCAGCGTGAGGCGGCTGCGCGCCACGGCGGACTCGAAGTGGCTGACGAGTTCGGCGGTGAGGCTGGCGAGGTCGGTCGCTTGGAAATGGACCTGGGCGCGGCCGGCCTCGATGCGCGCGAAGTCCAGGAGAGAATTGACCAGTCGCAGCAACCGAAGGCTATTGCGGTGCGCGGCGCGCAGACGGTCCCGTCTGGGCTGCGCCAGGGGCGCAGGTTCGGCCAGCTCTTCTTCGAGCAGACCGAGCATGAGAGTGAGCGGCGTGCGAAATTCGTGGCTGATGTTCGCGAAGAAGTCAGTTTTGGCCGCGTCGAGTTCGGCCAGCTTACGATTGGCCTCGCGCAGTTCGGCGATGGCCGTGGCGAGTTCGCCGCTGCGACGGATGACTTCGTGCTCCATCTTGCGGGTGCGGTCGCGCAGCGTCTGGCCGATTTCACTGGCGCGAACGAGTTCGGTGACTTCTTCGACTCTGTGCAGGATGTAGAGTACGTCTCCGGAACTCGACAGCACGGGCAGATTTTTCGGACTCCAATACTTCGTCTCGAACGAGCCGTTGGAGTTACGGATATCGTATTTCTGTACCGCCATCGTATCGGCACGACGGGTTCGCAGCACGCGTTGGAGCGAATCGCGCAAATTGCTCGTTCCGGTAGCCCCGGGGTCGGCGGGATTGTCGGGGAACACGTCGAACAGTCCGCGGCCGAGAATTTCCCGCGTCGTATGAGTTGCTGCGAGGCGCGCGTTGGTAGCGGCGACCATCGTGAAGCGGGGCGCATCCGGCAGGAGCACCAGCAGAACGTCGGGGCTTTCCTGGAACAGCAGCTCGTAGTCGAGCGCCGGTGCCGGTCCGTCGGGTGGGTTGACGGGCATGCCGCGTGCTCAGGGCGCGTGGGTTGAATCGCCGGGCGGGCTGACGTGCGCTGTCATGGACGGGCCTCTGCCTTCGGTTCTCTCGTGCCGGCCACGATTATAGCCCCATTTCCGGGAGCGAAATTCCAGCGCGGGCCTGACAGCAAGTCCGTGCCGGTGAGGCTCGTCACTGCGCGCGCTCGTGACGAGCGGCGCGAGGCACGCCGCCCGCGGCCCGGCACGGTGCGGCGAGCTCTGGGGCGGCAATGATGCACAGGCCCGGGCTCGGATGCGGCTCGGCGGGGCGTCGGCAATCGGCGACCGGCCGGATGGACGGCAATGAGCGGTGTATAGCTCGGGGAGTTCGAGTCTCGGAGTACTGTTGGGGTCCTTATAGATCGGAGGGCGAGCGCGGGATGAACCGCGCAGCCGCTCGAAGCGGCCGGATCTTGCGGGAGTGCAACTTATGAGGGAGTTTCCGGTCAAAGCCCGTAAGTCGGACGACGGCGCACCTCGTGTGGGGAACGTTGGGAACGGATGATGATTCGGTCGCGAGCCGCTACAATGGCGTGAGACGGGCGGCGCGCCGGTGTGCTGCGGCCCGTCTTCCCGCGCTCGGCCTCGCAGCTGCGGTCCCCGCTGGGTATCGCACGCGTCTCCGTCTGCGCAAGAAATCCAATCCCGTGGGAGGACGATTGAACAAATCGAAGCGTTTGATGGTGTTGGCGATTGCTGCCACGGCACCGGCCTGCTGGTCGGTGGCGCGGGCTGGCGCACCGCCGCCGCAGTGCAGTGGATCGTCTGCGCTTCTCAGCCTGCTCGACAGACCGACGGTGGGTGATTCGAGCTGTGTGGTGCCCGAGGGAATGACCGTCATCGAAGCGGGCGCGACCGCCGGGAACATCTACGGCATTCCGGGTGGACAGATCGACACGCTGCCTAATCTCGAACTGCGCTGGGGTCTGCCGGGCAATTCGGAGTTCGTGTGGCTGCCGCCGGGCTACCAATATCAGTCGTTGAACGCCGGACCTCAGGGCGCAGCCCATACGATCGGAGGCTTTGGTCCGACGACCGTCGGCATCAAACACTCGTTTGGGTACACCCAGCACTGGCAGTGGACGGGCGAAGCGCTGGCCACGCTACCCTCGGGGGATAGCACGTTCGGCAGTCACGGGGTGGGCGGCGCGCTCAACGGCATCGTCAGTTACGGCAACGGACCGATCGGGGTGTCGTTGATGCTGGGCGTGACCTCGCAGACCGAGCCTACCGCAGTGGGCGGGCAGCGCTTCCAGAGCGTCAATCCCGATCTGGTTGTCACCTGGGCGGCGACCTCGCGACTGCAGTTCTATGGCGAGGTCTACGGTCAGTCGCATGCCGCGTACGGGCTGGGCTGGGGGTCGGATTTCGACGGCGGCCTGCAATATCTGGTCAATCCGGACTTCGAGGTCGACCTGGAGGAGGGTGTTCGCCTGCAAGGTCAGCTCGGCGGGTTCTCCCGCTACACCGGCGTTGGCCTCGGCCTGCTCCTGTAGCCGTCACGGCCGCCGGCGGCTCGGGCTCGCTACAGGGGAGGTTTGCCCTCGCCCAAGCGCAGCCACCCCTTGATGATTCGATACAGGTACCAGATTGATCCGGCGGCGAGTACCAGCCAGCCGATGAACACCAGCCACAGAGCGCCGCCGAGCACGAGCCACAGCAGGGAGAACCAGAAGGTGCGGATCTGCCACTCGAAATGGGGTTCGAGCAGCGTGCCGCGCAC
>JAJZFQ010000253.1 GCA_021805275.1 Pseudomonadota bacterium
CTCAGTGCCGGTTTCAGCCACAGCGGCATCTCGCCGGAGAACATCGGGTTCGAGATCGCCGAGCCGCTGTGCACCCAGCGGCGCGCGTCGGTCGAGCGGTTCATCAGCGGGTGCGAGCGGCTCGGCTCATTCGTCGTGATCGACGGGTTCACCTTCGACTCGGCCGTGGTGCCACTGCTGCGCTCCAAGGCGGTTCGCTTGGTCAAGATCGAACCGCGGCTGTGTGCGGCCGCGCTGAAAGACAAGCTTGCGCAGGCCGTGGTGGTCGCCATCGTGCAGGCCGTCAAGGTGCTCGGCATTCACTGCGCCGCGCAGCAGATCGAGACGCAGCAGGCGCTGCGCTGGCTCACCGCGGTGGGCTGCGACTTCGGCCAGGGATCGATGCTCGCGCGGCCGCTGCCCATTGCGCGGCTGCAGACCCCCGCGGGTGCCTGAGGCGCCGCGTCGTCGAGCGGCGGCGGGCCAAGATAGGGTAAGCTTGGGCCCCTTCCGCGGCCCCGGAGCGGGTGCGGCGGGCGGAAAACCATGAAGATCAAGACGGTCATCGTCGACGACGAGGCGCTCTCTCGGCGTGGCATCGAACGGCTGCTGCGCGAGACACCGGATTTCGAAGTGATCGCCGAGTGCGGCAATGGCCGTGATGCGGTCGGCGTGATCCAGCACGAGCACCCCGATGTGGTGTTTCTGGATATCCAGATGCCCGTGCTGTCCGGCTTCGAGGTGCTTGCGCGTCTGCCACAGGACAGCGTTCCGCTGGTCGTGTTCGTCACCGCGTTCGATCAGTACGCGCTGCGGGCGTTCGAGGCGCGCGCCGTGGATTATCTGTTGAAGCCCGTCGATGAGCGCCGCTTCGAGATGACGCTCGATCGCGTGCGGCAGAACCTGCAGGCCCGCCACGCCGTCGATCAGCGCGACAAGCTGATGGAAGTGGTCGCGGAAATCACCGGATCCGGGGAGATCGAGCTCGAGACGATCCTCGAGCACGGCAGCACGGCGATCGAGGCGAGCCATCCGCAGATTCTGCCGATCCGCCAGGGCCGGCACACCGCGCGCGTGCCCATCACCTCCATTCAATGGATCGATGCGGCCGGTGATTACATGTGCGTGCATGCCGAAGGCGATACGCACATCCTGCGTGGCACGATGAAAGAGCTCGAGGAAGTGCTCGATCCGCGCATCTTCCAGCGCGTGCACCGCTCCACCATCGTCAACCTGCGCTACGTGAAGAGCCTGCGCGCGCACATGAACGGCGAGTACTTCCTGACGCTCGACGGTGGCCAGGAGCTGAAGCTCTCGCGTACTTATCGGGACAAAATCGAGATTTTCCTCGGCAACAGCCCCCTGCAGCGCAGCGCCGCGGAGTAAGCCTGCGGGCGTCGATCAGGACGGGCGCGTACGCAACGCTCGCCAGGGCGCGCTGAGCGCTGCGTGAATGCGCCGCCCCAGGGTGCCTGCCGCCGGCGCGCGCAGGCGAAAGCCGATGGCCCGCACGTAATCCGGAACGTTCCAGCGAAATCGGGAACCGCCCGGAAAGACGTGCGTATCGCCCGCTTGCAGCCGCCGGCTGACACCGGCGATCTCGACCATCGCGCAGCCCTGCACGATGTGCACGATCTGTTCGGCGGGATATTCCCACTGGAATCGACCGCTGGTGCAGTCCCACATGAACGCCGCGGCTGCGCCGTCGGTGCTGCTTGCGAGCGGCTTCTCGCGCGCCCGGGGCTCCCCCTCGAGCACCCACTCCCCGGGGATCACGAGCGGCTCGAGTCCGTAGGTGTCGCGCCGTCCGGGCAGCGGGCCGTCGAGCGAGACGGTCTGCTCGAGCAGGTCGATTTCCGCCGACACGTGTGCGGGCTGTTCAGACTTGCCGGATGATGGCGGTTTTCCCAAAAGAGGTTCTCCACTGCGGCGCCTGCGCTCGACGGACCTACCGCCGGCAGCGGATGCGCCAGTGCCGAGCGCGCGCCCGGCAGCTCATGGCGCGCAGCATACGAGCCGCAGCAGCGGCATTCCGTGAGTTGCCGCACAGGGTGCCGGCGCTGCGTGGGCGGGAGCCCGGTGCCGATTCCGCCGCACCCGGCGTCACGTTACACTCGTGCACACGCGGGCGAACCATCGTCCGAGACGGGCGGTTCCGCCGCCGCTGAGCGAAAGAAGGGGCGTCGCGATGAACCGAATTTGGCTGCAGTCGTATCCTCCCGGCGTTCCTCCCGAAGTCGACCTGAAGCGGCTGAGTTCCCTCGGGGAACTGGTGGATCATGCCTGTACGGCGTACCGCGAACTGCCGGCGTACGAGCAGTTCGGCACGACGCTCAGCTACGGGGAGCTCGATGAGCTCAGTCGCGCCTTTGCGGCCTGGCTGCAATCGGTCGGGCTCGCCAAGGGCGACCGGATCGCCATCATGCTGCCGAATTGCCTGCAGTATCCGGTAGTGCTCTTTGGCGCGCTGCGCGCCGGCCTAGTGGTGGTCAATACCAATCCACTCTACACGGGGCGCGAACTGGCGCACCAGCTCGAGGATTCCGGGGCGCTGGCGATCGTGGTGTTGGAGAACTTCGCCCACGTCGTCGAAGAAGTGGTGCCGCATACCCAGCTGAAGCACGTTCTGGTGACGGCGGTGGGTGATCTGTTGCCCAAACCGAAGTCTTGGCTGGTCAACTTCATCGTGCGGTACCGCCGCAAGCAAGTTCCGCCGTGGCATATTCCGCAGGCCGTGGCGCTGCGCAGCGTGCTGCGTGCGGGGCGCGCCCTGCATTTTCGTCCGGCGCCGCTCGGTAGCGATGATCTGGCCTTCCTGCAATATACGGGCGGGACGACCGGCGTTGCCAAGGGCGCCATGCTGACGCATGGCAATCTCTGTGCCAATCTGCTGCAGGCGCTCGCCTGGATCGACGGCTACTTCTCGGGCGAGCCCGGCACGCTGATCACAGCGATCCCGCTGTATCACGTGTTCGCCCTGACTGCGAATTGCCTGCTGTTTGCGTACCTGGGCTGGAAGAACGTGCTCATCATCAACGCGCGGGATTTCCCGGCGCTGGTCGCGGAGATGAAGCGCCACAAGTTCGAGTTCTTCAGTGGCGTCAATACGCTCTTCAACGCGCTACTGCATACGCCGGGTTTCGCTGAGGTGGATTTCAGTGAGCTGAAAATCACGCTGGGTGGGGGCATGGCCGTTCAGGCCGCCGTGGCGCAGCGTTGGAAGGAAGTCACCGGCAAGATCCTCAGTCAGGCCTGGGGGTTGACCGAGACGTCCCCCGCGGTCGCGATCAATCCTATCGGGGATGACTTCAACGGTTCGGTGGGACTGCCCATTCCTTCGACCGAAGTGACGATCAAGGACGACGCAGGCAATGACGTGCCGCTCGGCGAGCCTGGCGAGGTCTGCGTGCGCGGACCGCAGGTGATGCGCGGCTACTGGAATCGACCGGATGAGACCGCTGCGGTGCTGATGCCCGAGGGATGGCTGCGCACCGGAGATATCGGCTACATGAATCCGAAAGGATTCGTCTATCTGCAGGATCGCAAGAAGGACATGATTCTGGTCTCTGGCTTCAACGTCTATCCGAATGAAGTCGAGGAGATCGCGGTGACGCACCCCGCAGTCCTCGAGGCCGCCGCGATCGCGCAGCCTGATGAGCACTCCGGGGAGGTCGTCGCGCTGTTCGTGGTACCGAAGGATCCATCGGTCACCGCTCAGGACATCATCGATTTTTGTCGCAAATCACTGGCGGCGTATAAAGTCCCGAAGCACGTCTATTTCCGCAAGGACTTGCCGAAGAGCAATGTGGGGAAGATCCTGCGCAAGGAATTGCGCGCCGAACTCATCGGCTGATCGCAATCTGCAAAGGGTGTTACTACGCAGATGCCCAAGCAAGCGAGGGACGTGTGCCGGTGGGCTGAGGGGCCGAGCTAAACGGATTGGCGCTAGGCACGGGCCCCAACAGTTTTCACTAGCCCGTTGAGCACGGCCATCCTATCTGATGGGCAGAGGCAGGCTTTTGATCACGTTCGATGATGGACAGGGCCCGAGGTCAGGTAACCCGCACAGCCTCTCCAGCCTCACACGAGGACAAGAAGTCCAGCGCAACGTCCTCAAATAGAGAAAATGCCTGAACATAAGAAGGGGCAGAGGAGCCGTAAACCAGCGGCATCAGTGTGTCTTCGTAGCGAGCCTGAAGCTCGGAATGCGTCCTCGCTTGTTCGAGTGTTTCCCTCAGGACCTTCACGGGGTCGGCATCGAACTCAGGGTTTTGTCCCTCAAACTCCTCGCGATCCTTTGCCACGAGTGCGGCAAAGATCTCCCGGGCCGGCCCCAGAGTACTGGAAGCGCTCTGGACTATCTGCGCCACATCGTAAACATGGCGAACGAGCGCCCGATCCATCTCCGCCCCCTGATAGCCGCGCCATTTGCAGGCGCAGCGACGAAGTAGGGAGAGCACCTTCTCAGCGACCGTCTCACTGACAGAAATGCAGTCGATCGATACCTCGACGGTTTTAGGCAGGCCCGTCAGG
>JAJZFQ010000132.1 GCA_021805275.1 Pseudomonadota bacterium
TTATTGACCTTGCCCAGGCTTCCGGGGCTGATGCCAACAGTGAGGAACAAACAAAACGAAATTCGCGTCGATAATTCGTCGCAGTAAGCAGGGGTGACTATGATGGCGCTCGGTACAATCGATAAAGATCAGCAGACTGCCGCAAGAACGGTCGGATTCTTGTACCTGTTTCTAGGCGCACTCGCGGCATTCGGACAATTCTACATCCGTTCCGGGATCCTGGTACCGGGAGACGTCGCGCAAACCGCTCACAACATCCTCGCGTCGGAGCGGCTGTTTCGCATCGGGATAGCCTCCGATCTCATCGGCGGAGCTGGCAACGCCGCATTGGCCGTTGCATTCTATGTGATGCTCGAGCCGGTGGGCTCCGCCATCGCCCTGTTAGCCGCCTTCTGGCGACTTGGCGAGGCTGTAATCCTTGGACACATGACTCTCAACAGCATGGTCGTGGTAAATATCCTGAGTCATTCGGATCGCCTGGTGGGTTTTTCGGCCGACCAAATACAGACGCTCACGAGCATCTACCTCGGCGCTCAGGGCGCGGAGTTCCGTATCGGTCTAGTCTTCTACGCTCTGGGATCGACGCTCTTCTGCTATCTGCTGCTAAGATCACGGTATATACCGAGCATCCTCGCTTGGTGGGGACTCCTTGGTTCGCTAATCTCACTGCTAAGCGCGTTGACGATCATTGTGTTCCCGGCTGCTTCCGGGATTGCGCCGAACTGTTACATTCCTGTGGGCACATTTGAAATTGTCACCGGATTCTGGCTGCTGTTCCGCGGAATCAGGCTCCCCAGAATACCGAACGAGCCGATGGTGAGCTCACGGCCCGGCTAGCGAAGCGTGGGCGCGCGAACCTCGGCCTGACGGCAATGTGTTTACAGTGAGCCAGCGGAAATTCGCCGAAATCACGTCCGCGATGTGCGGAGAGTGAGCATGGTGTGCGCGCCACGCGGATTCGTCCTACGTGCCACAGTACGTGACCGGACACGACACCATTTATAACTGGCGCTGCGTGGGTATGGAAGCCACCACATCCGAGCGGCCGGTGCTGCGAGTCGACGCCCGCGGCTTCATCACTTCGCATTGGCGCGAATTGCATCGGTGAGGCACCTTCACCCTGTGGGGTACGAATTCCAAATCAAGCGGCGATCGCCGTCTGGAACAGACCGCGACAGTGCCGTGTCCAGTGATATTCGGTGAAGTCGGCGCGCGGCGGCGAAGCACGTCCGGCCCGTTCTGCCGGCGTCGCGCCGTCGAGCGGGCGATGAACGCGAACGCTGTTGTAACAGGTCCGGAATGCGTCGAGCTTTCGGTAAAGATCGAGCGAAATCCAGAAGCAGGTGTGATCAGATATTCGTGTCGGATCGTCTCGATCAGTCACTTGATGAACGGGTGCGACATCGGGTCGCAGGGCACGGACTTGATCTCTTCGACGTCGGGGATCCGCAAGTTCGCAAGCCATCGGTGAAAGTGGAACGGGGGATCGCGATCCGTGCTGATCCGAACCGGTGGCGCGTGGCCGCCGATGGCCGGATTGAACATGCGGCACGCGGTTGGGCCGTCGATATATTCACCGCCGATGCCACCGGATCCGGCGCCCGCAGCCCCCACCTCTCCGGATCGCGGGCCAGATAGAGCAGCCCCCGCTGCATCAGCGGGGGCTGCTCCTCAACGCGACCTGTGTCCCGAGGCGATGGCTCGGCATCGCAAGGGGCGGCGCGCGCCCGCGATGTCAGCCGATTGTTCCGCGCCGCCTGCGCAGGCCGACCACGAGGCCGAGCATGCCGAGGGCTGTGGCGAACAGTGCCAGCGAACCGGGCTCCGGCACGTTCGCCCAGTGCGCCGTATAGGAATTGCCGACCGCGCCCGGACTGTTCGGATCGCCGGTGAAGTTGAACGCCTCCATCAAGACCGAGGAGAAGCTGGTGGTTCCGGATGCTGCGGCGAGGTTGAGGACGTCCGTGCCGTTGACGTAGTACTGGTAGTCGCTCCCGGTGAAGACGATGCCGAGAGTGTTCCAGGCCCCGTAATTGACGGGCGCGCCGCTCAGGTCGTACCAGCCGCCATTGTTGCTGTTGGCGGAGTCGCTCCATACCCGAAAGCCGATGAAGCTGTCGGTCGCGCCGTTGCTGTTGAGGTCCGCGGTGCCGGTGCCGTAGTTGGTAAAGCCGATGATGGGGTAGTCGGTGACGTTCGTTGTACCGTCCGTCATGACTCCCCACATGTCAGTGCGGCGTGCGCCCGAGCCCGGGCTCGACCAGCTCGTGGGGATGTACAGCGCTGCCGCGAGGGAGTCCCCGGCGCCGCCGCTGATGCTGTAGCCCTCGCCCTGGGTGCTGTAGAAGCCGTACTGGTAGGCGGTCGGGCGGTTGTTGAACGCGCCGTTGGGGCCGATGCCGATACCCAGGACGTTCGACTGGCCCTGGTAGGTGCCGACATTGCCGAAGCTGTCGGGTGCGTAGCGGTCGACCGACCATCCGGTCGGTGCCGAAGCAAAACTCGGCATGATGTCGGTTGCGTTCGCCGCCGCCGTCGAGAGGGCGAGAAGTGCGCCCGCCACGCAAAAGGCTGTTATTTTCATCGTCAATCTCCCCGTTTGCTTGCTGCTTTTGACTGCCAATTCCTCGGGCGTCCATCGACTGACATCCGTTCGACTGAAAGCGACCATTCCCTGTGTTGTCTAAGCGGGGCGCCGGCGATCACCAACACCGACTCGGTATGTGGTCGCGTTTGCTTGCGACATGACGTGTTGCAGAATGCAAATTTCATGCCGCAACGTGCGCTCCGCCCAGTGGCCAGCGCGACGGGCTTGATGAATCCTGAAATATCAGCAGCTTGAAACGTCTCGTGTGTCATTCCCCCGTTTACGCGCTGCCGGAGCCTATGGCGGGGTGTAAAAAAGATCGACAATCAACGGCTGTCCCATCGAGGATGGGGCAGGGGGAGTCCCGAGCCGCGCGCCTCGCCTCGACCCATCAGAACGCTCGTGCGTCGTGTTGCTCCGTCCAAGCGTGCTTCAGACTCGATCCAAATGATGACTTCGGCCGGCGGCGAGATGCCGCGGGACCCGTTGGCAGGGGAAGCCGGGCGGCGGGCAGGGTCCGCTGGGGCGTGCTGCCGGTCAGTCCGTGCGGGCGTGCGCTGCGCGTCGCGGCGTCGCGAGGCGCGCTGCGTACAGTGCGGCGATCGCACATGAGGCGAGACGGGAGCGCACGTCGTCCGCGCGGCTGGTGAGCATGATCGGCACCCGAGCGCCGATCACGATGCCGGCCAGCTCGGCGCCGGCGAGGTATTCCAGCTGTTTGGCCAGCATGTTGCCGGCCTCGAGATCGGGTACCACGAAGATGTCGGCGCGCCCCGCGACGTCCGACGCAATGGATTTCATCGCCGCGGCCGAGCGTGATACTGCATTGTCGAAGGCAAGCGGCCCGTCGAGCATGCCGCCGGTGATCTGGCCACGGTCGGCCATCTTGCACAGCGCCGCGGCATCCAGCGTGGATTTGATCTTCGCAGTCACCAGTTCAACGGCCGACAGGATCGCGACCCGGGGCGTTCGCACGCCGAGCGCCTGGGCGAGATCGATCGCGTTCTGGACGATGTCGCGCTTGTCCTCGAGCGACGGATAGATGTTGACCGCTGCGTCGGTGATGAACAGCAGACGTGGGTAGTGCGGCGTGTCGATCGCGAAGACGTGGCTGATCCGGCGCTCGGTGCGCAATCCGCTGTCGGGATCAATGACACAGTGCATCAGTTCGTCAGTGTGCAGCGCGCCCTTCATGATCGCGTCGACTTCGAGCCGCCGCGCCATCTGCACCGCCTCGGCGGCGGCCGCGTGGCTATGTTCGGTGGCGTGGATCACATGGCCGGCCAAATCGATGCGCGCGGCGCGGGCTGCCGCACGGATGCGCTTCTCCGGTCCGATCAACACCGGGGTGATCAGGCCGGCGCGCTCGGCCTCGAGCGCGCCGAGAAGCGATACGGCATCGACCGGATGAACCACCGCCGTGCGCAGAGGCCCGTGCCGGCGGGCCGGACCCAGTAAGCGCTCTAAGCGACGGACCGATCCGGAGGGAGCAACCGCACGAAGCGGGGGTCGGGACGCGTCAGTCATCGATGCTACCTTGCGTTGGTGCTCGTGCCGCCGATGCCGTGCTTGTCCTGCCGGGCGGCGCAAGCAGCGCATAGCGCCGGCTATGCGGCAGATCATACCGGTGCACGATCACGGCGGCATCCGCCGCGTGCAGTTGGTGCGCGAGGCCATCGCCGGGGCGATGCCACACGCCGAGCGTTCGCAGCAGCGGGGTGAAAGGGCCTGGGGCATGGCCCGGCAGCAGCACCAGCACGCGACTGCGCGGCCCGTGTGCGGCGAACCATGCGGTCACGGCTCCTGCGGCCCGTGGCGCGTTCGCCTCGAGCGTAGTGAAGCGGGTGTCCAGTCCACGGTCGAGTGTCGCGATCGTCGTCTCGTCCGGATTCAGCAGC
>JAJZFQ010000002.1 GCA_021805275.1 Pseudomonadota bacterium
ATTTCCGCGACCGTACGCTGCAGGCGGCGCGTCAGCGCGCCCGGGCGCTCGGCTACGCCGGCGCGATGTACCCCTGGGAGTCCGATCCGTACAACGGCAGCGACCAGACCCCGGCCTCCGCGCGCGCTCTCTCGCTGAGCGAGATCCACGTCAACGCCGAGATCGCCATCGCGCAGTGGCAGTACTATCTCACCACCCTCGATCGCTCCTGGCTGCGCACGCACGGCTGGCCGGTGATCCGTGCGGTGGCGCGTTTCTATGCCAGTCGTGCGGTCTATGACGCAAAGACTCGCCGGTACGAGATTCTGCACGTGACCTCGGTGTCCGAGTCGCACGGGGACATCCCCAACGACACGTACACGAACCTCGTGGCCGTTCGCGCGCTGCGCATCGCAGTCGCGGCCGCACACGCACTCGGTGTACCGGCCGATCCCGATTGGCAGCGCATTGCCGCGCGGATGACCGTTCCGCTCGCCCCAGGCGGCGGGCATCACCTGCCGTACCAGGAAACACGTGCGGCGGCTGCGGGCGCCGCCTTTGGCGGCGGGCCGTTGCCGCTGTTGTTCCTGCCGGCGCTCGACCTGCGCCTGCCGCCGGCGCTGTGGCGGGGGGATTATGCGGCCGCGGTGCGACCGGTGCCGCTGGCACATTTTGCCGACGTCAGCATGGGGATTCTGCCGTGCGTGGCCGCCGCGGACATGGTCGGTCGAGCCGCCACCGCGGGCCGCTGTGTGGATTTGTACCTGACCGGCGGCACGCTGAAGCCGCCCTTCAACGTGCGCACCGAGACGGCCAGCAACAACGTCGGTCCATTCCTCACCGGTTCAGGAGCCTATCTGCAGAGTCTGATCTTCGCGTTGACGGGCCTGCGGATCCGCCACAGCGGCCTTGTGGACGCGTACACTCCGGTTCTGCCGCGCGGCTGGCGCTCGCTGACGCTGCGCGGGGTGCAGTTTCGGGGCCAGCGCCTCGAGATCACGGTCGTGCGCGGCGCGCACGGGCTCGTGCGGCTGAAACGGAGAGTGTTATGAGCGCAATGGCGCACCGATCGACTGGGAGTGTTCTGCGGCGCGCCGGCGCCGGGGCCGCAGTACTCGCGGCGCTGCTGCTGGCGGCGTGTTCGCGCGGACCGGTCCAGCACGGCTCGGTGGTCGTCGCCGGCAAGGCGCGCTTCGAGTTCCTCACCCCCACGCTGGTGCGGATGGAGTACGCGCCGCGCGGACACTTCGTCAACGCGCCCTCGGTGGTGGTGCAGAAGCGCCACTGGCCGGCCGTCGCCGTGACGGTCGAGCAGAGCGGCGGCTGGATGATCGCCACCTCAGGCTCACTCCGTGTGCGCTACCGGATGCACTCCGGGCCCTTCACGCCGAAGAACCTCCAGGTGTCCTGGAAGAGCGCCGGCGCGCCCGTGCACCGCTGGATTCCGGGGCAGCACGACCCGCTGAACCTCGGCGGGCTCACGGACTCCCTCGACAATGTGAGCCGCCAGAACCTGCCGCCCGGGAAAGAGGATCGGGAGAGTCCCGTCGATGACATCATTCCGGGCATCGACGTGCGGCTTGCGCATGCCCAGCCGGGGCTGCTCAGCCGCGCCGGTTACGCGCTGATCAATGACAGCGGCACGCCGGTGTGGA
Source organism: Pseudomonadota bacterium (assembly GCA_021805275.1). Next base: position 1,635 of record JAJZFQ010000002.1, read on the forward strand.
ATGCCGCGCACACCTGGATCCATCCGCGCCCGAACGTCCATGACCAGGACTGGTATCTGTTTGCCTACGGGCGGCACTATCGGCGTGCGCTGCGTGAATACGCCGAGCTCTGCGGGCCGGTACCGATGATTCCGCGCTACGTGCTCGGACCGATGGTGACGGACCTGAACTTCGAGTACTTCCCCGGATCGCCCGCGGTGCGCAACCCGGCGTTCGCCCGCTACGGGGTGCAACACCTCGAGCGCGAACTGATCCGTCTGCGCAGCGCACACATCCCGGTCGATACGCTGGTGCTCGACTTCGGCTGGCACAACTACGGCTGGCAGGGCGGCTACGACTGGAGCCCGCTCATTGCGCATCCGCGCCAGTTCATGGGCTGGCTGCACCAGCACGGCTTCAAGCTGGCGCTGAACGATCACCCCGGCTACGCCAATACCCGCGAGAGTGGCTTGTCGTATCAGGACAGTCATGCCGGGGAGGTGTTGCGCGACCTCGGTTGGCAATGGCCGCCGAAGCCGACGTTCCAGGCCGATCTGGCCGGTCTGTGGCAGTTCAGCACCGGGCCCTACACACCGGGCAAGCACGGCCCAGAGCGCTGGCGGCCGGTGCGGGTCGGATTCACGTGGCGCTCGCAGTTGCTGCGTGGCGCACACGGTACGGGCTGGTACCGCGCGACCGTGCAGCTGCCCGCTCAGCTGCCGCCGCATCTGTATTTGTACCTCGGCGGGGTGTCGCACGCGTACACGCTGTTCGTCAACGGCCATCGCGTGCCGCACAGCCACGAGCAGTGGCCGCGGCGCACGACCTACGCCGACATCACCGCTGCGATCCAACCCGGCAAAGTGAACCAGATCGCGCTGCAGGTCACGGCCGGAGCGCACGGTGGCGGGTTGATGTTCGCCCCGACCGTGATCCAGGATGTTCCCCCGCCGCCGGCGATTCGCTTCAACCTTGCCAACCGCGAGCAGGCCGACGTGTTCATGCACGACCTGCATGCGCCCCTGCTGCGCCGCGGCGTGGACTTCTGGTGGGTTGACGGGGGCAGCGGTGCGGCCCGCATGCCGGGATTGAACCCGCAGCTGTGGACCAACGAGGTGTACTACGAGGCCACGCAGCGCGAAACCAATAAGCGCGCGTTCATCCTGTCGCGCTACGGCGGCTGGGGCAGCGAGCGCTACCCGGGCTTCTTCACCGGCGATACCTACTCGCAATGGCCGGTTCTTGCCTACGAGGTCGCCTTCTCCGCCCGCGGCGGCAATGAACTGATCGACTACATCAGTCACGACATCGGCGGTTTCCACGGCACGAAGATCCCCTTCGCGCTGTATGCGCGCTGGATCGAGTTCGGCGCGTTCGGGCCGATTCTGCGCATGCACAGCGCGCACGAGAATCCGTTCGAGGGGAATCTGCGCATGCCCTGGACCTACGGGGCGCGCGGCGTGGCCCTGATGCGCCGCTATTTTACGCTGCACACCGAGCTGATCCCGTACCTGTACACCTATGCCTGGGAGGCGCACCGGCATGCGGTGCCGATCCTGCGGCCGCTGTACCTCGAGGACGTGCCCGGCGGGCAGGCCTATGACCATCCGCATGAGTACTTCCTCGGTGCCGATCTGCTCATCGCGCCGGTGCTGAGCCCGAGCGGGGTGCGCTCGGTGTACCTGCCACCCGGAGCGTGGATCGATTTCTTCACCGGTCAGCATTATGCCGGCGGCAAGACCTACACCGCGCACTACGGCGTGGCCGACACTCCCGTGTTCGTACGTGCCGGAGCGGTGATTCCCGAACAGCAGCCAAGCGCGTATTCCAACGCCAAGCCGGTGAATCCGCTCGTGCTGCAGGTGTACGGGTCTGGCGTCGGGCGCTTCGATCTGTACCAGGACGATGGCCGCTCGCTCGATTATCGATCGGGGCAGTACGCCTTGACGCCGATCGACTACCACACCCGCAATGGCCGCCACCGGTTGGTGATCGGTCCGACCCGCGGAAAATATCGCGGGCAGCTGGCGACGCGTGGGTACGCGCTGAGTCTGCATACGCGCCAGCGGCCAACCGCGCTCACCGTCAACGGTACGCCTGTGCAAACGGTGAGCTGGGACGGTGCACATCGGATCGCGCGCGTGCAGATTCCCGCGCAGAGCATCCGTCAGGTGGTGGTAGTCACATGGCGGTGAATCCGGGCGCATCGCCCGCGCAGGGCGGGGGCGATGCGCCACTGATGCAGTCCTTCGATCTGTTCCCCACCCGCGTCTGGCAGGGGCAGCTTGCGGCCCTGCAGCCGCACTTTGCGCAGTGGGTCGCCTGGGTGCTCGCCCTGCGCGCCGAGCAGCCCACCCCGGCGGGGCGCACCAATCGAAGTGGTTGGAACAGTCAGGACATGGCAGTGCTGGAGCGGCCGAATCTCGCCCCGCTGCGCCAGGCCGTGACGCTCGCCTGCACCCAGGCGCTCGAGGAGATGGGACTCGGCAAGCAGCGCTTCACGCTGCAGTCCTGGATCAACCTGCACGAGCATGGAGGCTTCAACTTCCTGCACATGCACGAGGGATCGATGCTGTCGGGTTCGTTCTATCTCAAGGTGCCGTCGGGCTCGGGGCCCCTGGTGTTCCGCGATCCGCGCGCCGGCGTGCTGCACAGCGCGGTCAAGGGTCCGGTCCCGAACGGACACTGCGACATCGAACTGGCCCCGAGCGAGGGGCTGCTGGTGCTCTTCCCGGCGTGGATGGAGCACTACGTCGAGCCGCACGAGGGCCACGAGCCGCGCATCTGCATCGCTTTCAACGCCAATTCGCCCGCGGGCGCCTAGAC
>JAJZFQ010000216.1 GCA_021805275.1 Pseudomonadota bacterium
CCCGTGTGCGGCGAACCATGCGGTCACGGCTCCTGCGGCCCGTGGCGCGTTCGCCTCGAGCGTAGTGAAGCGGGTGTCCAGTCCACGGTCGAGTGTCGCGATCGTCGTCTCGTCCGGATTCAGCAGCGCGAATGGATGATGCAGCGTGCGCGACTGGATGCGCCGTCCCAAGGCCGGCAAATCCTGCCACCGGTCGATGACGGGAAAGACTGCGAACGCGGTGAGACAGAACGCCGCCGCGTAGGCGGCGTACGTCCAGAGAAAGCTGCGCAGGATCTGGCCGCGAGCCTGCGCGTGGGCAGCCCGAGGCAGGGCGACGGCGAGGCAGACCAGAACGGCCGCGGCGAGGGCGAGGTCGGCGCACGCGATGCCGGGCGTGCTGCGCTGAATCGCCGCCATGGCGGTTGCTGCGGCCGCGAAGGCCACGGCGGCGAGTGCAACGATCCGGCGGGTCCAGCGCAGGGCGGCGCCCGCGGCTCGGGCGGGCTGCGCTTCGGCGAGCCGCTGCGCCTCGCTCGTCCACAAGGCGATCAGCAGGCTGAAGCCGAGCAGGGCCGGTGCCGCATAGATATCCCGCGCCGTGGCGGCGAGGGACAGCAGCACCAGCCACGGCAGAGCTGCGCAGACCGAGAAGCGCCACGCGGTGCCGGGTGCGGCCGGCAAGCGGCGCCGCTCCCAGGCCCGCCGCAGCGCCGCGGCGGCGAGCGCGCTCCACGGCAGCAGATAGACCGGCAGCTGCAGGAAGTATCGACCGAATGCGTTGCGGTGGCCGTTGGCGTACTGATAGGCCGGCGGTGCGGCGATCCGCATGAATCGGCCCGCGAGGTTGTACCAGAACAAGACCCGCAGGGCGTGCGCGCCGTGTGCGCTGTCGGCGACGGCGATGAGCCAGGGCGCGATGAGGAGCGCCTGGAGCAGAAATCCGGCGTAGAGCTCGGCCCGCTTCAACTCCTCCCAGCGCCGCTCCCAGGCGATGAGCGACAGAAGCGCCAGCGCCGGCACCAGCCAACCGACCGCGCTCTTGGCCATGAAGCCCGCGGCGGCGCCGGCGTGCATGAGCAGGTAGCCGAGGAGTTTGCGACGTCCGCGCGGCGCGGTGTATCCGAGGTAGGCGCCGAGCAGCGCCACCGCGCAGGCGGCCAGCAGACAGGCATCCGGCGCGAGCCACATCGACACGCGGAAGGCGGTGATCGCGCTGCCGGCCACCAGCGCTGCGACCACCGCCGCTGCGGTCCCGTCCAGCGCGAAACCGAGTGCGCCCATGGCGAGGGCGAGGATGATCGCGTACGCGAGATTGGGAACGCGCAGCACGTCGGGGTGATCGCCGAGCAGCCGCACCCACAGCGCGGAGGCCCAGTAGGACAGCGGCGGCTCCTCGAGGAACGGCCGGCCGGCCAGATGCGCGAGCGCCCAGTGGTGCTGCTTGGCCATGCGCCAGGCGATATCGGCCACGCGCGGCTCGTCCGGCGTCCACAAGCCGCGCAGCAGCGCGCCGACCGCCCAGAGCGGCGCCAGGGCGAGCAGCACCGGACCGATCCACCGGTCGCGCCGGGCGTTGTGCGATGGCGGACGCATGCGCGGGGACATTATGCACCGTGGGTCGAGCGGGCGGCCGAGTATGCAACAATGATGCTTTCCGAACCTGTACCGACCTGCGATGAGGAGCACCACCGACGCCCGTTTCATCGAGGCGCGCCTGCGCGGCGTGCGCCTCGTCCGAGCGGCACGAACGATTCTGGATGAGGTGAGCTGGACGATCCGTCCGGGCGAGCGCTGGGTGCTCGCCGGGGCGAACGGTGCCGGCAAGACGCAGCTGCTCAAGGTCGTGGCTGGTTCGGTGTGGCCCACGCCCGATGAACCCGGAGTGCGTCAGTACCGCTGGCGCGGGGAGCGTTGGCGGACGCCGCATGGCATCCAGGCGGAAATCGGTTACCTCGGTCCGGAGCGCCAGGATAAGTATGAGCGCTACGGCTGGAATCACACCGTCGAGCAGATCGTGGGAACCGGAGTACATCGCACGGACATCCCGCTGCACGTGCTGAGCGCCGCCGAACGCTCACGCGTCACCGCGGTGTTGCGTCGCTTGCGCATCGGGTCGCTGGCTGCGAGGACATTTTTGACGCTCTCCTACGGGGAGCGGCGTCTGGTGCTGCTGGCGCGTGTCTTGGTATCGCGGCCGCGGCTGCTGCTGCTCGATGAGCTGCTGAACGGCCTCGATCTGCTCAATCGGGCGCGGGCGCTGCGCTGGCTTCAGAGCACGCCGCGTGCGGCGCTGCCGTGGGTGCTGTCGATCCACCGGGCCGAGGATGTCCCAGCCGCGGCCACGCACGTGCTGATCCTGGAGCACGGCCGGGTCGTCTATCGGGGCAGTCGCGCGCGTGCTCCGCTGGCACGATGGCTGAAGGAAGGCTCACGGCGCACTCGGGCCGCTCAGGCCGTCGCGCAGGTCCGCCCCGATCAGGCGCAGAGTGCGGCGCGAGTGCCGGGACCCGTGGTGGTCCGGCTGAGCGGCGCTGACGTGCACCTGGAGGAACACCTCGCCCTGCGCGATGTCTCCCTCACCGTGTGCGCCGGGGAGTGCTGGCTGGTTCATGGTCGCAATGGATCGGGTAAGACGACGCTGGTGCGTACGCTCTACGGCGACCACGGCGTGGCTTGCGGCGGGCGGATCGAGCGAGCCGGGATTGAGCCGGGCGTGCCGCTTGAGGTCTTTCAGCGCCGCGTGGCGCTGGTGGCGCCGCACTTGCAGGCCGACCATCCCCAATACCTGACCGTCGCCGAAGTCGTGCAGTCTGGCCGGTACGCCAGTATCGGATTGAACGAGGCGCCGAACGCGGCCGATCGTGCGGCGGCGCGCCGTGCAATGCGCGAATTCGACGTGCTGCCGTTCGCGGCGCGCCCGCTGAAGGAGCTGTCGTACGGGCAGCTGCGCCGTGTGTTGTTTGCTCGCGCCTGGGTCGGCCGGCCGATGCTGCTGCTGCTCGATGAGCCGTTCGCGGGACTCGATGGCCCGACGCAGAGCGCGCTGCAGATGCGTATCGAGCGTCTGGCGGGTGAGGGCGCCGCGGTCGTGATCGTCTTGCACCGCCGTTGCGAGTGGCCGCGGTGCGTCACGCACGAAGTTGAGCTCGCCGGCGGAGCGGTGCGCTACGCCGGTCCGGTGCGGTTCAGTCGAGGGTCATCTCGGTCTGGAACACCGAGACCGCCTGGCCGATGATCCACACGGAGGACGGTACGCCGCCGGTCATCTCCAGCTCGATTTCCACCCGGCCGGGCCGCTGCAGCCAGCGTCCCTGCACGCCCTGGAACACGGCCTTGCGCCGATCGTGCGCGAGCAGCCCGTGGTGCACCAGATATACCCCGAGCAGGCCGTGCGCATTGCCGCTCACGGGATCCTCGGCGATGCCCAGGGCCGGGCAGAACATGCGCGACTCGGTCAGGTGATCGCCCGCCTGCGGCTTCAGCGCGAACACGAAGTAGCCCGCCGCGCCGATCTGGGCCGATAGCGTCGTCAGCCGGGACATGTCGGGCTTGAGGTGATTGAGCGGCTCGGCGCCGCGCACACCGATCAGCAGGCGTGTGCTGCTCGCGCCGGCCACGCGCAGCGGGCAGCGCGGATCGAGGTCATCCGTGGCGAGTGCCAGGGCGTCGAGCACGGCGAGCCGTTCACGGTCGTTCAGCTCGCGGCCGAGCTGGGGCGGATTCTGGCGGACGGCGATGCGGCGTTCGCGGCCGCTGCCGCGTATCTCGATGTCCACGATCCCGGCTTTGGACTTCTGCCGCAGGCGCGCTGGGGCTGCGCTGCGTCCCGAGAGAACGTGGTGCGCGGCCACGGTGGCATGGCCGACGAATCCGGCCTCGGTGCGCGGCGTGAAGAAACGCACGCGGACGTCATGATCCGGGCCATCGGGGGCGAACAGGAACGCGGTGTCCGCGTTGTTCAGCTCGCGGGCGATGGCAAGCATCTGCACGTCGGTGAGGCCATCGGCATCGAGGACGACCCCGGCCGGATTGCCCGTGAAGCGATCGAGGGTGAAGGCATCCACTTGGTGGATCTGGATCTTGCGGCTCATCTGCATCTCTGTCGCCTGGTCCGGCCATGCGCGGCCCGGGCCGAAGGGGCGCCATTCTAGCCCATCGCGCCCGCAACGGTAGAATGCCTGGCATGGACGTCGGGGTGGAGATCAGCCTGTACCCGCTCGCCGAGCGCTTTGCGCCGGTGATTCATGAGTTTATCGAGCAGCTGTCCGCCCACCGCGAGCTGAAGGTGCTGCCCGGCAGCCTGAGCACCCAGGTTTACGGCGAGTACGAGCAGGTATTCGCGGCGGTGCGCGAGGCGGTGCGCGTGACCCTCGAGTCCCGCCGGGCCGAGGGTGGGCGGGTCGCCCTGGTCCTGAAGGTGCTCGGGCCGCTCTAGGGCCAAGCGCGGGCGGGGCAG
>JAJZFQ010000037.1 GCA_021805275.1 Pseudomonadota bacterium
AGACCCTCACCAGGCTCTCCTGGGCCGCATCCTGGGCCTGGGCGTGCTCCCCGAGCAGCGCGCAGCACAGGCGGTACACCTTTTGCTCATAGCGCTCCAGCAGCGCCGTGAATGCCGGTTCGGGGCGTACTACTATCGGTGCCGCAGCGGCGTGGTGACGCTGCTGGTCGGCGTGGCCATCATGGTCGCTCTGTGGGAGCAGGGCGGCAAAGGCTACTGGTGGGGGCCGGTGGTGATCGCGCTCGGCGTGGGTCGGATCATCGACGGCGCGTTCACCTCCCGCTATGACCTGCCCCGAGTTGACGACTCGAGCGGCCCGACTGGCCGGCAGCCCGAAAGCCGTTAGTCGCTCGCCTGCGGCGGCAGCCGCCCGGTCAGGCTGCGGGCGATGACCAGCAGGATTACCGTCACGCACAGTCCGATCATCTGGCCGCTCGAGAGCGAGCTTGCGTAGAGTTTGACCAGCATTTCGCGCAACGCGAAGACCACCGTGACGTCGAGAAGCTGAGTCAGGCGCACGTTGCGCGTCTTGACGTAGCTGGTGAACGTGTTGAACAGCTCAATGACGACGAACGCGCTGAGCACGTTCACGATCAGATCGCGGAAGTCATCGGCATTGACGGTATTGGTCTTCAGGTCGGGAATCAGGCGCCAGACGTCCAGCAGCACGTCGAACAACGCGAATCCCATGACGATGATCATGACCAGGACCAGGCCGATGATGATCACGTCGATAGCGTGATCGTAGATGCGCAGAATCAGGTCTTTCATGGTCCGCCGCCGTGGATCCACCGGTTTATGCCCCTCGCGGGCCGGCCTAATCTATCATCCGCGCCGCCGCGGCCCGCGCACGGCGCCGGTCCGGGGCGGCGCGCCGGGCCGCCCGGTAGACTCGCCGGCACGGGGCCGGACCTCGGGACGGCCAGGACAGGCCCCCCTGGGGGCGGCTCCGGCGACGGCCGTGGTTACGGCCTTGGGAGGGGCGGCGCGACCCTGGGGAGAGGGATTCTGGGCCCGCCACGCGCCTGCGGAGCGGGTTTCGGCTCTGTTTCGGTTGACACTCTCGTCCCCCCTTCATAGAATCGCCGGCCTTTCTCGGGTCGGCCCGACTGCACACCGGCCCCGGAAATAGCGATACCCAGACACCGGGCCAAAACCTCGCCAGCGCGCTCGATGCAGTGCGCAGAGCGCAGGCGGCCCGGTTTTCGTCCGGCCGCTCACCGCGCGGGCGCACCCTTTGAACACTCCTGGGGCGCCACCCGCGCTCGAACGCAGGATCTTGGAGACAGTATGGCGACCACGGGTCAGCTCATCCGGCAACCGCGCCGAACGAGAACAGAGAAAACCAAGGTGCCCGCGCTGGGCGCTTCGCCTCAGAAGCGCGGCGTATGCACTCGCGTGTACACCACCACGCCCAAGAAGCCGAATTCGGCGCTGCGCAAGGTATGCCGCGTGCGCCTGACTAACGGCTACGAGGTCACCAGCTACATCGGTGGTGAGGGGCACAATCTGCAGGAACACTCGGTGGTGCTGATCCGCGGCGGCCGCGTGAAAGACCTGCCGGGCGTGCGCTATCACACAGTCCGCGGCACTCTCGACTGCGCCGGCGTCGGGGAGCGCAAGCAGAGCCGCTCAAAGTACGGCGCCAAGCGCCCGAAGAAGTAAGGAGGATCTGGTATGTCCCGCCGAGCCCAAGCTCCGGTCCGCACCATCCTGCCGGACCCGAAATTCAACAGCGATATGCTGGCCAAGTTCATGAATGTCGTCATGAAAGACGGCAAGAAGTCTGCGGCCGAACACATCATTTACGGCGCCATCGACCGTATTGCCGAGAAGACCGGCAAACAGGGCCCGGACGCCATCGAGGTGCTGTCCGCGGCGCTCGATAACGTCAAGCCCGTGGTCGAGGTGAAGTCGCGCCGCGTCGGCGGTGCCACGTATCAGGTGCCGGTCGAGGTGCGCTCCACGCGCCGCCAGACCCTGGCCATGCGCTGGGTGATCGAGGCTGCGCGCGCACGCAGCGAGAAGTCCATGGCGCATCGTCTGGCGCATGAGCTGCTCGATGCCTCCGAGAACCGCGGCGCCGCCGTGCGCAAGCGCGAGGACACGCACCGCATGGCGGAGGCCAACAAGGCTTTCGCGCACTACCGCTGGTAAGCCGGCTGCGCACCCGGCGGGAACTGAATCCACAGGATATTGAATCGTGGCACGCGCAACGCCAATCGAGCGTTACCGGAACATCGGCATCTCGGCCCACATCGATGCGGGCAAGACGACGACGACCGAGCGCATCCTGTTCTACACCGGCGTGTCGCACAAGATCGGTGAGGTCCATGACGGCGCGGCCGTCATGGACTACATGGAGCAGGAGCAGGAGCGCGGCATCACGATCACCTCGGCGGCTACGACGTGCTTTTGGAAGGGCATGGACGGCAGCTATTCCGAGCACCGCATCAATATCATTGATACCCCGGGCCACGTTGATTTCACGATCGAGGTGGAACGCAGCCTGCGCGTGCTCGACTCTGCCGTGGCGCTGTTCGACTCGGTCGCCGGCGTGCAGCCGCAGTCCGAGACCGTCTGGCGCCAGATGAACAAGTACGGCGTGCCGCGCATCGCGTTCGTCAACAAGATGGACCGCGCCGGCGCCAACTTCCTGCGCGTCGTCGAGATGATCCGCCAGCGCCTGCGCGCCAATGCGGTGGCCATCCAGCTGCCGATCGGTGCCGAGGACCAGTTCGAGGGCGTCATCGACCTGATCCGCATGCAGGCGATCTACTGGGACATGGAAACCCAGGGCATGCGCTTCGAGTACCGCACCATTCCGCCGGAGCTCAAGACCCAGGCGGAGGAGTATCGCGGCAAGATGATCGAGGCCGCTGCCGAGGCCAACGACGCGCTGATGAACAAGTACCTCGAGGGCGGCGCGCTCACCGAGGTGGAGATCCGTGCGGGCCTGCGTGAGCGCGCGGTCCGCAACGAGTTGGTGCTGTGCATGTGCGGCTCGGCGTTCAAGAACAAGGGCGTGCAGGCGCTGCTCGACGCGGTGATCGAGTTCATGCCCTCGCCGATCGAGATGCCCGACACCAAGGGCCTCGATTCCGATGGCGAGCCCGATACCCGCAAGGCGCGCGACGATCAGCCGTTTGCTGCGCTCGCGTTCAAGATCCTGAACGATCCGTTCGTCGGCAACCTCACCTTTTTTCGCGTGTACTCGGGCGTGCTCAATTCGGGCGACACCGTGTACGTGCCGACCAAGGGCCGCAAGGAGCGCGTCGGGCGCTTGCTGCAGATGCATGCGAGCGACCGGACCGAGATCAAGGAAGTGCGCGCCGGCGACATCGCCGCCGCCGTAGGTCTGAAGGACGTGTTCACCGGCGATACGCTCTGTGACCTCGAGAAGCCGATCACGCTCGAGAAGATGGAGTTCCCGGAGCCCGTGATCTCGGTGGCGGTGGAGCCGAAGACCAAGGCAGACCAGGAGAAGATGGGGCTCGCGCTGCAGCGCCTCGCCAAGGAGGACCCCTCGTTCCGCGTCAGCACCGACCAGGAGTCGGGGCAGACCATCATCGCGGGCATGGGCGAGCTGCACTTGGAGATCATCGTCGATCGGATGAAGCGCGAGTTCAACGTCGAGGCCAACGTGGGCAAGCCGCAGGTGGCCTACCGTGAAACCATCCGCGCCGGCGTCGAGCAGGAAGGCAAGTTCGTCCGCCAGTCGGGCGGCCGCGGCCAGTATGGCCACGTGTGGCTCAAGGTGGAGCCGAACGCGACCGGTAAGGGCTACGAGTTCGTCAACGGCATCGCCGGCGGCGTCGTGCCCCGCGAGTACATTCCCGCGGTCGACAAGGGAATTCAGGAAGCCTGCCAGACCGGCGTCATTGCCGGCTACCCGGTGGTGGACGTCAAGGTCACGCTGTTCGACGGCTCGTACCACGACGTTGACTCCAACGAAATGGCGTTCAAGATCGCCGGCTCGATAGGCTTCAAGGAAGGCTTCCGGCGCGCCAAGCCGGTGCTGCTCGAACCGATCATGAAAGTCGAAGTAGTGACGCCCGAGGAGTACTCGGGCGACGTGATCGGCGATCTCAATCGTCGGCGCGGACAGATCCTCGGCATGGACGACTCTCCGGCGGGCAAGGTCATCACGGCCGAGGTGGCGCTGTCGGAGATGTTTGGTTACGCAACCAACGTGCGCTCGATGAGTCAGGGCCGCGCGACCTTCACCATGGAATTCGCCAAGTATCTCGAAGTGCCGCCGAATATTGCCGACGGCATCATCAAGAAATAGGTTTCATTTAGGTAATAAGCCATGTCCAAAGAGAAATTTGAGCGCAGCAAGCCGCATGTGAACGTGGGCACGATTGGTCACGTTGATCACGGTAAGACGACGTTGACTGCGGCGCTGACGAAGGTGATGGCCGAGACGTACGGCGG
>JAJZFQ010000069.1 GCA_021805275.1 Pseudomonadota bacterium
CTGGTCAATCAGTTCTGAGGGAATGACAGGCAGGGCGGCATCAGCCGCCGGGTTCTTCTTGGTACGTCGCATAGCTCCTCCAGGTTCTCATGCTATGCCTCGCACACAAAATTTATGACACTCTCGCGTGTCATAGCGCTTATCCGCTGCGAGGGTGCAGCGCCTCGGGCCGGACAGTTCACCGAGCATATCGATCGCGGCGCTGCGCTCGGCAGTGCCGCTCGCCTGCGTCACCTGCGCGGCGACAATCAGGCCATTGCGGTTCTCGCTCACCGCGTGCCCGAGGTACGCCAGCTTCGAGGTTGTCCCGGCACTCTTCCTATACAGCTTAGCCTCAGGGTCGCTCGTGGAAGCATGCGTATCGTTCGTGCGCTGCTCGCCGCGAAAGTCGCGCGCCTCATTGCGCCCGCCGCCTGCGCCAGGACCGCCAGAGCCGTCCTTGAGTCGGAAGCTCTTGTGCGATGCCCACGCCTCGATCATCGTGCCGTCGACGCTGAAATGCTCATCGCTCAGAAGGTCGGCCATTCGAGCCTGCTCGACAATGGCCTCGAAGAGCTCGCGCGCGATGTCCGCCTCCAGCAGCCGATCGCGGTTCTTGCTGAACGTCGAGTGATCCCACACCGGCTCATCGACCGACAGCCCGACGAACCATCGGAACAGAAGGTTGTACTCGAGCTGCTCGACCAGCAGTCGTTCGCTGCGGATCGAATACAGAACCTGCAGCAGCAGCGCCCGAATCAGCCGCTCGGGTGCGATCGAGGGTCTGCCCGTCTGGGAATAGAGCTTCTCAAACCGCCTATCCATCTGCGCCAGAGCCTCGGAGACCATCGCGCGGATCGGCCGCAGCGGATGCTTCGCCGGAACCTGCTCTTCCGGGGAGACGTAGCTGAACATCGCTTCCTGCTTAGAATCTGCTCCACGCATCGGAGAACCTCAATCGTGCGCCAGATAATGCCTAATTTGCCCGAATCGCCGAGTTTTTCAACAGCCTGCTAAGCTGTGGTCGGTCGGCACGATGCGCTCCTGTAGCGCCTCCTGAATTAGGGCCGCCGCACCAGCCGGGTCAGGACTCCCGGCTTTCCCCGTGGGCAATTACTCCACAGGTAGGTGCGGCGGGTTCGGCTGTCAGGTCAGGCCGCAGCGTGTCTCGGAGCGACCTTGCGTTCGATTTCCTTGCGGTTAGGCAGCGTGCGCAGGTCATAGTCAGCTTGCAACGCCAGCCAGCTCGCAGCATCGCCGCCGAAGTAGCGCGCCAGGCGCTCGGCTGTGTCGGCGCTCACGGCGCGCCGCTCCTTCACGATTTCGTGTAGGCGGGTGGCCGGAACCCCAAGTTCCATGGCGAGTGCATGCACGCTCATGCCGAGGGGAGCCAAGTACTCCTCGCGCAGCACCTCGCCAGGGTGAATGGCGCGCATGCGGTCTGTTGGTTTTCTCATGGGGTAGCCCTCAGTAGTAATCGACGATTTCAACGTTGCACGGCCCCGCGTCCGTCCAGGTGAAGCACACGCGAAACTGGTCGTCGATGCGGATGCTGTGCTGGCCCTTCCGGTCGCCCTTCATGGACTCCAGGCGGTTGCCGGGCGGTGAACGCAGAAAGTCGAGGGTCTTGGCGACGTTCAGCAGGCGTAGCTTGCGCGTGGCCACGTTCTCGAATGCCCGGAACTCTCGCGGATGGCCGCCCTGGAACAGTACCGCGGTGCGCTTGCAGGCGAACGACTGGATGGCCATGGACAGAGGATATTACGGTCCGCGTAATACGTCAATAGGAACACAGGGGCAGCGCCGCGTCACGCGATTGAGGGCCGCACCAGTGGCACGACGTTTGATTGCTGGCCGTTGGCTTCCTTCAGGCTCTTCAAGTGCCCGGCCCACAGATCAAGCGTGCGTTTCTTCTGGGGAGCGTAGTCGTCCCGGTCGTAGTGGCGGTTCTGAACGCCACCTAGGCCGTGACTCTGCAACTGCGCGCGAATGTCGGACGATACGCCAGGCCGGCCGATCTAGAGGCTGAGTGATACCCGGTTTCGCAGGGTTCGTGGGCACCGCGGTGGCACACCTGCTGCCACACATTGGCTCCATCGGTCACCGTGAAGCGGTCGCGATTCACTGAGTTCTCTGGCGTCACGTGGTGCAACCGGGTGCGTGACTCGGAGTTCTAATCCGCTGATTGACCGTCAGAATCCGTCACTATCATCATCACCGAATCAATGTCTTGAGTGAGATTTCTCATTCACTCATCAAAGTTAAATCCCGGTGACCTCCCCGTCGGAATCAACAGCAGGGTAGAGGCGACGGGGTTCAGATCAAGCGGCTGCCTCGTGGGCCGTGACTTCGCGCTCAATGTCCGTGCGGGTCGGCAGTGTGCGCAGGGCATAGTCCACTTGCAGTGCCAACCAGCTCGCGGCGCCGCCGCCGAGGTGGCGCGCGAGGCGCTCGGCGGCGTTGGCGCTTGCGGAACAGCGCTCCTTCGAGAGTTCGTGCAGCCGAGTGGCCGGCACCCCGAGTTCCATGGCGAGTGCGTGCGCGCTCATGACGAGGGGCGCAAAATACTCCTCGCGCAGTACTTCGCCGGGATGAATGGCGCGCATGCGGCGGGTTGTTTCGCTCATAGGGTAGCCGTCAGTGGTCCGCGGAAATCTCGACGTTTCACGGTCCCACGTCCGTCCAGGTGAAGCACACGTGGAACTCGTCGTTGATACGGATGATGTGCTGACCATTCTGGAGCGGCTCGGTTACTGGACGCAAAAGGATAATGAGAACGAATTTCTTGGCCGTTGCCTCACGTGTCGCAACCGAGCGGCTTCGGGGTCGTGTGCAACATGGCGGTTGAGCCACTGAATCACCGGGCGCGCAAGTTGGGAATACGCGATCGCCATATTGATATGCCCTAGCTTCGGATAAACGATCAGCGTAGACCCAACGGTTCGCGTGGCGAGCTCACGCGCTTGCGGCAGACCGACGATGCGGTCCTCGCCACCCTGCAGATACAATACGGGCACGTGAATCCTATTGACAACGGTAATCGGTGCCGCTTCGGTTAGATTTGCACCCGCAATGCGACCTGCCTTGCGTTCCGCGGCTCGCCAGGAACTCTCCGGAATGAGCCTGGCGTACCAGTACAGGTGGCGCGCAAAACGAGGAATCACGGATGTCGCACGCGCGTATGGCGATATGGCGACAATTCCGCTCAGGCCTGAAAGATTCGGTGCCGCGAGAAGCGCTGTTGCTGCACCTAGCGAATCGCCAAGCAACCCCAATCGGCCCTGGATCAGTCCGGATTTTCGCAACGCGGTGACGAGCTGAATCAAATCCCGTGACTCAATCGCTCCGTAGGTGATGTGAGCACCGGTGGATTGTCCCTGCGCGCGCAAATCGACCAGTATGCTCCGGTATCCGGCATTCCCGAGGATCAATGCCCAGGGCATCATGGACAGCATGCCGTTGCCGTCTCCTGGCAACAATATAATTGTTCCTCGCGCCGGGGACGTACGGCGCAATTTTGCAATGTCAGTGCGGTATTCACGAAGAAGTGCCGGTGTCAGCACTATTGGCGCAATATGAATGCCGGGCTTTCCATGCGCTTTCTTCTTCGCCGCCGATTCTGTCATATGATGTTCGACTGCCCAGTTCGCCAGCCACAAATGGCCGGCTTCCCTGATCAGCTGCGTTTGCGCAGGCCCTGAAATGTACATCACCCGACAACCACTGGGGTTTTTGGCGCCGAATCTCAAGAAATAGTGTCCAGGCGGGACGACAGCCAACGCCAGGGTTGCCGGCGGCGGCCCCACCGCGACGTGCAGATGTTCTGAAATGTATGCATCGACGTCGTCAAGAAGGAAATGACCGCCGGCGGATGTTTTAAGGGCCGCATCAGCGCTCACTCGTTGTGGAGCGACGATCTTGGGGGCGATCAGGTCCGCGCAACTACTCAGTAGAATACTGCCGCACAACACCCATAGGGGACGCCACGTCTGTGCGCTCTTGAGCACAGTGGGTATCGATGTTGTCATCACTGAGCGCATCGTCGAGCTCTCCCTATGGACTGAATCAACTGCAGTGGGACCTTGGGTTCTGGTCATCGGCGTGCGTACGTTGCACGGTGACGTTAGACCCAAAGACAGTCCCGGGGAATGTCCGGCGCACTCGGCTGCAGCGCGATGCAGAACTTCGATCGGGGCAACGCCCCAACGACGGCTACGTTTGAATCCCTGACACCGGATTCCAGCCGATCGCGGACGGCGCGGCGAAAGGGCGGAACTGCAGAAAATTCCGAACGGGGTCTAGAAGGAAGATGCCGCTGCCGAATCGGCGCGTTAGACGTGCTTCGTGGCCGCCAGAACGCGTCAAACAGTCCGAGTCGGCGGGGCGTGAATCCAGGCGCTCCGCTCTGCTCGACACCCTCATTGGGGTTGGGAAGGGG
>JAJZFQ010000291.1 GCA_021805275.1 Pseudomonadota bacterium
CGAGCGCTCCGAAGCCGGGCAGGCTCACGCGCGGCCCGAACAGCGAGACCGCCGTGAACGCCGCACGCGCCTGGGCACGCTGCAGCAGCATCTGCGTCCACGACAGGCGCGGATGGAGGAACTCGACCCGGTAGTGCTCGATCTTGGCCAGCCCCGCGGCGGCCCGCTCGGCATCCTCGAGCGTGCCGAGGTGATCCACCAGGCCGATGCGCCGCGCATCGATGCCGGCCCAGACGTGACCCTGCCCGATCGAGTTGACCTCGCTGTCCGTCAGGCGCCGCCCGGCGGCCACCCGATCGACGAACTGCGCGTAGCCGCGCGTGATCTCCGATTGAATGAGCAGGCGCGACTCGGCGTTCAGCGACTGGCCGAGCGCCTCCTGGCCGGCGAGCGGTGTCGTGCCCACCCCGTCGCTGGTGATGCCGAAGCGGGCCAGCGCGTGTTTGAACGTCGGCACGATGGCGAAGATGCCGATCGAGCCGGTGAGCGTCGCCGGGCTGGCGTAGATCTCGTTGGCGGGAGCTGCGATGTAGTAGCCCCCCGAGGCCGCCAGGTCGCCCATCGAGACCACCACCGGCTTGCCGGCGCTGCGCAGTTTGCGCACCGCGTGGTAGATCTCCTCGGCGGCGTTGACGCTGCCGCCGGGGCTGTCGATGCGCAGCACCACGGCCTTCACCTGCTTGTTCAGGCGCGCCGAGCGGATCAGCCGCGAGAGCGTGGCCCCGCCGATGACGCCCGGGGGCTGATCCCCGTCGAGCATCTCCCCGGAGGCGACGATCACCGCGACGCGCGGCTCGCCGGCGCCGGCGGCGCGCCGCTCGCGACGCTCGATCTCGGCATACTCGCCGGCGGAGATCTGGTTGAACGAGCCGCTCTTATCGGCGCCCACCAGCTGTATCACGCGCTGCTCGAACTGCTGCCGGTCGGCGAGCGCGGTGACCAGGCGGGCCTTGAGAGCCACCTGGGCGGCATCGCCGTCGGCAGCCGCGACCGCCTGCGCAAGCGAGGCGACGTAGGTGCCGATGGCTGCGGCAGGCAAGCCCCGTGCGGTGCCCACCTCGCGCTGGTAGGTCGACCACTCGGCACCGAGGTAGGCGGTACTCTGCGCGCGATCGGCCTTGGACATGTCATCGCGCGTGAAGATCTCCACGGCGCTCTTGTACTTGCCGACGCGGAACACGTGCACGTTGACGCCGAGCTTGCGCAACAGTCCACGGAAGTACAACGAGTAGCTGCCGTAGCCGCGCAGCATCACGTAGCCGGTCGGGTCGAGGTAGACCGCGCTCGCCTGGGCGGCGAGGTAGTACTGGGTCTGGTCGTAGGCCGTGCCGTAGGCGAGGACCGGCTTGCCGCTCGCGCGGAACACGCGGATCGCGCGCGCCAGCTCCTCGAGCATCGGCAGTCCGGCGTTGCTCATGTCATCCAGATCGAGCACCAGCACGCGGATGCGCGGGTCCTTGGCCCCCGCGCGGATGGCCGCGACGAGATTCCACAGCAGCGTCTGGTGCACGCCCTCGCCCTGGGCATTCTCGATCGCGCGCTCCACCGGGTCGCCGGTGAGCTGCTCGACGAGGTGGCCCTGCGGGGCGACCACCAGGGCGGCGCGCTCCGGCACGCTGGGCGTCGACTCGTGCAGCACCCCGATGAGGAAGCCGGCGAGCGCCAGCAGCACGATCAGGTGCAGCAGCTTGCGCAGCCCGTCCAGGCCGCGCCAGACCCCGAGCAGGAACTTGCGCACGGTGCCCACGAGCGGGCCGGTCAGAGCTTCTCTTCGATTCTCGCGGCCTTGCCCGAGAGTTCACGCAGGTAGTACAGCTTGGCGCGACGCACCTGGCCGCGACGCTTGACGGTGAGGTCGCTGATCGCCGGGCTGTAGGTCTGGAAGACGCGCTCGACGCCCTCGCCGTGGGAGATCTTGCGTACCGTGAACGAGGAGTTCAGCCCACGGTTGCTGCGGGCAATGACCACGCCCTCGTAGGCCTGCACGCGCTCGCGGTCGCCTTCGACCACCTTCACCTGCACGACCACGGTGTCGCCGGGCTTGAAGTCCGGCAGCTTGCGGGTCATGCGCTCTTTCTCGAGTTGTTGAATGATGTTGCTCATGGTCGTCTCATCCTCGATCTGCCTCCTCGACCGCTTCTGCGGCGAGGAACTCATCCAGTAACCGCTGCGCCTCGGGCGAGAGAGCTCGCCCCAGGATCAGATCCGGGCGGCGCCGCCAGGTGCGCGCCACCGCCTGCGCGAGTCGCCAGCGGTCGATGTCGGCATGCTTGCCCGACAGCAGCACC
Source organism: Pseudomonadota bacterium (assembly GCA_021805275.1). Next base: position 2,289 of record JAJZFQ010000291.1, read on the forward strand.
TTAGGCACCGCGAGGCCCTCGAACACGTCCGGCCGCGTGTAATGCGGCCAGTCGAGCAGTCCCTGCGAAAACGAATCCAGCTCACTCGAGCGCTCGTCCCCGAGCACCCCGGGCAGCAGCCTCGCCAGCGCATCGATCACCGTCAGCGCCGGCAGCTCCCCGCCCGAGAGCACGTAATCCCCGACCGACAGCTCCCGGTCGATCCCGAGCTCGATCACCCGCTCATCCATCCCCTCGTAGCGTCCCGCCACGAGCAGCAGTCCCGGCCGTTCGGCCAGCTCCCGGGCGTGCGCCTGCGTGAAGCGCTCGCCCTGCGCCGAGAGGCACACCCGCGGGCTGCCCGCCGGCAGGCGCGCATGCGCCGCGCGGATCGCCGCGAGCATCGGCTCGGGCTTGAGCACCATGCCCGGTCCGCCCCCGTAGGGCCGATCGTCCACCGTGCGATGCACATCGCAGGTGTGGCCGCGCGGATCCTCCGTACCCACCGCGAGCCGTCCGCTTAAGAGCGCCCGGCCCACCACGCCGAAGCGCAGCGCCTCGGTGATCATCTGCGGAAACAGGCTCACCACTTCGATCTGCATGGTCCGCCCGCCCGCTACAGCAGCTCGGCCGGCCAGTCCACCAGCACCCGCCGCGCCGCGAGGTCAACCTCGAGCAGGTGCGTCGGGTCCGCCAGCACCCAGTGCTCGCGCATCGCCGGCGGCGGCTCGGCCGGCGCTGGGGCGTCCCCAGCGGACTCGCGCACCACCATCACCGCCCCTGCAGGCGCATCGACGAAATACGCCACGGTCCCCAGCTGGCGCCCCTCGGTGTTGTGCACCGTGCAGCCGACCAGGTCCATGCGGTAATACTCGCGCGCCCCGGTCGGCGGCAGCGCGCTGCGCTCGATCTCGATCGTCACGCCAGTCAGCCGGGCCGCCGCGTCGCGATCCTCGATCCCCTCGAGCCGCGCCACCAGCCGTCCGCCGTGCAACCGTCCCTCGAGCAGCCGCGCCGTGCTCGCCTCGGCTCCTGGGCGCGCGAGCCGCCAGAGGCCGTACTCGAGCAGCGCCTCGGGCGGGTCCGTGTAGGACGACACGTGCGCCCACCCGGCCAAGCCGTACGGCGCACCGATGCGCCCGAGCTCGACCCACAGGGAACGGGCGTTCACGGCAGGCCGCGCGGCCGGCGGTGAATCAGGCCGTCGCCTGCTTCCGGTACGAGGCTACCAGCGTGCGGACGCGGTCGGAGGGCTGTGCCCCCTGACCCACCCAATAATCGATGCGCGGCAGGTCGAGCTTCAGCTTGACGTCGCCGCGGCCGGCGATCGGGTTGAAAAACCCGACGTTCTCGAGGCTGGAGCCGCCCTGGCGCTTGCGGCTGTCCGTCACCACGATGTGAAAAAAGGGCTGATTACGCGCCCCGCGCCGGGTCAGGCGAATGGTTACCATGATCTTGTCGCTCTCAGATATCCGAACCGGACGGGCCCGTGGCTCCGCCCCTCAAAAAGAGCGCGGATTCTACGGACTTATTGCCTGATCCGAAAGGGGCTTTGGGGATATTTCGTGCAGACCGGGCGGCCGAGCCCGCGCTAGGGCATTTTCCCCTGTAGCGCACCGAGCATTTGGCGCAGCCGCCCGCCGCGCATCTGCTTCATCATCCGCTGCATCTGCTGGAACTGCTTGAGCAGGCGGTTGACGTCCTGCACCTGCACGCCCGCCCCGCGGGCGATGCGTCGGCGGCGTGAGCCGTCGATCAGAGCCGGGGACAGCCGCTCGCGCGGGGTCATGGAATTGATGATGGCGATCTGGCGGCGCACGTCCCGGTCGCCCTGCTCGGCCGAGATCGCGCCTTTCTGGGCCGCCGTCGGCAGCTTGTCCATGAGCGAGGCCAGGCCGCCCATCTTCTGCACCTGCTCGAGCTGGGTCCTGAGGTCCCCGAGGTGGAATCCCTTGCCCTTGACCACCTTGCGGGCCAGGCGCTCGGCGGAGTCCCGGTCGACCTGGCGCTGTACCTGCTCGACCAGGCTCACCACATCGCCCATGCCCAGGATGCGCGAGGCCATGCGCTCGGCATCGAAGGGCGCGAGCGCCTCGGTCTTCTCCCCCATGCCGAGGAACACGATGGGCTGGCCGGTGATCTGGCGCACCGAGAGCGCCGCGCCGCCGCGGGCGTCGCCGTCGGCCTTGGTGAGCACGACGCCGGTCAGATCGAGCGCCGCGCCGAAGGCGCGCGCGGCATTCACCGCATCCTGCCCGGCCATGGCGTCGACCACGAACAGCCGCTCGGCAGGCCTCACCGCGCGGTCGATCTGGCGCACCTCGTCCATGAGCGCCTCATCCACGTGCAGCCGCCCGGCGGTATCAACGATCAGCACGTCGAACACGCCGCGGCGGGCCTCCTCGAGCGCCGCGCGGGCGATCTCGGCCGGCGGCGCGTTCGGGTCGGCCGGCAGGTAGTGCGCACCGACCTGCTCGGCCAGGCGCTGAAGCTGCAACAGGGCCGCCGGGCGGCGCACGTCGGTGCTGACCAGCGCGACGCGCCTCTTCTGCCCCTCGATCAGCCAGCGGGCGAGCTTCGCGCAGGTGGTGGTCTTGCCGGCGCCCTGCAGGCCGGCGAGCAGCACCACCACCGGGGGCTGGGCGCGCAGCTGGAACCCTGCCCCGCCACCGCCCATGAGCGCGACCAGCTCGCGGTGCAGGATACCGATGAAGGCCTGCCCGGGGGTGAGGCTCTGGGCGACCTCGGCCCCGAGGGCGCGGATCTTGACCGCCTCGAGGAAAGTCTTGATCACCGGCAGCGCCACATCGGCCTCGAGCAGAGCCACGCGCACTTCGCGCAGCGCCTCCCCGATGTTCTCCTCGGTGATGCGGCCGCGGCCGCGCAAGGCATCCAGGGTGCGGGACAGTCGTCCGGTGAGCGCTTCGAACATATGTGACGAATCCGGTGCGGGCGGCCATTATACGGCCAAGGAGGATCCGCACTTGACCCCTGCATCCGTACCGCTGCTGCTGCTCACCTTGCTGTGGCTGCTCGCCACCATCGCCTTCGCCTCCGGCACGGAGGTGGCGATGCTCTCGGTGAACCGCCACCGCATCCGCCACCGGGCCCTGGCCGGCGAGGGCACCGCCCGGCTGCTCGAGCGCCTGCTGCGCAAGCCCGAGGACTGGCTGGGGGCGAACCTGGTCATCGTGGCTGCCGCGAACGTGTTCGCCTCGGCCATCGCCACCGTGCTCGCCCAGCGCACCGGCCTGCACTACGCGGTGCCCGTGACCGGCGCGCTGCTCACCCTGACGGTGATCGTGTTCGGGGAGCTGACGCCGAAGATCTACGCCGCCGCCCACCCCGAAACGGCCTCACTCGCCGCGGCGCGCACCTACCGGGTGCTGGTGTTCCTGGTCCGGCCGCTGCTCGCGGTGACCAACGGGACGGCCTACGGGCTGCTGCGCATGTTCGGGGTGGTTAAGACCACGCCGGCCGGCCCGGCGCTGAACACCGAGGAGCTGCGCACCGCGGTGGCCGAAGCTGCCCCGATGATCCCGGCGCGCCACCGGCAGATGCTGCTGTCGATCCTCGATCTCGGCCACGTCACGGTCAACGACATCATGATCCCGCGCCAGGAGATCGCCGGGATCGACCTGGCGCAGAGCTGGGACGAGGTGCTCGAGCAGCTCGAACGCACCCCGCACACGCGGGTGCCGGTGTTCGACGGGGAGCTCGACAACCTGATCGGGGTGCTGCACATGAAGCGTGTTGCGCACGAGCTGGTGCGCGGCACGCTCACCCGCGAGCGCCTGGTGGAGATGGCGCGCACGCGCGAGCCGTACTTCGTGCCGGAGGGCACGGCGCTGAACGTGCAGCTCGCGCACTTCCAGCGCAACCGCCGCCGCCTCGCCTTCGTGGTGAACGAGTACGGGGACATCGAGGGCCTGGTGACGCTCGAGGACATCCTCGAGGAGATCGTCGGGGAGTTCACCACGGATCCGGCGAGCGTCTCGCACCGCGACATCTACGCCGAGAGCCCCGGGGTCTTCATCATCAACGGCAGCGCCACGCTCAGGGCGGTGAACCGCTCGCTGCAGTGGCAGCTGCCGACCGACGGCCCGAAGACGCTGAACGGGCTGCTGCTCGAGCGGCTCGAGACCATCCCCTCGCCCGGCGCCACGCTGAAGGTGGGCCCTTACCTGTTCGAGGTCCTGCAGATTGGCGACAATGCGATCAAGACCGTGCGGGTGCGCGCCCCGGCAGCACCGAGTGCCCCGCCGGAGTGAAGGCCGCCGCGAGCGCCTCGTCGATGCGCGCGACCGGCACCACGTGCAGCCCCTCGATGGGCCGGCGCGGGGCGTTTTCGCGCGGCACGAGCGCGCGCTGGAAGCCCTGCTTGCGCGCCTCCTGCAGCCGCTCCTCGCCGTAGGCGACCGGTCGGACCTCCCCGGTGAGGCCGATCTCCCCGAAGGCGATGAGCGTGCCCGGCACGACCCGCTCCGAGAGGCTCGAGGCGAGCGCGATCAGCGTCGGCAGGTCGCTCGCGGTCTCATCGATGCGCACGCCACCGACGGCGTTGACGAACACGTCGTGCTCCTGCAGCGAGACCCCGCCGTGGCGGTTCAGGACCGCGAGCAGCATGGCGAGCCGGTTCGCATCCAGTCCCTGCGCGATGCGCCGCGGGGCCCCGAAGCGCATCCGGTCGACCAGCCCCTGCAGCTCGATCAGCAGCGGCCGCCCCCCCTCGCGCGTCACCGTCACGATGCTGCCGGCGGCCGGCTCCGGGGCGCGGGCGAGGAAGATCGCGGAAGGATTGCGCACCTCGCGCAGCCCCCCCTCGGTCATGGCGAAGAAGGCGAGCTCGTTGACCGCCCCGAAGCGGTTCTTGGTGGCGCGCACGATGCGAAAGCGGCTGGCCGCCTCGCTCTCGAAATACAGCACCGTGTCCACCAGGTGCTCGAGCACGCGGGGCCCGGCGATCGAGCCGTCCTTGGTGACGTGCCCGATCAGGAACACGGCCGTGGCGCTGTCCTTGGCGAAGCGCACCAGGTGCGCGGCGCACTCCTTGAGCTGCGAGACCGCCCCCGGGGCGGTCTCGAGCGCCCCGGACTGCACGGTCTGGATCGAGTCGACGACGAGGAGCGCGGCGCGCCGCTCGGTGGCGCACGCGAGGATGCTCTCCAGGTGCGTCTCGGGGAGAATCTCGAGCGACCCGGCGGCGAGGCCGAGCCGCCGGGCGCGCAGCGCCACCTGGGCGAGGGACTCCTCGCCGCTCGCATAAAGCACCGGCGCACCCGCTGCGGCGTGTGCGGCGACCTGCAGCAGCAGCGTCGACTTGCCGATGCCCGGGTCGCCCCCGAGCAGCGTCACGGATCCCAGGACGATTCCCCCGCCCATGACCCGGTCGAGCTCGGCGAGCCCGGTGGCGGTGCGCGCCGGCTCGGCCCCGGCACTGAGCAAGGGCAGCGGCGCCGGACCGGCGCCCGGGCGTGTCCGGGCAGGACCGCGGGCGGGCCGCGGCGCGCTCACCTGCTCGAGCACGTTCCACTGCCCGCAGGCCGGGCAGCTGCCCTGCCACTGGGGGGTTTCGCCGCCGCATTCGCTGCAGCGGTAGAGGGAACTGGCTCGGGGCATGGGCGGGCTCGGGGGCAGGCGGATTGGAGGCGGTCGGCGAATTGTGGACCATCGCCGGCTTTTGTGATCCGGCGCTCGGACTCGACCGCAAGCAATGCTAGCTTATCCCGGCTGGGATCGGGAACTTACAGGTCATGCTCGTCAGAAAAATCAATGATCTACGTACTGCCTGAGGGCGCCGCATGGGTTTGAAGAGCAAACTGCGCGTCGTTGGGCTGACCGATACCGGCAAGGTCCGGGAGCACAATGAGGACAGCATCTCGGGCGACGCCGATATCGGCCTGCTGGTGCTGGCCGACGGCATGGGCGGCTACAACGCCGGGGAAGTCGCGAGCAGCCTGGCCGTGAAGACCATCGTCAACCAGGTGCGCGAGCACCTGGAGCGGGAGAACCTGCGCAGCGTGGATAGCGAATCGGGCCTGGCGCGCACCAGCATCATCCTGCGCGATGCGATCCACCGCGCCAACAAGATCATCTATCAGACCGCCCACACCCAGGCGCAGTGCGAAGGCATGGGAACCACGGTGGTCGCGGCCCTGTTCTTCGACAACCAGGTGACCATCGCACACGTCGGGGACTCGCGCCTGTACCGCGCCCAGGGCGCGAAGTTCGAGCGCATCACCATGGATCACTCGCTGCTGCAGGAGCTGGTCGACCGCGGTCTGTATTCGGCCGAGGAGGCGCAGCGGGCGGCGAACAAGAACTACGTCACCCGCGCCCTCGGCGTAGAGCCCAGCGTCGAGGTCGAGATCCGGGAAATTCCCGTGCTCAAGGGCGAGATTTACATGCTCTGCTCGGATGGCCTCTCGGACATGATCGAGGACGAGGACATCCATTTAACCATAAACACGTTTAGTGATAATCTTGACACCGTTGCCAGACAATTAATCCAGTTGGCGAACGATAACGGGGGCCGGGACAACATCTCGGTACTGATGGCGCACGTGGTGGACGCGTTCCCGGCGAACACCGGCGTGCTGGATCGGATCCGCAAGTGGTTCAGCTGACGCGGGGTCGCCGGAGAATATACGCATGGCAAGGTTGATCTTGAGCCTCGACGGCCAGGTGATGGCCGAATACAACATGAACAAGGAGCGTTACACGGTCGGCCGCCTTCCCGACAACGACATCCGCATCGACAATGCGGCCGTCAGCGGCCACCATTCGTTGATCATCAACATTCTCAACGACTCGTTCCTCGAGGACCTCAACAGCACCAACGGCACGTACGTCAACGGCAAGCTGATCAAGAAGCATGCCCTGCAGCACGGCGATGTGATCACCGTCGGACACCATCAGCTGCGCTTCATGGAAGACGACGAGCAGCAGGACGAGTTCGAGAAGACCATGGTCATCCAGCCCTCGGCGCGGCCCATGCAGGCGCTGCGGGCGGCGGCCGAAGCGGTCGCCGCGGCCAACGGCAGCAAGCCGGCCGCTCCGGTAGCCACCCCGAAGGCCGCCAAGCTGCAGGTGCTTTCCGGGGCCTTCGCCGGACGGGAGCTGGAGCTGACCAAGACGCTCACCACCCTCGGGCGTCCGGGCGTGCAGGTGGCGGCCATCACGCGGCGCGCCGACGGCTACTACATCGTGCATGTCGACAGCGACCAGCCGGACCGCTACCCGGTCATCAACGGCGCGCCGATCGGCGCGCAGCCGACGCTGCTGAAGGACAACGACGTCATCCAGCTCGCCGGCGTGAAGATGGGATTTTTCGTCAGCGGCAGCTGACTCAGGCGCTCTCGAGCGGCACGCGCTCGCTGACGCCGCAGAGCAGTTCGTAGGGGATGGTCCCGGCCGCGCGGGCCATCTCCTCGACCGGCAGGTCCGCGCCCCAGAGCACCGCCGGGGTGCCCACCCCGACCCCCGCGAGCCCGGTCACCTCGACGGCAATCATGTCCATCGAGACCCGCCCGACCAGCGGCACCCGCTGCCCGGCCACCAGCACCGCCGTACCGCTCGGTAGGCTGCGCGGCACGCCATCGCCGTAGCCGGCCGCCACGATGGCGATCTGAGTATCGTGCGCAGCGCGCCAGGCCGCCCCATAGCCGACCGTCTCCCCGCGCGGTACCCGCCGCACGGCGATCACCGAGGTCTCGAGCCGCATCACCGGCCGCAGACCGAGCTCGCCCGCCGTGCGCTGCGGCAGCGGCGAGGCGCCGTACAGCGCCAGTCCCGGTCGCACCCACTCCCCGCCCACCGGCACCGTGCCGAACACGCCGGCCGAGTTAGCGATGCTGCGCTCCGCGGCTATCCTCTGTGTCGCGGCGGCGAAGCGCGCGAGTTGCTCGCGCGTCATCTGCCCATCGGGATCATCGGCCGCGGCCAGGTGGGTCATGAGACGGATCTGTCGGTCGGGCGCACACAGGGCGCGCAGACGCTCATAGGCGGCGCGGAACGCCTCGGGCCGAAATCCGAGGCGGTTCATGCCGGTGTCAACTTTCACCCACAGCGCGAGCCGGTGCGCCTGGGGCGCGGCCGCGAGCAGCTCGACCTGCAGCGCATCGTGCACCACGAGCTCGAGCTCGAAGTGTCCCGCGGCGCGCAGCTGCTCGGCCGTGAACACCCCCTCGAGCAGCACGATGGGTGAACGCACCCCGCGCTCGCGCAGCCGCACGCCCTCCTGCAGTCTCGCCACCGCGAAAGCATCCACGGCGGGCAGGGCGAGCGCGGTCTGCACCAGGCCATGCCCGTAGGCGTTGGCCTTGACCACGGCCATCACGCGCGCCCCGGGGGCGCGCGCGCGGATCACCTCGACGTTGTGCCGCATCGCGGCGCCGTCGATGACGGCGCGGATCAGGCGACTCACCTCAGCACGCCCTCGGCGTAGGCATCGGGGGCGTAGTTGGCGAAGCGCGTGTACTGACCCTGGAAGGTCAGGCGAAAGGTGCCGATCTCGCCGTTGCGATGCTTGACCAGGTCGATCTCGGCGATGCCCTTCTTGGTGGTGTTCTTGTCGTAGACTTCCTCGCGGTAGATCAACAGGATCATGTCTGCATCCTGCTCAATTGCACCACTTTCGCGAAGATCCGACATAACAGGCTTCTTGTTCTCACGCTGCTCGACGGCGCGATTCAGCTGCGAGAGCGCGATCACCGGCACGCCGAGCTCCTTGGCGAGCACCTTCAGGCCGCGGGAGATCTCGGCGATTTCCGTGGCGCGGTTCTCCTTGGTACCCGGCACCTGCATCAGCTGCAGGTAATCGACCACGATCAGATCGAGTCCATGTTCGCGCTTGACGCGCCGCGCGCGCGCGCGCAGCTCGGTCGGGGTCAGCGCTGGAGTCTCATCGATGAAGATCTTCGCTTCCGAGAGCTGGTTGGTCGCACTCGTGATGCGCACCCAGTCGTCATCGGAGATCCGCCCACTGCGCAGGTTCCCAAGCGGCACCCCGCCGACCGAGGAGAGCATGCGGGTGATGACCTGCTCGGAGGGCATCTCCAGGCTGAAAATCGCGACCGAGGCGCGCGTGCTCGGGTGCACTGCGGCGTACTCGGCCATGTTGACCGCGAGGGTCGACTTGCCCATCGAGGGGCGTCCGGCCACGACCACCAGGTCCCCGGGGCGCAGGCCGCCGGTGATCCTGTCGAAATCGGTGAACCCGGTGGCCAGTCCACGCAGCGAGTCGGGGTTGCTGTGCCACTCGTCGATCTGGTCGATCACGTGGGGCAGCAGCGTCTTGACCGCCACCGCGCCCTGGCGACCCCGCGAGCCCGCCTCGGCGATGGCGAACACGCGCTGCTCGGCCGCATCAACCAGCTCGCGCGCCGTCTCCCCCTCGGCGTTGAACACCGCCGCGGCGATCTCGGTGCCGGCGCGGATCAGCTGGCGCAGCAGCGAGCGCTCGCGCACGATCTCCGCGTACGCACGCACGTTCGCGGCGGTCGGAGTCTCGCCGGCCAGCGTGCCGAGATAGGCCAGCCCGCCGGCCGCCTCGAGCTTGCCGATGCGCTCGAGATGCTCGCTCACCGTGACCACGTCGCACGGCTTGCCGTTGCCGGCGAGCGCCCCGATGGACTCGAAGATCAGCCGGTGGTCGGGGCGGTAGAAATCCGCCTCGATAACCGCATCGGCGACTTGATCCCAGGCACTCGCCTCGAGCAGCAGGCCGCCGAGTACGGCCTGCTCGGCCTCGATCGAGTGGGGGGGCATCGGAGCGCCCCCGAGCGCCGAACCGCCGTCGCGGGCTTTGGGAAAAGCGGCCACCGCTCGGCGGTCCGGTCCGGACCTACTCTTCGGCGACGATGGAGACGACCACCTGCACGTCGATGTCGGCATGCAGGTGCAGACTCACCGAATGCTCCCCAACCATGCGCAGCGGACCCTGCGGCAGGCGCACTTCGCTGCGCTCGACCTTGAAGCCCGCGCGCGTGCACGCCTCGGCAATGTCGGCGGTGCCGATCGAGCCGAACAGCTTCCCTTCGGTGCCCGCCTTGGCGGTGATCAGCAGCTTGAAGTCCTTCATCGCCGCGGCCCGCTCCTCGGCCGAGGAGAGCTGCTCGCGTGCCAGCTTCTCGAGCTCCGCGCGGCGGGCCTCGAAGCGTGCGACGTTGTCGGGCGTGGCGAGCGTCGCCTTGCCCTCGGGCAGCAGGAAGTTGCGTCCGAAGCCAGAGCGCACCTTCACCCGGTCGCCGATGTTGCCGAGGTTGGCAACCTTCTGCAGCAGAATGACGTCCATGGGGTGCCTCAGTGCTGGTCGGTGTACGGCAGCAGCGCCAGGAAGCGCGCGCGCTTGATGGCGACGGCGAGCTGGCGCTGGAAGAACGACTTCGTGCCGGTGATGCGGCTCGGCACGATCTTGCCGGTCTCGGAGACGTAACCCTTGAGGGTGCCGAGATCCTTGTAATCGATGTGCGTCACGCCTTCGGCCGTGAAGCGGCAGAACTTCTTGCGACGCGAGAAGCGGCCACCGCCGCCACCGGCGCCGCCCATAGGTGCTTTGCTGTTCATGAGTGGATTCCGCAGTTCAGTAGAAGGAAGATAGCGTTGCAGGACAGTTCCCGCCGTTACGCCAGCTGCTCCTCGTCCGCATCGACGGACGGTACGCTGTCCTCGCGTACGCGCTCGCGGCGGCCGCGGCCGGACTCGCCCTCCTCCTCGGCGCCCTTGGCCATCGGCGACGGATCGGTCACGGCAGCCTGCATGGCCACCACCAGGTGGCGCAGCACCGCATCGCTGAAGCGGAACGCGCCGGTGAGCTCCCCCAAGGTCTTCTGGTCGCACTCGATGTTCATCAGAACATAGTGCGCCTTGTGCACCTTGGCGATCGGATAGGCGAGCTGGCGCCGGCCCCAGTCCTCTACACGGTGCACTTGGCCGCCGCCTGTGCCGATCATGCCCTTGTAGCGCTCGATCATCGCGGGCACCTGCTCGCTCTGATCGGGATGAACGAGAATCACAATTTCATAATGCCTCATGAGTCCTCCTTACGGATATGAAGCCGCCCTTCGCGAGGCCTGCAGGGGTGCGGCAAGGAGAGTTCCCGCGCCCCCGGGACGGCAGGACCGCCCGGGAGAGGGGGCCGGGAGAATACTGGAACGCCCCCTGAACTGCAATGCGCCGGGGAAGCCTCAGTCGCCCCGCTGGCGCCGCGCCTCGTAGAGCAGCATGCCGGCGGCCACCGAGACGTTCAGGCTCTCGACCGCTCCCAGGCTCGGCAGGCGGACCAGCCGGTCGCAGTGCTGGCGGGTCAGCTGGCGCAGGCCGCTGCCCTCGGCCCCCAGGACCAGCACCACCCCGCCGGTGAGATCCTCTGCGGCGGCCGGTTGCTCGGCGCCGGCATCCGCGCCGATCACCCACAGCCCCGCCTCCTTCAGCAGCCCCAGGCTGCGCGAAAGATTGGTCACCACCACCACTGGGGTACTCTCGGCGGCGCCCGCGGCGACCTTGCGTACCACTGGCGTGACGTGCGCGGCCCGGTCGCGCGGCACGATGACCGCAAGCGCCCCGCAGGCATCGGCCGTGCGCAGGCACGCGCCGAGGTTGTGCGGGTCCTGCACCCCGTCGAGGGCGAGCAGCAGCGGCGCGCGGGCCTGCTCGAGCGCCGTGAGCAGATCCGCCTCGCCCCAGGACGGCAGCGGATCGATCTCGGCCAGCACGCCCTGGTGCGCCACGTCCCCGAGCCGCGCTCGCAGCGCCTGCGCCTCGATGCGCCGCACCGGCCGCCCGGCCGCGTGCGCCAGCGCCTCGACTTGGCGCATGCGCGGATCGTCGCGGTGCGCCGCGAGGTGCACGGCGCGGATCCGCTCGGGGTGGCGCTCGAGCATGGCGCGCACCGCGTGCAGGCCGTAGACGCTCGCGTGGGCGGGGCCGCCCGGAGTTCGCTCAGGGATCTTCGGCAAGTTCCAGATCCACCAGGCCTTCGATGGGATTGACGGCGGTCACGAGCACGCGCACCTGCGCGCCCGTGGCGAGTCGCCGGCCGCTGCGCCGGCCACGCCAGGCATGGCCGTGATCCTCCATGAGGTACTCGTCGTCGCGCAGGTTCTCGATGTGCAGCAGCCCGTCGACCCCCACGTCGAGGATCTGCACGAAGCAGCCGAATTCCACCACCGTGGTGATCAGGCCGCGGAACACCTGGCCGATGCGCTCGCGCAGGTACGTACACTTCAGGAAGGTCGCCACATAGCGGTCGGCCTCGTCGGCGCGCTTCTCGAGCTTAGAGGTGCTCTCCCCGAGGGCAGCGAGCGGCTCGTGCGTGTAGCGCACGGCGCCGTCCTCGCTGGCCACTCCGAGCTGCGCCTTGAGCGTGCGGTGCACGACCAGGTCCGGATAGCGGCGGATGGGCGAGGTGAAATGCGCGTAATGCGTGAGCGCGAGTCCGAAGTGGCCGATGTTCACCGGCTGGTACACCGCCTGCGGCATCGCCCGCACGATGAGCGATTCGATGAACGACCGCTCCGGCACGTGCCCCAGGCGGCGGGCAATGGCCTGCAGGTCGCGCGTGGCGATCCGCTCGGGCAGCCGCGCTTCGATCTGGATTGCCGCGAGCGTGGAGATCAGCCGCTCGAGCTTCTCCGGTTCCGGCTCACCGTGCACGCGGTAGAGCGTCGGGGTGCGTGATTTATCGAGTGCCTGCGCGACCGCCACGTTCGCCAGAACCATGCACTCCTCGATCAGCCGGTGCGCATCGTTGCGCGCGTACAGCTCGACGGCCCGCACCCGCTCGGACGGGTCGATCACCAGCCGCGCCTCCGGGGCGTCGAAATCGAGCGCGCCCCGCCGGGTGCGCGCCTTGTGCAGCGCGCGGTACACCTCGACCAGTACCATGAGCGGCTCAAGCAGCGGCCCGAGCGTCGAGCGCGCGGCGGGGCGTCCCTCGAACAGCGCCTCGTGCGCCTGGGTGTAGGTGAGTCGGGCCGCCGAGCGCATCACCGCCGGATAGAACCGGGCGCTCTTGAGCAGCCCGCCGGCGCTCACGATCATGTCGGCCGCAAAGCACAGCCGGTCGACCCGCGGGGCGAGCGAGCACAGGTGATCCGACAGCGCGGTGGGCAACATCGGAATGACGCGTGTCGGGAAGTACACCGAGGTGCCGCGCTCGATCGCTTGCGCATCGAGGGCCGTACCTGCACGCACGTAATGACTGACATCGGCGATCGCCACGATCAGCCGAAAGCCGGCCGGGTGGCGCTCGGCGTACACGGCGTCATCGAAATCCCGCGCATCCTCCCCGTCGATGGTCACGAGCGGCAGGCCGCGCAGGTCCTCGCGGCGGGCCGCCTCGGCCGGATCGACCCGATCGCCCCAGGCCTGCGCCTCGCGCAGCGCCTCGGGCACAAACTCGCTCGGCAGTCCGAAGCGTGCGATCGCGCTCTCGCTCGCCAGCTCCACCGGACGATCCGGATCGAGCCGCCGCTCGATGCGCGCGTGCGCCGGATGATCGCCCGAGCCGCGGCGCGTGATGCGCGCGATGACCCAGTCCCCATGGCGCGCCCCGCCGAGCGCCTCGTGCGCGACCGCGCAGCGCAGCTGCAGCCGGCGATCCGCCCCGGTGACCCAGGCGCTGCGCCCGACCACCTCGACCGTGCCGAGAAAGGCATGCACTGCGTGCTCGATCACTTGCTCGACGGTGCCCAGCCAGCGGTTGGCGGCATCGCGCGAGAGACGCACGCGCAGGCGGTCCCCGTGCATGACGCCGCGCATCTGCGGCGGGGGCAGAAACACACTCTCCTTCCATCCCTCCACCCGCAGGAAGCCGTAGCCGGCGCGATGCGCGCTCACCTGCCCTTCGACCAGCTCCCCGGGACGTGTTGCCGTGCCCGCCTCGCCAGCCGACTGACGAGACTGCCCCTTCTGTCCCTCGCCGCCGCCGGAGCGCTCGCGGCGCGACGGCGCACCGGTTGCCTTGGGCGCCTGATGTGTCCCGGAGGGCGCGTTGCGACGCCCGTACTGGGTGCGCCGACCTGTTCCCCGACCTTTCAATTGACAGTTCCTGGTCCGGTGCGTAAATTTCGCCGCCTCGCCTTCCCGGCCCGGGTGGCGGAATTGGTAGACGCACTAGTTTCAGGTACTAGCGGGTAACACCGTGGAGGTTCGAGTCCTCTCCCGGGCACCAGAATTTCTTTAATTTCCAATAACTTAAATCCTATTTTTGATTGACTTCCGAGGCACTCGCGCTCGCTTCGGAGTGTCGCTGCGGCCGGGTCATTGCTTTAATTATTCATCGAGCCACCGCGACATCCTAGCAGGGCTTGATCGGGGCGACGTGGGGGAAATTCAAATCGGCGGCCCGCGCCTCATTCGCCTGAGCACCGTCCTTGGGCTGCCGCCCTCCCGCTTCTGCACGCGCAGCACCATGCGCTGGCTATCGACGTCGGTGATCCTCAGTGCGACGACCTCGCTCGCGCGCAGGCCCGCCCCGTAGGCCACCGAAAGCGCCGTCTGGTACTTCAAGTTCCCGGCGGCGGCGATCAGGCGCTTGACCTCATCGCGGCTCAACACCACAGGCAACGTGCGCGGCACGAAGACGTGCTGCATCTTCGCCATCAGCGCGCCACGATCGAGCGTCACCCCGAAGAAGAACTTCAGCCCCGTGATGGTGGCGTTCAGCGTGATCGGCGAGGCCCCATGATCCACCAGGTGCAGCTGGAAGTTGCGCAGATCCTCCACCGTGGCGGTGTCGGGCGCGCGGTTCAGATACCGGGCAAACTTCCGTACCGCGCGAATATAGGCAGCCTGTGTCTGCGGTGCGAGCTTGCGCATCCGCATGTCTTCGATCATCCGCTGGCGCAGAGGAGAAACGGTCTTGGACTGAGAGCTCATGACAGTGCTCCGGCTGGGAACAATGGCGGATTGCCTCCCTTCTCAACTTACGGAACAAAGCCAAAAAGCTCACATCCGGCACTTCCCCCGATCGAAGCCACCCCTACCGCGCGAGCGGTTTAGTCCTCTGAGCCGCAATCTGCCTGTCATCCGGCCGTTACCGAATCAACGTACTCGACAGGAAACTCAAGATTGCGCACAACCTCCTGCAGTCGAACGGCGTAGTCCGGATTCCGCTCGCCCGCTGGCTGTACAACGGGCAAGTTGTAGCATAATGCAGCGATCGATCCACCGTCCATGCAGCGAGCCAGAACAGCCTCTGGTCGGTACTGATCGAGCCCCGGAGCGTGGTACAGGCGATCCAACTCGCCGTGCGTGAAGCCAATCAGCATCCCGCAGGCCCGGGACCCGGCAGATGGAACCAACGTGGCGCGATTTCCGATACGAAGAGCAAAATCGTTTACGTAAGCTCTTCGCGGACTCGTCGGCACAACACCGCTGTTCCGAAGGACACCTGCATCCATGAACAGACCGTAAAAGAAACTAACGACCCGGCGCTCGGTCATCACGTTTCGGCCACGCGCCCTTCCCAGGTACTGGCTCCCGACTTTGTTCCACGTGGTTGACACACCCGAGGGCCACGGACGCGGCTCAATGCTAACCTGCCCAACAGCTCCGAGCGCCCATCAAGGCCATAACGGTGCGTCAGGGCGCGGCCTAGCCAGGCTCACTTCGGTGGCGATAACGTTGCGGTGAGGCCACTCAACGCATCCGAGACCGTGCGGATGGGGATGCCCTGGTAGTCGCCGAGGACCAGCAGGTGGCGCTTGTCTCCGGAGACGAT
>JAJZFQ010000254.1 GCA_021805275.1 Pseudomonadota bacterium
CGAAATTCACATTGTCGTGACAGGCCCCGCAGGATGCGGAAGTAATCGTCGTCTGGTAATTCCCGGACTGTGGCGCATTCGAATCATTTGGGGTATGGCAGGTGGTGCAGAACCGTGTCCCGGAACCCGAGACGGCAGCGTTATTGCCGCTCAGATCGCTTTGCGGATAGGCAACGCTGCTGAAGTCGCTGACCGCGCCGCGGTAGCCGTAAATGTAATAATGTGTCCCCGCCAGCACCGATGGCAGTGCGTCACCCATGTGGATTTTGTGAATCAGCACTGAAAAATCAAGCGTATTGCCGCTCGACGGATCCACCGAGCTCGGATTGTGGCAAATGACGCAATATTGGACGTTGGTGCGGGCTCCACCGTGAAATGCCAATTGCTGATGACAGGCGACGCAGGCAGTGCCATCGACCGCATCATCGGCGTCGAAGCCACTGGTGGCGCCGGTTGAGGGGATGAACGTGTACACCGGACTGTTCGCCGGTGCCAGTCCACGGATTTCAAGCCCCACGCGGTGCACCAGCGTCGGCACATAGCTCACCACCGGATCGCTCGCGATATCCTTGTTAAACGTGTACTGATAGGTTCCGTTGCCGTTATCCACGAGTGTTCCGCTCGCGCCGCTTTCGGTCACGGCCTGCGGCTCGGCCTGAGTACCGACCACCGGCGTCGCAGCACTCGCTGCCGAGGCCGCCGGATCCACCATCGCGTAGAGATACGACTGCCATTGCGGTTGCAGCAGCGGTGCCGGTGCCGGGAGTCCGGGATAGCCCGAGAGCTGTGTCCCGGCGGGGACCAGTTTGGCGATCGCGAAACTCACGTCCGCCGCGGGCAACCCGCTGAGTGGAACGCCATTCTGATCCGTCAGCGTGAAGTTGACCACGGGCTGCCCGGAACTTGGAACGTGTACGGCAGTGATCGTCGCCTTGATTTCAGTCGCAGTCGTGATGGGCACCGCGCTCACCGCGCCGCCTGATCCCGGGGCTCCCGCCGGACCGACGCTCCCGGTGGGTCCGGCCGGACCCGGTGCGCCGGTGGTTCCGCCACAGGCGGCCAGACCGAGCGCCACTGCGAACAGCGCCACCCGAAGGGCTTTGCCGATCGCGACCATCATCAACCGCTTGCTCCCACTCACGCCGGCCTCCTCGCACGCCTCAATCACACTCGTGCCGCGCCACGGTCTAATTCAACCGGATGTTAGCGTTCTGCTCGACGCGGACGCTGTAAGGAGCTTCCGCAGTGGCGCGTACCGTGCAGCGCGCCATACTCACACGCCCCCGTTCTCACCGGAGTCTTGCGATGACATCCACGCACCCATGGCACGAACGTCTCTTCCGTACGATTGATGCAAAGGACAGTTCTGGCTTTGCCGAATATCTGACGCCGGGCGCGGTGTTTCGCTTCGGCAACGCTCCGCCGGTCACAGGCTCGGCCCACATCATCCAGGCACTCGACCAGTTCTTTGCCACCGTGGCCGCACTCGAGCACCATCTGAGTGACTTCTGGGATTTGCCCGGCCATCGGATCTGCCGCGGCACAGTCCAATACACGCGCCTGGACGGTGATCACGTTACCGCTGCGTTCTGCAACGTCCTCACGATGGATCATGAAAAGGTGGCGCGGTACGAGATCTATCTCGACCCCACGGCGCTCTTTGCACCCCATTGAATTCAGGTCGCAGCCCACTCGGCTCGGTGCTGATGTGGCGCCGCATCGTCGCTCTGAGCTCGTTCACTGCGGTGAAGAACTCCGCCATCATCAGCATCCAGTAGTACATGCCGCGCTGCGTCAAGTGCAGCGCCGCGCCCTCGGCACGCACCGCCCCAACCAGGCGCAAGGCCGCGATCTGCACAGCGAGTGCCCGACGCACCTGAGGACCGTATTTCCCCTCCAGCGTCGACCACGGCAACGACACTCCGAATAGACCGACAAGCAAGTCGTAATGCTGGCGTTGCCGCACGCTGAGCGAACGGCACGCGGTGATCGCCGAGTGGCCGGAACAAATCAGCTGTTCATAGGCATTCAGCGAGAAGGTGGTCGCGTACAACTTTCCGCCAACATAGCTGAATGCGCCGCTGCCGGCGCCGACGTATTCGCTGGAACCGACGATGTACTCGTCCAAGGCGCCCGTCGGGCCGCTCGATCCGCGCCGGGTGAAGCACCAGGCGGACGAGGGCTGATACTGGGCGCGCAATCCGGCGAGAATCTCCCCGTAGAACTCCCGCCGCCGCGACGGGTCCACCGTGCCGAGTTCTTTGTGCATGCGACGACGTGTCGCACTCGCGCTCATGAGCGGATAGTAGGAAACTTGATCGATGCCGAGATCACGTATCTTGGCGAGGTCATTGCGGAGCGAGCCGATGCTCTGGTGCGGAAAGTTGAACATCAGGTCCACGTTAAGCGTGCTGAAGCGGCCTTGCGCCCCTTCCAGGCGGCGCGCGATCTCGGCAGCCGTGCCGTACGGCTGCAAACGCCCCATTTCCAGGAGCAGCGCATCATCGAAGCTCTGCACCCCGACCGAGAGCCGATCAACCCCGCAATTCTCAAGCCGCGCCATCGTCTCTGGGGTCAGGTGGTTCGGGTTGGTCTCGACGGACATTCGCCGGACGGACCAGAGCGATCGAATAAGCTGCAGAGTCGCCTCGAGCTGCGCCGGCGCGACGGTGGGGGTTCCGCCCCCGACATAGACCTCGCTGAAGGCGAACCCGCGCGCATGGTATTGGCGCAGTTCCGCGCGCAATGCGTCGAAATAACGCTGTGTTTTAGGCGCCCGATACGCCACTCGGTGGAACGAACAGAATGGGCACAGTGATTCGCAAAACGGCACGTGCACGTACAGCGTGCCGGGCTGCGCCGCGGGAGTGAGCGCTGAGGCCGGCGCGGAAAATTCCCCTTGCATCGCGGTCGCATATGCGCCCCGAAGGCACCTAAGTGCTGCAGACTCCATCCGCGCGGCGAGGACCTTGGATTCACGCATCGCATCTCCTGGTCAGCTCGACCCGGGTCAAATGAAGTTCCGCACCGCTCAGGAGTTCAACCCGCCACTGCCCGCAGTGCGCACACACCAGGCGAGCGCTAGGGACTTCCGACTCCCGTGCGCAGCTGCGACAGCGCACTCGCACCGGCGCGCGCTCAATCACGAGCCGCGCCTGCGCGGCGTTCGTGCCGGCACTGGTCAGGGGAAAGGCGCTCTGCAGCAGTTGCGGCTCGACACCCGAGAGCGGCCCGACGCGCACCGTGATGCAAATGATGTTCTGCGCCTGATGCGCCCGCGCCACCGCCTCGACCTCACGAAGCAACCCCTGACAGACGGCCAGTTCGTGCATGGACAGATCCGCTGCGTACCTCAGACCACCTTCACCTGCAGCAGCTCCTCGCCATCCGCGGCACTCAGATGCACCGCGCAGGCGATGCACGGATCGAAGCTGTGAATAGTGCGCAGAATCTCAAGAGGCTGGTTGATCACAGCGAGTGTCTGCCCCTTGAGGGCCGCTTCATACGGTCCTTCCTGACCGAGCGAATCCCGGGGACCGGCATTCCAGGTACTCGGCACCACCGCTTGATAATTGCTGATCAGCCCGTCATCGATTACGACCCAATGAGCGAGGGCGCCGCGCGGCGCCTCGGTGAAGCCCACCCCTCGGGCATGGACTGGCCAGGATTGCGGATCCCAGCGCTCGGCGTTGAAGGTATGCACATCGCCGCTGTTGATGTTCTTCATCAGCGTCTGATACCACCCAGTCATCGCATCGGCGATGATTTTCGCCTCTAGCGTTCGCGCCGCAGTGCGTCCCAAGGTCGAAAACAGCGCCGCGAGTGGCACGTTGAGCTGCGCCAGGGACTTATCGGCCAGCTCACGGGTAGCCTGATTGCCGCTCGCATAGAGCATCAGAACGCGCGCGAGCGGCCCGACTTCCATCGGATGACCGTTCCATCGCGGGGACTTCAACCATGAATAGCTTGCCGTCGGGTCGAGGTGCGCGTAGGGAGGTGTCGGACCGGTATAGTGCAGATGGGTCTGCCCTTCGTAGGGGTGCAAGCCGGAGTCCTTCCCACTCGTGTAGTCGTACCAGGAGTGCGCCACGAACTCTTCAATTTCGCTCTCGGCCGTCAGGTCCACTTCGTGAATCCGGGTCAGGTCGCGGCCGAGAATTGCGCCGCGTGGAATCATCATCTGCGTGGGGTCTGGGATACCGCTCGCGGGGAAATCCCCATAACAGAGAAAGTTGCCTATACCTTCGCCGTGTCCCGGCGTCAGCCAGTCCTTGTAGAAGGAAGCTATTGCGAGCGTATCGGGTAAATACACCTGATCGACAAAGCTGCGCATGTGCTCGATGATTTCCGCGACCCGCGCCAAGCCGACGGTATTGACCGCCGTCGTGCCGGTACCGCTGCCTTCGTGCA
>JAJZFQ010000136.1 GCA_021805275.1 Pseudomonadota bacterium
TGCACGAAGGCAGCGGTACCGGCACGACGGCGGTCAATACCGTCGGCTTGGCGCGGGTCGCGGAAATCATCGAGCACATGCGCAGCTTTGTCGATCAGGTGTATTTACCCGATACGCTCGCAATAGCGTCCTTCTACAAGGACTGGCTGACGCCGGGACACGGCGAAGGTATAGGCAACTTTCTCTGTTATGGGGATTTCCCCGCGAGCGGTACCCCAGACCCCACGCAGATGATGATTCCACGCGGCGCAATTCTCGGCCGCGACCTGACCCGGATTCACGAAGTGGACCTGACGGCCGAGAGCGAAATTGAGGAGTTCGTGGCGCACTCCTGGTACGACTACACGAGTGGGAAGGACTCCGGCTTGCACCCCTACGAAGGACAGACCCATCTGCACTATACCGGTCCGACGCCTCCCTACGCGCACCTCGACCCGGCGGCAAGCTATTCATGGTTGAAGTCCCCTCGATGGAACGGTCATCCGATGGAAGTCGGGCCGCTCGCGCGCGTTCTGATGCTCTATGCGAGCGGCAATCAGGCCACCCGTGAGCTGGCCGATAAGTCCCTGGCGCAGCTCAACGTGCCACTTGCGGCGCTGTTTTCGACCTTGGGACGCACTGCGGCGCGAACGCTGGAGGCGAAAATCATCGCCGATGCGATGACTGGGTGGTGTCAGACACTGATGAAGAACATCAACAGCGGCGATGTGCATACCTTCAACGCCGAGCGTTGGGATCCGCAATCCTGGCCAGTCCATGCCCGAGGGGTGGGCTTCACCGAGGCGCCGCGCGGCGCCCTCGCTCATTGGGTCGTAATCGATGACGGGCTGATCAGCAATTATCAAGCGGTGGTGCCGAGTACCTGGAATGCCGGTCCCCGGGATTCGCTCGGTCAGGAAGGACCGTATGAAGCGGCCCTCAAGGGGCAGACACTCGCTGTGATCAACCAGCCTCTTGAGATTCTGCGCACTATTCACAGCTTCGATCCGTGCATCGCCTGCGCGGTGCATCTGAGTGCCGCGGATGGCGAGGAGCTGCTGCAGGTGAAGGTGGTCTGAGGCACGCAGCGGATCTGACCATGCACGAACTGGCCGTCTGTCAGGGGTTGCTCCGTGAGGTCGAGGCGGTGGCGCGGGCGCATCAGGCGCAGAACATCGTTTGCATCACGGTGCGCGTCGGGCCGCTCTCGGGTGTCGAGCCGCAACTGCTGCAGAGCGCCTTTCCCCTGACCAGTGCCGGCACGAAGGCCGCGCAGGCGCGACTCGTGATTGAGCGCGCGCCGGTGCGAGTGCGCTGTCGCAGCTGCGCACGGGAGTCGGAAGTCCATAGTGCTCGCCTGGTGTGTGCGCACTGCGGACAGTGGCGGGTTGAACTGCTGAGCGGCTCGGAACTTCATTTGACCCGGGTCGAGCTGACCAGGAGATGCGATGCGTGAATCCAAGGTCCTCGCCGCGCGCATGGAGTCTGCAGCACTTAGGTGCCTTCGGCGCGCATATGCGACCGCGATGCAGGGGGACTTTTCCGCGCCGGCCGCAGCGCTCACTCCCGCGGCGCAGCCCGGCACGCTGTACGTGCACGTGCCGTTTTGCGAATCACTGTGCCCATTCTGTTCGTTCCACCGAGTGGCGTATCGGGCGCCAAAAGCACAGCGTTATTTCGACGCATTGCGCGCGGAACTGCGCCAATACCACGCGCGCGGGTTCGCCTTCAGCGAGGTCTATGTCGGGGGCGGAACGCCCACCGTCGCGCCGGCGCAGCTCGAGGCGACTCTGCAGCTTATTCGATCGCTCTGGTCCGTCCGGCGAATGTCCGTCGAGACCAACCCCAACCACCTGACCCCGGAGACGATGGCGCGGCTTGAGAATTGCGGGGTTGATCGTCTCTCGGTCGGGGTGCAGAGCTTCGATGATTCGCTGCTCTTGGAAATGGGGCGTTTGCAGCCGTACGGCACGGCTGCCGAGATCGCGCGCCGCCTGGAGGGCGCGCAAGGCCGCTTCAGCACGCTTAACGTGGACCTGATGTTCAACTTTCCGCACCAGAGCATCGGCTCGCTCCGCAATGACCTCGCCACGATACGTTATCTCGGCATCGATCAAGTTTCCTACTATCCGCTCATGAGCGCGAGAGCGACACACCGTCGCATGCACAAGGAACTCGGCACGGTGGACCCGTCGCGGCGGCGGGAGTTCTACGGGGAGATTCTCGCCGGATTGCGCGCCCAGTATCAGCCCTCGTCCGCCTGGTGCTTCACCCGGCGCGGATCGAGCGGCCCGACGGGCGCCTTGGACGAGTACATCGTCGGTTCCAGCGAATACGTCGGCGCCGGCAGCGGCGCATTTAGCTATGTTGGCGGAAAGTTGTACGCGACCACCTTCTCGCTGAATGCCTATGAACAGCTGATTTGTTCCGGCCACTCGGCGATCACCGCGTGCCGTTCGCTCAGCGTGTGGCAACGCCAGCATTACGACTTGCTTGTCGGTCTATTCGGAGTGTCGTTGCCGTGGTCGACGCTGGAGGCGAAATACGGTCCTCAGGTGCGTCGGGCACTCGCTGCGCAGATCGCGGCCTTGCGCCTGGTTGGGGCGGTGCGTGCCGAGGGCGCGGCGCTGCACTTGACGCAGCGCGGCATGTACTACTGGATGCTGATGATGGCGGAGTTCTTCACCGCGGTGAACGAGCTCAGAGCGACGATGCGGCGCCACATCAGCACCGAGCCGAGTGGGCTGCGACCTGAGTTCAATGGGGTGCAAAGAGCGCCGTGGGGTCGAGATAGATCTCGTACCGCGCCACTTTTTCATGATCCATCGTGAGGACGTTGCAGAACGGAGCGGTAACGTGATCACCGTCCAGGCGCGTGTATTGGACTGTGCCGCGGCAGATCCGATGGCCGGGCAAATCCCAGAAGTCACTCAGATGGTGCTCGAGCGCGGCCACGGTGGCAAAGAACTGGTCGAGTGCCTGGATGATGTGGGCCGAGCCTGTGACCGGCGGAGCGTTGCCGAAGCGAAACACCGCGCCCGGCGTCAGATATTCGGCAAAGCCGGAACTGTCCTTTGCATCAATCGTACGCAAGAGACGTTCGTGCCATGGGTGCGTGGATGTCATCGCAAGACTCCGGTGAGAACGGGGGCGTGTGAGTATCGCGCGCTGCACGGTACGCGCCACTGCGGAAGCTCCTTACAGCGTCCGCGTCGAGGAGAACGCTAACATCCGGTTGAATTGGACCGTGGCGCGGCACGAGTGTGATTGAGGCGTGCGAGGAGGCCGGCGTGAGTGGGAGCAAGCGGTTGATGAGGGTCGCGATCGGCAAAGCCCTTCGGGTGGCGCTGTTCGCAGTGGCGCTCGGTTTGGCCGCCTGTGGCGGAACCACCGGCGCACCGGGTCCGGCCGGGCCCACCGGGAGCGTCGGTCCGGCGGGAGCCCCGGGATCAGGCGGCGCGGTGAGCGCGGTGCCCATCACGACTGCGACCGAAATCAAGGCCACGATCACTGCCGTACACGTTCCAAGTTCCGGGCAGCCCGTGGTCAACTTCACGCTGACGGACCAGAATGGCGTTCCACTCAGCGGGTTGCCCGCGGCGGACGTGAGTTTCGCGATCGCCAAACTGGTCCCCGCCGGGACACAGCTCTCGGGCTATCCAGGACTCCCGGCACCGGCGCCGCTGCTGCAACCGCAATGGCAGTCGTATCTCTACGCGATGGTGGATCCGGCGGCCTCGGCAGCGAGTGCTGCGACGCCGGTGGTTGGTACCCAGGCCGAGCCGCAGGCCGTGACCGAAAGCGGCGCGAGCGGAACACTCGTCGATAACGGCAACGGAACCTATCAGTACACGTTTAAGAAGGATATCGCGAGCGATCCGGTGGTGAGCTATGTGCCGACGCTGGTGCACCGCGTGGGGCTGGAAATCCGTGGACTGGCACCGGCGAACAGTCCGGTGTACACGTTCATTCCCTCAACCGGCGCCACCAGTGGCTTCGACGCCGATGATGCGGTCGATGGCACTGCCTGCGTCGCCTGTCATCAGCAATTGGCATTTCACGGTGGCGCCCGCACCAACGTCCAATATTGCGTCATTTGCCACAATCCGAGCTCGGTGGATCCGTCGAGCGGCAATACGCTTGATTTTTCAGTCCTGATTCACAAAATCCACATGGGTGACGCACTGCCATCGGTGCTGGCGGGGACACATTATTATATTTACGGCTACCGCGGCGTGGTCAGCGACTTCAGCAGCGTTGCCTATCCGCAAAGCGATCTGAGCGGCAATAACGCTGCCGTCTCCGGTTCCGGGACACGGTTCTGCACCACCTGCCATACCCCAAATGATTCGAATGCGCCACAGTCCGGGAATTACCAGACGACGATTACTTCCGCATCCTGCGGGGCCTGTCACGACAATGTGAATTTCG
>JAJZFQ010000164.1 GCA_021805275.1 Pseudomonadota bacterium
CCGAGGGGCCCACCTGGAGTTGACCCGCCTATGCGGATCTCTGCATAGGCGGGTCAGGTCCACATATCGCAGGGCTGCCCGTACAGGTGCACCCGGATCTGTCCCTCGGCGAAGAACATCAGCGGCGCGCAATGCTCAACACGATCCCGCCACCGAGCTCAAGGCGGATATCAAACCGCGATGCGCCCGCCGATCCGAGTCCACCGAGGTCGATAAACGACGCCCTCGACGGGGTGACCGCTTCCGACCTGCCCCTGGTTCGGCGCGCGCCGCCCCTACCCCTCTTTGGCTCCGCCAACGCCGCGCGCCAGCGGCGGAATAATCCCGCGTTGATCCCTTCCCTTCGGCAAAACTCCGCAGCCGCCAATCCACTGCGCGCCTGACGCTGAAACAGCTCCCGTCACGTCGCCGCACTTCGCTTCACTCGCCTCATTGCCATCGCCAGCTCCAGTGATTATCACCGAAACCACAATATCCCCGCTCCTTGCGGCTGGGGAAGTACGCCGCTGGCTAACCGGTTACGGCGCACCGATCTTCTTGCAGCCCGCGAATTGCCGTGACGCAACAGGTCGTGGTCACCCGTGAAGCTTGACTCCAAACGCTGAGAGCCGGCGCGCAATATCTGCTTCAACCGTCGCAAAGTCTACGGTTACATTCACGTCTTGGCATGGGAGTGCACAGTCGCTGAAGTCGACCGCGATTCCAGTGCCGCTGAGAATGCGCGCCTGCACGCCATAACGGTAGGGTGCCGACCCGCTGAGTTGCTCCATGTTGAGCAGCAGATCCGCGGCCGGCGCGGCAGTGGCGTACGAAAGCAGGTAAACGCCAATGAAAGCCTGGTACGACAATTCGTCGCCCCAAAGCGAGAGATCGGCCTGCATCAGTTCAATATTGCGCCGCACACTTCCCACCGAGGACGAGAGTTGTGGCAAGCGGAGACTGCGCGCCAAATATCCCGCAGGCGAATCAGGGGGCGCCAGTGCAAGAATGAGCAAATGGCAGAGCTCGAAGTAGGATGCGGACCCGTTCTTACGATAACTTCGGCAGGAGAGCCATTGTGATCGCGGATCGCGGCGAATCACAATGTGGTATCCGCCGAATTCATTCTTGAGCGCTGCCGCGCGACCCAGTGAGCGCGAAAAGCCCATTACTGGATGCGTGCGACGCTGTTGGCCGTGTTCAATTAGTCGACGGAGATAGGTCCGCTCGCCTGCAATTTCATCATGTGGGAAGTAACGCGCAAGCGCGAACTCTTCGCGATAGCCGACCACACCACGGCGCAAGAACCGCAGAAGGGGTACATATTCATTGCGGTATGGCGCGGACATCGGCGGATGTCGAGAGTCCCATCCAGACGCCGTGTCACGTCCAATGCGCTTTTTGGAGCTGCCCGCTAGTCGCTCGGCGAATGGCTCGTAAAAGCAGGTGGTCAGCCGTGAGACGCGAAAGCGACTCCAGACGTACGTGCTGCCGCACCGCCAACCACCATGCAGAAAAATTGGTGAATATCGTGTGCTCGTCATGGAGTCGTGCGGGAACGCCGGCATCAGTCTAGTCGTCCGTGTCTTGCCTGACGCCCAATCGTACCGCAGATTGCGAGTGAGCGCACCGGCCGACTGGCGCGGCGCCGACAATTGCAAACACGTCCGGCGTTCGCAACTTCACGGCTCTGTTACGCTTGCTGCTGAGGATGTAGTTCAGGTACCTCAGTGGGTTGATCTCGTTCGCCTTGCACGATTATGCCGAATTGAGACAAACGGGTTTTCCGGAACGGCAGAACTTCGAGCCTCGCCGTCACTGCGACCGATGATTCCACGGGGGCATGGTCCTGCGCCTCACAGAGCGTGGAGAAAAGTCTTATCCGATCACCTCGGCGGCCTCGAAGGACGCAACGTCGGACCCGAATCGGGGTTCAGACCCAGCGCGGTCTGCACCAGCGCGCTCAAGTCCTCGAACCCTTTGCGAAGATCTGTCACGCTGGCCGCGAGCCAGATCTGCGCGCCCGCCGGTTGGCCCATCATGACCCGTGAGAGCTCCTCGAGCACCGCTCGCAGCATCCCGGCGTCGACCGTTGCCTGGATGCACAGCCGCTGTCCGCCCGTCAGGTGCACCTCTATCGCTGCGGCGTCCGTCGGGTTCGCACCGGTTGGCGCTGCTGCCTGCTGGGCTCGCCGCGATGGGTCCGTCTCCGCGTTTGTCGCGCAAACGGATACCAATCGCGCCCCCAGTCATCGCCTAGCGCGCGTTAAACTCACCCGCGCGATACTGCCCACGCCACCGCTTCAGCATGCTCACATGGGCACCGCGCCCGCTTCCTCACGGCCCCAACCCGCCGCCCGCCAACTTCCGCTCTGATCCTCGCCATCTGCCCAACACCCGCTCGCGATCACTACGACCGGCTCATCATCCTCCTCGCGTGAGATGCCAATCCATAGGCCGCGGCAACACGGATACGCAACATCTTCAGCGCCGTGAAATCCATCCCCTGTGTGCGTACCCGAGGCCAGTCGCCGATGTCACGGCATCTTCTCGCTTCGTCGTGCTCACCCGGTGCTTCGAGCGCCATCCATAGAATGCGTTCACGTTCCGGCGCTTCCGCCGGCAGAACGCCCGCGCCGAAAGGCCACTGCACGCCTGCCGCGCCAGCCGCTCGCGCCACACTTTCTCGCTTCGTCGAGCGCTCATATTCGGCATCGCTCTCTCCAGTCAGGGGAAACTGGAGCGCCATCCTCGGCATCTACGCGCGAGAGGGGAGAACGCCTACGAATTACCGCCACACACCTGAATAATTCGTGAATTGAGATAGCACAAAGGCCTCGATGCTGCTAGAAACGCTTTGCCACAAGTGTTTTGTCGCACAGCAAAGGTCTTTGTATGGATAACGATAGCACACGACACAGTGTTCTGTTTTAGGATTGGGCGGGCAAGGCAGTCGTCGCTAAATTTGACCAGGACCATGCCAGTTCTGACGGCGGAGCAAGCCTGCGATCGGCGATTGGGTCTGACCGATGCATTGATCGGCGGCATCGATGAGCGGCGCCAGTCGGGTAAGATCCGGCACGGGATCGGGGATCGGGTGCGCCAGCGGCTGTATGCCATCGCGTGCGGCTATCCGGATGGTAATGATGCTGGCCGATTGGGCGCCAACTCGATCCAGAAGCTGCTGTGTGGTCGCGATCCGGTCCGGAGTGACGACTTGGCCTCGCAGCCGACGCTCTTGCGCTTTGGGAACGCCTTTGATCGGACGGATCTGTTTCGGATGGGGATGGCGCTGGCGGACACCGTGATCGAGCGGCATCGCCGGCGCCTGAAGCGCAAGGCAAAGCGGATCACGATCGATCTGGACCCGACGGACGATCCGACCCATGGTGCGAGCAACTGGCCTTCTTCAACGGTCGCTACGACACTTGGTGCTATCCGCCGGTGGCCGGGTTCCTGACCTTCAACGAGGAGGCGGACCAATATCTGTTCGCCTACGTGCTGCGCCCCGGCAATGCGAGTGCCGGGGTCGGGGCGATCGGCATCCTCTCGCGGCTGTTGCCTAAGCTGCGGGAGGCCGTCCCGCGTGCTCGGTTGCGCGTTCGCTTGGACGGCGGCTTCGCCGCCGCCTCATCATCAAAGCCGAGGTCGTGCGTCATCCCGGGCGCGAGCTCAAAGACAACCCGCGCTTCGTGGTCACCAACCGCAAGCACTCGCCCCGAGATCTGTACGAAGCGATCTACTGCGCCCGCGGGGACATCGAGAATCGGATCAAAGAACTGCATCATGGCCTGGAAATCGAGTGCACCAACTGCAACCGCTTCCTCGCCAATCAATTGCGGGGGTTATTGAGCGCCGCTGCCTACGTGCTCTACCAGGAGCTGCGTCTGCGGGCAGACCGCACGGCCTTGCGATCCGCCCAGGTCAGCACCCTGCGCGAACACCTGATGAAACTCGGCGCATGGGTAGAATCTTCCGTGCGGCGCATCGTGCTGCACCTGCCCGCCACCTGCTCTGCATCACAACGACTGGCAGATCATCGCCCGCAATCTTGGCGCTGCGCCCGCATAGCGCTGTCGGACTCGCGCCGCGCTGCATCGAATGCCGCATGCCTGACTCAGACCGAACGCCCGTCGCCGAAATCCACCGTCGAACGCGTACCGTGCTCGACAATCCATCGCCAACGCACAGACCCCCGGCAAAATCACCGCCCCGCATCGACATCACGCCCCGACATCGCCAAACGTGCACGCATGACCATGAAAATCCGCTCCTTCATGCATAGTGCCTAGCGCTTCATCGACTCGAAGAACTCGCTGTTCGACTTGGTGTCCTTGAGCTTGTCGAGCAGGAACTCGATCGCCGCGAGCTCATCCATCGGATGCAGCAGCTTGCGCAGGATCCACATCTTGGC
>JAJZFQ010000126.1 GCA_021805275.1 Pseudomonadota bacterium
CGAGACCGGAAGAGGGCAATCTTGTGCGCGAGGCTCTCCGGCAGCGCCAGGGCCCGCGCATGATCCCAGAGCGGCTGCCCGATACGCTGGTTCGCCGTGTAATGCAGCACCAGGAAATCGCGAATGCGCTCATAGTGCCATGCGTGCAGTCGGTTGAATTCCGCCGCCAGACGCGGATCGACCCGCCGAGCACCCGGGCGGGGCATCAAGCGCAGCAGGTCGACCACCGCCGCTTGAATCAAAAAGAGACCTGTTGACTCCAGAGGCTCGAGAAATCCAGCCGCAAGACCAATGGCCACACAGTTGTGGTCCCACGCGCGTGCGCGCCGCCCGGTTGCAAAGCGCAACAGCCGCGGCTCCTGCCGCGCCGGTGCCTCGAGGCTGCCGAGCAGCGCGTCGCATGCAGCGGACTCTGGGGTGAAGGCGCTGCTGAACACCAGTCCATTGCCGACTCGCTGTTGCAACGGGATCCGCCAGGCCCATCCCTCCTCGCGCGCGGTCGCGCGAGTGTAGGGCGTGAGCGCACCGCCGTACCCGCAGGACACCGCCCAGGCGCGATCACATGGAAGCCAGTGGCTCCAGGATTCCCACCCCACCCCGAGTGCTGCTGCGAGCAGCAGGGCAGGAAATCCGGAACAATCGACAAACAAGTCTGCTTCGATTCGCTCCCCCGACTGAAGCGTCAGGGTCTCGAGATTTCCACTGTCGGGATTACGACTCACGTGGACGACGCGGCCCTCGATGCGCTTGACACCTCGGCGCGTCGCCCAGTCCCGTAAGAGTGCGGAATAGCGCGCCGCGTCGAGATGATACCCATATGCATACGTCGAGCCGATAGACTGAGGCTCAGCCGCAGGTGGCGTGAAACCGCCGCTCGTCGCGAGCGCGGCTGCGAAGCAATACGCCTCGAGCGGGAGCGCGCGCCCCGCCTCGGCGGCGCGCAGCCAGTGATGCTGGAACTCAATGCCGTTCCACGGCTCGCCGAACGCCCCGAATGGATGCAGGTAGACATTGCCCGGACGATCCCAGTTTGCGAACGAAATGCCGAGCTTGAAGGTCGCCCCCGTGGCGCGCATCAGCTCGGCCTCGCCGAGGCCGAGCTGCTCGTTGAACAACTTCAGACTGGGGAGCGTCGCCTCGCCCACCCCTACGGTGCCGATGTCCTCGGACTCGATCAGGGTGAGCGTATAGTCTTCGCCCGAGAGTCCGTTGCGCAGCGCCGCGGCGCACATCCATCCGGCCGTTCCGCCGCCGACAATCACGAGGCGGAACGGCCGGGCAGGATCTGCTGCCACGCGGGGCGAATGCAGGTCTGTCACATCAGAACTTGGCACGCAGCGTGAGCTGGTAGCGCCGGCCGGAGCGCGACCACGCTGAGTCCATGTACACCGGGCGCGCCCCAGGGGTTGCCGATGAGTCCCCGAAGATCTCCTGCTGATACACCAAAGTGGTGTCGAGGATATTTGAGACGTCGAAGGACACAACCACGTGCTTACCAATGGCGTAATTCAGGGAGCTGTCCAGGAATCCAGCGGATTTCTGGAACACCGGCAGACCGATACAGCAGTCGAGATTGTCGGTCAGGTAGCGCGATCGCCAGGTGTACGTGAGCCGGGCACTCACCGGGCCGCGTTCGTAAAGGCCGGTGACATCGAAGGAGTTCTTGGAGACCCCGGCCAGACGATGCGAATCGATGACCAGACCAGTGACCGCCGGTACGCCGGCACCCACGGCACCGACTCCGCCCCCGGAGGTTGCCGGGATTAGATTCGTGTTGTGGATCCCGGAAGTTTTCACGAAGGTGTAATTCGCCTGCACGCCAAGACCATTCAGCCACGTCGGCAGGAAGTGAAAGAAAGTCTCGAAGTCAACCTCAACGCCCTTGAGGACGCCGCCATTCTTCTGGTTCACCGGCCCCATGATCTCCGTACTCTCGATGGCGCCATTATTGGTGAACGTACGCGTGAACTTGGCAAAATTAAGCGTGTTGTACAGTTGCTTGTAAAAGAAGTCGGCCGTGAGCGCACTGGCAGGTCCGAAATACCGCTCATATGAGAGATCGAACTGGTTGGCGGTTTCTGGCCGCAGCTCTGTATTTCCGGCATTCGCGGTGAACACGAAATTGTATCCGGCAACGTTCGCGGCGGTGTGGGTGGCGGTCGGCGACTTGTAGATGACGTAGGGAGAATCAGCAGAGGTATCGATGATGGGTGAATTGATCTGCACGAAGTTGCGCAAGTAGCCGATGTCTGGCCGGGACATAGCACGGGAGTACGCGAAGCGGATGAAATCCTCCCGATCGAGTCCCAAACGAATGTTGAAGCTCGGCAGCCAGTTCGTGTAGGCCTTGCTGTCCGTATTGGCGGAGCCGCCGCCGTTGGAAAACGCGAGTAGGGCCGGCGTCAGGAAGCAACTGGGATTCACGACGGCCCCGCCGCTGAGCGGCGTGCCGCACGGCGGCAGCAGCTGCAAGCTGTTTGCGGTCGGGAATTCGACGCTGCCCACGCCATTTTCCTCTGTTCGCACGATGCGCACACCTACGTTGCCGACCACGTTCAGGCGGTCGAACAGGTAAGTTCTGTTGCCACCAAAATTCAGCATGACGTACGCGGCTTTCGTGCGCTCGTTGATGTGCATCACCTCCGAGGGCAGGAAGCATCCATCGACAGTGGCGCCCTGGCGAGCACAGATCGGCACGTAGCCGGGGCTGATCGGGGAGTTCGTTGCCGCGCCGCTCAACGCCGAGACGATCCGCGGGTAATCCGTGACAGTGGCGTTATTGAGAAAAACGAGGCTGCCGTTCGGGTAGATGCTACCGTTGTAGAAGGAATTGAAATTCGTCGTACCCCAGATGCCGGCACCGTATCCTTGAAATTCAGGGTGGCCGGCGTTGCACGACGGGTAGGGTGCGGGGGTCGTATTGTCCGCATTGAAGCCTGGACCGTTACAGGCCCAGTTCGCCGCGATTGGGGTCCAGTTGAAGGTCGAGTAGCGCACCGTCTGGTGACGATTTGCGAAGCGCAACCCGGACTGAACAGAGTCGAGCCAGTGACCCGGATCAATGTCGTACTTGAAGTCGGCTCGGTACGCACTTTCCCCGCCGCCATCATTCTCCATGTGCCCCTGAATGAACGGAATCCAGTAATTGTGCGGATTCGACAGCCCGCCGGGCGCGTAATTGACGTTCGAACCGGGTAGGAATTGAACCTCGGGTGTGCCGGCAGCAGTCACACTGTACTGGTAGTTCGCCATAGAGCCGGTGGCGACCAGGATGTCGTTGTTGTTGACAAAGGAGCTGATGTATTGCGCGTCGAAATCGCTGTGCAGACGATGTGTGATCCGCCATTTCAGGTGGGCAGAGATATCCCGGGTACCTTCGCTGTGATCGAAGTAACGGGATTCATTCTGAAAATACATGCCATCGCGCAGTGTTGAGCAGGTGAAACCCGGCCCACAGTCGTTGACGAATGGCAGACCAGGGACCGCAGAGCCGGTATTGATCGCGTCCTGAAGGTTCTGGGAATAGCTTCCCGCCCAGCTGCCGTGCGGCTGGGTGATCAAACCAGATTGCAGCATGCCGTTCGGGCCGAAGACCAACGAGGAACTGCCCGCGAGGATGCTCGTTGAGCGCGGATCGAACGCTGGAGTACCAAAATACGTGCCGTCGAGGATTGCATGACTGGCGTTTTCGATCCACGGATTGTGGTAGACCGAATCGGTGTATTGCAGCGTCGCGAGCACGGTGCGTGCGTTGTTCTCGTACTGGGCCGCGAGCGCCGTGCCAGTTCGGTGGCGGTTGTACTTGACCTCGGAGTAGCGGATGCCGTCCGGAGCGAACGCCCAGCCGCTGCCACCAAACGGGTTGGCGGTGCAGGGGATGGAGCCATTGGGGTTGACAATCGCCAGGCTCGGGGTTCCGTATCCGGCCGAGCAGTAGGTGTCGATCTTGTCCATGATGACGCTGTCGACGCGCGTCTGAACGTGCGATCGGGCGTAATCGGCGAGCAGTCCGAAACGCCCGAAGCGCGTTGTCCAGGTGTCGCTCGCCAGCACCGACCAGACCGGCGTGACCTTGTCCGCCGGCGTCGTGTAGTCGCCCTGGACCGAGCCCTCGAGGAGCGGGCCGGATTGATCGAACGGTACTCGGGTGACCAGGTTAACCGTCCCGGCGATCCCGCCCTCGATCATTGCGGCGGTCTGGTTTTTGTATACCTCGATGCGGCTCAAGAGTTCCGGTGAGATGTCATTGAAGTTCAAGCCGCGCCCGGAGTCCGCTGAAAAGGTGTCGCGACCGTTGAATTCGGTACGAACTTCCGGCAGGCCTCGAATCAGGACGTTGGTCGCCTCGCCGGACGGATGGGTGCTGTCGTCGTTCGACTGCAGGCGGTTGGCGAGCACGCCCGGAATCAGCTGCAGCGCGCTGGAGGCAGACGAGGCCGGGAAGGAACCGATATCGGTAGCGGACAGGACGTTGACGAAAGTCGGGGCGTTCTTCTCGATCTGTAGGGCCTTGCGGATGGCTTCTTTGCGTCCCACGACGACGACTTCAGCCAGCGTGGCGCCGGTATGGGTGTTGTCTACGGCGGTGTCGGCAGGATCGCCCGAGGGTGGGTCCAAGGGGCCGCTTTCGGCCGCCCGTCCTACTGATGTCCCGGAATTCTTCCCTGGCGGGTCTTTGCGCAGCGCCAGGGAAGTGCGAATGGTTGCGGTGTGCCGCCCGCTGTACACGGCAGTCAATCCAGTGCCGAGCAAGAGCTCATTGAGCGCCGTGCGGGCCTCAAGGCGTCCGTGGACCGGATGAGCCACCGCCCGACTCACGACGTCGTATCGGTAGAGCAGCTGCATTTTTGCCAGCTCGGCAAACGTCTTGAGCGCCTTGGGCAGCGGTTGCGCTGCGATATCAAATCGTGCTGGCGTGGCCAGCGCAGTCGGTGGAACTGCGAGCGCAAGCCCCGATGCGCAGGCCAGTGCCCGTACGACGGCGAGACGAACAGCCGCTCTGTTTGACTTCATGAACCCCCCTCGATTGTTGTTAGCGTGATCTCATGCGGATCACGTTCTGCAGTTACGACAATCGAGCGCGCCAGATCCCCCAGTTGTATTTTCGCGACATCTCTGCAGTTGCGCGTCCGGCGCCGGCGCGCGGTGCCGCTTATTTCGGTCGCGCGATCACTTCGACTCGGTTGTGGCCAACGCGGCGGATGCGCATCCCAAAGCCGTCGTGCAGCATGCGCAGCAGAGCTTGGGCGCCCGCGGGACTCGTACGGAACGTCCCGCCGACGCGCAACTGGCGCAGCTGCGGATCGCTGAATTGAATCTTCACGTGCGTATAGCGCATCAGTTCATCGGCAACCTCGCCGAGGGGTTGGTCCTGGAAGTACAGGCTCCCCGTTCGCCAGGCGAGCAGTCGACTGAGCTGCTGCGGCGGCAGGCTGTGCAGGATCTCGGCTCGACCGATGACGTTCACCTGCTCGCCGGCCGTGATCGAGGCGGCCGAGCGAATCAGATCGGGGTCCGCCGGAGGTTTCGCCGAAGACAAGGCCGTCAGCACTTTGACGATCCCTTCCCGGACCGTGACCACGACCCGGGGGCCACGCATGTCCACATTGAATTCCGTGCCGACGTCGCGCACCCAGGAGGTGCCGGCGTGCACCCAGAAGGGTCGCTTGGGATTGTGCACCACCCGGAAAAACGCCTCACCGCGCTCCAGCACGACGATTCGCCGGCGTGCCGTGTATTGCACGTGCGCCAGACTGTTCGAGTTCAGGGTAAAACTTGATCCGTCGGGCAGCGAGACCGTCGTTTGCTCGCCGACTGCGGCCTGGAACACGGTCTGATCGGGATGTCGATATCGATACCAGCCGAATCCGAGCGCGAGGAGGGCAACGCAGGCGACCAACGCAATGAGCCGCCCCCGGGAGCGACTCTGCGGCGGCGCTCCCGCCGCAATCATGGCCTGACCGAAATAGACCGCGCGGACGATGGGACCGGAGCGCTCCAGTTCCTGCCAAGTGCCGCACAATGCCGAATATGCGCGGCCGTGGGACGGGTGCTGCTGCAGCCAGGCGGCGAAACGACCGCGGTCTTCACTCGAAACATCATCAGCGTTCAGACGCGCGAACCAAAGGCTCGCCTCGCGTTCGACGTCCTGCGAGCGAGGCAGACGATGGATGTTACTCACGTTCCGATCTCGCGGGTTCATAGCGGCGATGCAGATAGCTGTGCGTGTCTCGGATGCCGCGGGCAATGTGCTTCTCGACGGTTTTCACTGAAATTCCCAGACGCTCTGCGATCTCCCGATAGCTGCACTGGTGGAATACCCGCAAGGTGAATGCAGCGCGACATTGCAGCGGCAGCCGGTCAATCGCTTCCTGGATGAGCCGATTGCGCTCATCGCGCAGCAGTTCCGTTTCAATCGAATCACTCTGCGTCTTGATCCATGGCGGCATCGATTCCCCCAGCGCGACGCGCTCGACGGTGCGCTGGTGTCGATATTCGTTGGCCGCCAGATTGCGCGCCGTGGAGAAGAGAAAGGCGCGCAGCGTATGCACGGAGTCGGCTTGCCGGTAAGTGCGCAGAAATGCCTCCTGCACGATTTCTTTGGCGGTTTCGCTCGAACTGACAAAACGACGGATGTAACGCTGCAGTGCCTGTCGGCTCTCGGCAAACAGGGTCGCAAAGTTCTCAGCGCTGGTGTCGGCTTCTTTGGGCATGCTCGTGTGTTCCGCTCCGTTACGGTACGCGGTTTGCGCATCGGCAGGCAACCGCAGCATGTCGTATGGGGGGGAAAGGCGATTCAAGTGTCGTAGTCCAAATGGCTGTGCCCAACGCGTGGTTGAGGTCGCGGTTCGCACTGTGCACCCCGGGGAACGCCATGGATCCAGCGCCGTGCGGTCGTCCCGTAGGTATCTGCCCGAATCGAAACACGGGCGGCAGCGGCGTACAAGCAAGTCAGGCCTCGTCCATGGGCGCAGATGCTCGGCTCTCCGCCCGGGCGGGTCGGAGGAGTGCCGGGCATCGCGGCGCTCGCGCAGGTGCTCGTGCCGGGTGAGGGCAAAGCCATGAATATTCGCATCTATCGCACTCTGGTCGTGATCGTGGGCGTGCTGATCGGCGGGACGGCCGCTGCGCAGACTGCCGTGCGCTGGCAGGCGCTCCCGACGGTGGCGCCTGCGCCCGCGGACAATCCGACCACGGCCGCCAAGATTCGGCTCGGCAAGATGCTCTTCTTCGATCCACGTCTTTCATCGACCGGAACGGTCTCGTGTTTCTCCTGCCACAACATCATGGAAGGCGGCGATGATCATCGGCCAGTCTCCATCGGTGTCGAAGCACAGCGAGGCGTCCGGAACGCACCCACGGTGTGGAACGCGGCGTTCCTGTCCGTGCAGTTCTGGGACGGTCGGGCCGCCACGCTCGAGGAGCAGGCCAAGGGTCCGCCGGCCAACCCCGTCGAGATGGGTATGAAGAATCTCACGGAGGAAGTCACCCGAATCGACAGGATTCCCGGCTATGCGCCGTACTTCCATGAGGCGTTCGGGCCGGGCCAGGTCATCACCATGGACAATGCCGCCAAGGCAATTGCCGCATACGAGCGCACCTTGATTACGCCGGGCAGCGCTTACGACCGGTACGTGCTGGGCGACCACAATGCCCTGTCGCCCGAACAAGTGCGCGGGATGCAGACGTTTGCGGCGGTAGGCTGCACCGGGTGTCACCAGGGAGCGAATTTCAGCGGCCCTGCGCTGCCCGTGGGGACGGGGTTCTACATGAAATTCCCGATCTATACCGATAACCCCTATGTCAAAAAGTACGATCTGATGAGCGATCTGGGACGCTACGACGTGACGCATCGCGACGCTGACAAGAACGTCTGGCGTGTCCCGGGGCTGCGCAATTTGGTGTACACCGCGCCGTATTTCCATAACGGTTCGGTGAAGACCTTGCCCGAGGCCGTGCGCGTGATGGGCGCGACCCAGCTGAACCGCACGCTGACCGATGCGCAGGTCCGCGACATCGTGACGTTCCTCACCGCCCTGACCGGACCGTTCCCGGTACAGACCATGCCGCGTCTGCCGCCGACGCCCGGGGATCTTCTCAGTCGCTGAGCGAGCCGGGGACTTCCCGGAGTCTCTCGGGACGGGGGCTGGATCGGCTCATCGGGATGCGGTCACGCGCCGCGAGAAATGACCGTCAATTAAAACCCGATGGCATTGAATCTAAAAGGGTTTTTCAACGCATCAGGTCCGGTGCCGAGGGTCGTCGCAGCGTAGGAGCTCGGACCGGCAATTGACCGTCGCTCGCGCCGATGCGCGGTCTGTGCCGAGGACTCGGACGGGCGCCGGCGCGTTGAAACGGGACTTTTTTTTCGGGAACAGGGTATAAATTGGGCACTGAGTGCGATCTTTGAACAACGAATGCACAGGTCTCTAGCGCCGATCGCCCATGCCACCGGATAAGTCCCCGAGCCTCGCCGCGGCGCTCGCACACTCTCAGGGCGAGCGATTGCGGCGTTTCTTCTCCTTCCGCGTCCGTAACCCTGCGGACATCCCGGACCTGACTCAGGAGGTATTTCTGCGGATGCTGCGCGTTCCCGATGGCGACGCGATTCGCTCCCCGGAGGCCTACCTTTTTACCGTCGCCTTGCATGTCGCGCAGCAGCATGCGCTGCAGCATTCCGCCATCCCGCCGTCGGTGCAGGCCGAGGAACTGCTGGCGCAGCTGCCGGCCTCGCCGGATGCTGACCCGCTCCTGCAAGCCCACGGTCAGCAATGCCTGGAAGCCTTCACGCACGCGCTGGAGCGGCTCTCCCCGAAGGCGCGCGCCACGTTCGTGCTGCACCGCCAATACGGCATGACCCTGAAGGAAATCAGCCGCGAGCTGCGCATTTCCTTTCCGATGGCCAAGAAGTACCTCGCCAAGGCGCTTCAGCAGCTTCACCAGCATCTGGATGCACAGTAGGCAGACCGTGAGCGCACGTATCGGCAAGCGGTATTCACAAGAGGTCTACGAGCAGGCCTGCGTGTGGTTCGTGGAATTCCGCGCCGCCCCGGCGGACGAGAGGACGCGCCAGGGGTTCTACGCCTGGTTGCAGCAAGCCCCGGCGCACATGACGGCGTACCTCGAGGTGGCTTCGCGCTGGAACCACGCCGGCGCTCTGGACGTCGGCGCACGATTCTCCAAAGAGGCGCTCATCGCCGAAGCTACGGACGCGGACAACCTCGTCCCGTTTCCGGGCGCTGCCCCGCCTCCCGCGTCGGACCGGCACCGGCCCCTGGGGTTGACGCTGGCCCGCCTGTCCTGGGCTGCCGGAGCGCTCGCGCTCATCGGGGCAGGGCTGATCACGCTCTGGGTCCGCGCCGGTACGACCTCGTATGCCACTGGCGTCGGCCAGAAGCGCAGCATCACGCTTGCGGACGGCTCGGTGGTCGATCTAAACGCGCGCTCGCGGATTATCGTGCGCTACACCGAGCACGAGCGGGAGATCGACCTGGTGCGCGGCCAGGCACTCTTCGCCGATACGTACGAAGCCGATCGACCGTTCATCGTGCGCAGCCGCGCAACCGTCGTGCGCGCGATCGGCACGCAGTTCGATGTGAATTTGCTTCACGCCGAGGCGATCGTCACCGTGATCGAGGGCAAAGTCGTCGTTGCGCGTCCCCGTCCGCCCGAGGCGCCAGCCTCCAACCGGCTCAGGCCATTGGCCATGCTCCGCACGGCGGGTCGGTCCACGGTTTACCTGACCGCCGGTCAGCAAGTGACCGTCTCCCCGACGCGCCGCCTGCGACCGGTACCGGCGAACACGCGGGATGCCATCGCCTGGGTCCACCGCAAGCTCATCTTTGCCTCCACTGATCTGCGCAACGTGGTGCAAGAGTTCAACCGCTACAACGCGCAGCACCTGGTCATCGCGTCGCCTTCGCTCGAGACCTTCAGGATTGATGGGGTGTTCGTCTCGACCAATCCGGACTCTCTGATCGCCTTCCTCCGGCAGTACCCCGGCATCAAGGTGACGGAGGTCGGCAGACGGGTGCTGATCACCCGTCAAGCGGTCCAATAAGTTTTCGCCTCCCGGGGGGGTATAAAACCGCCCCATCCACGCTCATATTGCGCAGAGAGCCGGCGTTGCGACCTTGCGCGTGACGCGGGCCGCTCAGAATCGATTAAAACAATTCGGGGAGACAGGTTATGCGGGCCGAAGTCATCGCTGTGGCGTTGGGTATGGCCGTGGCCGGAGTACCAGCCGGTGCGGTGGCGCAAACCGCGACCACCCGGATCAGTACCGATATTCCGCCGGAGCCCCTGCGCCCCGCGCTGCGCAGCCTCGCGCAGGAATTTGGCTTCCAGATCGTCTACCCCTCGACAGAGGTGGCGAGCCGCCGCAGTCCCGGGGTGATCGGAAGCTTCACGCTCTCTGAAGCCCTCCAGCACGCGCTCGCCGGCACCGGCTTGACGTTCCGGTACATCGACGTGCATACGATCACGATCGTGCCTCTCGCGGGCCAAACGGCGGCCGACCCACCTGCGAGCGGTGTGGCCGCAGGGTCCGACCCCAAGGTCGGCGATCCCGAGGCGTTGAACGCGGGCGGCGCTCGGCAGGTCCCGAGCACCACCTTCGACGGCGCCGCTGCCCGCGCGGCAGCCGATCCACCGCCGGCCCGAGGCGGCTCGGATGGCAGCCTCGCCACGTTGCACGCCATCGTGGTCACGGGTACACGCATCCGCGGCGTCGATACCCTCAATGCACTGCCCGTGCAGATGCTGAGCCGGCGAGATATCCGGCTTTCGGGTGCGACCAGCGTCCCGCAACTGCTGCAGCAGGTGACCTCGACCAGCAGCGTCGGAAGCGTCACGTCGGCGCAGGCGACCGGCTTCACCACCGGTGGAATCGAGACGGTCTCACTGCATGGGCTCGGCGCGGCCCGTACGCTCGTGCTCGTCAATGGACTGCGGATGCCGGTCAGTACGGCGGGCGATACAGTCGACGTCGGCTCCATTCCGCTCGCTGCGGTGCAGCGCGTAGAAGTCCTCGAGAACGGTGCGTCTGCCGTGTACGGTAGTGATGCGATCGCGGGGGTGGTGAACTTCATTCTGAAATCGGACTTCCAGGGACTGGATGCGAGCGCGACGATCGGGGCCCCGACTCAGGCGGGCGGCGGCACCGCCGAGGATATCTCGGTCTACGCGGGCACCGGATCACTCGAACGAGATCGGTACAACATTGGCATTGGACTCGAGTACGACCACAAATCGCCCATCATGGGCTCTTCGCGTTCCTACGCCAGTCGGTACAGCCCGGGTTATGGCAATGACGTGACGTCATTTTTCGCCTTCCCGGCGAACGTGCTCATTCCGCCCAACGCAGTCCTGCCGCACGGCGGCGTCTACAGCCCGCAGGTCGGGAATTGCGCCCCCACGTCCCTCAACGACGCCAATTACCCGACTCAGTGCCGATTCGATAATTCGCCCTACGATTCGCTCCAGCCGAAGCGATCCCGCTACAGTCTCATTCTCAACGGCACCTATCGCCTGACTCACTCCACCGAGCTCTACGGCAATGTGCTGTTCTCACAGGTGCGCCAGACCACCTATACGCAACCGGTGCCGCTTGCATTCCTCAATCC
The DNA here is from genome assembly GCA_021805275.1 of Pseudomonadota bacterium. Next base: position 11,625 of record JAJZFQ010000126.1, read on the forward strand.
GCTGTTGCCGGGAAACCCGTATATTTCCTATCTGTCCAACCTGCTCGCGACGCAGTATCCGGGCTACAACAATCCAAATGCCAAACCGGGACAAGGCGCATTTCTGTTGCCGCCCTCGAGTCCCTATTATCCGACGGCCTGGGCGGCGTCCCATGGACTCGCCGGGCAGCCCCTGAACCTCATCTATCGTGATTTCGCCAATGGCATCCGAGCGACCTACGACCGCACGAACACGACGCGAGCGGTGGCTGGGATCAAGGGAAACGCCATTGGCTGGCACTACAACGGCTCGCTGTTGTTCGGCCAAACGGCCTTGTCCGACAATCTGGAGCATGGCTGGCCCTTGTATTCAACGATCATGCCGCTGCTCGACTCCGGCGTCATCAATCCGTTCGGACCGACCCAGGACGCAAGCGCACTCGCGCAAGCGCAAGCGGACCAATTCATCGGCCAGGACTATTCGACCAAGACCACACTGACCAGTGTCGATGCGAGCGCCAGCCGCAAGATCGCGCAGCTGTCGGCCGGGGCGCTGCGACTCGCCGTGGGAGCAGAGCTGCGTCGTGAGACGTACGACTTTTCGCCTGCGACGGTGCTGCAGCAGGGCAATGTCGGTGGTCTCGGGGGCAATTCGCTGCCCGAATCCGCCTCACGAACCGCTCAGGCCGCGTACTTTGAGTTGAACGGCTACATCGTGCATTCGCTGCAGGGAGACATTGCGGTCCGCTGGGATCACTACCAAACGGTAGGCAGCACTGTCAATCCACAACTCTGGCTGCATTGGAAGGCGCTGCGGTGGTTGCAGTTGCGCGGATCTGCCGGAACGGGCTTCCGCGCGCCATCACTCCTCGATCTGTATGCTCCAGAGACGTTCAGTGTCACGTCGAACGGAACGCGAGATCCGGTGCAGTGTCCGGTGTTCAACCCGAACAATCCGGCCTGCAGCGAGCAGTTCACGACGGTCACGGGCGGCAACCCGAACCTCAAGCCGGAGAAGTCGATCAACTATACCCTGGGCATGGTCCTCGAACCGACGCATGGCCTGCGCCTGGATCTGGATTCGTTCTGGATTTACATGCGCAATGAGATTGCAAGCGGCGGCCTGCCGTATTCAGTCATTCTGCAAAATACCCAGACGGCCGCGGAATTCTCCCGCTTCGTCACTCGCGACTCATCGGGCAACATCGTCTCGATCAGCCAGACGGCCGCGAATCTCTTCAAGACCTACCTCAGTGGCCTTGACGTCACGCTCAGCTATGACAAGCGTTTGGGGCCCGGAGATGTCTTTGTGCGGGCCAATGGTGCGTATTTCTACAAGTACGCAGTGCAGAACTACAACGGCACCTGGACCGACGTTGTGAACCAGGGTCTCTCGTCGGTGGGTGAGACGGGAGGCGCCGTCATCCGCTGGCGGCACACCCTGACCGTGGGGTATAGGACGGCGTCCTGGGAGTTCTCGGCGACCCAGAATTACCAAGAGGCCTATATGGATACCCCCTCGACGATCACACGGGTTGCGCGTGACGTCGCCGCGTATGACACGATCAATACGCAGGTGTCCTATGCCGGTCTGCGTCACTTCGATTTCACGGTCGGGGTGATTAACCTGTTCAATCAGGACCCGCCTTACACGAACTACGGGTCGATTGCGAACAATTTCGTGGGCGGGTATGACCTGACCTACGGCGATCCGCGCGGCCGCTACGTGTATGCGACGGTGCGGTATCACCTGCGCTGAGGCGAGAAGGGCGCTCCCGGCCTCGAAGGGGACTCGCCGGTAGCGCCGAACCCCCTGGCGCTACCGGCGAGAGGTCGGTCCGGATTGACTCGGATGGACCGTGCGCAGTGCGAAGAGGGCGCAGACCGATGGGCGCAGCGTCATCGCGCTGCACCCATCGGTGTCGCATCGACTAGGCCTGTGCCGCGCGCCGGCGCGACTCGGCAATCCACAGGAACAGGAAGGGGATCAGATAAATGAGCACGTTGCCGAGCACGTTGCCCCGAACTCCGGTGCCGGCGCTCGAATAAGGACCGCCGAAGGCCTCCGCGGTCATCCAGACCGACAGCGAGTAGGCCATGCCGAAGGGAATCGCGAGCCGGAGCCATTTCCCGCTCAGCAGCGCCACCGCAATCGCCGTTTCGGACAGTGCGACCAGAATGGCGACCGGGATGGGACCGACCGCATGGACGAGGGCGGCAACGAACCCGAGCCATACGGCGATCCAGTGCGGCTGACCGGGAATCACCCCGGTGATCTGGCTGGTGAAATGCAGCAGGAACGCCGGCAGCCACTTCAGGAAGGCATCGAACAGCCACAGCACTGCGAAGCTCAGGCGCGCCACCTCCCACAGGCGGTTCGCGCTCTTCGGCTCATCGGGGCCGCGTCCCTCGAGCAGCGGCGCGACCGACCATACGAACAGGAATGCGATCGCGTACGCCACGAATACGCCGGGATCGGTCTGCCCGCCGCTATAGGGGTAGCCAAAGCCGTTCAGGAAGACCCAGCAGAGGACGCTGTAGCACACGCCGATGCGTGCCGCCCATGCGACTTTCCGCCCGCTCAGCAGCGCCGCGGCGAGTAGAACCGCAATGGCGACCATCACCAGTGCCACGGGCTTCGGGCCGACCGCCTGGGCTCCGTGCAGTGCGGCCAGGAGCAGCGGACGCACGGCCGCGGGGACTTTCGAGGCGGGCTTTGCGAGCACGTGCAGGAAGTTCCCGTGCGCGTTCGCGACGACCAGCCAGGCCATTGCCTGAAAGCCTGCGTTCACCAGCCAGACCAGGCCGAATACCCGGGTCAGCAGGCGCAGCGCCTTGCGTTGCGTGTCATCAAAGTGATCGTTGTTCATATTGAGGTCCGTCGTGGAAAATGCGTGTTGCTGCGCGCCAGGGCGGCGCAAAAAATCCACGCACCCAGCGGCGGCGTTCGCCGCCGCTGGGTGACGATTCTGGGGCTCGAATTGGCTGAGGAACCCTCTGGCGATGGGATGGACTCACGCCTCCCGATCATGTCGAATTCCGTTTGAGTGATCGTGTCGCTCGGCACCGTTCCGTGCCGTCGGCTCGCGCTGCGCGGTGAGTTTCAATGAGGGATCGGTCGCGTGGAGAGGCCCTGCCGATGACGACTGAGCTTCGTGGCGACTGCACCGACGCCCCCGACCGACGTTCGAATGGTGGCATTGACCTGATCCCCCGGTCACGCGGGCCGACCCTAGCATGTTGCGCGAGAGACGGATACCGCGCCCCCGACCGTGCGACCATGACCGACCCTGACGAGAAATCCCGGCGTCATGACCGCAAGAAGCGTTGTTCGTTCTACCCCCGGCCGTGAGAGCCGGGGCCGATCTTACAGACCGGTTGCAGGGGACGGTGTTCCCTACCGGGGGATAATTCACCCGCCAGGGCCGCACGGACGTGGCGCAAGGCTGGATGCTGCGGCGATGCATCGCGTGCGGGCGCTTGGAATACTTCTCTTAAATCAAAGCATTACGCGATATTCGTACGAGACTGCATGATGGTTCGGTGCACTGGGCCGGCGAACATTGCTCAATGCTGGAAGATGCCGAGCGCCCAAAAGACCGTGGTGATTCCGTCGCTGACATTGTGGGCGAGGATTGGTGCGACGATGCTTCGCGACTTTTCCAGCCAATAGGCGTACAGGACCCCCAGTGTGAATGCGTAACCCTGCTGGATCAGGGCATCTATGGGATTTTCGACCCAAAAGGTTTGCAGGTGAGCCAGCGCAAAGAGCAGTGCGACGACGACGCCGGCCCCATTGATGCTGAAGCGTCCGAGGCGCAGTTTGCCGGGCATGGCCGTGGCCAGGTAGGTCACGAGCAGCGCCCGGAATGGGATTTCCTCTGTGGGGCCGACGTAAATCCAATCGAAGAGCGCCCAGCCCCAGATATTCCGGTGCGTGTATACGATTTCGCCACTCGTGTGTTTCAGGTGCAGATAGACATCCAGCCACGAGCTCGCGGCATTGACCGCGATCGCCAGCAGAAGTCCCCATAGGATTGCGGCCAGGAAGTAGCGCTTGCCGTGCGGCCGGTGCAGACCGTAGTCCGCCGGCGCGAACCGCCGCTTGAGAATGGCGATGCCCAGGAGCGCGAACAGCAGCTGTAAGCCATGCTGCACATACACGAACGGGAGCAGCGACTTCTGGGGGGAGGGCAAATGCAGCGCTCGGAACAGCAACGCGGCAACGAGGGCCGAACCCATGGTGATGGCGATCCCGAGCAGTACGGTCACCAGCAGGGGGCGGAATTTCAGCCGGAACGGGGGCTCTGCAGCAACGGTGAGCATGCCCCGAATTCGATCATCCTCGTGGGGGTTCCGTCTTGAATCCAATTGACCTGCGCAGGCGGAGGGGCGGTTCGCCCGTGACGCTCCGCACCGCGCGGGCCATGTGTGCCTGATCCGCAAACCCGGCGGCCAGCGCTATGCTCGTCAGCGGCTCTTCACCCTGTGACATCAGCGCCAATGCCTGGTGCACCTTCGCTTCTGCCCGAAACGCCGTCGGCGTGATCCCGAACACCCTCCCGAACCCGCGCGAAAGCGTCTCTCTGGAGAGCCCCTGTTCACTGGCCCAGGCGTCCAGCCGGCAGGTCGGATCCGTTCGCAGCCGCAAGGCCAGGGCGTCCGGCCAATCCAGGGGGAGCGCCTCGACGTTGCGCATCTGCCGGTGCAGGCTCTCTCGTGCTGCCGCCAGATCGTGCTCGGCCGCGCGCGCGATTTCATCCGGGTCCTCGATCCGCCCGAGCGTTGGCACACCCGCCGACGCACGCAACGTGAGATTGAGGATGCACGCCCCGGCACTCGAGAAGCGGTCGAGGTGCGCGTCGAAGGGCGGGTGAATCAGTACATCGCCGGGACTGACCCGAAAGCGCCCGGCACTGCCGCATTCCTCATAGCTGCCCGAGAGCACGATCGCGGCGTACGCCTGGCGATGCCGATGGCGCGCTATCCGTTGCCCGGGACTCCACCGTTCACGGCCGCTTGACACCTGTGCAAATTCGGGTCGCTCCATGCCTCGGATACTGCGCGCAATGACGGAGATCCTGCAATCCTCTCCTACCGGAGGTGTTCATTGAGGTGTTCCTCAGCATCGAAGCTCGCGACCCTGCCGGTTCGAGCCATGTACGCACCGTCCCTGCGTAACGTCAGTAAATAAGTTGTGTTGGGATGCGCAGCAGGACGTTCAACGGCGTTTGGAAAGGACCGTGTGGGGTCGGACAGCAGAGAATCCGGGTCGATCGATCTCCTGAGTTCCGCGAACCGTTGGGAGTGTCTCGCCCGCGGGGCCTCGCATGATTGCGATGAGAACGCGGCGAAGCATGTCCGGGCCGAGAGGATGCGGCACCTCGCGGCATCCTCTCGGCCCGCTACCGGCCAGAGGCCGAGGAGCGACGCACGGGGTGCAGCGGGAGCGGCGCCGCGGTCAGGGCGCAACGCTAGGGGATCGGGTTCACACTATTGCGCTGCACTCGGTCGCATTTGAGTGTACAGCCCGTCGAGTTCGTGCCTTCCTTCCATGTCTGAGCACTGCTGTAGGCCACCTTCTCCGGTGGCCCGTAGACACCGGGCGGCGCCTGAAACAGCCACGACACGCCCCTGACGAGTGCGTGACTCATATGGCGCAGCATGGATCCGAAACTGAATGGCTGCGGCGGGGGTGTCGATGCCGTTGCGTGCATGGGCATCACCATGCTCGTCCCATTCAAGTGTGTGCTGCTCGGTTGCGGGGTGCTGGCACACCCTGCGAGTACGGCCGTCAGGGCCGTGGCGGCGATGATTGCCCGACGGAATCCGTTGACGCGCATCACGACTGCCCTCTGATTGTCTCCCGCACCCGGCGTGGCCCGCTCAACGATGGACAGAGCCCTCGAGCACAAGCGGTAGCGATGCGCGCCGCTCATCCCGAAGCGAGCACGGGGGTCGAGACTACGCGCCCGAAACTGGGTTCGCAAGCCAGCGACGCAGGTGAGGCAGCGAGGGCCCGGTGACGCGGATGTGCCCAGGCAGAGTCACTGCACGAACTGTCGTCATAGGAACCGCCAATGCCGTCGTTATGTTCATTTTCGCGTCGTGCCGGCCTCGGCACAGCATTCGTGGAAAACAGTGGAACTCGTTCGTGTCCTGAGAGCGGCGTTCGCGGTCTGGTGTGGACCACGGACGACACGCGTGGGATTCCAGTGTCCTGCGCCAGTAAGCTCACGTTCTCCCGTTGACCCGTCAGTGAGCCGTC
>JAJZFQ010000229.1 GCA_021805275.1 Pseudomonadota bacterium
ACGTTGGGTTCGCTCGGCGATCTGCACCCCTACATCGCCGTGGGCAAAGCCTTGGTCGCGCGCGGACAGCAGGTACGTCTGGCCACGTCGATCGACTATCGGGCGCGCGTCGAAGCCGCCGGCCTGGAATGTGCTGCGCTGCCGCCCTCGCTCGCCGAACTTGGGGAACCGCAGCAGGTTGCGCCATTCTTCTTCGATCCCTGGCGGGGACCGCAGCGCCTGTGCGAGGCGATGATCAACGTTCCACTGCCGCGAGCGTGTGAGGCGCTGCGCGCGGCGACTGAGGGCGTCTCGATCGCGGTCTCGCATCCACTGACGCCCGCGCTCGCTCTGCTGGCCGAGGCGCGCGGACTGCCCTGGCTCTCCAGCGTGCTCGCCCCGTGCAGCCTGTTTTCGGCGCTCGACCCGCCCGTGCTCCCGAATGTCCCCTGGCTGCACCATCTGCCGCGCATCGGCCGCTGGCCGCACGGCGCGGTACACCGCCTCGTGGGTGCCACGATGCGCCGTTGGGAACGGCCGCTGCACGCGTTGCGTGCCGAGCTCGGGCTGGCACCAATCCGCGGGGCCCAATTGCTCGACGGCCAGTTCTCCCCGTTCGGCACCCTCGCACTGTTCGATCCGCAGCTTGCGGCACCCCAGTCCGATTGGCCTGCCCGGACGATGCTGTGCGGGGCCGCTCTGCACGACGCGGCGGATCCTGAGAATCTGGAACCGTCCGCTCACGAGCGGCTGGAGCGCTTCCTGGCCGCGGGCGCACCGCCGGTGGTGTTCGCGCTCGGCTCCTCGGCCGTGTGGCTCGCCCGCGACTATTGGCCACAGGCCATCGCCGCCTGCTCCCGCCTCGGGGTGCGCGGCGTGCTCCTGACCGGCACGCCCCTGCAGCGATCGCTGCCGCCTACGGTTGCCGCATTCGATTACCTGCCGTATTCCCAGCTGTTTGCGCGCGCCGCGGCAGTGGTTCATCAGGCCGGCATCGGCACGCTGGCGCAGGCTCTGCGCAGCGGTCGACCACAGCTGCTCACCCCGGCCGGATTCGATCAGTTCGACAATGCCGCCCGCGCCGCGCGGCTCGGGGTCGGTCGCGTGCTGCCGTTTCGCCGGGCGCACGATCCCGCCCGCCTGGCGCGCGAGTTGCGCAGACTCCTCGATGAGCCTGCGCATGCGCGGGCCGCGGCGCAGGCCGCAGACACATCGGGCCGGCTCGACGGCGCCGGCGCTGCCGCCGATCACATCATGGCGTGCCTGCGCGCGCTTGCGGCCTGAGGCCGACCGGACCCCGAGCACTGTGCGCGCAGCGGCCCGCGCCCACGCGACCCGGCTCAGGGCAGCGGATGAAAGAACAGTCCCTGCACTTTGCCCTGCGAGGTGAGCGGCGCGATGATCACCTCGAGCTGGCCGTGAGCGAAAGTCGCCACATAATCGTCCGCGCCGTTGGCAAGCACTTTGTCATGACGCAACGAGCGGAATGCGCCGAGTGAATGAAACAGCGCTGCGGCCTTGCCCGCCTGACTGCGCGCGGCGGCCGCGAGCGCCGGCGCCATCGCGGCATAGCGCGCGTGACCGGTGCGCTCGAAGGAGCGGATCTGCGCCCGCACCGCGGCGGCCGTTCCCGGACTGGGAATGTTGTTCTGGATCCGCCGCTGCAGCCGTGCCGCGGCGCGTGCGGCGATTTGTCTGGACACCCGGGGCGCGGATCTGAGATCTCCGTTCTGGTGCAACACCAACCCGGTGACCCGACCGTGCGCGTCGGTGAGGAAACTGATCTGCGCCGCCACGACCGTGGCGAAGAATGTGGTGGGACTCTCCGGGTATTCCCGCACCGGCGGCTGTCCGGTGAGCTGCGCGAAGTAATGATCGCCGCGGCGAAAGACGTGAAAGAAGGCCGTGGGCGACAGTTCGTAGTCACCGACGAACTTGTCGAAGTCTACCGGGTTGAAGGCCACTTCATGCTGCGGGCGAGTCTGAGCGGCGAGCCGACGAGCCTGCAGCGTCGCCGTCGATTGCATCGGCCGCATCGCGGCGGCATGGGCCTGGGGCAGCGCCCGCGGACCGAGGATCCCGATCAGGACCAGCGCTGCGCCGAGGAGCATCGGGTGGGTCAGACTGACGGGACGGGCACGAGTCGCATTCATGCGGGACTCCACACGCTTCTGCCTGATCGACGAGCGAGAATACCATCGGCCACGAGCACCGCACAGCGCATCCGCCGCCCCACCCGTGCGGCTGCGGATTGCCGTTCGGCGCGGATCGCGCTTAGGATCGCACATGGACTCCACCCTGGGCGCCCTGCTGCCGCTGTTCTTCACTGAGCGGGCCGCCGGCCGCGCCGTCGTCCTCGGGATCCTGATCCACACGGCCGGCTCGACCTACCAGCGCCCGGGCGCCCTGGTCTGCATCGCCGCTGACGGGCAATTCGCGGGATTGATCTCAGGCGGCTGTCTCGAGGGCGACCTCGCCGAACATGCCCGCGAGGTGATCGCGGGCGCACCGGCACGGCGCATCACCTACGATCTGCGCGACCCGAACGACCTGCTGTGGGGCCTCGGCGCCGGCTGTGAGGGCGAGATGCGCATTCTGCTCGTGCGCGTCGGGCCGCAGGAACACTGGGAGCCGCTCGCGCACCTCACTGAAGCGTACGCGGCGCACCGCTCGACGGCCGTCGGACTGGTCAGCGAATCCCGCGATCCGCACGTCGCCCTCGGCGCACTGGCACTCCCTGGGACGGGTGCGCACGCCCTGCTCCCCGAAGCCGCCCGCGCGGCGCTCGAGCGCGCCGCCGACACGAGCGCACCCGGTGAGTTCGAGGTACCGGAACGTTATCGGCTCTTTCTGCTGCCGCTCGCGCTGCCCCCACGGCTGCTGCTGCTCGGCGCCGGTCCGGACGCTCTGCCCGTGGTGCGTCTCGCCGCCGAGCTGCACTGGAAAGTGACCGTGGCCGATCAGCGCAGCGCACTCGCCACGCCCGCGCGGTTTCCCGCGGCGGAACGTGTCCTCACGTTAGCTGCGGAGCAGCTCGTGACCGGACTCGAGGTCGAGGGCTTTCAAGCCGCCGTCGTCATGACGCACCAACTGCAAGCGGACGGCGACTATCTCCGGGCGCTGGCGCGTACGAGCGTGCCGTACATCGGATTGCTGGGTCCGGCGGCGCGAGCCGAACGCCTGCTGGAGGAACTCGGCGAGGACGCGCACCGCGTGCGCGCGCGGCTGCACGCCCCGGTGGGACTGGATCTCGGCGGACGCTCGCCGCAGGCCATTGCGCTCTCGATCGTCGCGGAGATTCTCGCATTCCTCCACGGCAAGGCCCACGGCAAGGCCCACGGCACAGCGCCCGGCCAGACGGCCGCACCGCGGCGATGAACGCCCCGCGCGCCGAACTGCACGCCATCGTGCTCGCCGCCGGCGCCGCACGCCGTTTCGGCACGCTGAAGCAGCTGCAGCCAATCGAGGGCGAACCGCTCCTGCTGCGGGTCGCTCGCCGCGCGGCCACCGCCGTCGATCACACCACCGTGGTCCTCGGCGCCCACGCTGAGCGGCTCGCGCCGCTGCTCGCCGCGGAGCCGTTCGCGCTGCACGTCAATACGCAGTGGGCCGATGGGCTGGCCAGTTCGATTCGCACCGGGATCGCGGCGCTGCCGCCCTCCTGTGCCGGCGCGATGCTGGTGCTCGCCGACCAGATGGCGATCCGCGCCGAGCACTACGCGCAGTTGGCCACCCTCTGGCGGCAGGTCCCGGACTCGATCGTCGCGGCGCATTTCGACGGCCACGCGGGGGCACCGGCGATTTTTCCCCGCCGGCTGTTCGCGGCGCTGCTCGCGCTCGAAGGCGACGTTGGCGCGCGATTCGTGTTGCGTGAGCACGCGGACGCTCTGAGGACGCTCGCGATGCCGAGCGCCGCCCTCGATCTCGACACGCCGGCGGACCTCAAGGCCGGCCTGCAGCCCGCCCCGCGTTGAGCGCAGTTCGGCCGCGACCCAACGCCCGAGACAACGCTCCCGGTATGCCCGCCGCGGCTGACCCGGCGGGCATGATCCCCTATACTTTGGGTGCGAGAACGCCCGGCCGCCCGCTCCAGGCGGCGCCACGAACGCGGAGGCGCGCATGCACTTTTCGATCCAGGTCAATGGCGAGCGGCGCATCGTCGAGGAGGATCCTGACACCCCGCTGCTGTGGGTGCTGCGCGACGATCTGCATCTGAGCGGCACGAAGTTCGGCTGCGGCATCGCCCAGTGCGGGGCCTGCACGGTGCATCTCGACGGCGTACCGGCACGTGCGTGCGTCACCCCGATCTCCGCCGTCGGCACCGCTCCGGTCGTCACCATCGAAGGCATCGGCGCGAGCGAGTGGGGCCGCAAGGTCAAAGCCGCCTGGCTCGAGCTCGACGTCATGC
>JAJZFQ010000075.1 GCA_021805275.1 Pseudomonadota bacterium
CGCTGCGTCATCGCGCGTGCCGGCTACACGACGATCATGGATCTGGTCGAGCACGACAAGCGCGCCGTGCTCATCCCCACCCCGAATCAGACCGAGCAGGAATACCTCGCGCACTACCTGGGAAGCCTTGGGCACTTCGTCAGCCGGGAGCAGGACGCTGCGGATCTGCCGCAGGCGCTGGAACAAAGCCGGAAAACCGAGCGGTTCGCCCCCCCTTGGCGCACCGCGCACTCGGTACTGCGGCTCACCGAAGGCATCGAGCGATTTCTGCACCGCATCTTCATCTCGGTGATCGTTCCGGCGCACAACGAGGAGAAGGACATCGCCGCGACGCTGCGTGCGCTGCTCGATCAACGCTATCCGCACGATCGGATGGAGATCATCGTGGTGGAGAACGGCTCAAGCGACGCCACGGCGCGGATCGCAGCCGCCATCGCCGATGCGCCCTGCTCCGCCGGCCGAATCCGCCTGCTGCACAGCGCGCGCGGGGTCTCGCGGGCCAAGAACGCCGGCCTCGCAGCGCTGTCTGCCCAATCGGAGTGGGTCGTGTTCTGCGATGCGGACACGCTGCTCGGACGGTACTTCCTCCATCACTTGAACACCTGGTTGAACCGGCACGGCGAGGATGGTCTCGGCGTCGGCACCACCGCAGTCCGTCCGCATGCCGAGGGACACCTGTATGCACGCGCTTGGTTCTGGTGCTACGACCTGATCCACCGCGCGACGCGCACCTCGTATTCCATTCAGATCGCGCGTACGCCCGTCGCCCGCGGCGTGCGCTTCCACGAACGGTTGAATTTTGCCGAGGACCTGGCGTTCATTCACGAGTGCCGCCGGTACGGACGCTTCTTCTTCCTGCCCACCGACCAGGTGAGCACCTCGACGCGACGGTTCGCCGCGCGCGGCTACCTGCGCCAGGGGCTGCGCTGGCTGCTCGAGGCGCTGCTGCCACTGCGTTACAAGCTTGACCGCGCCTACGATGTCGTGCGCTGAGCACGGCGAGCTGGCGTACGCGCTCACAATCGTGCAGTCGCATCCCCGCTGGGCCTACCCGGGGCTGTTTCTCGGCGCGTGGATCGAGACGTTGGTGCCGCTTTCCCTGATCGTCCCAGGCGAGCTGGTATTTCTCTGCGGCACCGCGCTCGCCGGCGCGGGCGCACTCGAGCTGCGCGGCGTGCTGGTCGCGCTGCACGGCGGCGGGGTGCTCGGTGACAACTGCAGCCACTGGATCGGGCGGCGCTGCGGCGCCCGTCTGTGGCATCAGCTCGAGGGCTGGCCGTTGCTGCGCCGCCTCCCGCGCGACCTCGAGCTCGCCGGTGCGCTCGCGCACCCGCTGCTCGAGCTCACCGTACACCCGCACGCTTTCGATGGCGACCGCCGTGGTATCGGCGAGCGCCTGCAGCAGACGGATCTGCTCGTGCGTCGCCTCATGGTGATGCGCCCAGTAATTGCCGATCGCCCCCGACCGGATCGATGCTGCGGATCGGCCCGATCACCAGGCTGCGCACGAAGGTCGCTCGATAGGCATCCACCGGGATGCGCCAGTCGGGGTAGATGTCCGGGATGACGACCGGCTGGCGGTGCAACATGGACCAGCCGCTGATGCAGCGCTGAGTCGGCAAGCACATGCCCTTCCACAGCGCCGAGATGGCGTCCTCGTCCGCGTAGAAGCACTGCTCACCGTCGCGCAGCACGAAGGTCGCCCCGTCAGCGCCGGTGAGCGCGCGTGCCGCCTCCCGCACGATCTGCTGGATCCGCGCCAGATCTCTGGCGAATGCGAGCTGCTGGACGACGTTGACGAACGGCATGCGCAACCATCCCGGAAAGCTCTCGGCGCCGCCCTGGGCGCAGCGCGCACGCCTGGGGCCACGGGCGCCCGCTCAGTTACGCCAACGCACGATCCGACGTCGGTCCCGTCCGTCAGCCGAAAGGCTGACGCAGTACGATGGTTTGCTCGCGATCCGGACCGGTCGAGATGATGTCGATAGGGACTCCAACCAAGGCCTCGAGCCGCTCCAGGTAGCGGCACGCGTTCGCCGGCAGCGCCCCGAAGTCGGTGATGCCCACCGTTGACTCGCGCCAGCCCGGCAGCTCCTCGTACACCGGCTCGAGCCCGGCGTACCCCTCGAGGCTGAGCGGCGGCTCGGCCACCACCTCCCCGCCGATCCGGTAGCCGATGCAGACACGGATGACGTCGAGCCCGTCGAGTACATCGAGCTTGGTGATGCACAGTCCCGACACGCTGGAGTGAACGATCGCACGCCGCAACGCCACCGAGTCGAACCAGCCGCAGCGCCGGCGTCGTCCGGTGACCGAGCCGAACTCGTGGCCGACCCGGGAGAGATGCTCGCCGTAGCCGTCGAACAGCTCCGTCGGGAACGGTCCCGCTCCAACCCGCGTGGTGTACGCCTTGACGATCCCGAGCACGTAATCGAAGGCGCGCGGCCCGAGCCCCGAGCCGGTGCCCGCGAATCCGGCAGTGGTGTTGGAGGACGTCACGTACGGATAGGTTCCCAGATCGACATCGAGCATCGCCCCCTGCGCGCCCTCGAACAGCGCGCTGCCGCCAGCGCGGCGCAGCCGGTCGAGCTCCAGCGTCACGTCGGTTACGAGCGGCGCGATGGTCTCGGCATAGGCGAGCTGCTCATCGAGCGTCTTCTGGAAGTCCACCGGGCTCTGGCGGAAGTAGTGCTGCAGCACGAAGTTATGAAAGTCGAGCACCTCGCCGAGCTTCGCGGCGAAGCGTTCGCGCTGGAACAGATCACCGACGCGTACCGCGCGGCGTGCCACCTTGTCCTCGTAGGCCGGACCGATGCCACGGCCGGTGGTGCCGATGGCGTTCGCGCCGCGTGCCCGCTCGCGCGCCTGATCGAGCTGAATGTGCGAGGGCAGGATGAGCGGACAGAGTGGCGAGAGAGCGAGCCGCTCGAAGACCGGCACGCCCTGACTGATCAGCGTGCGGCTCTCCTTCAGCAGCGCCTCGAGCGAAAGCACCACGCCGTTGCCGATCAGGCAACGCACCTGCTCGCGCAGGATGCCCGAGGGGATCAGCGACAGGATGGTCTTCGCCCCGTCGATGACCAGCGTGTGCCCGGCGTTGTGTCCGCCCTGGAAGCGCACCACGGCGGCGGCGCGCTCGGTGAGCAGATCGACGACCTTGCCCTTGCCCTCGTCGCCCCACTGCGTGCCGATCACGACTACGAATCTACCCACTTCAGTCTCGCTCCTCAGTCAGACATCCGGATGTAGCGCCTCTAGAATCTCCACCCCGGGCGTCTTGGCCAGGGCGAGCACCTCCGCGTCGGGCATCTGCACGGCCAGCTCGATCGAGCCGTCCTCGCCCGACTGCTCGGAACGCACCACCTTCGCCGCGTACAGGCGTGAGCGAAGCGCTCCGGCGCCGGGCGGCAGACGCACACGCGCATCGCGAATGCTGCGCGAGAGCCGCTCGGAGACCGCCGCGAGCAGCAGCTCGATGCCCTGGCGCTCGGCCGCCGAGATCCACACCGCGCTCGCCCCGCCCTCGGCACTGCGCTCGATGCCGGCGGCGCGGCCCAGCCGGTCGATCTTGTTGTACACGAGCAGCTGCGGAATGGCCTGCGCGCCGATCTGGGCGAGCACCTCGTTGACCTGCCCGATGTGCTGGTCGCGCAGCGGATCGCTGGCGTCGACGACGTGCAGCAGCAGCGTGGCCGCGCGCGCCTCGGTGAGCGTCGACTGGAATGCCGCCACCAACTCGTGCGGCAGATCGCGGATGAACCCGACGGTGTCGGCGACCACGACCTGTGTCCCACCGGGCAGCGTGATGCGCCGCACGGTCGGGTCGAGCGTCGCGAACAGCTGATCGGCGACGTAGGCGTCCGCGCCGGTGAGCGTGCGGAACAGCGTCGATTTGCCGGCGTTGGTGTACCCCACCAGCGCCAGCGAGGGTACCGGAATCTCCGCGCGCACCTGCCGCCCGGTCTCGCGCTGCTGACGCAGCTTGGCCAGACGGCGCGTCAGCAGCCTGACGCGCTGGGCGATGAGACGCCGGTCCGTCTCGAGCTGCGTCTCGCCCGGACCGCGCATGCCGATGCCGCCCTTCTGGCGCTCCAGGTGCGTCCAGCCCCGCACCAGGCGAGTGGCGATGTGGCGCAGCTGCGCCAGCTCGACCTCGAGCTTGCCTTCGAAGCTGCGCGCGCGCTGCGCGAAGATGTCGAGAATCAGGCCGTTGCGGTCGAGGACCCGCCGCCCGGTGAGCTTCTCGAGGTTGCGCTCCTGGCTGGGCGAGAGCGCGTGGTCGACGAGGATCACCTCGGCGAGCGCGCCGTCGGCCGCTTCGCGCAACTCTTCCGCCTTACCGCTGCCGACGAAAAAACGCGGATCCGGCCGCTCGCGCCGGCCGGTCACCGTGGCGACGGGCTCCGTTCCGGCCGAGCGGGCCAGCTGCCGGAATTCCTCGAGTTCCTCTGGGTCGACCGGCTCGCCAAAGCCGATGCGCACCAGGAGCGCGCGCTCACCCGAACGCGGGCGTTCGAACACGGATCCGTTCTCGGCGCGGACACTGCGTGGCCAGGGTCACTCGGTCGCAGGCTCCGCAGCACCCTCTTCATCGGACGGCAGCCGGACATTGCGGGCCGGAACCACCGTCGAGATGGCGTGCTTGTAGACCATCTGGCTGACACTGTTGCGCAGCAGCACGACGAATTGGTCGAACGAGTCGATCTGACCCTGCAGCTTGATGCCGTTGACGAGGTAAATCGACACCGGCACCCGCTCTTTGCGCAGCGCGTTCAGGAAGGGATCTTGGAGCGATTGGCCTTTGGCCATCGGGTTCTCCTTATTCTCACAGATTGTAATTGTTGGCAGATGGGGATCGCCGGAGCGCGCCCCTACGGGGAGTCATGCAAGCGCCCGCCATCGCGGCAGGCATAGCGTTACGGACCTATAATATTAGCACTTCGTGGTGCATTTCACAGCGCGACCCTGCCCAGGCGATCGCGGACGTCGCGGTTCCACGACAGCGCCTGGGTCTGCGGATCGACCCGCTCGGCGAGCGGCTCGGAGCGCATCCAGGTGAACTGGCGCTTGGCGAGCTGGCGTGTCGCGGCGATGCCCTGCTCGATCGCCGCCTCGAGTTCGCAACGGCCCTCGAGATGCGTCCAGAGCTGGCGGTAGCCAACCGAGCGCATCGAGGCATGCCGCTCCGTCAGATCACCCCGCGCGTACAGCGCCCGCACCTCCTCCAGGAACCCCGCGGCCATCATGGCCGCGAACCGCTCGGCGATCCGCCGGTGCAGCACCTCGCGCTGCGCCGGGACCATCGCCCACATCCACACCGGCAGACCCTCGAGCGGACGCTCGCCCCGGCGCTGCAGATCCGAAAGGCGCTCCCCCGTGAGGCGGCAGACCTCCAGCGCCCGCTGGATACGTTGCGCATCGTGCGGGCTGATCCGTGCCGCGGCGGGTGCATCGAGTCGCACGAGTTCGCCATGCAGCGCGGGCCACCCCTCGCGTGCCGCCCGCTCGTCGAGCTCGCGGCGCAGCTCAGGTGCGGCCGGTGGCAGCGGCGCCAAGCCGTGCAGCAGCGCGCGCAGGTACAGCATGGTGCCCCCGACCAGCAGCGGCACCCGCCCACGCGCGTGGATGGCGGTGATCGCCTCGCGCGCCTGCTGCACGAACCGGCCCGCCGAGTACGCCTCGGCCGGATCACACACGTCGATCAGGTGATGCGGAATCTCGGCGCGCAGCTCGCGCGAGGGCTTGGCCGTTCCAATGTCCATCCCCCGGTAGACCTGAGCCGAGTCGACACTGACGATCTCGACCGGCGCCTCGCCCGCCAGACGCACAGCCCACTCGCTCTTGCCGCTACCGGTAGGCCCGGTGAGGATCAGCACCGGCGGCCGGGACCCGGCGTCCGGCGCGCGCGGCGCGGCCATCACCGTCCCCGCAGAAACAGCTGATCGAGCTCGCGCAGCGTCAGGCGTGTCCAGGTGGGTCGACCGTGATTGCACTGGTTGGCCCGATCGGTTTGCTCCATCTGGCGCAGCAGGGCGTCCATTTCAGCCACGGTAAGCTGACGGCGCGCATGGATGGCCGTGCGGCAGGCGAGCGTGCCGAGGAAGCGGTCGGCAAGTTCCTCCAGATGATGCGTCGGATCCTCACGGCCAAGGTCCTCGGCCACCGACTGCACGATGCGCACCAGCTGCTGCGTTGGCAGCAGCGCCGGCACCCGGCGCAGCGCCAGGCGCTGCGGCCCGAGCGCATCGAACTCGAAGCCGGCGCGCTCCCAGGGTGCGCGCTGCTCCATCAGGCGCTCCAGATCGTACGGCTTGAGCTCGACCACCAGCGGCTCGAGCAGTTGCTGGGAGACCGGTGCACCGCCGCGGGCGGCCTTGAGCTGCTCGTAGAGCACGCGCTCGTGCGCGGCGTGCATGTCGACGAGGATCAGTCCCTCAGCACTCTGCGCGAGGATGTAGATCCCATGCAGCTGCGCGAGGGCCCGTCCCAGGGGCTGCTCCCCGACGGGCGGCGGCTGCGCCGGCGGCGTCATGTCGCGCACGGCCGCCGCGAGCGCCCAGTCCCCGTGCGCCCGCCACTCACCGCCGCTGCGCCGCGGCTCGAATGCCAAGCGCCCTGAGACCGGGGCTGCCGCTGGCGGCAGCCCCGCCGCCGCTGCGCCGAGCAGGGTGGCCGCGTGAGCCGCCGGCGCCGCGGCGTGCTCCGGCCGCGTGGCGGCGAGTGCGCGCTCGAGCGTGCGCAGCACGAACTCATGGATCTGGCGGCTGTCCCGGAAGCGCACCTCGAGCTTCGCGGGGTGCGCGTTGACGTCCACCAGGCGCGGATCGAGCGTGAGATACAGCGCGTAGGCCGGGTGCCGGCCGTGATAAAGCACGTCGCGGTAACCGAGGCGCGCTGCGCTCATGAGCAGCTTGTCACGCACCGGGCGGCCGTTGACGAACCAGTACTGCTGGTCGGCCTGCGCGCGCGAGGCCGTCGGCAGTCCGATCCAGCCGGTGAGCTGCACCGGACCGGCGGCGTGGCTCACTGCGAGTGCGCGCTCGAGGAATTCGGCCCCGAGCAACTGCCCAACGCGGGCCTGCGGCTCGGCGGCCGGCGCATCGAGGGCGAGGCGCTCGCCGCTGCGCAGCCGGACCGTCACCTCCGGCCGCGCCAGCGCGAGCCTTTCGATCAGCCGCGCGATGTGCCCGAGCTCGGTCGGCGCGCTGCGCAGGAATTTGCGCCGCGCCGGCACGTTGTAAAAGAGCTCGCGCATCTCGATGGTCGTGCCCGGCGGATGCGGCGCCGGTCGCACGGCCCCCACCGCGCCGCCCTCGACGAGGATCTCGGCGCCATGCGCCGCACCGGCGGTACGCGACACCACGCGCAGCCGGGCCACCGAGCCGATCGAGGGTAGCGCCTCGCCGCGAAAGCCGAGCGTGCCGATCGCCTCCAGGTCATCGAGCGAGGCGATCTTGCTCGTGGCGTGGCGGGTCAGTGCGAGCGGCAGCGCATCGGGCTCGATGCCACAGCCGTCGTCGCGCACGCGCACCAGGCCGACGCCGCCCTGCTCGACGTCCACCTCGATGCGGCGCGCGCCGGCGTCGAGGCTGTTCTCGATCAGCTCCTTGACCACCGAGGCCGGCCGTTCGATGACCTCGCCGGCGGCGATCTGATCGACCAGTTCGCTGGGCAGTATCCGAATGGGCATGCCGCGAGACTACCAGGGAACCCGGCACGCCGGGGCGCGCGGCGCGCTAATGAACGGTGCGCGCCACGAGCGTGCGCAGCCGCGCCGCGCGCTGCTCGGCAAACAGGGTCCCGGCGGGCGGATGCTGGCGGAAGTAGGCGAGAACGCCCTGGAAGATCGCATCGGCGATGCGCTTCTGGTACCACGGCTGGCGGAGCTTGAGCTCCTCGGTGGGATCGGACATGTAGTCGGTCTCGACCAGCATCGAGGGGATGGTCGGTGACTTCAGCACCACGAAGGCCGCCTGCTGCACATCCTGGCGATTCACCGGCACCGAGCCGTCGAGCGCGTGCAGCACGTCGCGGGCCGCCACCATGCTGTGGGCGATGGTGGTGGTCTGCGAGAGGTTCAGCAGCACCGTGGCGAGGGTATGCGACTTGCCGCGCAGCTTGACTCCGGCCAGCTGGTCGACCGCGTTTTCCCGGTCGGCCAGGATGCGTGCCGCCTCGTTCGAGGCACCGTGCAGGGAGAGGATGTACACCTGCGCGCCCTTGATGTAAGGGTCCCCAACGTCGTTGACGTGGATGGAGACGAACAGGTCCGCGTGGTCCCGCCGCGCGACGCGCATGCGCTCGCGCAGAGTCAGGTAGACGTCGCTGTCGCGCGTCATGGTGGCGCGCATGCCGCGCTGCCGGTCGATGCGCCGCGCGAGCAGCCGTCCAACCGCGAGCGTGACGTTCTTCTCCTCGGTACCGTAACGACCGATGGTGCCGGGATCGATACCCCCGTGTCCGGGATCCACGGTGACGATGATGTCCCGGCCATCATCGGCCGGCGCCAGACGCGTTGCGACCGGCAGCGGCCGCGCATTCATGGCCAGCGACGGACCGGTGCGACGCATCTCGAGTAGCAGCTCGCGGCCCGCGCCGCGACCGCGCAGCCACACCAGTCGCAGGTGAGACGCGCCGCTGGTGGTGAACACCAGGCGCAGCGCACCATTGGGCTGCAGCCCCATGCGCACCTCGCGCACCCAACCGCGCCCGTGCGGCAGGCGCAGCCCGGCGCCGGCGCGCGTGTCGAGCAGATCCACCACCTCGCGGTCCGGATGGCTCAGATGGAAATAGCGCGCCCGGGTGAAAGCGGTGAGCGCGAGCCGCGCGGTGGTGCGCGGCCCCGAGTCCGCAAGCGACAGTTGGTTCAAATGCACGATGCCGGCGAGTGCCGGCACTGCGGTCAGGCCGCCCAGCAGGGCAAGAAAAGTATAAAAGATCTTCCTGATCATGAGCTTCGCGACATTCGTTGATGTGTAATCTACGAGTCGCGCAGTCTCATTTCAACTGCAATCTGCGGTCGGGCCTTCCGCGAGGCGCCGCAGCCATGCGCGGCCGAGCGCCGAACCGGCCGAGAGTTGCGCCTCGTGGCCGGCGGCGCTGAGCGTCAGATCGACCACGAGATCGGCCGGCGGCAGGCCGCCCTCGCCCCGCTGGGGCCATTCGATCAGCCACAGGCACCCCGGGATCGCCCACTCGGTGAGTCCGAGGGGCTCGAGCTCCTCCGGGCCACGCAGTCGGTACAGGTCGAGGTGCACCACGGTCTGGCGCTCCAGCGGATAAACCTGCAGCAACGTATAGGTCGGGCTGCGCACCGGACCGTCGATGCCGCAGGCGCGCACAAAACCCTGTGCCAGCGTGGTCTTCCCGGCGCCGAGCTCGCCTCGCAGGTAGGCCACCACGAATTGCGCTGCATCGGGCCGTGTGCGCGCCAGACGTGCCCCGAGTGCTTCGGTCTGCGCGGCCGTGATTAGAAGTTCACGCAGCGGCGCAGCTCCTCGATCAGCTCGCCCGCGAGCAGCCCGCGCTCCCCGTCGCGCGCGGCCGCATCGCCGGCGAGCGCATGGACGAGCACACCGGCGCGCGCCGCGCGCCAGGGATCGCGGCACTGGGCGAGCAGACCGGCGATCACGCCGGTAAGGACATCACCCATGCCCGGGCTCGCCATGCCCGGGTTGCCGTGCTCGCACAGCGCCGGAACCGCCCCCGAACGCCCCACCAGCGTCCCGGCGCCCTTGAGCACGACCGTGCCGCCGTAGCGCGCCACGAGCGCCGCGAGCGCACCGAGCCGATCCGCCTGCACCGCCGCGCCCGTGCGGCCGAGCAGCCGGGATGCCTCACCCGGGTGGGGCGTGAGAATCCACTCCCGGGGCGTGCGCGGCGGTGTCGCCGCGATGAGATTGAGTGCATCGGCATCCACCACCAAGGGCTTGCCGCACTCCAAGGCAGCCTCGAGCGCCACACGTGCCCAGGCGTCTTGCCCGAGACCGGGCCCGACGGCCAGCACGTCGCACCGCGCGGCCAGCGCCTGCACGGTCTGGGCGTCCACGAGCGGCACGCACATCAGCTCCGGCCGGGTCGCCACCACCGCCGCAACGTTCTGCGCAGCAACGGCGACCGTCACGCGCCCGGCCCCGACACGCAGACAAGCCTCGGCAGCGAGCCGTGCCGCCCCCGGCATGCCCGGTCCACCGCCGATGACCAGCACGTGCCCGAAATCTCCCTTGTGCGCCGCGCGAGTGCGCCGCGGCAGCACCTGCCCGAGCTCGGCGCGCACCAGTCGCTCGAGCGCCGGAGCCGGCCGCTCGGCCTGCAGAGCGTCGAGGCCGAGCGCCTCGAGCCGCACCACGCCGCACAGGGCCGGTCCCTCCCCGAGGAACAGCCCCGTCTTCAGGGCCACGAAGGTCACGGTGCACTCGGCGCGCACGGACGCCCCCAGCGGCTCACCGCGGTCAGCGTCGAGCCCGGAGGGCACATCCAGCGCGAGTACCGGCCGGCCGCTCGCATTGATTGCGGCAATCACGCCGGTCAGATCCTCGCGGAGCGGACCGGCCAGTCCGGTGCCGAGCAGCGCATCGACGAGCACCTCGGCCGGTTCCAACCCCTGCGGCGTGAACGCATGGACGCTGCCGCCCGCGGCGCGCCAGTCCTCGCAAGCCCGCAGCGCATCACCGTGCAGACGCTGCGGCGCGCTCGCCGCAAGCACCGTCACCTCGCAGCCGGCGGTCCGCGCCAGGCGTGCCAACACGTAACCGTCGCCGCCGTTGTTGCCCGGGCCGCAGATCACCGCGATGCGTCGCGCCGCCGGCCAGCGCTCGCGCAGACAGCTCAGCGCGCCCGCGCCCGCCCGCTCCATCAACGTGTAGCCCGTCAGCCCGAGGGTCTCGATGGCGGCGCGATCCATGGCGCGCACCTGGGCCGAGGTATAGAGGAAGACCGGCAGTGTCATAGCCTGATTATACTGGCGCGGTGAGGCCGCCATGATCCCCCCGACGCTCGAGCCGCAAGCCGTGAGGGCTTGGCTCGCCGCCCGCGCCCGGGAGCTGGGGTTCGCGCGCTTGGGGGTGACCGGGGTCGAGCTCCCCGAGGACGAGCGGCACCTGCTGCGCTGGCTCGAGGCGGGCCTGCACGGCCGGATGCACTACATGGCGCGCCACGGCACCGTGCGCAGCCACCCCGGCGAGCTGCTGCCCGGCGCGGTGCGCGTCCTCAGCGTGCGCATGGACTACTGGCCCGCCGAGGCACGCCCCGCCGAGGCGGTGCTCGCCGATCCGGCGAGCGGCTACGTGTCCCGCTACGCCCTCGGCCGCGACTACCACAAGATCATGCGCACCGCGCTGGCGCGCCTGGCACGCGAACTGGCCGCGCGGATCGGCAACTTCGGCTACCGCGTCTGTGTCGACAGCGCCCCGGTGCTGGAGAAGGCGCTCGCCCGCAACGGCGGACTGGGCTGGATCGGCAAGCACACCAACCTGATCGCGCGCGAGGCGGGCTCGTGGTTCTTTCTTGGGGAGATGCTGACTGATCTGCCGCTGCCGCTCGACACGCCGGCGAGTGCCCACTGCGGCACGTGCTCGCAGTGCATCCGTGTCTGCCCGACGGCGGCGATCGTCGCGCCCTATCGGCTGGATGCGCGCCGCTGCATCTCCTACCTGACCATCGAGCTCGACGGAGCCATTCCGCTCGAGCTGCGCACGGCGATCGGCAACCGGATCTACGGCTGCGATGACTGCCAGCTGGTCTGTCCGTGGAACAAGTTCGCGCGCGCTGCGACACATCCGGACTTCAAGGTGCGCCACGGGCTCGACGCTGCGCGCCTGACGGCGCTGGCGGCCTGGAGCGAGGCGGAGTTCGACGCCCGCATGCGCGGCTCGGCCATCTACCGCATCGGCTACGAGCGCTGGTCGCGCAACATCGCCGTGGCGCTCGGCAACGCCCCATCAGATCCCTCGGTCAGCGCGGCCCTGCGCCGCCAGCGCGAGCACGCCTCGCCCCTGGTGCGCGAGCACATCGACTGGGCGCTCGCGCGCCAGGCGGTCGGAGTCACACGCTGACCTGGACGTTGTCGATGAGGCGCGCCTTGCCGAGATGCGCCGCGGTGAGCACCACCAGGTGGTGGCTGTCCGGGCCCGGCGGGGCCAGCTCCTCGGCGCTCTTGATGGCGAAGTAATCGGGCCGGAAGCCCTCGGCCTCAAGGGTACGCAATCCGTCACGCTCGATGGCGGCGTAGGCCCGCTCGCCGCCGGCCAGACGCCCGGCCGCCGCCGCCAGCGCGCGGTGCAGCGCCGGCGCGCGCGCCCGCTCGGCGGCGCTGAGGTACTGGTTGCGCGAGCTCATGGCGAGTCCGTCGGCATCGCGCACCGTGGGCGCGGCAATGATGTGCACCGGCATGCACAGATCGCTCACCAGGCGGCGGATGACGGTGAGCTGCTGGAAGTCCTTCTCGCCGAACACGGCTGCGTCGGGCTCGACGATGTGCAGCAGCTTGCACACCACCGTAGCAACGCCCTGGAAATGCCCCGGGCGAAACTCCCCGCAGAGGATGTCCGAGAGCCCCGGGACCTCGAGGCGGGTGCTCTCATCGGCGCCGCGCGGATACATCTCCGCCACGTCCGGGGAGAACATCAGATCGCAGCCGGCATCGCGCAGCATGTGCGCGTCACGCTCCGGCGTGCGCGGATAGTGGGCGAAGTCCTCATTCGGTCCGAACTGCATGGGGTTGACGAATATGCTGGCGATGAAGCGCTCCCCGTGCGCGCGCGCCGCCTCCAGCAGACTCATGTGCCCGGCGTGCAGGTTGCCCATGGTGGGCACGAACACGACGCGCTCGGCGCCGCGGCGCCACTCGCGCACGGCGGCACGCACCTCGGCGATGCTCGTGGCGCGACGCATGGCTTTTAGAAGCAATGCTCGGGATCCGGATAGGTGCGCGTGCGCACGGCCGCGACATAACTCTTGACGGCCTCGAGATTGTCTCCGGCCCCAGCCATGAAATTGCGCACGAACCGCGGCTTGCGCCCGGTGGTGATGTCGAGAATGTCGTAGAGCACGAGGATCTGCCCGTCGGTGTCCGGCCCGGCGCCGATACCGATCACCGGCACGGCGAGCGCATCGGTGATGGTCTTGCCGAGCGCCGAGGGGATGCACTCGAGCAGCACCACGTCGGCGCCGGCGGCCTCGAGCCGCTTGGCGTCCTCGAGCATGCGCGCGGCCGCATCGTCCTCGCGGCCCTGGACACGGAATCCG
The DNA here is from genome assembly GCA_021805275.1 of Pseudomonadota bacterium. The sequence goes on from JAJZFQ010000075.1 coordinate 13,246, forward strand.
CCGGTCTTGTGCACCGACTGCGGCCTCAGCCCCAGGTGCGCGCACACGGCGATGTCGTGGCCCGTCAGGAACTCCACGATCTCGACCTGTCCGCCGCCACTTTCGAGCTTGACCATTTTCGCGCCGCCCTCCTGCATCAGGCGCACGGCGTTCTCGAGCGCGCGCTCTTTGGTCGGATAGCTCATGAAGGGCAGGTCCGCGATGAGAAACGGACGGTGCAGGCCGCGCGCGACCGCCGCGCTGTGATAGACCATCTGATCCATGGTCACCGGCACGGTGGTGTCGCGCCCCTGGATGACCATGCCGAGGGAATCCCCCACCAGCACGACATCAACGTCGGCCGCATCGAGCAGGACCGCGAAGCTGGCGTCATAGCATGTCAGGCTCGTGATCTTCTCGCCGTGCGCCTTCATGCGCGCGAGCGTCCCGAGCGTGACGGGCTGGCGGTCCGAATCGCGAAGCTGCAGGTGCGTGTACATGCCGGTAGTTTACTAAATCGCCCGCGCGCCCATCGGGTTGTAGTACAGCCGGCCGCGCTTCATGCGGCGGATCGCGGCGAATAACTCCTCGTAGTCGGCCGGGTTGTTGACCGGGTCGATCGCCGCGGCGTTGACGATCAGCAGCGGCGCGGCCTCGTACTCGTGGAAGAACCGCGCGTAGGCCTCGTTCAGCCGCACCAGGTACTCCCGCTCGATGTGCTGCTCGTAGCCGATGGCGCGCCGCGCGATGCGCTCGAGCAGCACGTCCACCGGCGCCTGCAGATAGACCACCAGATCGGGCTTGGGCGGCTGCACGTCGAGGCGGCTGCTCACCTGCTCGTACAGGGCGAACTCCGCATCATCGAGCGTCACGCGGGCAAACAACCGGTCCTTCTCCCACAGGTAGTCCGCCACGCGCACCGCGGCGAACAGGTCCTGTTGGTTCAGCCCCGAGAGCTGCTGCCAGCGTTGGAACAGGAAATGCAGCTGCGTCGGCAGCGCTCCGGCGCGCGGGTTGCGGTAGAAGCGCTCGAGGAAGGGATTGGCGGGGGCGTCTTCCAGCACCGGCTGCGCCGCGAGGCTCTTGGCGAGCAGCCGCGCAAGACTGCTCTTGCCGACTCCGATCGGCCCTTCGACCACGATGAACTGGTGCTCTGCGCCTGTCATGGATTCACGTGCGGCGGCCATCCGACGTCATGGTTCGGGTTCGAATCGCCACAACCCCTCCGGCGCGAGCCGGGCCTTGAGCTCGCCCACCCGGCCGAGCCCAGGGACATCGAGGTCCGGGGCGATATCCGCCAGAGGATACAGAACGAAATTGCGCTCCACTATCCCGGCGTGCGGCAGGGTGAGCCCGGGGCCCTCGCGCCGCTCGCAACCCTGGATCAGCAGATCCAGGTCGATCCGCCGCGGCCCCCAGCGCGCTCCCTCGCGACACCGGCCGAGCGATGCCTCGAGCCCCTGCAGCTCGGCGAGCAGCGCCTCGGGGGCAAGCCGGGTCAGCAGCCCCGCGACGGCATTGACGAAATCCGGCTGGGGCACCGGCCCGAAGGGCCGCGAGCGATACAGAGGCGAGCGCACGATGGCCCGCGTCTCGGGCAGGCCGGCGAGCCGCTCCCAGGCGGCACGCACCTGCCCGGACGGGTCGTCGAGGTTGCTGCCCAGGCCGATGTAGGCCGGCTGCCAGCGCTGCATCGGCCTGAACCGCTCAGGCGCCGCCAGCGGCGCGACGCCGTCCGCCGCGGCGGCGTCGGCGGCCTTTCGGCCCGGCCGGACGCTCCGCCGGACCGGCGAGCGCATCGGCCATGCGGCCCTGTTCCTCGGCGCTGACTTCCTGCACCTGGGTCCACCACTGGGCCCGTTCGGCGGAGGCCAGCCCGAGCTCGGCGCGCAGCAGCAGCAGGTCGTACCCGGCCCGGAAGCGCGGATGGGTCAGCAGCCGCAGCGCCCGGCGGCCCCGCGGGTGCTCCAGGCGGGGTTGGAGCGCGAACATCTCGCGCAGGCCGAGCGAGAATCGCTTCGGGATGCTGATGTGCCGGTGCGCATCGCGCACCGCCTGGTCGCACGCGTCGAGGATGGCATCGAGCTCGTGCCAGCGCGAGGGCGGCATCGACTCAATGATCCTGGCGATGGGACCGTAAAGCAGCAGCGCCAGCAGGAACGTCGGGGTCACCGAACGGCCGGCGATGACGCGCGCATCGGTGTTCTCGAGACCTTTCATGAGCAGCCGCTCGACCAGACCGCCGGGATGGCCGGCCAGATAGGACTCCACACTCGGCAGCAGCTGCCCGAGCAGTCCGCGCCGGCGCAGCGCCGGGAGACTGCGCACCCCGTGCCCGGTGAGAAACAACTTGATCGTCTCGTCGAACAGACGCGCCGGCGGCACACCGCCCAGCAGCGCTTGCAGCCGCTCGAGCGGCTCGGCGCTCGCCGGCTCGAGCTCGAAGCCGAGCTTCGCCTCGAAGCGCGCCGCGCGCAACATGCGCACCGGGTCCTCGCGGTAGCGCGTCTCCGGATCTCCGATCAGCCGCAGGCGCCGCGCGGCGATGTCCTCGGCACCGCCCACGTAGTCCCAGATGGAGAAGTCCGCGATGTTGTAATAAAGGGCATTGGCGGTGAAGTCGCGCCGCCAAACGTCATCGTCGACGGTCCCGTAGACGTTATCGCGCAGGATCCGTCCGCTGGCATCGAACATGCGCTCGAGGTCGGCATCCGGGGACGGGGCGCTGCGCCCAGGGTGGTCGGCCTCGAAGTGCGCCGCGCGCTCATCGGTGAGCGGTCCACCCTGATCGATCAGCTCACCCTCGGGCTCCTCCCCTCCGGCCTCACTCTCCTCGAGGTCCTCCTCGACGGGCTCCTCACCCGGCTCCGGGGCGCTGGCGGCCCGGAACGTGGCGACTTCGATGATCTCCTGGCCGAAGAACACGTGGGCGAGGCGGAAGCGCCGCCCGACCAGGCGGCAGTTGCGGAACAGCCGCTTGACCTGCTCCGGCAGCGCATCGGTGGCGACGTCGAAGTCCTTCGGCTCGAGGCCCAGGAGCAGGTCGCGGACACAGCCGCCGACCAGGAAGGCCTGGAATCCCCCGTCGCGCAGGCGGTATAGGACCCGCAAGGCATTCTGGGAGATATGGGCACGGGAAACAGTGTGCTCCGCCCGCGGAATGATCCGGGGCGGGTGATGGGGCGCTTGAGTGCGCGCGTCAGGGGAATTCAATTCTGCGCTTTCTGCTTGAGCAATGGATCAGGATACCTATAATACCGCGCTCCTGTTGTCGGCCCGACTGCGCTCCCTTCGTCTAGAGGCCCAGGACATAGCCCTCTCAAGGCTGTAACACGGGTTCGAATCCCGTAGGGAGCGCCATAATATCAAAGACTTAGGAATGGTGCCGGCCTTAACGCGGATCGACCTCGGCTCGTTGTCGACCCCGCGCCGATCATGCCGTCTAACCCGCCTCGAGTCGACGGCAAGGCCGCGGCAGCCGGTGCACGATCCCGATCCGCGTGCAGCGGTTGCGTCCACGGCTTGCACACCGGCGCGCGTGCCGCACGGAATTCCGTCGCGTGCCGCGACACGATGGTCAGGCCCTGGTGCAGCCGGGCTGCTGCCATGAGGAGCCCAGTCGGCCAGACGCTGTGCCCGCTCTTGCCGCCCAGCCGCCATTTGAGCGTGACGTCGTCGGGTAACGGCACGACCCGCTGCGCAAGCATCGGCCGCTAGGGCAGGGTCAGCTGCCAGTATCCAACGTCGATCCATTGACCGAACTTCAAGCCGATCTGGGGAAACTGCGCGACCTTCACGAAACCGAGTTTCTCGTGCAGCGCCACGCTCGCCGCGTTGGGCAGCGCGATGCCGCCGGCGACGCAGTGAACATCGTGTGCTCGCAGCCTCGCCAGAAGCGTCCGGTAGAGCTCCGTCCCGATCCCCCTGCCCGTCAGGTTCCGGTCAAGGTAAATCGTGGTCTCGACCGAGTGACGGTACGCGGACCTGGACTTCCACGCCGTTGCGTAGGCATAGCCGAGCACTGCGCCGTTGTGCTCGCATACGATCCAGGGGAGGCGCCGCGTCACCTCGGCGATGCGCCGCTTCATCTGCCGCGCGGACACCGCGACTTCCTCGAACGTGACCGTCGTTTGCGCCACGTAGGGGTTATAGATCGCGCAGATCGCCGGCGCGTCGCCCGGCACGCAATCGCGATGCCGGCGCGTGCCGTGCCCGGACCCGTCGGCGAGCGCATCTGAGTGAGGTTTAGGCTCCAACGATCACGCTCTCCGCGGCGCCGCTCGGTGTCTCATCGCCTGGGCTAGGCGAGCACGGTCATCACCGCACATCGGGCGCTGGTTTTCAACCGGTTCCTGAGCGAGCGCGCACGCCCGTCGACATCGCGGACAGGACAGTCTCCCGCCTGCAAGCGATAGCGCTCTGCAT
>JAJZFQ010000046.1 GCA_021805275.1 Pseudomonadota bacterium
CCGAGCCGTATGCGACCAAACAGGATGCACACAGAGCGATCGCAGAATACATCCACGGATTTTACAATCCCGTCCGCCTGCACTCATCACTCGGATACTTGTCTCCAAACGAGTATGCGCGCAGAATACAACACGTCGATCAAGACCCACCTAAGAGGTCCGTCGCGTAGGGACCACTTCACACATGCCGGTGGCGCTTGAGCTCGGTGTGGATCCACGCGCAGTCCGGCGCGACCCGCCGCGGTGGCTTGCCCGGTGGCGTCGGCCCGAACACCCGCCGCTCGAGCTCCGTCTCGGGCAGCGTCTCCGCCTCCTCAGGCGAGATCCCCGCCGCGCGCACCGCCCGCAAATACTTCGAGACCGCCCCGACCGACAGCCCCAGCGCACGCCCCATGGCCCGCACGCTCAGGTTGCTCGTCTGCAGCGCGATCAGCTGCTTCAACTTCGACATGGAGACCCTCTCGTTCGGCATCGACCCCGCTCCCCAGGACAAAAGGTCCCAAGGCTACGCGGTCGGCCTTCCGATCAATCTCCAGCCGCCGGCTCCCCTCGCCACGATGGTGAACGCCTTTCCACGATCGTGAACACCGCGCCACGCGGGGCACGAAAACGTTCACGATCGCCTGGAACGCCGTTCACGTTCCCGTGGAATCGCTGTTCACCATCACGTGGAAACCGTGTTCACGATCGCGTGGAATACGCAGAGTTCTCCTCCGGCTCGTAGCGGCAGGCCTTCTGGATCGCGCTCTTGAGGTTGTCCGGCGTCAGGATCTCTGGAACGCATCCCAGGTGCTCGAACGTGCGGATGTGCGAGGCGATCCAGTCCGGCAACTGCTGCGTCCAGGTCGCCTCCGCATAGGTGTACTTGCTCGCACCCATCGAGGCGACAAAGATCTGCGCGCGCAGGATCTCCCCGGTCACGGCGTTGATCACCGGCACGGTGTCACCGCTGTAGTCGATGAACAGCTTCTCGCCCGCCCGGTGGCTCTGGCGCATCGAGCGAGCGAGGCTCGCGCAGAAGCGCTGGTAGTGCCAGCAGAACTGGCTGTACTGGTAGGCCCGCTCACCGTGCGCGGTGCGGTACTCCTCCCACAGCAGCTGCAGCGTCACCCCTTTGCGCTTGAGCTCCTGGTGCACGTACGCGTAATCGGCGTGCGTGTACTGCTCGAGCGTGACCACCCGGGGGAACAGCCGCCGCTCGAGCGCCGCATCGTCGAGCGCCTCGGGCAGCGGCCAGGACAGACCCTGCTCGATCGCCCGCTGCACGTACTTGCCCACCGCGCCCTTGGACAGGCCCGTGGCCGCCGCGATCCGCTCGTGACTCAATCGCGCCTCGAACTTCAGGCGCAGGACTTCTTTGATTTTGCGCATGGCACTCCGCTTCGCTGGCATCGACGCTCCCCGAGGGCAAATCGGGCAGCTTAGCCAGCACTCAGGGGTCCAGCGCCGACCCGGCAGGATCGTTCCGGGGCAACGTGACCAGCCATTCCGGGATCGTGACCGGCGATTCCGGGCACAAGCCCAAAATCGGTCACCTTCCAGCGGAATCAGCGGTCACGTTCGGCCGGAACGGCCGGTCACGTTCGTCCGGAATCAGCGGTCACGATGGGCCGGAATACGCAATTAGCGGTCATCGGCCACCGCTCCTCCCGCACGTCCAAACCCTACCAATCAGCAACGAATTTGAGCCGAGGTCTGGCATCGCTCCGGTCGTCCGAACGGATTTCCCGCGAGAATCAGTTGACTACGCTGCTGAAAACCGGCATTTCATCCGAACCGCATCTGAACCGTCGCCCCTCCCCCGGCAGTCTCTGAAATTCTGACCGTCGCGCCGTGGGCCGCGGCGATCTGGCGCACGAGGGTCAAGCCGATACCGCTCCCGCTGCGCTTTGTCGTGAAGAATGGGACAAAGACCTTATCGCGCTGATCCGGTGGGATTCCTGGACCGTTATCGCCTACCGAGATGATCACGCGACCATCGGAACCGCGGCAAGCGGTAAGTGCGATGAGGCCGGCCTGCCGATCGCGAAGCGCCTCGATTGCATTGCGCACCAAGTTGATGAGCGCCTGGTCGAGCAGTTCCGCATCGAAGGCCAGCTCGAGCGTCTGGGGCTCGACGTGAATCGTCATCTCGATCTCCCGCGCCGCCAAGTCCGTTGCAAGCAGACGCCGGATTCGAGCAAACAGGCGCTGCACCGGGAACACCTGGATCCGCGCTTCCAGCGGCTTGGTTAGCCGGCGGTGACTGGTCACGAAATGCAGCAACCCCTCGCTTCTGCGGGTCGTGGTCTCCAGAGCCTCACAGGCATCTGCGAGGATCGTCGCGCGAGAATCCTCCGGCGGCAATTGCTCTATTACCTCTCGCACCAAATCCCGGGCTGTGACGGCGAGAGAGGCCACCGGCGTGAGGGAGTTCATCACTTCGTGCGCCATGACCCGAATGACTGTTTGCCAGGCGGCCAACTCCTGGGCACTCATGTCGTTATCGATGTTCTGAAGGGAAACGAGCCGGCGGCGCGTACCGCCCGTCACGATCTCGGTGGCTGCGCCCTTAAGGATGAGAGCGCCGGAGGGGCGCTCCATGTGGAGTATGGCAGTGTTTCCTGGCAGGAGCGATTCCAAACCGACGACGAAGGATTGTCCGTAACGCGAAAGCTGCTGGCTGTCCGTGATCGAGCCCTCGAACAACCGCCGCGCCGCCATGTTAAGCAGGCGCAGAGCGCCGCTCTCCTCGATTGCCATCAGGGCCACCGGGACGTGATTGATCAGAGTCTGAAGGTAGTGGGCCTGCGCATCGCGCTCGGATCGGGCGGCCCGAAGGCTCGAGAGCACACGTTCCATCGCGGCGCCGAGCTCTTGAAAAGCACCGTCTGAGCGCAGGGCCGTGAAACTCTGCGACAGGTCGTCGGCCGCCAGAGCGTCCAGAAACCGGGCGACCTCGCGGCCCGACTGCGTTGAGAATCGGACGAGGATCCCGGCCTCGGCGAATGCCACCAGGACGAGCAGAGCGATTGCCACGTACCACTGAGTGTGGGCGATCATCCACGCGATGACCGCGACGGTGAGAAAGAGCACCCCCATGCGCCATGCGACCCCACTGTGAAAGCGGCTAAAGGTCATATTTCTGGATCCGCCGATAGAGCGAGGCGCGCGTGAGACCGAGTGCGTCGGCCGCGCGGCTGATGTTCCTACCATAAGTTTCCAGAGCACGCGCGATGGTGTCTCGCTCGAGGACATTCAGAGTTGAAGGCTCCCGATTGCCGGTCAACGCCGGGGTTTCGGTTCCCCCAAGAGAGAAATCGGCCGGCTCGAGCATCGAGCCTTCACTCAGAATGACCGCGCGCTCGACCGTATGACGCAGCGCGCGGACGTTCCCCGGCCAGGGGTGGGCCATCAGGCGCTCCAGTGCAGCCGCACTCAGCCTCTTCGCAAGAAGATTGTACTTGTCAGCATACATGGCGATGAAGTGCTCGAGCAGCAGAGGAATATCCTCTCGCCGGTCCCGCAGCGGCGGCAGGAGCATCTCCACCGTGTTGACCCGATAGCGTAGATCCTGGCGCAAGACGTTCTCGTCGGCGAGCCGCTCGACGGCAAGATTTGTCGCGCAGATCAGCCGCACATCGATGGGCTCGGGGGCCTCGGCCCCGACGGGCGTCACTTCCCGTCGCTCGAGCGCTGTGAGGAGCTTGCCTTGCAGGTGCAGCGGAACGTTGCCGATCTCATCGAGAAACAACGTGCCGCCGGAGGCCGCACGCAACATTCCAACGCGGTCCTCGCGAGCGTCGGTGAACGCTCCGCGACGATGTCCGAAGAGTTCGCTCTCGAAAAGCTGTGGCGAGAGCGTCCCTAGGTCTACGCGCACAAACGCTTCCTGCGCTCGATGTGAGTGACGATGAATTTCACGGGCAACTAACTCCTTGCCCGTGCCGTTTTCACCCAGAATTAGTACATTGGCATCGGTTGGGGCCGCGCGGTGGAGCATCTGAAAAACCCGCGCCATCGCAGGTGAAGTGCCGATGATCTGACCCTCGGCTCTCATCGCTTCAGCAAGTCCGCGGCTGCGGGTGCGGAATTCTGTAGTTTCCAGGCGCGAGCGCCGCAGATTGCTCGCAGCCATGAGCGTCGCGAGCAGCCGCTCGTTCTCCCAGGGCTTGGTCACGAAGTCCGCAGCGCCTTTCTTCATCGCCTCAACCGCCAAAGCGACCTCGGCGTGCGCAGTGATGAGCACGACCACAGCCTGTGGGTCGAGGGCGCGCACTTGCTCGAGCAGCGCCAGTCCTTCCGCACCTTTATCCGCCCCACCGGTGAAATTCATGTC
>JAJZFQ010000186.1 GCA_021805275.1 Pseudomonadota bacterium
TGCACGAGATCATCGGCCCGCTCACGACCATGGATGCGGCCGGACTGCTTGCGTTCACGCAGATGACCGGCGATCTGGTCAAGGCGATGCGTGGCTGTCCGCAGCCGATCATCGCCGCCGTCGATGGTGTGTGCGCCGGCGCCGGAGCCATCCTCGCGATGGCCTCGGACTTTCGTCTGGGGACTGCGCTGGCGCGCACCGCGTTCCTATTCACGCGCGTCGGGCTAGCCGGATGCGACATGGGCGCCTGCGCGATCCTGCCTCGGATTATCGGTCACGGTCGCGCCGCCGAATTGCTCTACACGGGGCGAGTCATGTCCGCGCAGGAGGGATTGGCGTGGGGATTCTTCAATCGCCTCGAAGACCGCGAGGCACTGCTCGGCGCGGCGCTGGAACTCGCCGGGGAGATCGCCCGCGGACCGACGTTCGCGCATGCGATGACCAAGCGGATGCTGCACGAGGAGTGGCACCTGCCGATCGACGCGGCCATCGACGCCGAGGCGCAGGCCCAGGTCCAGTGCATGCAGACGCAGGATTTTCACCGCGCCTACCATGCGTTCGTCCTCAAGCAGAACCCGCGTTTCGAAGGAAACTGATCCCGTGAGCGCCCGCAACCCCCTCGAATGGCCCTTCTTCACGCCGGCGCACCGCGCACTCGGGGCGCGGCTGGAGACGTGGGCCGGAGAGCACTTGTCGCAGACCACAGGCGCGGAAGACGCCCCGGCCGTGGAACGCGCCTGCCGCTCGCTCGCCGTGGCCATGGGCGAGGCGGGCTGGACCACGTATTGCGTAGGCAATGGCGCGCACCGATCGGCCGAGCCGTCCGGCACTGCCTTTGACATCCGCGCACTCGCCCTGATCCGCGAAACCTTCGCGCGCCACGATGCGCTCGCGGACTTCGTGTTCGCCATGCAGGGTCTCGGCAGCGGACCGATCTCCCTAGCCGGATCTGCGCCGCTGAAGGAGCGCTACTTGCCGAAGGTCGTGAGCGGAGCGGCCCTCGCGGCCTTCGCCCTCTCGGAACCGAATGCCGGCTCGGACGTCGCGGCGCTGGAGTGTTCAGCCCGCCGGGACGGAGACACTTATGTTCTAGAGGGCCAGAAAACCTGGATTTCCAACGGCGGCATCGCCGATTTCTACTGCGTTTTCGCTCGAACCGGTGAGCCGCAGCGCCGCCCGGACGGTGCAGTGAGCGCCGAGGGCATCAGTGCTTTCGTGGTCGACGCCGATGCGCCGGGACTCGAGATCGCCGAACGGTTCACGCCGATGTCTCCTCACCCGCTGGCGCGCTTGCGCTTGCACGCGTGCCGGGTGCCTGCCACCCAGCGACTCGGGGACGAGGGCGAGGGATTCAAGCTCGCCATGCGTACCCTGGACGTGTTTCGCACCACGGTAGCGGGCGCGGCGCTCGGCCTCGCTCAATGTGCATTCGATGCGGCGCTCTCTCATGTTGGGGAGCGGCGGATGTTCGGGCGCACACTCGCGGACTTCCAGCTCACCCAGGCCTCGCTCGCCGAGATGGCGGCCGAACTGGATGCCGCCAGGCTGCTCACCTATCGAGCCGCTTGGCTACGCGACCGCGGCGAGGCGGCGACACAGGAGGTGGCGATCGCAAAAATGACCGCCACCGAATCGGCACAACGGATCATCGACCGCGCGCTGCAGCTGTTCGGCGGCCGCGGCGTGGTTCGGGGGGAGCGCCTGGAGAGGCTGTATCGCGATATCCGCGCATTGCGCATCTACGAGGGTGCCACGGAGGTGCAAAAATTGATCATCGGTCGCGAACTGCTGCGTTCATCCCGAGGCAGACGAGTTGAACATGTTTGAAACTCTCCAACCGAAGGGCTGGCAGCGTCCCTCCGGCTACAGCAACGGTGTGCTCGCACAGGGCCGCCAGATCTTCGTGGCAGGCCAGATCGGCTGGGACTCGCGCACCGGGCGGATCACGAGTCAGCGGCTCGCCGAGCAGGTCGGGCAGGCGTTGCACAACGTGGTTACGATTCTCGCCGAGGGCGGCGCCAGGCCTGAACACGTGGTGCGCATGACCTGGTATCTGACCAGCCGCACAGAGTACCTGACGGAGCTGCAAGCCATCGGCGCCGCGTACCGCGAGGTCATGGGACGGCATTTCCCGGCGATGACCGCCGTCGAGGTCGGCGCGCTCATCGAGATGCAGGCCAAGGTGGAAATCGAGGCCACCGCGGTGGTTCCATAGTGGCGGGGCGGCGCGCAGCGCAACTCCCATGAGCCTGTGGCGTCCGCCCGAGCGAATCCGGCATCTGCCCGAGGGCGGACACTGGCCCACCGCTGCCGAAGCGCACGCCTCACGCCTCTTCTCTCCCATCGCATACGGCCCGCTCACGCTCGCGCAGCGCACCTGGATCCCGGCCATGGTGCCCTGGCGCGCCAGCGACGACGGCAGCGTCACGCCCCGGGTGATCGAGTGGTACGAACGCTTCGCGCTCGGCCGCCCCGGCGCGATCGTGCTCGAGGCCACCGGGATCCGCGACGTCCCGAGCGGACCGCTGCTGCGCATCGGTGACGATCGGTTCATCGCCGGTCTGCGCAAACTGGTGGAGCGGATCCGGGTCGCAAGCGGCGGGCAGACGCGGCTGTTCATCCAGCTGATCGACTTCCTGCCGATCCGCCGCAGACCTGATCCAGCTCGTTTTATTTGCGAATTCCTGGTGCTGACTGAGCGGCACCGTCAGGCGTTCGGTGCACCTGGCGCCGACGATGCCGAGATTCGTGCCTGGCTCAATGCACTGCCGCACGCCGAGCTCGCGCGCGTGCTGAGCCCCAGGGAGTTCGAGGCGCTTGAATTCGGGGCCCGCGAACGGGTCACCGACGTCGAGCTCGCGCACATCGCAGCGCTACCCCAGAGCCTCCCGCCCCTCTTTGCAGCGGCCGCACGTCGCGCTCGATTGGCGGGCTTCGATGGCACGGAATTGCACTACGCCCATGCCTATACGATGGCCTCGTTCCTCTCGCCGCTCAACACGCGCACCGACGGGTACGGCGGCAGTGCAGAGCACCGGTTGCGGCTGCCGCTCGAAGTGTATCGCCGGGTCCGCGCCGAGGTGGGCTCGGACTTTGCGCTCGGCTGCCGGCTTCTCGCCGAGGAATGCATCGTCGGCGGCGGCGGCCTCGAAGACAGCACCCGCTTCGCACTGGCGTTTGCCGGTGCTGGCATGGATTTTCTGTCCCTCTCGCGCGGCGGAAAGTTCGAAGACGCCGGACAGCCGAAGATGGGCGAAGCCGCCTATCCGTACACCGGCCGCAGCGGCTACGAATGCATGCCATCGTACTACTCGGACGCTCGCGGTCCGTTCGGGCGCAACGTTGCACCGGCGCAGAGCCTCCGCCAAATCCTGCGCACACAGGGGTTCGAAACGCCCATCGTCGTCTCCGGCGGCATCCACAATTTCGAGCAGGCCGAGTCCGTCCTCGTCGATGGCGCGGCGGATATCGTCGGCCTTGCGCGTCAGGCGCTCGCCGACCCAGACTGGTTTGCCAAGGTCAAAGCCGGCCGCGGCACGGACGTCAGATTGTGCCGCTACACGAATTACTGCGAGGCGCTCGATCAGCGCCACCGCGAGGTGACCTGCGAACTGTGGGATCGGGAACGGCTCGATGAACCCGGCATCGCCCGTTCTGCCGACGGCAAGCGCCGCCTGAGCGCGCCGCGCTGACGGGGCACCGGCCGCGGCACGAAAGCCGAGGTTCGAGCCCCTACATTGTGTGAATTGGCCTGATCGGCTAGACTGCGCGGCCCGCTGCGGGACCCCCCCTGCGCGGCACCCCCGACCCGCACCCTAAATTCACGGTCGCCCGTCTCCCGGCGGGACGGGGCAAGACATCGCGATCGTCGCGCCTGGGACTCACAGGACTTCGATATGCCGGGCTCTGGCGGAATGGCATGGCCGCTCCGACTGCGGGCAGGGTACGGGCTACACCTTTCGAGCGGATTTAGAGATGCTTTCCACTTTCAACGTCACGATGCAATTCGGCGCCAAGCCGTTGTTCGAGCAAGTCACGGTCAAGTTCGCCGATGGCAACCGCTACGGCCTGATCGGTGCCAACGGCTGCGGCAAATCGACGCTGATGAAGATCCTGAGCGGTGAACTCGACCAGAGTTCGGGGGACGTCGTGCTGCAGCCGGGCCGCAGAATGGGCACGTTGAAGCAGAACCAGTTCGCCTACGAAGAGGAACGGGTGCTCGACGTGGTGATGCAGGGCCATGCCGAAATGTGGCGGGCCATGCAGGAGCGCGACCGCCTCTATGCCGATCCGAATGCGACGG
>JAJZFQ010000150.1 GCA_021805275.1 Pseudomonadota bacterium
GATCAGTGGTTCGGGCGACCAGATGCTCCAGCCGCTGGCCATCGCGATCATCGCCGGGGCGCTCGTGCAGCTGCCGCTGGTGCTGCTGGTGATGCCGGTGGCGTTGTGGTTGACCGAGCGCTACGAGAGCGCCGCGGCCTGAGCGGGCAGGTTCACGGCGCGGTGCGCCAGCGCTCTCCGTGCGGCACGGCGCGTCCGTCGGCCTCGAGCTTCAGCAGGTGCGCGAGCAGGGAGCGCTCGGCGATTCCCCACAGCGCCGGCGGCACGTCCTCGTAGGCAACCGAGCACAGCTGTGCGAGCGTCGCCGGCTGCTGCGCGCTCAGTGCCTCGAGCACCTTCGCTTCGCGGTTCAGGCGGTGCGCGATGAGCGCGCAGAGCGCTTCGTGCGGCTCGTCGATCCGCTCGCCGTGCCCGGGGGCGAGCGCGGTGAGATCCTCGTGCAGCAGCCGCTGCAGCGAGGCGATATACGCTTGCATGTCCCCGTCCGGCGGATCGATCACCACCGTCGAGCCCTGGATGATGTGATCCCCGGTGAACAGCAGCCCCTCGGCCTCGAGCAGGTAGCAGAGGTGGTTCGAGGCATGTCCGGGCGTGTGCAGCACCCGCAGCACGGTGTCCGGGCCGAGCGTCACGCGCTCCCCGTCGGTGAGTTCGCGGTCGGGACGGAAGGTGCGGTCCTGGCCGTGCGGGTGTGCGCTCACGCGCCCGAGCAGTTCGGCACCGGTCAGGCGCTGCAGCGCCGCGGCGCCCGGGGAGTGATCGGGGTGGGTGTGGGTCACGAGGATGCGCCGGATCGGGCCGGGCGCGCCGTTTTGCAGCGCGAACAGATGCCGCGACTGCGCCGGGCCCGGATCAATCAGCGCCCAGTGATCGCCCTCGCCGACGAAATAGCTGTTGGTGCCCGGGCCGGTCATCAGCCCGGCATTGCCGCAGGTCAGGCGCCAGACCCGCGCAGAGAGGCGCACCGGCACCCCGGGCTGTACCGGGGGGCTGCGCAGAGCGTCGGCATGCCTGCCGTCTTGGTGACTCATCGCACACTGATGCTAGCATGAGTGCACGATATTCCGAGGAGCGCTCCTGTGCCGAGTTCTGTGCGCCAGCCGACGATCTATCTGACCCACGGGGGCGGCCCGTGCTTTTGGATGGAATTCCCGGCACCGTTCGGCCCCCAGGCCTACGAGGGACTGCGGGTCTATCTAGCCGGTGTGCTCGGCAGTCTGCCGGCCCCGCCGCGCGCCATCCTCATGGTGAGCGCGCACTGGGAGGAGGCGGTGCCGACGGTCTCGAGCGCCGCGGCGCCCGCGATGCTGTTCGACTACTACGGCTTTCCGCCGCACACCTATCAGCTGAATTACCCGGCGCCCGGGGCCCCGGAACTCGCCGCGCGGGTGCACGCACTGCTTGAGGGCGCCGGGATCCGCGCGGCGAGCACTGCCGAGCGCGGCTTCGATCACGGGGTGTTCGTGCCGATGCTGATCATCGATCCGGCGGCACGCATTCCCGTGCTCACGCTCTCGCTCACGGCGGATCTCGATCCGGCGCGCCACTGGGCGCTGGGCGCGGCGCTCGCGCCGCTGCGCAGTGAGGGGGTGCTGATCATCGGCAGCGGCAGCAGCTACCACAATCTGCGCGCGATCTTCGCCGGCGGGGCCGGCGGCTCGGAGGCCTTCGACGCGTGGCTGAACGACACGGCGGTGCAGGTCGCTGCGGCGGAACGGCGCGCGCGGCTCCTCGCCTGGGAGCATGCGCCGCAGGCGCGCGCCTGCCATCCGCGCGAGGAGCATCTCCTGCCGCTCATGGTCGCCGCAGGCGCCGCTGGGGACGATCCGGGGCGGGCGACGTTCCGCGGCCGCATCGGCGGCAAGGCCTATTCCTGCTTCAGCTTCGGCGGCTGAGCAGTGCTCAGCGGCGGTGCGGTCCCTCGGGGTCGGTGAGCACCGGATAGTCGGTGTACCCGGCCGCCCCGCCGGCATAGAAGAACTCTGGCCGCGGCTCGTTCAGCGCCGCTCCGGTGCGCAGGCGCTCGACGAGATCGGGATTTGCGATGAACAGCTTGCCGAAGGCCACCGCGTCGGCCTCGCCGCGCTCGATCAGGCCGGTGGCGCTCCGGCCGGTGAGCTTCTCGTTGGCGATGTACACCCCGCTGAACGCTCGCTTCAGCTGCGGGCCGATGCGCTCGCCGTCGGGATGTTCGCGCGCGAACACGAAGGCGATCCGCCGCCGCGACAGTTCGCGCACCACGTGCCCGAAGGTCGCCGCGCGATCAGAGTCCCCCATGGAGTGCGCATCGCCGCGCGGCGCGAGGTGCACGCCGACGCGCCCCGGACCGAACACGCTCACGGCCGCATCGGTCACCTCGAGCAGCAGCCGGGCACGGTTCTCGATCGATCCGCCGTATGCGTCGTTGCGGCGGTTGGCGCTGTCCTGGAGAAACTGGTCGAGCAGATAGCCGTTGGCCCCATGCAGCTCGACGCCGTCGAATCCTGAGCGCTCGGCGTTTTCCGCCCCGCGCGTGAACGCCGCGACGATGTGCGCAATCTCTGCACTCGGCAGCTCGCGGGGCACCACGTAGGGCGTGTGCGGACGGACGAGGCTCACGTGTCCCTCGGGCGCAATCGCACTCGGGGCCACCGGTTGCTCGCCGGCGAGGAACAGCGGGTGCGAGACCCGACCGACATGCCAGAGCTGCAGAAAGATCCGTCCGCCCTCGGCGTGCACGGCGTGCGTGACCTGCCGCCACCCCTCGACCTGCTCATCCGACCAGATGCCCGGGGTATCGGCGTAGCCGATGCCCATCGGCGTGACCACCGTGGCCTCCGAGATGATCAGCCCGGCACTGGCGCGCTGGCGGTAGTACTCGCACATCAGGGCGTTGGGGATGCGCCGCGACCCGGCGCGACTGCGCGTCAGTGGCGCCATGACGATGCGATTGGGAAGCCGTAGCTCGCCGACCTGCAGCGAGTCGAACAGTGCGGACATGACCGAGGAATTCGCGGTGGAAACCCCGTATTGAACCATGGGGGCTCAGACGCCGCAAAATTCGTCGTGCAGGACACCGAGCAGGCGCGTGACGATGCCCGGAGCGAGCGAGTAGTAGACCGTCTGCGATTCGCGCTCGGTGCGCACCATGCCGGCCTTGCGCAGCACCGCCAGGTGCTGCGAGAGCGCAGATTGGCTGAGAGGAACGCGTTCGTTCAACTGCCCGACTGACAACGGCGCTGCCACCAGATGACACAGGATCAACAACCGCTGCTCGTTCGCCAGCGCCCGCAGTACGCCCGCCGCCTCGATGCAGTGTGGCTGCATGTCGTGCGCGGCGCGCAGCAGTGGGCTGCCCGCGGGGGCTGCGCCCCGGCGGCTTTTGGCGGGCGGTGGTGGAGGCGTTCGCATGAGGAATGCAGTGTAAACCAGATCGGAGTCAATCGTCACTTGCTAAATTAGGCATATCTAATATACTTGCGTCACCGCCGGTCACCCGCACCGGTCTCGCTCGAGGGAGAGTGCCATGTCAGTCGATCGAATGGTCTTTGCCTTTGCCGGCAGCTTCGTGCTGATCGGCGTGCTGCTCGCGTGGCTCGCGAGTCCCTGGTGGCTGATCGTGCCGGCATTCGTCGGGGCGAACATGCTGCAGTCGGCCTTCACGGGCTTCTGCCCGCTGGCGAAGATCCTCAAGCGTCTCGGGGTCAAGCCCGGCGCGGCGTTTTGAGCACGGGGAGGGAGCGATGAGCCGTCGAGCCGTTCTGAGCGCTGCGTTGGCGTGCACCGCAGCCGGCGCCTTGGCCGCCTGCAGTGCCCATCATGAGGCGAATCCGCGTGCGAGCGCCCCGGCGCTCGCGACCGTGCGGGTGGGTTTGGAGCGCGGCGCGGCCGAGCAGCGCTTCGATGGCATCGTGCAGGCGGTCGATCGGGCCACGCTCACGGCGCAGACGACCGGACGGGTGATCGCCGTGTACCACCACGTCGATGATTCCGTGCCGGCCGGGGCACTGCTGATGCGCCTGCACGCGACGATCCAGCGGGCTGGCCTCGGTCAGGCCCGCGCGGCGCTGCGCGCCGCTGCGGCGCGGGCCACCGAGGTCCAGACGCGGTATCGGCGGATCCGTCACCTCTACGAGCAACAGGTCGTGCCCAAGGCGGATCTCGATCAAGTCACGGCCGCGCGCGCTGCGGCGCTCGCCGGGCTCAACAGTGCTCGGGCGGCGGTGGCGAGCGCCGCTCAAGGCGTCGATTACACCGAGATCCGCGCTCCGTACGCCGGGGTGATCACCCGGCGCCTGGTGCAAGTCGGCGAGGCGGTCGCGCCGGGCACGCCACTGCTCGGCATCGCCTCACTGCACGCGTTGCGCATCGAGTTGAACATCCCGCAGTCCCTCGCCGATACGGTGCGCCGGATCGGACGGGCGACGATCGATCTGGGTCGCCAGAGGATCCGCGCCGCGCACGTGACCGTGTTCCCCGAGGCCTCGCCCCAATCCAACACGTTCACGGTCCACCTGGCGCTGCCGGCGGGCCTGGCGGGACTCTACCCCGGCATGGTGGTGCGCGTTGCCTTCGACACCGGTGAGCAGGCGCAGATTCTCGTGCCGCAGCGCGCCCTCGTGCGCCGCAGCGGGGTGACCGCGGTCTACCTGGTGGAGCCGGACGGGCAGACGCTGCTGCAGCAGGTGCGCCTCGGGGAGCCGGTCGGTGCACAGGTCGAGGTGCTCGCGGGGCTCGCGCCCGGTGAGCAGGTGGCGCTCGATCCGCTCGCGGCGATGCGGCGGCTTGCCCCCTTCCCGGTGATCACCGGGAGCGCGCAGTGAGCACGGAGCTCGGCTTCAGCGGGCGACTCGCCCGGCGCTTTCTGCACAACCAGATCACCCCGCTGCTGGCGCTGCTCGCCGTAGGGTTGGGTCTGTTCGCACTGGCGATCACCCCGCGGGAGGAAGACCCGCAGATCCACGTCACGTTTGCGAACGTGTTCGTTCCCTTCCCGGGCGCCTCGGCGCAGCAGGTCGCCGATCAGGTGACCACGCCGATGGAGCAGGTGCTCGGGGAAGTCTCCGGCGTGAAGCACATCGTCTCCGAGTCCGAGCCGGGCCTCGCCGTGATCGGCGTGCAGTTCAAAGTGGGCGAGCGACGCAATCCGTCGCTGGTGCGCCTGTACAACGCAATCTATTCCCATCGCGACCTGTGGCCGCCGGGCGCCGGTGTGCTGCCCCCGCTGATCAAACCCATGGGCATCAATGATGTGCCCATCGTCACCTTGACGCTCTGGAGCAGCGAGGCGCGCTACGGGTCCTACCCGCTCGGGCAGGTCGCGCACGCCATCGAGACGCAACTGAAGCGCATTCCGGGCACGCGCAAGGTGTACACCATCGGCGCCCCGCAGAGCATCGTGCGCGTGCGGCTTGAGCCGGGCCGGCTCGCCGCCTACGGACTGGCGGCCTCGGATGTCGCCCGGGCGCTGCAGGCGGCCAATCTGGTGCGCCAGGCCGGAGATCTGATCGGCGGCGATCACGTCGTGCCGGTGCAGGCCGGGACCCTCCTCGCCGGACGGGCCGACGTGGCACGCCTCGTGGTCGGTGTGCATGACGGGCAGCCGATCTACCTCACGGATGTCGCCCAGGTGTCCGCCGCGCCCGATGCGCCGCACGACTACGTGTGGTTCGGTACCGGTGCAGGCGCCGCGGCGCGGCATCTGCCGCAGGTGAGCGAAGCGCCGGCGGTGACGGTGGCCATTGCCAAGAAGAGCGGGACCAACGCCAGCACCATTGCCGATGCCGTCATGCAGCGCGTCCGCGAACTCGGCGGCACGTATATTCCGGCCGGGGTACACGTCACCGTCACGCGCAACTACGGCCACAGCGCCGATCAGAAGGCCAAGGAACTCATCGAGAAACTCTTCGAGGCAACGCTCTCGGTCGTGCTGTTGGTCATGCTCACCATGGGCCGGCGCGAGGCGCTGGTGGTCGGTGCGGCGGTCGGAGTCACCCTGATGGCCACGTTGTTCGCCTCGTGGGCCTGGGGCTTCACCATCAACCGCGTGTCGCTCTTTGCGCTGATCTTCTCCATCGGCATCCTGGTCGATGATGCGATCGTCGTGGTGGAGAACATCCATCGGCACATGAGCCTCGGCGGCGGCACGCTGAGCGACATCATTCCCGTGGCGGTCGATGAGGTCGGCGGACCGACCATTCTCGCCACCTTCACAGTCATTGCCGCGCTGATGCCGATGGCGTTCGTCGGTGGTCTGATGGGCCCCTACATGAGCCCGATTCCGATCAACGCCAGCTCCGGCATGCTGCTCTCACTCGGTGTGGCGCTGATGTTCACGCCCTGGCTGTGCCGAAAGCTGCTCAGCAAAGCCCACATCGATCCGCTCGAGCACCGGCCGCAGTTGCCGTTGCTCGGGTTCTTCCAGCGCGTGGTGGGGCCGTTTCTCGCCGGCCCCGAGGGCCGCCGCCGCCGCCGCTGGCTCTACTCCGGCATCGGCGTGGCCATCCTCCTCGCCGTGAGCCTGGTGGTGCTCGAGGCCGTGGTGATGAAGATGCTGCCCTTTGACAACAAGTCCGAGTTCGAAGTGGTGGTCAACATGCCGGTGGGCACGCCGGTGGAGCGCACCGCGCACGTGCTCGATGCGCTCGCGCAGGTGCTCGCGCGCATGCCCGACGTCAGCGATTATCAGGTGTACGCCGGGACGGCGGCGCCGGTGAACTTCAACGGTCTGGTGCGCCAGTACTATCTGCGCCACAGCCCGCGGCTCGGGGAGATCGCGGTCGAACTGGTGCCGAAAAGTGCGCGGGGCCGTGAAAGTCACGCCATCGCTCTCGCGGCGCGCAAACGGCTCGCGCCCGTCGCGCGCCGCTTCGGTGCGGCCATCGCGGTGGTGGAGATTCCACCCGGCCCGCCGGTGCAGGCGCCCATCGTCGCTGAGATCTATGGGCCGAGCTACGCTCGGCAGCGCCAGATTGCCCTCGCGGTCCGCAAGGACTTCGAGCACACCGCGGGCATCGTCGACATCGACGATAGTGTCGATGCGCCGGCCCCGCGCCTGGTGTTGCATGTCGAGCGGCAGAAGGCCGCGCTGCTCGGGGTGTCGCAGCAGGCGATCGCCCGCACGGTGGCGCTTGCGCTGCACGGGTACGATGCCACCTACGTGCACCTGGGGCGCGAACGCAATCCGATCCCGGTGCGCCTCGAGCTCTCGCCGGCCGATCAGGCCCACATCACCAAGGTGCTCACGCTGCGGGTGCGCGCCGAGGGTGGGGCGCTCGTGCCGTTGTCCTCCGTGGTGCAGGTCGAGCCGCGCACGTGGCAGCAGCCGATCTTCCATCGCGACCTGCTGCCGGTGACCTACGTGACCGGCGACATGGCCGGGCGGATCGACAGCCCGCTCTATGGCATGTTCTCGATCGCCGCGCTGCTGCATCGCGATCCGCCGGCCGGCGTGCACGTGGTGCAGCACTTCATCCAGCCGCCTTCGAACCCCAACCAGTTCGCGATCAAGTGGGGCGGGGAGTGGCAGATCACCTACGACACCTTCCGCGACATGGGCATCGCGTACTCGGTCGGGCTCGCGTTGATCTACCTGCTCATCGTCGCGCAGTTCGGCTCGTACGTCGTGCCGCTCATCATCATGGCGCCGATCCCACTCACGGTCATCGGTGTGTTGCCGGGGCATGCGCTGTTCGGGGCGCAATTCACGGCCACCTCCATGATCGGCATGATCGCGCTCGCCGGCATCATCGTGCGCAACTCGATCCTGCTGGTGGACTTCATCGACGGGGCGGTGCGCGCGGGCTTTCCGCTCGAGGAGGCGGTGGTGCGCGCTGGGGCGACCCGTGCCAAGCCCATCGTGCTCACCGCCCTGGCGGCCATGCTCGGTGCGGTGTTCATCCTCTCCGATCCGATCTTCAACGGCCTCGCCATCTCGCTGCTGTTCGGCATCTTCGTCTCGACGCTGCTGACCCTGGTGGTGATCCCGGTTCTCTACTACGCGCACCTGAAGCGCCGCGAGACGCAAGCGGGCGGCGCGCAGGCGAAGAGCGCCCATGCCTGACGGGCAGCTCTTTGCAGTGGTTCGGCCCGTCAGACACGTCGGAGCGTTGTCACTCTGGGGGTTCACATGGCCCATATAGCCATTATCGGTGCCGGTCTCGGCGGGGTACCGTGCGCATACGCGATGCGTAAGCGTCTCGGCCATTCGCATCGCGTGACGCTGATCGGCTCATCGCCGTACTTCGAGTTCACGCCGTCGAACCCTTGGGTGGCGGTGGGGTGGCGCGAGCGCGAGAAGACGCGCGTGGCAATGCGCGAGCCGCTCGCGGCGCATGGTGTCGAGTGGCGGGAGCAGCCGGTCGACTCGATCGATGCCGAGCGCCGGGTGCTGAGGCTGCGCGATCAGAGCACGCTCGAGTACGACTACTTGGTGATCGCTACGGGACCGAAGCTCGCCTTCGAGGAGGTCCCGGGACTCGGACCCGACGGGCATACCGCGTCGATCTGCACGCAAGCCCATGCGGTGAGCGCCTGGGAGCAGTACCAGGCGTTCCTGCGCGATCCGGGTCCGATGGTGGTCGGCGCGGCCGCGGGCGCCAGCTGCTTCGGGCCGGCGTACGAGTTTGCGATGATCGTCGATGCTGATTTGCGCCGACGCAAGCTGCGCGACCGCGTGCCGATGACCTTCGTCACCAGTGAGCCGTACATCGGCCACATGGGCCTGGGGGGTGTCGGGGACAGCAAGGGCCTGATGGAGGCCGAGCTCAGGCAGCGACACATCAAATGGATCACCAATGCCAAGGTGAGCGCGGTGAGCGCCGGGGAGATGCTCGTGCAGGAATTCGACGAGCAGGCGCAGGCGAAGCACGAGCACAAACTCCCCTTCCGCTTCGCCATGGTGCTGCCGGCCTTCAAGGGCGTCGAGGCGGTCGCCGCCGTGCCCGGGCTGTGCAATCCGCGTGGCTTCGTGCTCATCGATCAGCATCAGCGCTCGAAGAAGTATCCGAACATCTTCTCCGCCGGTGTGTGTGTTGCCATTGCGCCCGTCGAGGCCACTCCGGTGCCGACCGGTGCGCCGAAGACCGGTTACATGATCGAGTCGATGGTCTCGGCGATCTGCGCGAACATCGCCGCGGAGCTCGAGGAGCGGCCGGCCGTGGCCGAGGCCACCTGGAATGCGATCTGCCTGGCGGACTTCGGCGATACCGGTGCGGCATTCGTCGCGCTGCCGCAGATTCCGCCGCGCAACGTGACCTGGACTCGGGTCGGTAAGTGGGTGCACCTCGGCAAAGTGGCCTTTGAGAAATACTTCCTGCGCAAGGTGCGTACCGGTTCGATCACCCCGGTCTACGAACGCTACGTGCTGAAGATGCTCGGGATCGTGTCGTTGAAGGGCAGCGAGTCATGAGTGTCGGTGCGAAGCGGCTGATCACGGCGGCGCTCCTCGGGGGCGCGGCGCTCGCGCTGCAGGCACGGGCGGGGACGCTCGAGCAGGCGTGGCGGCGCGCGGCGCTGCGCAATCAGACCTTGGCCGCGGCCGCCGCTGAAGTGCAGGCCGCCCGCTCCGGGGAGCGGGCGGCGCGCGATGCCCGGTGGCCGAGCATCGAGGCTCAGGCGAGCTACTCGCGCCTCGGCCAAACGCCCGAGCTGCAGGTGCTCACCCCGTCGCTCGCGTTCCGGTCCGGTCCGATCTTCAAGGACAATCAGTACCTGAGCGCAACGGTGCAGATGCGAGTGCCGCTGTACACCGGCGGGGCGATCCGCGCCGGCGAGGCCGCTGCTCGTGACGGGGTTCGCGGCGCGGCGGCCATGCAGCAGGCGACCGCAGCGGACGTGAAACTCGAGGTGGCCGAGGCTTACGTTGCCATCCTGCGGGCACAGCGGCAGGTCGGGGTCGCGCACGCCAGCGTCGCGAGTCTTGCGGCGCACCTGCGCGACGTACAGGCGAAATTCGATCGGCACATGGTCGCCAAGAGCGATCTGCTCGCGGCCGACGTGGCCCTCGCCAATGCGCGCTCGAGCCAGGTGAGCGCGAAAAATGCGCTCGAGGTTTCCGAGGAGGAATACAACCGGCTGCTCGGCGAGCCGCTCGGTCGGGTTCCGCATCTCGATCCGGTGCTGCCGAGCTTTGCGGTCGACCGGCTCCCCCTCGCTCAGCTGATCGCACAGGCGCTGGTGCGGCGTGGGGAGCTGCATGCGCTCGCCGCGCGGGCCGGAGCGCTGGCGGCGCGGGCACACGCGGCAACCGCGAGCCGGCTGCCGCACCTCGCGGCGGTCGGTGGCTACACGCATTTCGACAACCAGATTCTCAACCGCGAGAACTTCTCCTCCGTCGGTGTCGGCTTCACATGGAAGCTCTTCGACGGCGGTGCGGCGGCCAATGCGGCCGATGCGCTGCGCTCGCGCAGCCGCGCCGAGCGGCATCGGCTCGCCGATCTGCGCTCGCGCATCGCGCTCGAGGTGCGCACCGACTGGCTGACGCTCGCAGCGGATCGTGCGCGCGTGCAGGCCTCGCGTGCCGCGACCGCGCAAGCTGAGGAGAACCTGCACGTCTCCCGTCAGCTCTACGGAGTCGGACTCGCCTCCAATACCCAGGTGCTCGAGGCGGTCACGCTGCGCACGCAGGCCGAGGAGGATTACAACAACGCGACGCTCGACGCGGCGCTCGATCGCCTGCGTCTCGCCTACGCGGTCGGTGCGCTCTGAGCGAGCGGCGCGCTAGCCGAGCTTCAGCAGCTGGGTGATCAGCGCATCGGTCTGGATTTGCTCGCCGCTGAGCGCCATGGCGAGCATCTCCCCGCCGAGCAGCGGCAGGGTGAGCAGTACATCGGGGCGGGTGCGGGCGAGACGGCCGGTGTTGCGCGTGTCGCTCACGGCCGCGACGGTGCGCACCTCGGGGTTCATTTCCTTCGCCGCGAGTACGACGAAGGCGTTGTAGGAGTCGTCCTCGCTGAGGGCAAGCACCGCGCGCGCCTTGGCGATGTCCGCGTGACGCAGAGTCTCGGTGTCGCTGCCGTCTCCGACCACGACGTCCTCGGTATTTTGTTCGTTCTCCGGCGGCTTCTGCGCCACGATGCTGGTCACCAGCAGGCCGCGGGCGAGCAGCGCCCGGGCCGTATCCTGGGCGAGCGGGCCGTCGCCCACCACAATTACGTGGGACACGCGCTTCATCTTGCCTCTTCTTCGCGGCTGCAGCAGGTTCATCAGCCGCTTGTCGATCAACGGGCCGGCGATCGCCGGCAGGGCGGTGGCAAACACGCCCAGACCGAGCACGATCAGCGAGATCGTGAAGATCCGTGCGTCGCTCGACACCGGGGTGATGTCGCCGTAACCGACGGTCGACATCGTTTCCACGGCGAAATATACCGCGTTGATCGCCGTGGTGATGTGTGGCTGGAAGCCGTCACCGAGGATCAGCGCACCGAGCGTCCCATAGCCGAGTGTCAGCGTCAGACCGGTCAGCGCAAACAGTGTCGCAGTGGCGAGGCTTGCGCGCGTGAACGCCTGACGCGCCGAGAGCAGCAGCAGCAGCTGCACGATGCTGAAGATCTCCAGCGGGCGCGAGGCGCGCGCGAGCGGGGAGAACTCGAGTGCCACCACGGCCAGGGTGAGCATGAACGCCAGCATCCAGGCGAGCCGCGAGCGCCACAGCATGCCGATGCCGACCACGATGAGCAGGATCCCGATGCCGATGTGCGAGGCGTCTCCGGCGCCGATGTGCACGCTGCCGATGCCCCCGGCGAGGGAGCTGATCTGCGGAGAGGCGATCGCGTGCAGCAGCGGACGCAGCGAACCGGAGCCGAGCAGGATGTGCAGTAGGCCCTGGGCACCGACCAGCAGTGCGAGCGGCACTTGCGGAAACCAGGCGCGCATGTGCAGCATGCGCTCGAGGCGCTTCTGTTCCTTGCGCAGCCAGACGCGCTCGGCGTCGAACCACTCACGCTTCACGCGCCGCGCCTCGCGAGGGGCCGCACTGCGTGGCAGGAATCATCAAGTGGCACGTTCATGGGATGAGGTGTGCGCCAATGGCGCGCTTGGACGACCGCAGTATACGACTCGCCAACACTATAGCAGGAACCGCTGTGGGCAAGCGGCGGGGCGGGCCGGGCGCGGGGTGTTGAGGTGACCGTGGCGACGGCGCTCGTTGCGCTGCTCGGCGGGGCTCTCGCGGGCTTGTCGCTCGGGCTGCTCGGGGTCGGCAGTTCGATCCTGATCGTGCCGCTGCTCGTGTACGGTCTGCACCTCGCCCCGCACCTGGCGATCGGCACCTCGACGGTGGCCGCGACGGCGAGCGCACTGTGGAGTCTGAGCATTCATGCGCGCGCCGGGACGGTCCGCTGGCGCCAGGGTGGCATCTACGCACTCGCCAGCATTCTCGGCGCCGCGAGCGGTGCGCGTCTGGGCCGTGCCACCGACAGCCGCCTGCTGCTGGCGCTGCTCGGGGCGCTGATGGTGCTGATCGGCGTATTGATGGTCCGCAGTGCGCTGCGCCGGCGCGCAGCGCCGCAGCGCACGCCGTCGGATCCGAGCGGCGCGAGACTCGCGATGCTGGCTGCGGTCGGTTTCG
The DNA here is from genome assembly GCA_021805275.1 of Pseudomonadota bacterium. The sequence goes on from JAJZFQ010000150.1 coordinate 12,548, forward strand.
GTGTCGGTTCGCTCGCCGGACTCGTCGGCGTCGGTGGCGGCTTTCTCACCGTGCCGGCGCTCGCCTTCGTCGCCGGTCTGCCGTTGCTGAGTGCGGTCGGCACCTCGCTGATCTCGGTCAGTGCGGTCGCCGGCACGACGGCGCTGAGCTACGCGAGTGCGCACCTGGTCGTCTGGCCGATCGCAGAGTCGCTCATCGTCGGCGGGATGCTCGGCGGGTACGCGGGGGTCAGGCTGGCCGGCGTGCTGGGGGCGCGCAAAGGAGCCCTGACGCTGCTGTTTGGCGCCGTGGTGGCCACCGCGGGGCTCTACATGATGGTGCACGCGCTGCGCTGAGCGGTGCGCCGATGCGACGGACGGGCGCCGGGGTGCGGCCGGCGTGGCTCGCTGCCGCTGGCGGCGCAGCGAGCGCTTCGGTACATTGCCCGGCTATCCACCAGTGCCGCGCGCCGCAGCGGTTGGGCTGCTGCCGGGAGCGCGCAAGCGAGGCAATCCCCATGCAATTGGCAAGATCGTTCACTGTCGCGGCGGCCTGTGCGCTGCTCGCCGCCCCGCTCGCGTACGCCACACCGGCCGGTCCGCAGCAGGAGAATGCGCACGGGCGCACGCTGCTGCCGATGCCCGTCAGCGCGCGTTTTCACTTCCGCCAAATCGGTCCGGCGCTCGCCGGCGGCCGTGTGACGGCGGTGGCCGGGGTGCCCGGCAACCCCAAGACGTACTACATCGGCGGTGCCGACGGCGGCGTGTTCCGCACCGATGACGGCGGCATGACCTGGACGGCGCTCTTCCAGCACCAGGCGGTGGCCTCGATCGGGGCGCTCGCGGTCGATCCGCGCAACCCCGCCGTGATCTGGATCGGTACCGGTGAATCCAACGTCCGCAACGACATCTCCTACGGCGACGGTGTGTACGTGTCGCACGACAGCGGTGCGCATTGGCGCCACGTCGGCCTCCGCGGCACGCTGCAGATCTCGAGCATCCTGGTCAACCCGCACCACAGCGGCACGGTGCTGGTCGGGGCCATGGGCAACCCGTGGAAGAACAGCACCGAGCGCGGCGTGTACCGCACCTCCGACGGCGGCAAGCACTGGCATCGGGTGCTGTACGTTGGCCCCGAGGTGGGGATCTCCGACATGGCGATGGATCCGCGCAATCCCAACATCGTGTACGCCGCGACCTACCGGTTTCGGCGCGAGCCCTGGCATTACTCCTCCGGCGGACCGCAGGATGCGATCTACAAATCGGTCGACGGCGGCAGGACCTGGACGCCACTGCGCGGGCACGGTCTGCCGAGCGGGGCGGTCGGGCGCATCGGCCTGGCCGTCGCGCCGAGCGATCCGAACGTCGTGTATGCGGTGATCGGCAGCCACCAGGGGGTGCTGTGGCGCTCAGATGATGCCGGTGCGCACTGGACTCTGGTCAGCAAGGATCAGTCGGTCGATGCGCGGCCGTTCTACTTCTCGCACATCGCGGTCGACCCGAAGAATCCCAATCACGTGTTCGCGCTCTCGATGCGGCTGCTCGCCTCAGAGGACGGCGGGCGTACCTGGCAGCGCATTGCGCACCGGATCCACGTGGACAACCACGCGATCTGGATCGACCCGAGCGGCAGCGGACGCATCATCGAGGGCAACGACGGCGGCGTGGCGCTCTCGCTCGACAACGGCAAGCACTGGGCGTTCCTGCACAACATCGCGCTCGAGCAGTACTACCACGTCGCCGCCGCTGGCGGGCTCTTCTATCAGGTCTGCGGCGGTCTGCAGGACAACAACTCCTGGTGCGGTCCGAGCGCGAGCAAGAACCCGCTCGGCATCTCCGATCGGGCCTGGGTCGGGTTCAACGGCGATGATGGCATCTACGGCATGGTGGCCGCCGATGACCCGAACCTGATCTACAACGAAGGGCAGAACGGGTCGTATTTCATTTACAACCGCTCCGAGGAGCAGCTGCACGACATCCAGCCGTTCCCGCGCGATGACAACGGGCGTGGCGCCGACGGGGCACGCTATCGTTTCGCCTGGGAGGCGGCCTTTGCGGTCTCCCCGGACAATCCGAAGGTGCTCTACGCCGGTGGCAATGTGGTCTTTCGCAGCGCCAATCGCGGTCGTACCTGGCGGGTGATCAGTCCCGACCTGACGCGCAACGACCGCGCCAAGCAGGGGCCATCGGGCGGGCCGGTCATCCAGGACAACTCGGGGGCGGAGTACTACGATACGATCCTCACCATCGTTCCGGCCCCGTCGAACCCCCAGGTGATCTGGGTCGGTACCGACGACGGGCTGGTGCAGGTGACCCGGGATGGGGGCAAGCACTGGCAGAACGTGACGGACCACATCGCGCACCTGCCGGCGTGGGGCCGTGTCGAGTCGATCGACGTCTCGGCGACGAATCCGGGCCGTGCGCTGATCGCCGTCGACCGGCACTTCAGCGGCGACTTCCGGCCGTATCTGTACAGCACTCGCGATTACGGTGCGCACTGGCGCTCGATCAGCGGGAATCTTCCGGCGCACGTCTATGCGCACGTCGTGCTTCGCGATCCGCACGATCCGAACCTGTACTACGCCGGCCTGGAAAACGGTCTGTATGTGTCGTGGAACGCCGGACGTCGGTGGTACAAGTTCGGCCTCGGCTTGCCGGATGCGGCGGTGTACGACCTGGCGTTGCAGAATCGCACCGATTCTCTGGTGGTCGCGACCCACGGCCGCGGCGCCTGGATTCTCGATGACCTGACGCCGTTCCAGCAGTGGAATGCGCACGTGGCCCATGCGGCCCTGACGCTGTTCAAGCCCATGGACGCGGTGCGGTACTGGCCGTTCTCCACGACCGAGTGGATGGGCGACAGCGCCTATTACGGACAGAACCCGCACTACGGCGCGGCATTCAGCTACTACCTCGCCCACTCGGAGCATCAGCCCGGGGAGCTCGTCATTCGCAATGCGAGCGGCCAGGTCGTACGCACCTACCGGGGGTTGCACAAGGGCAAGGCGGTGGCGATGACGCCGGCGCTCGGCGCGCCGAGCGGTGAACATGGCCAGGTGCCGTGGGTGCCGGGGCAGGCCGGTCTGCATCGCATCTACTGGAATCTGCACGCGCAGGGTCCGGTGCGCTGGCGATCGGCCCCGAAGTTCAACCGCGGGCCGCACAACGGCGCACTGCTGCCGCCTGGGACGTACAGCGCGACGGTGAAATTTGGCGACACGAGCGCCTCTGAGACGTTCACCGTGGTCAACGATCCGGCCTCGCACGGCACTCTGAGCGGTATGACCGAGCGGTACGAGGTGACCGAGTCGGTGCTGCATCAGATCTCGCAGGTCGACGTGGCACTGAACCATCTCGATGGGCTCGCCGCACAGCTGAAGAGTCTCAAGGCGGCCGTGCGCGGTCTGCCCGAACAGCGCGAGGCCGATGCGGCCATCGCGACGCTCGAGCGGGCCCGCCACGCGGCACTGATGCACCTGACCAGCAACGCCGGCTCTTCGGAGTCGACGCTGTGGGTGCCGGACGGGATCCACGAGAAACTGCTCTCGCTCGAGGGACTGCTCTGGGGCTCCGATGTACCGGTGGACGCCGCGACGTTGCGTGAGAAGGCACACTTCGACGCCCAATACCGCAGCGCGCTCGCGGCGTACGATCAGTTCCTCAGCACCTCGGTCGCGGCCTTCAATCAGTCCATGACCGGGTATGGTCTCTCCGGAGTGGTCGGCGGCCAGCCGCTCGCGCCCTGAGCGCAGCGGCCTGAGCGCACCGCGCAGCGGCGGTGCCCGAGAGGGCGCCCGCCGCTGCGCGGTGCACGGTGCGCAGATCCCCGGTGGCCTCGCGCCTGGCCCCGTCCGCGGCCTGCGCGCGGCGGGGTGTGCCGGGAGTCTCGCCGAGGAGGGTCGCTCGGGCGCTCAGTCGGGCGCCGCAGTCGACTCCGGTGGTGAAGCGGTGGCCGCACGGGCCGGCTCCGTCCGGGCCTGGAGGCTCGCCCCAGGATGTCCGCGAGCGCAAGCGCGGCGGGCACCTCTCTCGGCGGCGCGCAGCGGGGCTGATCAGGATGTCGAGCATCCCGAGCAGGCCGTCGGGCGGGGCGCGCCTGCCCCCGCGCTTCGTCCCGTCGCGTGCACCGTTCATCGCAATACCCGCCGGGTCACGCACGCCCGCGTTCGGTTGCGGTGGCATAGTGGCCGCTTTGGATGCCGGCAGATCGCAGAAGTCGGCCCAACCATGATTGATGGAGGGGTATTCCGTGAAGCAATTCCTGATGCGCTCCGCGTGGGCGGTGACGGCGCTTGGACTGTGCGCAACTGCAGCAGCGCGGGGTCTGATCCCCGAGCCCAACGCCCATGCGGTTCCGTACGCCACTCAAGCCAATCCTGAGACGCTGCTGTTGGATGCAAGCACCGCGGGGCGGGGCTTTGCGACCTCCACCATGCGAATCCCGGTCGAGCCCGGTCCGTTCACGTTCGTGTATCCGAAGTGGATTCCGGGCTACCACTCCCCGCACGGCCCTCTGGTGGACGTCTCGCAGATCAAGGTGAGCGCGAACGGCAAGCCGCTCACCTGGCGCCGCGACAAGGTCGACATGTACGCCTTTCACGTCACGGTGCCCGAAGGTGTGCACACGCTCGACGTGCAATTCACGGTGCTGCTGAACAGCGCCGGCAGTCTGCGCGCCTCGCCCAACGTCGCGGTGCTGACCTGGACGCGGGTGCTCTTCTATCAGAACGACGTCAATTACCACAACTACTACGTCAAGGCGAGCGTGATCCTGCCGAAGGGCTGGGGCTACAGCACCGCGCTCACCACCGCGAGCCGGGTCGGTGAGCGGGTGAATTTCAAGGAGGAGCCGCTCGCCTATCTCGGTGACTCGCCGCTCGATATCGGTCGGTATTACAAGAAGGTGCTGCTGTGGCACCACGACCACGCGCACATGTGG
>JAJZFQ010000074.1 GCA_021805275.1 Pseudomonadota bacterium
CCATGAACACCACCGGTCGGCCGAGGGCCGCGGCGGCGCGGAACGGGCCGGTCGGAAAGCGCGCCGGGGCGCCGAGGAAGCTCACTGACTCGGTGCTCTGCTCGCGCGGGGAGCGGTCGGCGAGGATGCCCACCGCGACGCCCTGCTCGAGCAGGCGCTGCACCTCGAGCAGGGCGAGCGGGTTGTCCCCGAGGGGCACCACCTGGCTGGCGGCGGCGCTCACGGCCGCGAGTGCGGCATTGATCTTGCGGGCGTTGTCGGTGTGGGCGGCCATGACCACCGGCAGCGCTGCGCGCCGCCCGATCGCGCGGGTGACCTCGAAGCTGCCGAGGTGCGCCCCGAACAACAGCACCCCGCCACCAGCGAGCGGCGCGGCGAGCAGCTCCTCGCCGCGCACCTCGATCTCGAACAGATCGAAGCGGTCGTTGAGCAGGAACACCCGGTCGTGGATGGTCGTGGCGAAGGCGAGCAGGTGGGCGAAGCGCTCGGCGGGACGAGGTGCGCGGCCGAGCGCCCGCCCGAGGTAGGCGCGCGAGGCGCGCACGGCGCGCGGCGCGAACAGGAAGTAGTACGCCGCGATGCCGTAGAGGATCGGTCGTCCCGGGCCGCGTCCGACGCGCAGCGAGAAGTGCGCCATCAGCCGCAGCAGCGCGAGGCTGCCGCGCTCGCGGCGCTCGGTCCAGGGCGCCGCGCGCAGTGGGGCTGCCGGTGCGCTCATGTGCGCGCCAGCATACCGGTGGCGACGGTGCGCTCGCCACTGAGGACACGAAAGCGGATCGCACCGCTCTGGAGCGGCTCGTGCTCGAGCTCGAGCGGCTCGCCGGGGCGCACGGCGGCGGAGAATTTCACCACAGTGACGCGCCACGGGCGAGCGCCGCCCGGTGCGGCCGACTCGAGCGCGGCGATGACCTCATCGAGCAGCACCGCGCCGGGCAACACCGGTGCGTCGGGGAAGTGCCCCTCGTAGGCCGGATGCTCGGCGCTCAGCACGAGCGGCAGGCGGCTCATGCGCCCTCGCCGGCGGTGGATTCCCCGAGCGCGCGCAGCGCCTCCTGGGGGAGCTTGCCGGTGCTGTTGCGTGGCAGCGCGCCGACCAACAGCAGCGGGCGGGGCAGGAACACCGGGTCGATGCGCTGGCGCAGCGCGGCGAGCACCTGCGCGGCGGTGAGGTCGGGGGCCACCACGGCGGCGGCGAGGCGGATCACGCCGTGCTCGGGCTCCTCGCTGCGCCGCGGCAGGAAGAACGCGCCGTCGCGCACACCCTCGATGGCGAGCAGCTGGTGCGTCAGGTAGGCGAGCGAGCTGCGCTTGCCGGCGATGTTGACCAGGTCGGCGAGCCGGCCGTGCAGGTGAAAGCGGCCGTCGGCGAGCAGCTCGAGCTCGTCGCACAGCGGCGTTGGCTGCTCCAGGTGTCCGCCCCGCGCCCACGCCCGTCCCGACTCGACGGTGAGGTTCACCCCCGGCCAGAGCATCCAGGGGCGCTCGAGGGCGGTGCGCCGCGTGGCGATCTGCCCGGTCTCGGTCGAGCCGTAAATCTCAGTGAGTGGCGCGCCGAAGCGCTCCTCGGCCGAGCGTGCGAGCGACGCATCGAGCGGCGCGGTGGCCGAAATGAGCCGCTCGACGGCCGGCAGCGGTGCGCGGTCGGCGAGCAGGGCGCGCAGGTGGATCGGCGTGGTGACCAGCATGCGCGGACGCGGCAGCGCCGCGAGCGCTGCGATGATGTCGGCCGGATAGAAGGGCCGCTCGGCCGCGAGGGCCCCGCCGCCGAGCAGCGCCAGCAGCACACTCGACTCCAATCCGTACATGTGCTGCGCGGGCACCGTGGCGAGCAGCGCCGTGCCGGGGGCGAAGCCGAGGCGCTCGGCGCCGGCGCGCACGCAGCCGGCGAGTCGCCCCCAGGTCTTGGGGTGTGGCACCGGCACGCCGGTCGAGCCCGAGGTGAACACGTAGGCGACGAGCGTCTCGGGCGAGAGCGCCGGGACGCGCCAGTCCCGCGCGGGCGCGGGCCGATCGTCGCAGTGCACCTGCGGCAGCTCGATGGCGCACTGCGCGGAGTCGGTCAGGCAGAACACGTCCGGGGCGAACTGGCGCAGGTGGCGCACCACCTCCGGGGTGTGGCTCGGGGGCAGCAGGCTCACCTTGCCGCTGAGCAGTGCGGCAGTGAGGCCGAGGGCGAAGCGGTACCGGTCGGCACAGACGTTGATGACGTGCCGCCCGGGCGGCAGCCGCGCGGCGAGCGCAGCGGCCTCGGCGAGGAAGCGGCCCGCGCACAGCGGCGCGCCGCGGAGGTAGGCGAGCACCGCCTGCTCCTCGGCGTGCGCGATCAGCGGGATCGCGGCCAGGGGCTAGTTCGTCCGGTGCGCCGCCACGTAGGCGGCCAGCTGGCGCAGCGAGCGGAAGATCTGCGTGTTCGCCGCATCGTCGGCGCGCAGCTGTACCCCGTAGTGCTTCGAGACCACCAGCGCGATCTCGAGAATGTCGATCGAGTCCAGGCCGAGCCCCTCGCCGTAGAGCTGGGCCTCTGGATCGATCGCACTGGCGGACACCTCCAGGTTCAGCGCCGCGACGATCAGCTCGGCGAGCTCGTGCTCCAGGGCTTGGCCTGTCTGGTGCGCCGGCGGTAGGGTGGAAGCAAGTTCGGACATGGATCGCAGGCTGTTCTTTTGTGGATGCGGTCCAAATTATACAGCGCGGCGCGCCCCCGCAAGCCGCCGCGCGAGGGACTGCGAGGCGCGGCTCACCGGCCGGCGCGCCGGTGCGCCAGCAGGCGCGCCAGACGGGCCAGAAAGCCGAAAAACAGCCGTGTGTGCATGGTCGTGAGCAGCAGATTGTCCCGACCGTAGCGAAAGTGCGACACCCCGCCCTCCGCCGGCGTGAAATAGCGCACCGGGACGCTGCGGTTCAGCGCCGGCACGCCGAGCCAGCTCAGCCGCACGGCGGCCTCGACATCGAAGTCGAACCGGCGCATGCCGCGGTGGTGGCGCATCAGGCGCACCAGGGGCTGAAGCGGATAGAGCCGGAACCCGAACAGGGAGTCCTCGATGCCCGCCCCGAGGGTCTCCAGGCGCACCCAGCCGTTGGAGATGCGCCGTCCGAGCACGCGGATGCGCGGGGCGCTGGCATCGAAGCGCGGCACGCCGAGGACCATCGCCTCGGGGCGCTCGAGCGAGGCCTGCATGAACGCCCCGATGCACTCGCCCGGGTGCTGCCCGTCGGAGTCCATCGTGAGCGCGTGCGTATAGCCACGCGAGAGCGCCTCGGTGAACCCGATGAGCAGCGCTGCGCCCTTGCCGCGGTTGCGCCGCTCGCGGAATACCTCCAGGTGAGGGTCATCGGCGGCGAGCGCCGCGAGCCGCTCGGCCGTGCCGTCGGTGCTGCCATCGACGACCACCCACACCGGAGCCCACGCCGCACGCGCCGCGCGCACGGTCTCGAACACCTTCTCCCCGGGGTTGTAGCTCGGGATGATCACCAGATGCGTGCGCGAGGGAATCATGACTGCTGCGCCGCGGCGCGCTCGAGCCACTCGCGCTGCGGCGCCTGCGCGAGCGCCGCGGCGTACTCCGCCTCCAGCTCGCGCATGCACGCGGCCACGTCCGCGGGCGGATCGAGGCGCCGGCCGAGCCGCACGCGGTACACGATCGGCAGGCGCGGGGCCTTCAGCGCTGGCCAGCCCTTGGCGAGGTAGGGCGAGTCGGTCTCGATGAAGGCGATCTGGATCGGTGCGTGCGCGTGCTTGGCGATCACCGCGACGCTGGCAGTGAGCGGGTTGACCGGTGAGCGGCGCGTGCGCGTGCCCTCCGGGAACAGCAGCACCGCTGCCCCGCGCTCGAGCTCGGCAACCGAGGCCTTGACCAGACGGCGCGGCGGCTCGCTGCGGATGTAGCCGGCGAGGCGCGCCCCGGCCCCGAGCAGCGGGTGGTTCAGCAGCGAGGGCTTCAAGATGCAGGCGAGGTCCGGATGACGGGTGAGCAGCAGGATGGCATCGAAGGCGCCCGGGTGGTTCGGCGCGAGGATGAGCGCCCCGGCGCCGCGCAGCGGATCGAGCGCCGTGAGATCGAGCCGGTAGGCGCCGCTCGCCGTCAGGAAGTGCGTGAACAGCCGGAAACCGGCCATCATCGTGTAGCGCGCGGTGGCGCGCCGCGGGCGCTCAGGCAGGGCCGTCAGCAGCAGTACCGCGAGCAGTGTCCAGCCGAGGATCATCACCCCGAGCGTGGCGAGCAGGCTGTAGGTGATCAGGTATTCCCCGAGCCGCTTCAGCACCGGCCGTCTCCCGCGCGCCGCGCTCAGACGCCGCCGCAGCCGCCGGCCGCCTCGATCTCCACCGCGAGGTCCGTACGGCACACGTCCGCCTGCAGGTACACGCGGGTCGGACCCGGGCCGAGGGCGGCATCGATCTCGCGGCGAACCGTCGGCAGGTCCGCCGGGTTGCGGACGTAGACCTTGTAGGCGAGCTCACCGAGGCTGTACACCCCGGCCGCATCGAGCAGCGCCTGGATGTTGGCGAGCGTCTCGCGGGTCTGCGCCCCGACATCCCCGGCGTGCAGCGTGCGGTGCCCGACGATGCTGGCGGTGCCCGAGAGAAACAGCACCGGAGCGCTGCCGTGCTCGAGTAACGTGGCGCGCGAGAAGCTCGGCGCGCGCTCGCCGTACTCGCTCGGGTAGTGGTACGCGCTCACCTGGCGCGGGTTCTCGATGAAGCGCGGCGGCTCGCGCGCGGCGAGGAAATAGACCACGAGCGGCCCGGCGGCGCTGCCGAGGGCGCTCGCGGCCGGCACGTTGCCGTGCACCTGACGGCCGCAGGCGATGAGCGCCCGCTGGCGCGCGATGTTGAACTGCCGGTAGCGCTCCAGCCCCTCGGTCTCGAGGTTGATGCGCGGCACGTAGTTCCAGATCCGCACCAGGTGCGCATAGCCGCTCGCCTCCAGGGCAGCGTGCAGCTGGCGGTAGGCCCACTCGGTGGCCGACTCCAGTCCCGAGCGGACCGCCTCCCCGGGCGGCTCCTCCGCGGCGATCGCTCCGAAGGCGAGCGCGGGGGTGTGCGCCAGGCGCACCGCCCCGCAGTGCCCGTAGCGTACCGGCGCACCGATCGCCCAGCGCTCGAGCAGCGGTCCGGGTGCATCGAGCACCGGCATGCGCACCGTCACCCAGGGAACCTCCGCCGGCGCGGCGAGGGACGTCTCGTGCGGCGCATCGCCGTAGAGGGCGGCCCCGAGCGCATCGCCCCAGTCGCCGCCCGGCGGGGCGGCCGCCAGGTACTGCAGGCGCAGCGCGGCCGAGGCGCTCATCCGGACCCCGCGGCGCCGCTGCGCCGCGTGCGCCGCGTCCGGGCCGTCCAGGAGCGGCGCGGCATCGCGAGCGCGGTGAGGCAGTAGACCGCCTGGAAGGCCTTCAGCGAGGTCCAGATGGGCGTGTCGGCGAAGATGTCCCCGGCCAGCAGCGACAGCAACGCCTCGCGCATGCGCAGCGGGTTCTTCGGTTCCATGAACAGCGTGCGCATCGCCGGCTGGGTCATGCGGTAGATGAACCAGGCGAAGCGCCGCGGACCGCGGCGCACGGTGCGCTCGAAGCGCCTCAGCGCGCCGCGCGCGTGGCGCGGATCGCGCAGGCAGGTGTCGAGGGCCTCGCCCGCGGCGATGCCCCCGACCATGGCGAACAGCACCCCGGAGGAGAACACCGGGTCGATGAACGCGTAGGCGTCGCCGATCAGCAGGTATTGAGGGCCGCGCACGCGCGGGCAGCTGTAGCTGTAGCTGCCCGTCGCCTGCACCTCGGTGAGCAGCTCAGCCTGCGCCAGGCGCGCCGCGAGGGGCGCGCAGCGCCCGATGGTGGCGAGAAAGAAGCTGCGCACGTCCTGCTCGCGGCACTTCATGTAATCGGGCCAGACCACCGCCCCGACGCTCGTGGTCCCGTCGGCGAGCGGGATGAACCAGAACCAGCCGTCCTCGAACCAGAACAGCGAGATGTCTCCGCAGCGCACGCCGCTCTCACGCCACGCGCCACCGAAGTGCGCGAACATCGCGCAGCTCTCGTGCCGGCGGTTGCGCTGCTTGGTGCCGAAGCGGCTGGCGAGGAAGGTATCGCGGCCGGAGGCATCGATGAGGAAGCGCGCCTCGAAGGTGCGCTCCCCGTCCGGTTGCTCGGCGCACACGCGCACCCCGGTGTCGGTGAACTCGACCGCGCGCGCGCGGCAGCCCTCGATCACCTCGGCGCCGAGGGCGGCGGCGCGGCGGATCAGGACGGTGTCGAACTCCGAGCGGCGCACCTGGTAGGCGAGCGGCAGCGACTTGTTCCAGCCGTCGGCGAATGCGAAGCGCTGCGAGCGCTCGGGCGAGTCGGCGTGGAACTGTGCGCCGTGCTTCGGCAGGCCGATGGCGCGGATCTCGGCGGCCACCCCGAGCCGCTCGAACAGCGGCAGGTTCGCCGGCAGCAGCGACTCGCCGATGTGAAAGCGCGGGTGGCGGGCCTTCTCGAGCAGCACCACGCGGTGGCCGCGTTCGGCGAGCGTCGCGGCGGCGCTGGAGCCGCCCGGCCCCCCGCCGACGACGAGCACGTCGCAGCGCTCGGGTGCCGCTGGGCTCATCCGCCCGTGCCCGCTCCGTGCTTGTGCAGGGCCTTCTTGGCGTGCCGGGCGCCGGTGGCGACCGCGTGGCCGAGGCGTTTCGCGCCGGTGGCGATCGCGTGCCCCGCACGCTTCGCGTCGTGCTTGACCGTCATGCGCGCCGGGCGAGTGCCGCGCGCGACGCGTCGGCCGAAGCGGCGCGAGGCGGTGGCGACGCGGTGTCCGACATGCTTCGCGTCGTGCTTGATGGTCATGCGCGCCGGGCGGGTGTCGCGTGCGACGCGTCGGCCGAAGCGGCGCGAGGCGCTCGCCACCTTCAGGCCGAAGTGCTTGGCGTCCTGGCCGATGTGCCGGCCGACGTGGCGTACCTCCTGGGTGAACGAGCGGGAGTCGGCGTGTGCCGGCGGCATGCCGAGCGGCCCCGCCGCGATGGCCGCGGCGCACAGAACAGTTGTCAGGGGTTTCATGCGGGTACTCCGAGCATGAGGGTGTGCGGAATGTTACCGTAGGTCGGTGTCGCGGGTGCCAATTGTCATGAGGTTCGGGCACACTTGTCCGAATGAGCACCGAACGGCTGCCGATCTCCGTTCTGCGCCGCCGCTTCGTGCCCGGGCGCTGGGACGTGGTCGCCTTCGTGCTGATGGCCGTGGCGCTGGTCTACCTGGCACACGCCGCCTATGCGCTCACCCGGCCGCTCGCGCACCTGCAGTCCGAGCCGATCTCCCTCAGTCCCTGGGCGCTGCCGGATTACGCCGCGCAGACTGCGCTGCGCATGCTGCTGGCGATGGGCGCCTCGCTGGTGTTCACCTTCACCTACGCGACGCTCGCGGCCAAGAGCCGCCGGGCCGCCGCGGTGTTGGTGCCGCTGCTCGACATCCTGCAATCGGTGCCCATCCTCGGGTTCTCCTTCACCATCGTCTTCTTCCTCTCGCTCACCCCCGGGCGGGTGGCCGGCGCGGAGCTCGCCGCGGTCTTCCTGGTGTTCACCAGCCAGGCGTGGAACATGGCCTTCAGCTTCTATCACTCCCTGCGCAGCATCCCCAGCGAGCTCGACGAGGCGGCGCGCGCTTTTCACCTCGGCCCGTGGATGCGCTTCTGGCGCCTGGAGGTGCCGTTCGCGATGCCGGCGCTCATCTGGAACATGATGATGTCGATGTCGGGCGGCTGGTTCTTCGTCGTGGCCGCCGAGGCGATCAGCGTCGGACACACCACCGTGACGCTGCCGGGGATCGGCTCGTACATCGCCCGGGCGGTCGCCGAGCGCAACCTGGGGGCGATCGGCTGGGCGATCGGGGCGATGTCGGTGGTGATCCTGCTCTACGATCAGCTGCTGTTCCGTCCGCTGATCGGCAGCGCGGACTGGTTTCGCCTCGAGCAGGAGGTCGGACTCACCCCGACGCACTCCTGGGCGCTCACCATGATGCGCCGCTCGCGCCTGCTCGGACTCGCCACGGGGGCCTTCTCCCGGCTGCTGCGCCTGGGATTCACCCGCGGGGCGGCCCCGGCCCGCGCACGGGCGCACCGGTACAGCCGCTGGAAGGAGGTGCTGTGGTACGGCGCGCTGCTTGCGGTGGTGGGGCTGCTCGCCTGGCTCACCGGCAACTACATCCGCGCGCATGCCTCGATGCACACGGTGCTGCACGTGGCCGGGCTCGGCCTGCTGACGCTGCTGCGGGTGGTGGTGCTGATCGGGCTGGCGAGCGTGGTGTGGGTGCCGATCGGGGTGCTCATCGGGATCCGCCCGCGCCTGGCCGCCGCGGTGCAGCCGGTGGCGCAGTTCCTGGCGGCCTTCCCGGTGAACCTGCTCTTCCCGGTGGCCGTCTCGGGCATCGTCGCGTTCCGGCTGAACCCGAACATCTGGTTGAGCCCGCTGATGATCCTCGGCACCCAGTGGTACATCCTGTTCAACGTGATCGCCGGGGCGTCCTCGCTGCCGACGGAGCTGAAACAGGTTGGCAGCAACCTCGGGGTGCGCGGTTGGCTGTGGTGGCGGCGCATCGCCCTGCCGGCGGTGTTCCCGTTCTACATCACCGGGGCGATCACCGCGGCCGGCGGCTCGTGGAACGCCAGCATCGTCTCGGAGGTGGCCGACTGGGGCAACAAGCACTTGGCGGCCGCCGGCCTCGGGGCCTACATCGCCGATGCGACCCGCAACGGCAATTTCGCCGACACGGTGCTCGGCATCGTGGTCATGAGCCTGTTCGTCGTGATCATCAACCGCTCGGTGTGGCGTCCGCTGTATGCTCGCGCCGAGCGCAAGTACCGCATGAGCTGAGCCGCCGATGAACGTCGCCGCGCATTCCGTTCCCGCCAGCGTCCCGCTGCTCGAGGTGCAGAGCCTCGGCAAGAGTTTCTTCAAGCCCGACGGCGATGCGCTGGTGGTGCTCGAGGAGGTGAACCTGGCGCTCGGGCGCGGGGAGATCGTGGGGCTGCTGGGGCGCTCCGGCTCGGGCAAATCAACACTGCTGCGCCTGATCGCCGGGCTCGATGCACCGTCCCGCGGCGCGGTGCGCTACATGGGCGCCCGGGTCGAAGGGCCGGCGCCCGGGATCTCCATGGTGTTCCAGGGGTTCGCGCTGTTTCCCTGGCTGACGGTGCTCGGCAACGTACAGCTCGGGCTCGAGGCGATAGGTCTGCCCGAGGCCGCGCTGCGCAAGCGCTCGCTGGCGGCGATCGACCTGATCGGCCTCGACGGGTACGAGTCAGCCTATCCGCGCGAGCTGTCCGGCGGGATGCGTCAGCGCGTCGGCTTCGCCCGCGCGCTGGTGGTGCACCCGAACATCCTGCTGATGGACGAGCCGTTCTCGGCGCTCGATGTGCTTACCGCCGAGACTCTGCGCAACGATTTCCTCGACCTGTGGGGGCGCGGGGAGCTGCCGATCGGGGCGGTGCTGCTGGTGACGCACAATATCGAGGAGGCGGTGCAGATGTGCGACCGGCTCCTCATCTTCTCGACCCACCCGGGGCGGGTGGTGAGCGAGATCCGGGTCGATCTGCCCCAGCCGCGCGAGTCGTTCGATCCGCAGGTGCGCGCGCTCGTCGACCGGGTGTACGTGGAGATGACCGCCCGGCCGCGCCAGAGCCGCGAGGGCGCCCGCGCCGAGCGGCCGGTCATGGCCGGCATGGGCACGCCGCTCGAGCACGTCTCGACGAACCTGCTGGCCGGCCTGCTCGAGGCGGTGAGCGAGCCGCCCTATGGCGGGCGCGCCGATCTGCCCGCGATCGCCCACGCGCTGCACATGGAGGGCGATGACCTCTTTCCGGTGGCCGAGACGCTGCAGCTGCTGCGCTTGGCGGACGTCGAGGGCGGGGACATCCGCCTGACCGAGGCGGGCCTCGCTTTCGCCCGCTCGGACACCGATGAGCGCAAGGCGCTGTTCGCCCGGCACCTGATGGCGCACGTGCCGCTCGCCGCGCACGTGCGCCGCGTGCTCGATGAGCGCAGCAGCCACCGCGCGCCCAAGAGCCGCTTCCTCGATGAGCTCGAGGACCATATGGCCGAGCAGGCCGCCGAGCAGTCGCTGCGCGCGGTGATCAGCTGGGGCCGCTACGCGGAGATCTTCGCCTACGACGACCAGCGTCAGGTGTTCTCGCTGGAGAACCCGGCGTGAGCGCCCCGGAGGAAGCCCGTACCCGCCTGCTCATCGTCGATGACGATGCGGAGCTGGTGGCGATGCTGCGCGAGTACCTCGAGCCGGAGGGCTTCGCCGCCGAGAGCGCCGAGAACGGCCAGACAGCCCTCGAGCGGCTCGCCCGCGGCGGCATCGACTTCGTGGTGCTCGACGTGATGCTGCCGGGGCTCACCGGCTTCGAGGTGCTGCGCCGGCTGCGCGCCACGAGCCGCGTGCCGGTGCTGATGCTCACCGCGCGGGGCGAGGAGATCGATCGGGTGGTGGGCCTGGAGATGGGCGCGGACGACTACCTCGCCAAGCCGTTCAGTGCGCGCGAGCTCGTGGCGCGGGTGCGCGCGGTGCTGCGCCGCATGGCCGACACCGGCGCCGATGGCGTGCTCGGCTTCGGCGCACTCAAACTCGACAGCCGCGCGCACCGCGCGCAGCTGGACGGGCAGGACCTGGAGCTCACCAGCGCGGAGCTGCGCATCCTGGAGCTGCTGATGCAGGCCGACACGCGCACCGTGAGCCGCGAGGAGCTGATGCTGCAGGCACTCGGGCGGCGGCTGCTGCCCACCGACCGTAGCCTCGACACCCACGTGAGCAACCTGCGGCGCAAGCTCGCGCGCCTGACCGAGCGCATCAGCATCCAGGGGGTGCGCGGGGCCGGCTACGCCCTGACGCAGCGCTGAGGACCGCATGCATTCGCTTTTTTGGCGGATTTTCTGGTCGTTCTGGCTGGCCATCGCACTGATCCTCGTCGGCACGGTGACCGCGGCGGTGGACGAGGCGATCCAGCACCGCGAGCAGATGCCCTGGGTGCAGCGCGGGCATCTGTTCCAGCAGGCCGCCCAGGCCTTCGAGGGCGGCGGGCCGCCGGGGCTCGAGCACTGGGAGCAGGGACTCCTCGGCGGGCCGTACTACGGGCGCACCTTCGTCATCGGTCCCGACGGGCGAGATCTGCTCGGGCGCCACGTGCCTTCGCTGCTCAGGGGCTTTCTCACGCCGGGGAGCCGGCCGGCGCACGGGGAGCCCCCGCCGATCGGCGGGGCGCTGGTGCTGACGCGGCCCGACGGGCGGATGTACCAGGTGGTGGTGACCGAGCTGCAGCGCCATCCGTTGCTGTTCTTCGGGGCGCTCGGGCTGCCCGGGGTCGCGGGCACGACGCTCGCCGTGGCCCTCGTGGTGAGCACGCTCATCTGTTTCCTGCTGGCGCGCTACCTGGTCGGGCCCATCGACCGGCTGCGTCAGGCGGCGCGCACCGTGGCAGCCGGCAATCTCGGCGTGCGCGTCGGCCCCGGGATGAAGGGGAGGCACGATGACCTGGCGCGGCTCGCCGCCGACTTCGATGCCATGGCCGAGCGGGTGCAGGGCCTGCTCGAATCCAAGCAGCAGCTGCTGCGCGACGTCTCGCACGAGCTGCGCTCGCCGCTGACGCGGCTGCAGCTCTCCCTCGCGCTCGCGTTGCGCCACGAGGAGCTGCCGCGCCAGTTCGAGCGCATCGGTCGCGAGGCCGACCGGCTCGAGCAACTCATCGCACGCATCCTCAAGCTCGCGCGCCTGGAGCGCCCTGCCGCGGAGTTCGCCGGGGAGACGGTCGGCATCGATGCGCTGCTCGGGCAGATCGCCGCCGACGTCGGCATCGAGGCCGAGACGCGCGGCGGGCGCATCGCCGTTGCGAGCGAGTCGGGACTCGCGCTGCGGGGTGATCCGGAGCTGCTGCGCAGCGCATTCGAGAACGTCATCCGCAACGCGGTGCGCTACGGGGCCCCGGGCACCGAGGTGGCGGTCGAGGCACGTCGCGCGGCGATGGAGCCGGGCGGGACGGGGGCGATCGAGATCCGGGTGCGCGACCATGGCCCGGGGGTGCCGGCGAAGGACCTGGAGGCGATCTTCGAGCCATTCTACCGCGTCGATGCGGCGCGCCATCGCGCCGTGGGCGGGGAGGGCCTGGGTCTTGCGATTGCGGCACGGGCCATCGGGCTGCATGGCGGACGGATCACGGCGTGCAACGCCGAGGGCGGGGGGCTGGTGGTGACGATGTGCCTGCCGGCCGGCGCAGCGCCGCCCGCCTGAGTGCTCCCTGGCGGGCGGGCGAGGCTTTCCGCTACCATGGTGCGCATGAAAATCGTCGTTCTGATCGGCGCCGCGGTGGCGCTGTGCGTGGGTGTCGCGGTGTTTGCGCTGCACTTCGAGCTGGATGTGCGCACGCAGGCGTATCACGAGCTCACCGAGCTGCGCGGGCAGACCCGCACCGACCTCGACCGGCACCGCATTACGCCGGGCCGCGCCACGGCGGAGGAGCGCCGGCTGCACCAGGCAAGCATCGAGCTCGATCAGAACAATGTCCGCGGTGCGCAGCAGCTGCTCGATGGCGTGAAAGCCGCACTCGCGGCGCACTCGCGCGCCGCCTGAGCGGTCTCGACCGGCGCATCCGCGTGGCGGGGCCGGGAGCTTTTCCACTACAATCGGTCGATCGACGCACCGCGCAGGGATGCGGTGCGCGTTGCAGCTGAGCGACGTGTCCGACCCGCCACCCTCCAAGCCGATCCAGCAGTCTCTTCTGCCGAACGGACCGGTCGAGACCGAGGCCGCGCCGCAGGACGCCTCGCCGCCAGCGTCTCCGACCTCGACTCCAGAGGCGCCCGAACCGCTGGTGCCACTGGATGCCCCTGCGGTGCACTTGCCGCTGGGCGCGATGGCCCGGCGGTTGGAGCGGCGGGTCAGCACCCGCACGCGACGGCTGTTCCTGCAGGTCGGGCTGCCGTGGGGTGCCGCGCTGCTCGTCGGCCTGACTTCGGTGCTGTACGCGCGCTGGAGCACGGAGGCCTACAACGTGTTCCGCAGTTGGATCGACGGACGTGAGTGGCTTGCATTCATCCTGACGCCGGGGCTGACGGTGCTGGCCGTGTACTGCACGCGGCGCTGGTTTTATGGCGCCGAGGGCAGCGGCATCCCGCAGGTCATCGCGGCGCTGCATGCGCCGCGCGAGGCTGAAGACAGACTGATGAAGCACCTGTTCGGGCTGCGCATCATTCTCGGCAAGCTCGGCGTGTCACTGCTCGGTTTTTTGGGTGGGCTGTCGATCGGCCGCGAGGGCCCGACGGTGCACATCGGTGCGGCTGTCATGGTCGAGACGCGCCGGTTCTATCCGCGCCGCAGCATCAATCTGGAGCGCCGGCTGCTGCTGGCCGGCGCCGCCGCGGGTCTCTCGGGCGCTTTCAACACGCCGCTCGCCGGGGTGATCTTCGCCATCGAGGAGTTGGCACGCGACTTCGAGACCCGCACCAACGGCACGATGATCACGGCGGTGGTGTTCGCCGGTCTGACCTCCCTCGCCCTGGCGGGCAATTACCTGTACTTCGGCCAGTTGAACGTCAATACGCCCATCGGCCTGTCGTTCATCCTGCCGGTGGTGCTGGCGGCGGTGCTGTGCGGGGTGCTGGGCGCGACCTTCAACTACGCGCTGCTGCACTGGCAGGAGTGGATGCCGCAGCGGATCCGCACCTTTCGGCTCGGCCGCCCGCTGTGGTTCGCGTTCGCCTGCGGACTGGCAGTCGCGGCCATCGGGGTCGCCAGCCGCGGTCAGACCTGGGGTAGCGGCTACGACCAGGCACGCGAGCTGCTGCACGGCACCGCCCCGCTCAGTCAGGCGTTCGCCGTGACCAAGTGCGTGAGCCTGGTGATCAGCTACTACGCAGGCATGCCGGGGGGACTGTTCTCCCCCTCGCTGGCGATCGGCGCGGGTATCGCGCAGTGGGTGCACGCGGCGTTTGCCTGGACCTCGATGGCCTCGGTGATCGCGCTGTGCATGACAGGCTATCTCGCGGCCGTCACCCAGTCGCCTATCACCTCCTTCGTGATTGTGATGGAGATGACCAACGGCAGCGCCATGGTCATCCCGATGATGGCGGTGGCGCTGATTGCGGCGCGGATCTCGGGCCTGTTCACCCCGCCGCTCTACCAGGCGCTCGCCGAGAGCCGCTACTTCCACTACCAGCCGCCGCCCGAGAGCGCCCCAGGGCGGGCCAGTGCCGCGGCTGCATCGGACGGGCTGCGGCCGGTGGCCTGATGAGCGCAGACGCTGGAAGCGAACATGCGCCGGTGGCGCGGAGTGGGCGAACGGCGGCCGCGGGGAGTTCGCGCCAGAGCGGGCCGCAGGGACCGTACCGGCTCAACAGGCGGTTGCGCGGCCGCGAGGACTGATCGGCGGGCCGTCTCGCACCGGGTCCTGAGAGCGCCCTCACGAGGGCGATTTGCAGCGCAGCACACGGTTGAATGGCTTGCCGGCGCTGCGGCCGCCCCGATCAGAGCGGAAGTCTGCGAGGCGCCCGTACCCTGCGGTACACCCTCAGTGCGTGCGCGCCCGTGGCGAGCAGCATCGGCGTGGACGGTTCCGGTCCGCTGAGCGGACTCAGCTGTGGCGAGTACAGCTCGTCCATCGCGAGAGTCTCACCGCAGATGGTGCCGCACTGGGAGTAGCGTGTCACGGACGTGATCCCGGGCCCCTCGAGTGTCCACGGTTTCGGCGCGCTGTCAGTGTAGTAACCGGTCATGGCCTACGCAACGCTCGCGAGCAGGGTGTTGCCCGCGCCGTAAGCGCTCGCCGAGAACTGTGCGATCGGCGGGCCGCTGGCACCATTGCCGTCGTTCCATCCGGCGGCATAGAGGCTCAATGTGCTGAGCGCAGTGCTGCACTCGAGCGTGTGGGCCGGGCCGGTATTGAGGCCTTGCTGGCCGAGCACGTTGTTGCCCGATTTGGCCGTCAACGCCCCATCCCCTGGGTGCACGAGCCGTTGTACTCGGCGTTGGCGCACACCACGCGCAGGACGCTGCCCGGGGTTACATTTGTCAGTGTGATGTCATACTGGCCCAGGCAGCCTGTGGTCGCGACGTTCACATGATACGGGCGGGCGGAGGTATTCACCGAATCGAAGATCAACGTATCGGCGTGCGGGACGATGGGGTGCAGCGAGGGTGCCGCGCCCAACGGGGCGATGGCGAACGACCGCTGGACAGTTGAAGTCATCGGCGGCGCTCCCATGGATCCTTGCAGTGCCGTACGTTCCGGGATAACACGCGCCGCAGTGCACCGCGGCGATGTTGAATCAATGTCTTGGGCTTGATCGGCTGGTGCCGAGGGTGGCGCCGCCCGCTGCGGTGAAAAAATCACCGATGCGGCGCAGTTCACGGTCTGACGTCTCATGACCGCCGGCCTTGCCGCGATCCTCGGTCGGCCGTGCGCGCCGAGCGCGCGCTGCGCAGCGGCGCTTCGGGTTTCTGAATCAGTGACCTGGTCGGGATCGGCTGGCGCGGCGTCGCCTTCGCCGCAGTCGGATTCCGCCGGCCACAGGTGCGCCCGATGCGCAGACTGCTGAGATCGCCCGCTAAGTGACTGCGGCCCCTCGAGTGAGTGTCGGCATCACTCCGACGCTACACCTTGCACTGTGACGAGGCGGCGCGGCACATTGCCGGAGCGGGACCTGCTTTCCTCGTGAAGGCCCAGTCGGGGGGGCAGCCCAGTGGGCTCCCTGCGTCCCGCTGCATTGGTTCAATCGCGTTGCCCAGTGGAGCGCGTCCCGTCCGGGGGTCGGGACTGTCTGCCTCAATGGCATGACCTGTCTAATCCCCAGGCCGACCGCGAGTACGCAGCGCGGCGCGGGTTAGTGTCCACGGCGGGAATCTCAGCGGTTGCGCTCCGGTGCTGCGAGATTCAATGCCGGACGACACCACGAGTCTGCCGTGAGTTTGGGCAGGCTCAGGGCGGACGCCCGAAGTCGACCGGCTGCACCAGCGCCGGTGCGCCGAAGTCCACCACCTTGGCGTTCGAGGCGTTGAAATACAGAATCCAGAACGATCGCAGGCTCTGCGCCACGCGCTGATCGTCCGCCGGCGGTGCAGCCGGCTCCTGAGGTGCAACGGCGGCCGAACTCCGCGTCACCGTGGCGGCTTGCGCAGCGCTCTGCGCGGAAGGCGGCGTCCTTGGTGTCGAGGCCGCCACATCGGTGGCCGGTGGCAAATGCGTCTGATGCGCCGCAAGCCACCGCTGCGCTGCCTCGCTCCCCGCAGCCGCAGCGCTCTTCATCCAGTGGATTGCGCGCGCTGTGTCGTGCCGACCGCCGACCCCACGCCACAGATCCAGGCCGAGCTGATATTCCCCGTAAGGTAATCGCTGCCGGGCGGATGCGCGAGTCCAATGGAACCCGGCGGCGCGATTCGCCGCAAACACCCCAGGTATGCCCTGCAGCTCGATGTGGCCCAGCATCGCCTCCGCGAGCGGGTCGGACCGCTGCGCGCCGCGCCGCGCACTTTCGAATGCATGGAGCAGTTGTCGGTGGCAGTCTAAAAATACCGCCCAACCACCCAGCTGCGCCGGCTTAGAAAGTGCGTTCAGCGCCATGTGCGCCCGAACTACGGACCACCGGCGCGCGCAAGAGGTCCGCGCGATCGCCAGCGCCCGCGTGTCTTGGCTCACGCGAAATCGCTGCGACGCGAGCATGTTGCCCCAACAGATGGCCGGTCCGAGCAAGCCACTGATGCCAAGGAGGATCGCGTTGAGGTAAGCTGAGCGCACGACTCAGTTTCCAAAGCCCACGGGCCGAACCAGGGCGGGCGTCCCGAAATCCACGACCTGCGCGTTCGAGGCTCGGAAGTACAGAGTCCAAAACGACTGCAGGCTTCGAGCCACACGCTCGTTGTCTATCGGTGCTGCGGCAGGCGCCTGCGCGGGTTGCGGTGCTGATCGCGCGAGCTTTGTCCGTGGTGAATTCTCAAGCGCCTGCAGTTTCGCTATGGCTGGTTTGAATCCCTGCGCGGCCGCCTTCCGATACCAGTACAGAGCCTTGACGGAATTCGGGTGGAGTCCACCTTCACCCTTTGCGTGATAGAACCCCAAGACGTACTCGGCTTGCGCATTTCGCTGCGCGGCCGCCTTCCGAAACCAGTACAGAGCCTTGACGGGATTCGGGTGGAGTCCACCTTCACCCTTTGCGTGATAGAACCCCAAGCCGTACTCGGCTTGCGCATTTCGCTGCGCGGCCGCCTTTCGAAACCAGTACAGAGCCTTGACGGAATTCGGGTGGAGTCCACCTTCACCCTTTGCGTGATAGAACCCCAAGACGTACTCGGCTTGCGCATTTCGCTGCGCGGCCGCCTTCCGAAACCAGTACAGAGCCTT
>JAJZFQ010000068.1 GCA_021805275.1 Pseudomonadota bacterium
ACCGTGGCGGCATCTTCGAAGGGGTCGTTCTCCCGGACTCCGTAGCCTGCCGTGCGCATTCCGGCGAGGACCTCGTCCGCGACGCGTTCGCGTCCGACGTTGCGCAGCGCCGGCGAGCCGGCCCGCGACTTTGCTCTTGCCACCTGCGAGGAGCGGACGTAGTAGGTCGGAGGCGTCGGGAATCGTGACAAGCGCGGCGCGCACGTCCACCACGCGGTCGTGATAGAGCCCCGGCGAGGCATGCACGAGCGATGCGCCCAGCGTCATCGCGCGGACACCGTCGATCACCGCGCGTTCTTCCGGCGGCGGCAGCTCGAGGCGCACGTCGAACACCGAGGTGCCGTGCATCAGCGGCGTGGGCTTGTTGTTGCCGCGAGGCGAGCGCACGAGCAGTTGCCGGGGCACGGTCCGATCGCCGACGTGCAGCAGCAGCGACGGGTCCGCACTGACGCACCAGTCGGTTCCGATGCGTGAGTCGAGATAGCTCGCGACGAACGGCCAGAAGGCCGCGTACCACGCCGTCGTGTCGCCCGCCTGTTCGCCCGGGCTCGCCCGCACGTACCAGCCTCGCATGACTTCCTGCAGGACGCCGTTCCGCAGGAGCCGCTCGCGCGCGCCGCGCGGCAAATCGCCGGAGCGGATCGCCACACGCCCCGCCCGCTGGAGCGCGCTCAGCTGCTCGAGGGCACTTGCCAGCAGTGTCGCGGGCGTCGGCATGGGTGGATTCCGAATCTAGGTTCAGGAGTTCTCTATTTTCTAGGTTTTACCGCATCTCTTTTCTCGGTTTATCTGCGGCATATATTAAAAACTGTATTACGAACAAATACTTATGATCTGTTGCGCTCGTGGCCGAGAGAGGGGACAGCGTGCGTAGGGCCGCTGTTACGGGGGCGACGCCCGCGCGTCGCCGTGGCGCGCGGCTCGCACCCTAGCCCGGGGCCATGTGCTGAGGACTTCCTGGGACGTTAACCCTCTGGATCGCCCCCACGGCGCACACTCGGCCCGAAAATGACCTCAAGGAGACGGGTTCCCGGCTCCGTGGGTCATATGCGTAGTCACACCCTTTCGGGCGGACGTAACGCGCCCGCCGTCGCGGCGCCCTACAATCCTCTTCGATGCAGCCGCTCACCGAGATGCTCGTTTTGCTGGCCGCCGCGGTTCTGCTGGTCACCGTGGCCCGCCGGCTCGCGCTGCCCACGGCGCTGCCGTACCTGGCGGTGGGCCTCGCCTGCGGCCCCTACGCACTCGGTGTGGTGCACGGCTCGGCCACCGTGCGCCTGCTCGCCGAGCTCGGGGTCGCCTTTCTGCTCTTTACCCTCGGTCTGGACGTCTCGGTGCCGCGGATGATCGCGATGCGGCGCGAGGTCTTCGGCCTCGGCGCCGCCCAGGTGGGCGCCACGACCCTGGTGTTCGCACTGCTCGGACGCCTGGCCGGAATCCCCTGGCCCGCCGCGGTCGTCGCCGGGGGCGCGATCGCGATGAGTTCGACCGCCATCCTGCTGCAGCAGCTCACCGAGCGCGCCGAGCTGAACCGCACGCACGGCCGGCTCGCCTTCGCCATGCTGCTGTTCCAGGACCTGGCCTTCGTGCCGCTGCTCGCGCTCGCCTCGGCGCTCGGCCCGGGCGCGGGCCCCCTCGACCTGCACGCCGCACTGCTCGCCGCGGCCGGTGGCGCTCTCGCCATCGGTGCGGTGCTCGCCGCCGGCCGCTGGCTGCTGCGGCCGCTGTTCCACGAGATCGCCCACAGCCGCCTGCGCGAGCTGTTCACGCTCGCCGCGTTGCTGGTGGTGATCGGGGCGGCCTGGATCAGCCGCCTGGCGCACCTGTCGGCCGGGCTCGGCGCCTTTCTCGCCGGCGTGATGCTGGCCGAGACCGAGTACCGCCACCAGCTCGAATCAGTGCTGCGGCCGTTCCGCGACATTCTGCTCGGCGTGTTCTTCGTGTCGGTGGGGATGCTGCTCGATGTGCGCCAGCTCGCCGGCGAGCTCGGTCGCGTGCTCAGCCTGCTCGCACTCATCACGGTGCTCAAGGCCGCCATCGCCGCGCTGGTGACCCGGCCGTTCGCCCCAGCACCCTTCAAGGCGCTGCGCACCGGCATCGTGATCGCGATCGGCGGGGAGTTCGGCGTGGCCCTCGGCAGCGTCGCGCTCACCGATCGGGTGCTGCCGCCGCACTTCGGCCAGCCGCTGCTGCTCGCGCTGGTGCTCTCGATGGTGCTCAGCCCCCTGCTGCTGAATCACAACAAGCGCATCGCCCGGCTGCTGCTGCGCGAGCGCGGTCCGCCGCAGCGCACGGCCTTCGAGCGCGAGAGCGAAGCCACCGGGGCCATCGGTCGGCGCGAACACGTCATTCTCTGTGGCTTCGGGCGAGTCGGTCAGAATGTCGCGCGCGTTCTGGAAGCACAGGGCTTCGAGTACATCGCGCTCGATCTGGATCCGCTGCGCATTGCGGCGGCCCGCCAGGCCGGCGACCCGGTGATCTACGGCGACAGCGCCGATGAGCAGATCCTCGCACTCGCAGGTCTCTCGAGCGCCTCGGCGCTGGTGGTCACCTTCTCTGACCCCGGTACGGCGCTCGGCATCGTGCGCACCGCGCGCGCGCAGCGCCCCGACGTGCCCATCCTGGTGCGCACCGCCGATGATTCGCGCTCCGCGGAGCTGAAGGCCGCCGGCGCCACCGACGTGGTGCCCGAGACGTTCGAGGCGAGCCTGATGCTGGTCTCGCAGGTCCTGATGCTGCTGCAGGTACCGGTCTCGCGAGTGGTGCGTCTGGTCGGCGGAATTCGCAGCCAGCGCTACGGCGTGCTGCGTGCCGTGGTCGGCGAGGGCGACGCCGCGGCCCGCGAGGAGAGCGAGGAGCGTCCGACCGAAGTGAAATCCGTGGTCGTGCCCCCCGGGGCCTGGGCCGTCGGGCGCACGCTCGCGGCGGCGCGCGAGCGAGGCGTGCAGGCGGCCGTGACCGCCGTGCGCCGCCGCGGCATCCTCGGGCGCGACCCGGCCGAGAGCACCGTGCTGCGCGAGGGCGACGTGCTGGTGCTGTACGGCACGTCCGAGGCGCTCGAGCGGGCCGAATCGGTACTGCTCGCCGGTTAGCCGGCACACTGGGCTACAATCGGCCGCCCGTGAACCGCAGTGACATCCAATTTCCGCCCGAACACGCCGCGCTGCGCGAAGACGTGCATGCGCTCGGGGAACTGATCGGACAGATCCTGCGTGACCAGGGCGGGCAGCCGCTGTTCGAGCTCGTTGAACTCGACCGGCGCGCCGCGATCGCCCGGCGCGAGGGCGACGTCGGCGCGGCCGCGGAGCTGGCCGCCTCGGTGCACGAGCGCCCGCCGGCGCTCGCCCGCGAGCTGGTGCGCGCCTTCTCGATGTGGTTCCGCACCGTCAATCTCGCCGAAAACGTCCATCGCATCCGCCGCCGGCGCGAATACTTCCGCAGCACCGATCATCCGCAGCCCGGCGGCGTCGAGAGCGCGATCGTAGAGCTCGCCGCCGGCGGCATGACGCTCGCGCAGATGCTCGAGCTGATCGGCTCGCTCAATATCGAGCCGGTCTTCTCCGCTCACTCCCTGCAGGCCACGCGGCGCACTCTGCTGCGCAAACAGCAACGGGTCGCGCAGCGCATGCTCGATCGGATGAACCCGACGCTCACGCCCCAGGAGCTGCGCAGCCTCTGGAGCGGCATCCGCTTCGAGCTGACCACCGCCTGGCAGACCGAGGAGCTGCCGCGCAAGCAGCTGACGGTGGGCGATGAGCGCGAACAGATCGTGTTCTACCTGGTGGAGATCCTCTACCGGGTCGTGCCCTCGTTCTACGAGGAAATCGCCCTGGCGCTCGCCAAGGTGTTCGGCGTGCCGGCCGAGTCGATCGAACTGCCGTGCATCCTGCGCTTTGGCTCCTGGGTGGGCGGGGACATGGACGGGCACCCCGACGTGCATGCGCGCACCATCCGCGAGACCTTCGCGCGCCACCAGCATATCCTGCTCAGTGCCTACATCGGCGAGTGTCAGAAGCTCGCCGAGCGCCTCTCGCAGGGCGAGCGCCGCACCAGCGTTTCGACCGAACTGACGCAGCGCATCGAGGAATACACGCGCCTTGCTCCCGGGGCACGGCCGGCGACGCTCGGGCGGCGCGATCGCATGCCGTACCGGCTGTTCTTCTCGCAGCTGGCGCAGCGTCTGCGCGAGACGCAGGACGGTCGGGGCAAGGGCTACGACAACGCGCGCCAGTTCCGCGAAGACGTGCAACTGGTCGCGGTGAGCCTGCAGGCCAACAAGGGCGCGACCGCCGGGCTGTTCCAGGTGCGCCGGCTGCTGCGGCGCATCGACACGTTCGGCTTTCACCTCGCCAGCATCGATGTGCGCCAACACGCGAAACTGCTACACCAGATCATCGCGCAGGGCAACAACGATCCGGACTGGCCGCGCCGCCCGAGTGCCGAGCGCGTGCGGCTGCTCGCCGAGGCACTGGTGAAGGACGCCGGACCGCGCGTCGAGCTGGACGCGCTGGCGCGGCGCAACCTCGGGGTATTCGAAACGTTCGCACAGATCCGCCACCGCTACGGCCGCCGGGCGATCGGCTGCTTCGTCGTCAGCGGCACCGAGGGGGCGGATGACGTGCTCGCCGCTTTGCTCCTGGCGCGCTGGGCGTCGGTCTTCGACAAGGAAAGCGGCGAAGTGACGCTCGACATCGCACCACAGTTCGAGTCGATCGGTGCGCTCGAGCGCAGCGGATCGATCATGAAGCAACTGCTCACCGAGCCGGCCTACGCGCGCCATCTGGCCGGCCGCGGCGGCCGCCAGCACGTACTGCTCGGGTACTCCGACAGCAACATGGAGGCCGGCCCCTGCGCCTCGCGCTTCGCTCTGCATCAGGCGCAGCGCTCGCTCGCCGATGCTCTCGGCGCGACCGCGCAGCGCTTCTCGCTGATGCACGTGCGCGGCGCGAGTCTCGCGCGCGGCGGAACGCGCATCGATCAGCTGGTCAAATCCGCCCCGGCGGGCATCGCCAACGGCGTGCTGCGCCTGCGTGAGCAGGGCGAGACCATCAAGCAAGGCTACGGCCTGCGGCCGCTCGCGATGCGCACGCTCGAGCGGGCCTTCAACGCGATCAGTCTCACCACGGCACGGCGCGCGGCGGAGCCGACCCCGGCCCCGTACATCGAGTGCGCGGCAACGATCGGCGCGGCGAGCCGTGATGCGTACCGGGCGCTCGTGCACGAGCAGCCGGAGTTCTACGAGTTCTTCCGCGCCGTCACGCCGATCGACGTCATCGAGCGGATGCAGGTCGGCTCGCGCTCCGTTGACCGTCACGAGGGCGACGGCATCGACGGGCTGCTGCCCGTCCCGTGGGTCTACGCGTGGACGCAGACGCGCCATCTGCTGCCCGCCTGGTTCGGCGCCGGTACGGGCCTGAAGTGTGCCGCGCAGCGGCACGGGACCCAGACGCTGCGCACGATGTATCGGGAGTGGATGTTCCTGCGCAGCCTGATCGATGACATCGAGTCGATGCTCGCGCGCACCGACCTCGAGATCGCCGCGGCATACCACGCGCTCGTCCCGGAGCCGCTCAGGCACTTCGCCGACGTGATCCGCGCCGAGTACGACCTGACGCGCGAGCAGTTGCTCGTCGTGACCGACAGCACCGAACTGCTCGACCGCGAGCCGATGCTGCAGCGCACGATCCGCCTGCGCAACCCGTACATCGATCCGATGAACCTGATGCAGGTCGATCTGCTGGCGCGCTGGCGCGCCGGCGGACGCACCGACCGCGATCTGTTCGAGGCGCTGTTGGTGAGCACCAGCGGCATCGCGCAAGGTCTGCAGAGCACCGGATGAACCCCATCGCGATCGACATCCGCCCGGCGCGCGAAGCGGACACCGCGCAGATCCTCGAGTTCATCCGCGCACTCGCCCGCTACGAGCGGCTCGAGCACGAGGTGCTCGCCACCGAGGCGCAGCTGCGCGAGACGCTGTTCGGCGCGCGCCCTTACGCGGAAGTGCTGATCGCGAGCGCCGCGGACGAGCCGGTCGGCTTTGCGCTGTTCTTTCACAACTATTCGACGTTCATGGGTCAGCCCGGTCTCTATCTGGAGGACCTGTACGTCAAGGAACACCTGCGCGGCCAGGGCATCGGCCGGCAACTGCTGTGCAGGCTCGCGCGCCTCGCCATCGAGCGGCGCTGCGCGCGCCTGGAGTGGGCCGTGCTCGAGTGGAATGCGCCCTCGATCGCCTTCTATCGCAACCTCGGCGCTCGTCCCCTGGAGGACTGGCGGACGTTTCGTCTCACGGGCGCGGCGCTCGAACAACTCGGCGCCTGAGCGGCTCGCGATGCACCGGTGCTGAACGACCGCTGAACGGGCGCGCGGCGACTGCGCCCAACTCCCATCGCCGCGCGGTCTGCGGTAAGCTTCCGGCATCGGGTCGGGTTAGGACGAGTCCATCGTGCGCAGCGTCGCCGCGCAGCTCGCACCACCCAGCCCCGGGCACTGGAGTACACCTGACATGCGCATTCGTTCCCGCCTGCTCACAGCACTCGCCGGCGTGCTGTTCGCATTCACGACAGTCGCCGCTCACGCTCAAGCCCGCCAGGAAGGCCGCCTGCTGCTCGCCACCCAGGTGCTGCATGACCTGCAGGGCACTCGCGACCAGGGCATTCCGAGCTGGTTGCTGCAACGCGCCTACGGCATCGCGGTGATTCCGGGTCTCACCAAGGTTGCCTTCTTCTTCGGCGCCCGGCGCGGCCACGGCGTGCTGGTCGTGCGCAAGCCCGACGGGCGCTTCTCGAGCCCGGTGTTCATCACCCTCACGGGCGGCAGTTTCGGCTTCCAGTGGGGTGTGCAGAAGACCGACCTGGTGCTGGTGTTCACCTCGCGCAAGGGGGTGGCGGGCTTGAGCGGCGGCAAGGTCACGCTGGGCGCATCGGCCTCGGTGGCGGCCGGACCGGTCGGACGTCAGGCCTCGGCAGCCACCGTGCAGACCTTCAATGCCGCCGTGTACTCCTATTCGCACAACCAGGGACTGTTCGCCGGCGTAGCGGTCGACGGTTCGGAGCTCACCGTCGACAGCGGGGCGGACGCGGCCTTCTACCGCCGCAAGCACGTGCACGCCTCGCAGATCATGGACGGCACACTCAGCAGCACCGATTACGCGGCACGCCAATTCATCGATGCGGTCGACACGGCCGCCGGCATGCCGGCCGGCCCGAGCGGTGCGTCCTCTGCGAGCCCCGCGGCGCCGGCCGCGACCCCGGCGAGCGGCTCACCGGCCGCCCAGGCCTATCCGCTCGAGCAGGGGAATTCGAGCTCGAGCAGCACGCCACCGGCGAGTACTCCGCCGACGCACTGATCGGCCGCCACCGGAGCGCCCCGGGCCGTCCCCGCCGTGGGACGGCCCGGACACTTCCAAAGGGAGAGGCGGGCACGCGCCCGATCCGGCACAGTAGGAGCTTCAGCCGGAGCCACCCGTGAACGAAACCGTCGCCCGCCCCAGCGCCGCGCACGCCGCCAGCCAGACCGCCTTCACGGTGCTGGCCGCCATCAGCTTCAGCCACCTGCTGAACGACATGATGCAGTCGCTCCTGCCGGCGCTGTACCCGATGCTCAAGGCGCATTACGGCCTGTCATTCGGACAGATCGGGGTGTTGACGTTCACCTACCAGATCACCGCCTCGATCCTTCAGCCGCTCATCGGCCGCTACACCGACGCACGCCCCCGCCCCTACTCGCTCTCAAGCGGCATGGGCTTCACGCTGATCGGGCTCGCGCTGCTCGCCTATGCCCACAGTTATGCTCTGCTGCTTGGCGCGGCTGCCCTGATCGGTACGGGCTCCTCGGTGTTTCACCCCGAATCCTCACGCGTGGCCCGCATGGCCTCGGGCGGCCGCCACGGTCTGGCACAGTCGGTGTTCCAAGTCGGCGGCAACCTCGGCTCATCGATCGGACCGCTGCTCGCGGCCTTCATCGTGCTGCCGTACGGCCAGTCGAGCGTGGTGTGGTTTTCGTTCGCCGCGCTGGTTGGCATGTTCGTGCTGTTCCAGGTCGGGCACTGGTACCGCGCGCACGGACTGGAGCGCCTCAAGCCGCGCGCCACCGCCGTGCCGAGCGCCGCCGCTGCGGCCCCGACCCGCAAGCACGTGACCGTGGCGATCGTGGTACTGCTCGCGCTCATCTTCTCGAAGTACTTCTACCTGGCGAGCCTCACCAGCTACTACACGTTGTATCTGATCAGTCGTTTCCACGTCTCGATCCAGGATGCGCAGATCCACCTGTTCGTGTTCCTCGGCGCGGTCGCCGCCGGCACGCTGATCGGCGGCCCGATCGGGGACCGGATGGGGCGCAAGTACGTGATCTGGGGCTCGATCGTCGGGGTGCTGCCCTTCACGCTGATCCTGCCGCATGCGAATCTCTTCTGGACCGGCGTGCTCACCGTGCCGATCGGGGTGATCCTCGCCTCGGCATTCCCGGCGATCGTCGTCTATGCCCAGGAGCTGCTGCCGGGCCGCACCGGCACGGTCGCCGGCCTGTTCTTCGGCTTCGCCTTCGGCATGGGCGGCATTGGCGCAGCAGTGCTCGGACAGCTGGCCGACGTCTCCGGCATCCGGGTGGTCTATGAGCTGTGTGCCTGGCTGCCGCTCATCGGCTTGCTGGCCGGCTTCCTGCCCGACCTCGGCGCTCATGGACGCGTCCGCGCCGCATAGACGAGCATCGCAGCGATCGGTGGGCGGCGCGCCGGCGACCACGCTCATGCACCCCCGCGAGCCGCCCGAGAACGGCCGGGCGCAGAGCACGGATCAGCGCTGATCCGCGCGCCCCCGGGCGCGCAGCGTCCCGAACGGTCCCTCGAGCGGAGCGCGCGGCGCGAATACCGAGGGGTGAGACCCTGGTCAGGGTGACCCGCCGGCGCGAGGGCGCGTGCCCGGTCAATGAGACTCTGCAGCGCACCCCAGCCGCCGCTCAAGTCATGTACGGCGCGATCACCATGCAGACGACGGTCCCACTGAGCAGCACCGCGGCGATGCGCTGCGAGCGCACCGGCATGCGCCGCATACTGCCCTGGACGCCCGCGGCGAGCAGCGCAAGCAGCGCGCCGACCGCCAGCGTGTGCGCCATCGGGTCCTGCGCACCGCGGATCACGATGCCCCAAAGCGCCAGACCCGCCACCACCGCGAACACGGCGGCCACCATCTGCGCGCGGAACAACTTAGCGGTGAGCTCGAAGTACGAATGGGACAGCGCCAGCGTCGAGCCGACCCAGAACACTCCGGCGAGCGCGTGCACGGACAACAGGACCATCACCAGGATATGCATGCTCATGAGCCTCCGGCAGTCATGGATGTCCGCGCCGGTGCGACTGTCCGGCGCGCGGCACGTATTGTAGGCGCATTCGCCTCGGGGTGAGCAGTCGATTCCCCAGCACGTCGTCGGTCCCGCCCCCGAGCGAAAACCCCGATCGGCCCGGTGCGCGCCAGCCTCGAAGCACCACCTGCGCTTGCGGCCAGCACCGGCGCGCCGGCGACCTCGCGCACCGCTCAAGGGACACCGGCGGATGTGAATCTGAGGCACCTCGGCCCGCACAGTGCTCCGCCCCCGCCGGCGCGATCTGGGCATTGACCGCCTCCAAAGCGTGGACCGCAGCACATTCCGGTCGACTCCTTTCAAGGCCGGCGATCGCCTGCCGACACAGAAGCATCGAGACCTGTCCCGAGAGAGCGCAGCGCCAGCCTCGCCACCGGTGTCACCCTTGGAGCGGACCGCAAAACCACTGCAGAACTCGACGCGCCGGGCCGCCAGGACTCGGCCGAGTGCCGCGGCTGCCTCAGGGTGGGTGATCGGCGCGAGCGCGTTGCTCGTGGCGTTTGCCGCCGTTGCGCGCAGCGGCGCTGCTCTGAGCGCGGCGCACCGGACCGATACGCTCCTCGCCCTGGCACTCATCGGCGCCACCGCGGCTGCAATCCTGACTCTACAGGTGCGCAGAGGCGCACGCACGGTCGATACGCTACGCACCGTCATTCGACGTCAGAATCGTCGGCTCGAGGAAATCTCCGCCACCAACCGCATGATGGATCTGCTGCAGGTCTGTCATTCCCAGAGCGAAATGGCCGGCGTCATCTGCAGCGCGCTGCCGAAGCTCCTGGCGGGAATCGATGGGGCGTTCTACACCGCGCGCGGACCGCAGAACCTGCTGGATTTGCAGGCGCGCTGGGGTGATGCGCACGTCGCTCAGAGCTTCGATTCGAACGAATGCTGGGCGTTGCGCCGCGGTCGTGCCCATCTGTACGAACCGGCTCGCCCGGGCGCACGGTGTGCGCATGTCGTTGCCGGTGAGCATCCGTGTCTCTGTGTTCCGCTGGTGGCCGACGGCAATGCGATCGCTGTACTGTATTTAAGTGGTGCGCACGGACAGATCTTCCCCGCCGATACGCAGCGTCTGGCGCGGACCGTGGCCGAACAGCTCGCGCTCGCATTCGGCAATTTGCGCCTCCAGGAGAGTCTGCGCACCGGTGCGGAACGCGATCCGCTCACCGAGTTGTACAACCGGCGGCACCTGGAGATTTCGTTGCAACGCGAGCTCGCCCGCGCGCAACGACACGAGTACCCCGTCAGCCTCATCATGCTCGACGTCGATCATTTCAAGAATTTCAACGACACCCACGGACACGAGGCCGGTGATGCGGTTCTGCGCGAGGTCGCTCAGGTCCTCAAGCGCCATACCCGTGCCGAGGACGTCGCGTGTCGCTGGGGCGGGGAGGAGTTCCTGCTGGCGCTGCCGGCCTGTGCGCTCGATGACGCCTATGGGAAGGCCGAGGCGATCCGCGAGGCGATCGCGCAGCTGCGCGTCTCGTCCCGGGGCGCGCCCCTGCCACGCGTCACGGCGTCCCTCGGCATCGCCTGCCATCCCGTCGACGGCGACAACGTGGTCGATCTGATCAACTGCGCCGACACCGCGCTCTACCAGGCCAAGAACAGCGGTCGCAATACGGTCATCGCTACGATTCCACCCGGCGATGTGGTTCTTTTTGATCCTCAGGTCATGCCGCATTCCCTACGGGCGTAGCGGGCACCGTATCGGCTCGAGGATCCATAGAACCGCTCGTGCCCGATGCGACCTGGCACGAGCCCGCGCATCACTCCCGCGGCGCGAATTTGAACGCAACGCCGCAGCCGCCCAACCCGCAGTAGCCGTCCGGGTTCTTCGCCAGGTACTGCTGGTGGTAGCAAGCCCGATGCGCGGAAATGCTACGGAAACCACGTCGATATGTCACCGCCAGTACGATCCGGGTCGACTTCCGGTGGACCCCTGCGCCAGTCGAGCGGTAGACCAGCCTGACGTACGCTGGTCAATCCGCCAGGGTGACCATGCCTGAATCTCGCATGTCACCGCCACATCTCGGACACGGTTGTCCCGACGACCACAAGGCGAGGTGTTGCCCACCACATGCGGGACACTTGCCAAATTCACGCGGCTCGTCAGCCATCGGGATTGATTCTGGGTGGCTTGGGTCGAGGGCATAGGCAACCGTTACGTCAGTCAGCAGTTCGCACGACCTGCAATACATAGGGTCAGTCCAGAACCTGAACCCTCCGTCACGCCCTCCGCTCACACTCGCCTTAAGTTTGCCGCTCGTGCATTCCACACCAGGATGCTGTGCCCTACACCACCCCCTAGATTTCTCGCCCTTTTCTCGTAACTTGCTAAAGGCGCTTGATGAAGCGTTGAAGTGGGGGCTCTCGAGCACGAGCAGGACGCTTACCGAGCCCAAGCGACTGGGCCGCCCGACCAGCCTCTGAAGGTCTGCTGGTGCGAGTGCAGCGCTCCACACGCCGTCTGCAAGCTTTTCCGCCTGCAACTTCGTCACGCGAGGTACCCAGCCCTCGTATTGCCTCACGTCATTTTTGTTACCGAATGCCTCATCGCCGATGTTACCGATCCACGGTGGCAGTGGCGACACCGCGGCGCGTCACCCCGGGGTACTGCGGATTTGTGCCTGCTTGTTTTCGCCCCGCAATCTCGTCTCCAATCGAGGGAAATTCCCGGCGCGAAGCGCCGGAGGAACTCCCGTGCGGAATGATGCCGACGTGCTCACTGGTAACGTTTCAGGTGAGGCGATGACCCCTGGCGGTAACATTTTTGCTGACGCAATGCGAGGGACCCAGGGAATCCTTCAATTTGACCTCACCGGTGCGCTTCCATATAGGCGCGCAGCAAAGCGTTCATTCTCGACTGATAGCCCGAACCTTGCGACTTGAACCACTCGACCACGTCGGAATCGATGCGAAGCGACAGCAGTGCCTTCTTGGGCACAGGCTTCAACCCCTTGCGGGCCACAGCGCGAGCGAACATTTCTGGAGTCCACTCCGGTGCATCGCCGTCTCGAACCATGGTCGCGTCAGTCGTTCGCCTTACGCGGCGCAGGTCAGTTTGCGATTTGCGAGAAGTAGAAGCGCGCTTCATGTTTCGTAGCCTTGCGAATCGAAATGATCCGGATGTCCTTCCCACGCTCGGTGTGGGCTACCGAGACGACTTGGTCCTCGAGCAGCCCCAGCGTGAGGAAACGCCGCTCACCGTAGGATTCCCGATCATCTTCTGCCGTGAGCGTGAATCCTCGGAAGATCTTCGGTGCATCGCGAAAATCGATGCCATGCTTGCGCAGGTTCGCCAGTCGTTTCGCTTCGTCCCACGCGTACATGACGTAGTGTAGCTACACATCGTAGCTACGGCAATGGCCGCTCGTGAGCTTCACCGCGGGCGATCCTGACCCGCAGTCGACGGTAGACTTCCAGTAGACTCCAGCGCCGCAATCATCCTGCATCTACCCGGAGCCACGCGCAGGGTCCTCGTCGAGGACGACGCTCACCGGCAGGTTTCCCTCTGAAACCCACCGTATCGCTCCGACTACGCTTTCTCGCCCGCCGATCGCTCCGCGATTTTGAAGGGGATCCCGCAGCCTCCGAGCCCGCAGTAGCCGTCCGGGTTCTTCGCCAGGTACTGCTGGTGATAATCCTCGGCGTAATAAAACGTCGGCCAGGGTGCGATCTGCGTGGTGATCACGCCGTGACCGGCCGCCGTCAGCCGCCCCTGGTAGGCGCGCAACGAGGCCTCGGCTGCCTCCTGCTGTGCCTCATCCGCGGTGAAGATCATGGAGCGGTACTGGGTCCCCTCGTCCCCTCCCTGGCGCATGCCCTGCGTCGGGTCGTGCGACTCCCAGAACGCCTTCAGCAGCGTCTCGTAGCGGATCTGCGCCGGGTCGTAGAGCACGCGCACCACCTCGGCATGGCCGGTGAGCCCGCTGCACACTTCGCGGTAGGTCGGATTGGGCGTCGTGCCGCCGGCATAGCCCGCGGCCGTCGAATACACCCCGGGCAGTTCCCAGAAGAGCCGCTCGACGCCCCAGAAGCAGCCCATGGCGAACAGCGCCTCACGCAGCCCCTGCGGGAACGGTGGCACGATGCGATGACCGGTCACGAAGTGCTCAGGCGGCACCTCGAGTGCGGTGCTGCGCCCCGGCAGCATCTCG
Source organism: Pseudomonadota bacterium (assembly GCA_021805275.1). Next base: position 13,518 of record JAJZFQ010000068.1, read on the forward strand.
TGAGGTTCGGGCAGGGTGGTTTTCTGGTGCGACGATGTCATGGCGAAATCCTCCGCTGCGCATGATAGCGCGTCCCGCGGGCGCTCTTGCGCCCGCGCCGCCTGGCGCCTTAAGCTTCGGACGCCATGGGAATCAGCCAGCCACAGAATCTCACCAGTCCCCACACCGATCGGCAGCGGCCCTATGGGGTGCGCATCAGCCTCAGTCCCGGGGATCCGTTCAGCAAGCTGGTCGGGCCGCAGTGGCACCGACTGCACTGGTACGCCACGACCGCCGAGCGCGACGCGTCGCTGCGCGAGATGAGCCGCCGCCACCTGTACTCGCGCGCCGGCGACAAGCCGGCCCTGGTGTTCGAGAAGGTCGAGAACCTGGTCGAGAGCCGCCGGGTCTGAGGCACCGAGGCGCTCGGCGCCTCAGAACGTGCGACCGAGGAACAGGTAGTACGACTGGCTGCCGTGGTCGTCGAAGCCGCTGCCGAGATACACCGGGCCGAAGAACGTGTCGAGCCCGAGAAAGATGCTCGCATCCTTGTGCAGCGTGTTCCACCGTACCTGGCTCAGGTTCTGCCACACGTTGCCGGCCTCGAGCGACATGCCGAGGTAGATCGGCACCCCGAGATAGCCTGGTCCGCCGCGGTCGATTTCGCGGTACAGCGACACGGTGGCCACGCCGAAGTGCGGACCGTAGAGTGAGTAGGGTTTCAGTCCCGAGAGGTTGAGGAACCCCCCGAGCGGAAACTCCATGCGCAGACTCGTGGCGCGGTTGAGCAGACTGCCGCCGGAGAACGAGAACGCCACGGTGTTGCGGTCGTGCCAGGTGTGCGCCGCCAGGTAGTGCAGCGTCACCTGGTTGTAGCTCGAGAGCGCCCCGATGACGTTGTGCGCGCTGCTCCACTGCAGCGTCGCCTGCTCGCCCGAGTGCGGGAAGTCGATGTTGTCGAGCGTGTCGTAGCTGAAGCGCAGGAAATAGGTCAGTGAGCCGAAGTTCTGCAGCGGCGGGAACGGCAGCGACGGGTCGTTCGGATCCCCGACGTTCAGCCTCGAGTGTCCCTCTTCGCGATACACTCCGGCGCGGATCTCGCCCCAGTCGCCGAACTGCTTGCCGAGATCCAGTCCGTAGCGGAACGTGTGCTCGCGGTACTGCGCGCGCACGCGCTGACCGATGAAAAACGGCAGATCACTCGCGGCGATCGAGATCTTCGGCAGCACGAACCAGCCGGAGAACTTCGAGAACGGCAGGTACACCTCGGTGGCGAGCTGGGAGGTCTGCCCGATCTCCCCGTCCGTCACCCACTCCCCGCCGGGGCGGGTGATGTCGGACATGACGTAGCGGGCCGCCGCCTCGTAGGTGGCATCGCCGGAGAAATCATCCTGCAAGCTCAGCCCGAAGCGCAGGTAATTCGGGCCAATCGAGGCGCGGCGCGCATCGATCAGCAGTCCGTAGCGCCGGCCGCGGCGCACCAGCTGGTAGTCGAGCGTGTCGAAGCCGCCCTGGCCGTAGAGCGTGGTGATGCGGCGGGAGATCGCGCTCGGGTTCATGCGCTTGCCGATCATGTCGCTGAAGAGCTTCTCGATCGGCGCGGAGTAGCTGCGCGAGCCGGTGCGCACCTCGACGAACGCGATCCGCGGTGGCGCGCGACGCAGGCGCACGCGCCGCTGCTGGTAGCGGCGGTAGGCCTCAGGACTCACCGAGAAGGCCGAGAGGCGCCGGCGCATCTTCCAGGCGGCCGCCTCACCGAGCGCGAGCAGGCGGTTGACGTTGCCGAAGTCGAAGGAGGAGATGCCATTGAGATTCGGCTGGATCAGCACATCGTGCGGGCCGAGCGTCGCGAGCTCTCGGTCCGAGCGGCGCTTCATCAGAATCGCGAGCGTCTGGGCGCTGATGCCCGCCACGCCGTTCAGCCGCCGTGGCGGCTCCATCGGGTAGCTCACGTCGACGACGATCAGCACGTCGACGTGCATCGCACGCGCCACGTCGATCGGCAGGTTGTCCGAGACGCCGCCGTCGATCAGCAGCTGTCCGCCGCGGGCCACCGGCGCAAATACCCCCGGCACCGACATGCTGGCGCGCATGGCGCTGGTCAGATCACCGGAGCTCATCACCACCTCGGCGCCCGTGGCGAGATTGGTGGCGACGGCCCGAAACGGCGTCGGCAGATCGTTGAAATTCGTGATGCGCGCCACCGGCAGCGTCAGGCGGCGCAGAATCTCGGTGAGGCTCTGCCCCTCGATCAACCCCTCCGGCAGCACCAGGTGCCCGCCGCGCACGCCGATGCGCAGGTTGACCAGGAAGTTGTCGTCCTCCTCCTTGCGCCGCAGCGTCAGATTCTGGCGCGGCGGCTGATCGCGGAACGCCTCCTGCCAGTTCAGCGAGCGCACCACCGACTCGATCTGCTCGGCGTTCAGGCCACTGGCGTACAGTCCGCCGACCACCGCGCCCATGCTGGTGCCGGCGATGGCGTCGATCGGCACGCGCAGCTTCTGCAGCACCATCAGCACCCCGATGTGCGCCAGGCCGCGCGCCCCGCCCCCAGAGAGCACCAGGCCGATGCGGGGACGGCGCGGCGCGCCCGGGCGCAGCGCCGCCGGGTGCCGCACGTACACCCCGGCGCGCAGGCGCGGCACGGCCGCCGCCGCCCACGGCACGCCGAGCAGCAGTGCGAGCACGACCAACGCCGAGCGCATGCCGGGCGCTCTGAGGGATTTCATGCGCGGCAGAATATCAGCATCACGGGCCGATCTGCCGGCCGGGCGAGACGACCGCCGGATGCGGTACGATAGCCTGCTCATGCTGTACCTGATCCTGCCCTACGCGCTGTCGCTCGCTCTGATCATCCATTGCATCAAAACCGGGCGCAATTGGATCTGGGTCTGGGTCATGTTGTTCCTGCCCCTGCTCGGTGCGCTGGCGTACGCGGCAGTGGAGATCCTCCCGGAGCTGTTCGGCAGCCGCACCGCGCAGCGCGCCGGGCGCGGCCTGAAGCAGGCCATGGACCCGTACGGGGACCTGCGCCGCTTCGAGCAGGAGGCGGCGGTCACCGGCAACGTGGCGAGCCGCCAGCGCTACGCCGAGGAACTCGTGCGCCACGGCCGCTGCGCCGAGGCGATCACGCAGTACCGCCAGACCTTGAGCGGTCTCTATGAGCACGACCCGAATCTCATGCTCGGCCTGGCCCGCGCGCAATTCGGCAACGGCGAGGCGAGCGCCGCGCGCGGCACGCTCGAGGCGCTGATGCAGCACAACCCGCAGTTCAACTCCCCGGAACGCCACCTGCTCTATGCGCGCGCGCTCGAGCAGGAAGGCAGCCTCGAGCGGGCACTCGCGGAGTACCGCGCGCTCGCACCGGCCTACCCCGGTGCCGAGGCGGCGGTGCGCTATGCACAGCTGCTCGAGCGTCAGGGCGAGCGCGAGACGGCCAGCAAGGTGGCCCGCGAGCTGCTCGAACGGGCACGCATTGCCCCGGCGCACTACCGGCGCGCGCAGCGCACCTGGCTCGACGCGGCCTCCCGGCTGCTCTAGCGGCCGGCGCGCCGCAGCGGGGCGCGACCGAGCACCGCGCCGAATTCCCACTCGCCCTCCCCGCGCGCCAAGCCCTCGAGCAGCGAGTCTCGCATCAGACTGGCCAACGGCAGCGGAGCATGGACCGCCTCGGCGGCGGCGAGCGCCAGACGCACGTCCTTCAGCCCGAGCCGGGCTCTGAATCCGGCCGGCTCGAAGCGCGACTCGGCGATCACGCGCCCGTAGCCCTGATAGACCGCCCCGGGGAAGAACGTCTGGCTGACCAGCTCGAACAGCCGCGCCGGCTCGATGGCGTACCCGCTGGCG
>JAJZFQ010000277.1 GCA_021805275.1 Pseudomonadota bacterium
GGGACTCCTGATGTCCACGCCCGTTGCCACCCCGGCGGCCACCCCGGCGGCCACCCCGGCGGCCACCCCGGCGGCCACCCCGGTGGCCACCCCAGTTGCCACCGCGCTTCCAGTTCAGACCGCGCCGGTAGGCGCTCCTGCGGTGGCGAGTGCATCCGCGGTCACCTCGAGTACCCCTGGAGTGACCAGCGGATCGGTGAGCTCTCCTGACGTGCAGAGTGGATCGACCGCGCAATTCGGCAGTGCGCTCACGAATGCTGTCGCGGTCGCCAACGGCGCACTGTCCGGAACCGGCAGCGGATCGGCTCCGTCGGCTCCGGCGCCATCGGTCTCGGCACCGGCAGTGCAGCCTGCGGTTGCAACGACCGCGCCGGTGGCGACGCAGGCGCACCCCTCAATTCAGGCCAGCCCCTTGGTCACAGCGAGCCCTGCGGTTCCGTCGGCACCGGCGAACATTGCGCCGATCGTGGCAGCATCGCCGCAGGTGACGAGTTCGCCCAGTGCCGGCGGCGTGGTGCCGGTCATCGTGATCACCAACCTCCCGAACGCATCGGCGATCACGACCGCAGTGCAGAATGAAGTGCTTGCGACCACGATCCAGACTCAAACGACCATCACCGCGACACTGGGCAGTCTGCCGGTGGCCAATGCGCTGTCGTTGGCGTCGGCGATCCAGGCGCAGGTGGAGGCCTCGATCAGCCATTGAGCCGGACCGGGGCGCCTCAGAAGGAGATCGGCAGGCGGGCGGTCGCCTCGAGATCGGGAGAATCGCGTGTCACCCCGATCCCAATCGTGACGTTCAGCAGCGTGCTGCGATTGATCTGGTAGGTGACGCCGAAGCGCAGCGTCCCGAGCTGCAGGGTGCCGACTCGGGCGAGCGCCAGACCACTTGCCGGTGAGGTCTGTGTGGTCTGGAAAACGATGCTGTGCTGGTAACCGATGCTGAACGAGGCGCGCGCATTGAGCGCCAGACCCATGCCCAAGGTCACGTCGATAATGGCGCCGGGATGGATGTATCCATATCCGTGCCCGACGTTGCGACTGATGCTGTAAGTGTAATCGGCGCCGCCGAAGAAGACCGCCGGATCGGACGGCATGAGGAACGTGATGCCTGGCTGAATCGCGTTGAACCCAGATCCGGTGGCGAGCGTACTCTGCAGGCCGGTGTTCGGGTCGATCGGTTCCTGGAAGATGCTGGTGCCGGTATGCGACTTGAATAGCAGCGACCCGATCCACACGACGTTGTCGCCGTGAAATTCGTTCAGCTGCGCGCGCAATGCCACCTCCGCGTCGCCGATGTCGCTGCCGGAGGCGTTGAAATAGGAATTGGTGGTGGCCGCGGTGGCCAGCGGTCGGGTTTCCGTGGTGGTGTTCTCGATCACGTACGGAACCCGCACCTCGATTTCAAGACGCCGCAGCAGACCGTACCGCGCGGTGAGGTTGTACGTCGTCAAGTTGCTCTCGATACGCTGAACGTCAATGAGACCTATGGTCAGTGCCGGCAGGACCGTGTAGCCGAGCAGGGCGATTTGATTGTTGGTCGAATGCACGTACTGGATGGACGGCTCGAGGACCAGAGTTCCCTGCGGAGTCAATGCCGTGGGCTCGGCAAACACCTGGGCCGCAGGTGCCGGGCCCTGCGGTGCCGCCGGCGCCTGACCGACTGGAGTGGGCTGAGTGGCGGGCGGAGAATCGGCAGCGAATGTGTGGGCACAGGGGGACAACGCGGCCGCGAGCAATGTGCTTGCGGCAAGGGTACGGCAGCGGTGCATTGTTCTTGCTCCCATGGCATGGCGACTGATCGCTCAAGAGTCGAGCGCACTGAGACGTCCGCGCGGGGACATCCCCAGACGTTTGAGGATCCGATAGAGCGTGACTCTGGAGACCCCGAGCTCGCGTGCGGTCGCGGCGATGTTGTGGCCGCTGCGATCGAGCGCGGTCTCGATGAGTTGTCGCTCGGTCCCCGCGCGTGCGTCGGCCAGGGAGCCGCTGACGCACAGCGCGCCGCGGCGCTCCAATTGCAGGTCCGTTGGGGTGATCAGCGGACCGTTGCACATCACGACCGCGTGCTGCACCTTGTTCAGGACCTCGCGGATGTTCCCGGGCCAGCTGTGGTGCCGGATCGCCGCAAGTGCGGCCTCGGAGAAGCCGCGTACGCCGGGTTGGCAGCCGAGGATTTCCCGATGCAGAAAGTGCTCCGCGAGGAGGACGCTGTCCGCGCCACGTGCCCGCAGTGGTGGGATCTCGATATGCAGCACGTTCAGTCGATAAAATAAATCTTCGCGAAACTCTCCGGCCCGAACCGCGGCACTCAAGTCCTTGTGCGTTGCGGCGATGACGCGGGCGTCGATGCGCAGCTCGCGGGTCGAACCGACCCGGGTCACGGTGGACTCCTGCAGGAAGCGAAGCAGGCTCGCTTGGGCGGGACGCGGCAAATCGCCGATCTCATCAAGGAAGATCGTTCCATGGTCGGCCGCCTCGATCGAACCGATCTGTCGTTCGTGCGCACCGGTGAATGAGCCGCGTTCGTGGCCGAACAGTAGGCTTTCGATGAGCGCCTGGGGCAGTGCGCCGCAATTGACCGGTACGAATGGACCGGCGGCTTGCTCCGAACCGCCGTGCACTGCCCGGGCGGCGAGTTCCTTGCCGACGCCACTCTCGCCGGTGAGCAGCAAGGGCGCACTCGCGCGCATCACCCGCTCGAGTTGGCGGTAGAGCGCCTGCATGCCCGGGCTGTCGCCGATCATGCCGTACTGGCCGCGGCTGCGGATCGGGGGGGCGAAGGCGGCGCGGCGCAGCAGGGATTTCCCATACGCATGCCCGAGCGAGTGCAGCAGGCGAGCACCGTCGAGCGGCAGCGTGTGGAAGTCGAAGAATATGGAGGCGAGCGCGCGCGCCGCTCGCGGATCTCGCGGCGCCTCTTTGGGGATGACGGCCAGCCACTCCATGTCGCTCGGCGCATCGATCCTCATAAAGTCACCCGGGCTACAGATGAGCGCCTCGTCGAAGACCGCGATGCCGACCGAGCAGTCCGACTCACCGCCGGCGGCGCGGACGTCTTCGAGTCGGGTCGCACGACGGATCTCCCAATTCTGGGCGGCGATCAGGATGTCCAGTTCCAGTGTGGATCCGGCACCCTGTAGTACGACGACGCGCCGAGACATGTGGAGGGCTTCTTATGTCACGTGCATGCCGCGGCACGCTATAGCGGCAACGGCCGTGCTTACAGTGGGGCTTGTACGTAGCACTCACGGTGTCTGAGGTGTTGCCTGTGTACCGTCTCCGGCCGAGAGTGGCGAGGGACCGCGCTGCGGAGAATGTGAGAAATATTGGCGGCGCAGACCGCGGTGAGTCCAGCGCGCTGATGCCGCCAGAGCGCGCGCTCTGGCGACTCAGCGCGGGAATCCCCAACCGATGTATCAGGCGCGATACAGGATGGTTTTTGAAGCGAGTCACTCCACAGTGGGTCGGGCGGATGAGCGCCGGCAATGACACGGGGTGTGACCGAGGTGCGTCGGATGCGAAGCGTGGAGCGTTGCTGGGAATCTCGACGCATACCTGAGGTGGCGCTGCACTCTCGCCGACGTGACGTCAGTGTCCTCGAGTGTTCCGGTGTGCCGACCGGTGGGTGATCCTGGGCGGCGCGCCGGCTTGGTGTGCTTTGCGCGAGGAGAGCGCCGGTGCGCTCACTCGCCGCGACGTCTAGGGATCAGGGGCGAGGTGGCCTCGCCTCAGGCGTGGGCGGTTCGGGTGCGGCCGGGGGTGGAACCGTCCGCGTGTCGGGGCGTCCAGGATTGCAGCGCGCGAGGAAGTCTGGGGTCTGCGGCGTTCAGATCTGCCTCGCCCGCGCCCACTTCTGACCGGCGTACACCGGCAGGCCGGCGAGCATGACGAGGGTGCCCCAGTAGAGGGAGTGTTGGCCGGTGCCGGCCGCGGCCCAGAGCGCGAACGCGAATGCCACCGCGGCCAGCAGCACGTTGCGCAGCGGGCGGGCGTGCTCGCGGCTGCCGAGCGCTTCCGCCACCGCGCACATCATGTACGGCACAAGGGTGAAGAAGGTGGCGATGAGGATGATCACGTCGAAGGTGCCGACCAGACCGCGGCTGTAGTTCATGGCGATCAGGCCACTGGCGATGAGTCCGGAGAGCACCAGCCCGATCGCTGGGGTGCCGCGCCGGATTTCGCGGGCGAAGACGCTCGGGAATAGCTGGTCGCGGGCGACGGCTTGCGCGAACTGCCCGGCCATGAGCGTCCAGCCGTTGAGCGCACCGAAGCACGAAATCGCCGCGGCCGCGGCGATCAGATCCCCGGCCCAGCCTCCCCAGAGCGCTTGCGCAGCGGCGGCGAGCGGCGCGTTGGAGTGTGCGAGCGTTGCGGCCGGCACGATGCCCATCACCACCGTGGTACAGGCGATATACACGACGGCGGCGATGGTGGTGCCGAGCAGCGTGGCTCTGGGAATGGTTCTTGCCGGGTCTTTGACATGATCGGCCGGGATGGTGGCGCACTCGAGGCCGACGAAGGCCCACATCGTCAGGGCTGCGCAGGTGCTGATCGAGGCAAACGGACTGACGGTGGCCGGTCCTGCCGTGATCAATTTGGGGTCAAAATAGAAACTGCCGACGGTGGCCAGCACCAACAGCGGGGAGAGTTTGAGGATCACGGTGACGAGTTGCAGCCGGCCGGCCGCGCGCACGCCCCAGATGTTCACGCCCGTGAGCACCCAGCTCGTGAGCAGAGCAGCGCCGGCGCCGGCCCAACGGTGCACGGCCAGTGCGGGTGCGAACGGGACCAGGTAACTGACGAACGCGACGGCAATCGCGGCCACCGATGCGGCAATGCTGATCCAGTACATCCACGCGACCAGGAAGCCGGCAAAATCCCCGAGTTCCTCGCGCGTATAGGCGTACGGTCCGCCGGAGCGGGGCATGCGCCGTGCCAGGTCGCTGAACATCCACGCCAGCAGCAGCGCACCGGCGGTGCTGAATCCCCAGCCCCACAGACTGTATCGCCCGTACACCGCGAGTGCGGCCGGCAGCAAAAACACTCCCGAGCCCACCATGTTGCCGACCACCACGGAGGTGGTGGTGGCCAGACCTAGGCTGCGTCGCGGTTCACTGCCGGGGTGCATGTCGCGGATTCCTCCGAAGAGAGGACGGGGAATTCGAGCCCGTACACAGTACCTGATATTCTTCGTGTCGAATATCGTTCCTGACGAGGTGCCCATGCCGAGCAGCCCGCAGCAGGTGCGCATCGCGGTGACGCGCCCGGTGAGTCTGGCGTTGCTGCGGTGCGAGCTGACGCATCTGGCGCGGACGCCGATCGACATCGACCGGGCGCGAGAGCAACACGCGGCCTACGAGCAGGCGCTGAGTCGCGTGGGTTGTCGTCTCGAGCGGCTGCCCGAGGCCCCGATGCTCGCCGACTCGGTGTTCGTCGAGGATACCGCGATCGTTCTCGATGAAATCGCCGTCGTGACCCGTCCGGGCGCGCCCTCGCGGCGCGCCGAAACCGATTCGGTGGCGGACGTGCTCGGCCGGTACCGGCGGATCGCGGGGATTGCGGCGCCGGCAACTCTCGATGGCGGTGATGTGTTGCGCGTGAACCGGACGCTCTACGTCGGACTCTCGGGTCGCAGCAGCCGTTCGGGCATCGAGCAGCTGGCGGGCCACGTGGCGCCGCTGGGCTATCGGGTCGAAGCCGTCCCGGTGCACGGCTGCTTGCATTTGAAGAGCGCGGTGACCGTGGTGGGCCCGGAGACTGTGCTGGTCAATCCGCAGTTCGTCGCCACCGAGCCGTTCAGGGGGCTTGAGTGGATCGAGGTCGACCCTGCCGAGCCGCTCGGAGCCAATGCGCTGCTGCTCGGCGACGAGGTGATCTATCCGGCCTCCAAGCCGCGCACCGCCGAGCGGCTGCGCCGCCGTGGTCTGGTCGTCTGCGAGGTCGACGTTTCGGAACTGGAGAGAGCCGAAGGTGCGGTCACCTGCTGCAGCCTGGTCTTCGTCGGCGCTGATGCTCCCCAGCCGTAAGGCTCGGGGGCATCAGCGGCGCGGGCCGGGCTCAGGGGGCGAGCGGGGTCGCGTGGTGCGCCGTGCGGGCGGGTGCAGCAGGCTCGGAAGGGCGCCCGCGCTGAGCGCACTGATCCAGTCATCGCAGAGCGCGACGGCTTCGGCGGGCTTGAACGTGCGCGGGTTCATGCTCGCTTCGATCCACAGGCCATCGAGCAGCGCGGCGAGTGCAATGGCGGCCGGCCGCAGCTTGAAATGCGGCGTGCCGCCGTCACCGGAGAGCTCCCCGAGCATCGATTCGAGTACGGCGCGGTACGCGACGTAGGTGCGCTCGTGCACCGCGCGGACCTGGGCGTCATGGGCCATCATGCTCCAAAACACGAGCCAGGCATTGAACAGTCCGGGCTCGAGGAGTCCCGGCGCAAACGACGCTTGAAAGAACCGCCGCAACCGCACCCGCGCGGTCGTCTTCGCCTCGCGGGCCTGCTGCTCGATGGAGTGCAGCAGCGACATGGCGAGGGATTCGTAGGCGGCCGCGACCAGAGCCGAGAGGCTCGGAAAGTGATGCGTGATCAGTCCCGGGGATACCCCCGCCACCGCACCGATGCGCCGCGCCGACACCCCCGCATGGCCGTGCCTGCGCAGGCACGCGAGCGTCGCCTCGATCAGCGCTTCGCGGCGCACGTTCGCGGACGCGCGGCGGAATTTCGGCCGGCGGTGCTCTGGGGCCATCAACGCACTCTCTTCATCATGGCGCGATCGTCATGGGCGGACCACGTCGCGCGGTGCACCCATGATACGCCGCAAGGCGGATCTCGCCGGGCGCGAGGAGCGGATCCGGCTGCGGCGAGCGCCGCCGAGGAAAGCGCTCGCTTGACCCTGCTCAAAATACTGCTGTACAGTCGTTCAACAGTGGGCCACGTGAGTCCGGCCGTGAACGCATCTGCGACCGACATCGTCTCTGCAGTCGAGGAGGACTCGCACAGTTTGCCCGCCTGGATCTATCGCGATCCGGAGTTCTTCGAGCGCGAGCGGGAGCAGATCTTCCGCACCAGCTGGCAGCTCGTCTGCCACGTCAACGACATTGCGCAGCGCGGTGACTTTCACACGTTCGATTTCCTCGGCCAGAGCGTGGTCTCGGTCCGCGGCGATGACGGCGAGGTGCGCAGCTTCCACAACGTCTGCCGGCATCGCGCAGCCCGCCTGCTCGATGGATCCAAAGGACAGTGCGGTCGTCGCATTACCTGTCCTTATCATGCGTGGACTTACGCGACAGACGGGCGTCTGATTGCTCTACCACAGCGCGATGCGTTCCAAGGGCTCGACCGGCAGCAGCATGGCCTCGTCGCGTTGGAGCAGGAGATCTTTTTGGGCTTCGTGTTCGTGCGGTTGGCGCCCGGTGGGCCGAGCGTGCGCGAGATGGCTGCGCCGTACCTGCACGAGCTGACCGAGTATCGCCTGGAGGAACTGATTCCCCAGGGACGGGTCACGTTGCGTCCGCGTGCCGTGAACTGGAAGAACATTGCCGATAATTACGCCGACGGCTTGCACATCCCCGTGGCGCATCCGGGACTCTCGCGACTCTTCGGGGACAGCTACGGCATCGAGGCGCAGCCCTGGATCGACAAGATGTGGGGGCAGTTGCGCCCGACGCCCTCGAGCAATTGGTCCGAGGCGCGCTACCAGAGGCTGCTGCCGCCCGTGGCACATCTGTCCGCGCCGCGTCAGCGGCTGTGGATTTACTTCAAGCTTTGGCCCAATCTGGCCTTCGACATCTATCCCGATCAGGTCGACTTCATGCAGTTCCTGCCGATTTCTCCGACCGAAACGTTGATCCGCGAGATCGCCTACGTCCACCCCGATGAGCGGCGCGAGATGCGCGCGGCGCGCTATCTGAACTGGCGGATCAACCGCCAGGTCAATCGCGAGGACACCGCGCTCATCGAGCGTGTCCAGGCCGGTATGGCCTCGGACAGCTACTCGGTGGGTCCGCTCGGGGACAACGAAGTCTGTCTGCGAAATTTCGCACGCCGGATGCGCTCGACCATCCCCGAGGCGCGCGCCCCTCGGGCGCCGCTGCCGGGCTGGAGCCATCGTCATCATGACCGCTGAGCGACGCGATGTCGTGATCGTCGGCGGCGGTCACAACGGACTGGTGTGCGCGGCGTATCTGGCGCGGTCCGGACTGAAGGTCACCGTTCTCGAGCGCCGCCCTGTGGTCGGTGGTGCGGCGGTCACGGAGGAATTTCATCCGGGATTTCGCAACTCCGTGGCCGCCTACACCGTGTCGTTGCTCAATCCGAAGGTGATTCGCGACCTGAGTCTTCACGAGTACGGTCTGCGCATCGTGGAGCGGCGGCTCGCCAACTTCCTGCCGACGGCCGATGGGCGCTATCTGTGCAGCGGAGCGGGGCGCACGCGGGGCGAAGTGGCGAAGTTCTCCGCGGCCGACGCCGAGCGTCTCGAGGGTTACGCGGAGCGCCTGGAGAGGATTGCGGATGTGCTGCGCGAACTGGTGCTGCAGACGCCACCGAACGTGGTGTCGGGGAACTGGTTCGCGGCGATCCCGGAGTTGCTGCGCACCGCGCGGCTCGGCTCGCGTCTCGGGCGGCTCGATATGGACTCGCGACGGGAGCTGCTGCGCCTGTTCGCGACTTCGGCCGGCGATTATCTCGAGGACTCGTTCGAGAGCGAACCGATCAAGGCCCTGTATGGCTTTGATGGCATCGTCGGACACTATGCCAGTCCGTACTCTCCCGGGTCCGCGTATGTGCTGCTGCATCACTGTTTCGGCGAGGTGAACGGGAAGAAGGGCACCTGGGGTCATGCGGTCGGTGGCATGGGTGCGATCACGCAGGCAATGGCCAAGTCCGCTGCGGCCCGCGGCGTGGACATCCGCGTCGGCAGCGGGGTGCGCGAGGTGATGGTGGAGAAGGGCCGCGCGGTCGGGGTGGTGACGGCGGATGGCCAGATCGTGCGGGCGGCGGCGGTGGTCTCGAATCTCAATCCGCGGCTGCTCTATCTCAGTCTGATCGATCCGGCGGTCCTGCCGAAGCCGTTTCTCGAGCGCATGGGTCAGTGGCGATGCGGGTCGGGGACGTTCCGCATGAACGTCGCCTTGTCGGAGCTGCCGGACTTCACCTGCCTGCCCGGTACCGCCGTGGCCGATCACCATACCGCCGGCATCATTCTGGCGCCCACGCTCGGCTACATGGAGCAGGCGTATTTCGATGCGCGCACCAGCGGCTGGTCGCGCAAGCCGATCGTCGAGATGGTCATCCCCTCGACGCTCGATGATTCCCTCGCCCCGCCCGGTGGGCACGTGGCGAGTCTGTTCTGCCAGCATGTCGCGCCCGAGCTACCCAATGGCCAGTCCTGGGACGATCACCGCGAGAAGGTCGCCGATCTGATGATCGAGACGGTGAATCAGCATGCCCCGAATTTCAAGCGATCCGTGCTCGGGCGGCAGATCATGAGTCCGTTGGATCTGGAGCGTACGTTCGGGCTCATCGGCGGGGATATCTTCCATGGCCGGCTGCAACTCGACCAGATGTTCTCCGCGCGTCCGATGCTCGGCTACGGCAACTATCGCGGGCCGCTGCGCGGGTTGTATCTGTGCGGGTCGGGGACCCATCCCGGAGGCGGTGTCACCGGAGCGCCAGGCCACAACGCCGCGCAGGAAATCATGAGTGACTTTCGGCTGCAGCGCCTGCGCAGGAGCAGCTGAAGAGTCCCCCGAGTCGGGCTCGCGGCGCTGAGCTCAGTGCGACGCGCTCATGCGCGCCCGGACGATTTCGCGGAACAGCCTGCAGTGCGCGCGACGGATGTGGCTCGCATACGTGAGACGGCCGTTCGCCTGAAATTCAACGAAGCGCTCGCGGCGGCCGAACGCGGGCCAGGCGGGCAGCCCAGGTCCGTTCGGGTTGCCGGTCTTGGCGAAGTTCGTCCAGTAGCGTTCGATCATTCGCGAGAGCTGCCGGTCCGAGGCGGTGAAGTGAGCGCCGAGGAAGCCGTGGCTCGGAAAGGTCCCGAACACGTACGGAAGCTCCGAGGAGTGCACCGCGAAGGCATGGCCGGGCAGCGGATGATCGAATTCGTACTCGTAGACACGATGAGCCGCTGCGACGTGCCAGCGCGCCTCGAGCACGGCTGGACAGCGGAACGTGTCATCGGCGAGCAGCTGGTTGAGCGCACTGCCGTACTTCGCGTTGCGGGTGCCCGCTGCCCCGTGCGCGAATCCGTACGATGCGAGCACCTGCGGTGCCAGCGATCCGGCCGCGTGGCGGATGCTCGCGCGAACGACACTGAGCGGCAGCGGGAAGTTCATCTCCCGAGTCGTCGTGCCGAACAGCAGCGGTACGGGGGCCTCGCGGCCGGCGGCATAGGTGAGCAACGGCACGCGCCGGATCACCCAGCCGTCGACGTCCGGGAGCGGATACCGCACGGAACCGCGCGGTAACGCCGAGAGCTTCTCGAGCAGCGTTCGACCCGACATCCTGCGCAGTTGTGCGATGCCTGCGGCGCCCGGCATTGCGCCCAGGGCGGCCACCAGTTGCGCTCCGGCGCGCTCGGCCTGCGCCAGGGGCGCGACCGGGGGTACGAACGGCGTGCCGCTTTCCTCGATGGCTCTCTGGAACAGTCCGCGCGCGGTGGAGGCCATGAGCAGTCCGGTGTCGGTGCCCCCGGCGGACTGTCCGAAAATCGTGATGTTGTGTGGGTCGCCGCCGAAGCGCGCAATGTTTGCACGCACCCAGCGCAGGGCGAGAATCTGATCCATCAGCCCGTAGTTTCCCGAGGCATGATGCGGGGACTCCCGGGTGAGCGCGGGGTCGGCGAGAAAGCCGAACAGGCCGAGCCGGTAGTTGATCGTGACGAGAACGACGCCGTGATCGACCAGCGTTCCGAAGTTATACAGCGCCGATCCGCCGGTGCCGCCGATGTTGGCCCCCCCGTGGATCCAGAACATGACCGGCAGCGGCCGCTTCAGGGGCCCGCGCGGCACGATGACATTCAGGTACAGGCAGTCCTCGCGCCCTGAGGCGGCCGCTCGTGCATTCCATGGGCCGAGCGGCGGCTGCAGGCAGGGCGCGCCGAAGTGCACCGCGCTGCGCACCCCGCGCCAGGGCTTGACCGGCACCGGGGGCTTCCAGCGCAATGGGCCGACGGGCGGTTCGGCATAGGGAATGCCGAGGAATTCCGCGCCTCCGCCCGGTCGCGGCCGCCCGCGCAGCCGTCCCTCCTGGGTCGACACGATGGGCGCGCGCAGGGGCGTCGCGGCATGGCCGGGGGATGCGCCGAGCGCGCCGTAAACCAGGGCGAGTGCCGCCATCGTGCGCACAGCGCGTGTCATGGTGACTCCGGGTGGGGCGCGCGGCGCAGACCGCAGCGCAACGCCATAGTATGCACTTTGCGTGACTCCGGCGGACGGCCGCGAGCAGACCGGTGCATACCCGCGGCGTGCCAGCGGCGGCCTCGAACCTCAAGTGCGCGACCGGACCGGCACCGGTGGTGTCGAGCGGCGCCGAGTCGACGCTGCCGAGCGCGAGGCGCACCGTGGCGATGCGCGCGAAAATGATGCGGAGGCCCGCGCACGATTGCGCCGCCTGAGTTGCTTGCGAGGACTCTTGCGGCGAGCGGAGCGCTCGAGGGCGAGCGCCGGGTCTCAACTAATGTGGTAATTCATGCTGGCATAGACCGTGCGGCCGGGTGCGCGGTAGATCGACGGATCGTAGTTCGATGACTGTGTGACCGAGATCGGCGGGGCTTTGCCGAGCAGGTTGTCGACCCCGGCGGTCACGGTCAATCGGCGCGAGAACCGATAGTCGAGATAGACGTCGTGATACAGGGTGGTGCCGAGGTGGTTGCGTGATTGGCTGGAGTCGGTGAGGTTCGGTTGCGAGCACAGGCCGAGCGCCGTGTAGCTGTACGGGGTGCCGTCGTAGCGGTCGCTACAGGCCTCGCTCATCGGGCCGATGGCGGTGATCTGCCAGCCCGCCTCCCACCGGCCCTGCGTCCATTCGAGCAGTGCGGTGCCGTCCCAGATCGGAATGCCGCTGGGGGAGCCGGAGCCGAGCTCCACGCCGGCCAGCTCCTGCACCTGCATGCCCTGGTTCGTCGCGGTGGCCACGGTGTAGTGGTGTGTCCAGGCGATGTCGCTGCGCACGCTGAGGCGGCCGACCGTCGTGCGCCAGGCGTATTGGAAGCCGCCGATCAGCCAGTCGGTGAAGATGCTCTGGCCGTTCGTTGCCTGGGTGGAGACGACGGTTAATTGCCCGTCCGGTGCGCGGTCGATGCCTGCGCAGGACGGCGTGTTGCCCAGATCGTAGCATTCGATCAAAGTCTGCTGTGGGCTGAGGCGACTGATCGCAGCATTGATCTTGATGCGGTAGTACGCGATGTTCAGGGCCAGTCCCGCCACCGCGTGTGGCGTCCACCGGGCGCTGAGCCAGCTATTCTCGCTACGCTCGGCCTGCAGCGCGGAGTTGCCGATCTTCAGATTCTGCACCTGGTTGTTCGTCTGCAGGTAGCTCGCCGGGATGCTCGCCGCAGCGCATGCGGCCGCGACAGTGGGCGCCACCGATGCTGCGCTGTAGTTGCTGCACGGATCGCTGATGGTGGCGGCGGCACCCGGCATGGACTGACCGAGCTCACGCAGATCCGGCGTGCGAAAGCCTTGCGTCCAGCCGGCCTGCAGCGTCAGATCGGTGCGGGCATCGAAGCTGAGGGTGGTCTCGGCGACGTGGCCGGTGCCGGTATCGGAATAACGGTAGACGCGCAGACCCGCACCGAGCGTCAGGGCATGAACGCCGCCGATGATCGGCACGATACTCTCGGCCCACAGGGCGTTGCCGCTGTAACCGCCGACGTAGGCCGGCACCGACAGCAGCGGCACGGCGCTGTCGATCCCCTGGCTCGCCGCCGGGTCGGGCGTGAAGTCGCCGTGGCGCGCCAGGTATTGGTAGCCGAGACCGAGCGCGAGTGGACCGGCCGGCAGGCTGAGCAGCCGGTGTTGCGCCAGCCGCACGTCGAGCGTCTGGAGCGAATTGGCGATCTGGTTGTGCTCGGGCAGGCCGATGAACGCGAGCATCGGGGCAGTCAGGCCGCCCGGTCCCGCGAACAGGTTCACCGGCGTGCACTGCGGCACCGAGGCGCAGGCCTGCGGGCTGCCGAGGGCCAAGGCGAGGTTGTTCAGGTTGACCCGCCCCTGATTCTGATCCTCGACGCGGCTCGCCGACCAGAGATACTCAATATGCCAGTGCCACGGTGAGCGCGCATCGCGTTCGAGACGGCCGGTGAGCGAGACCGTGGCGCGGTAGGTGTCGGAGCGGTCGTGGAACAGCACGGGTCCGAGTCCGCTCAGCCGCTGCGACAGTGCGATCAGGTTGGCATTGGCGCCGCTCGCCTCGAGCGCCACGCCGAACGGGTTGTAGGGCTGGTTGGCGCTGATGGAGATCGGCAGCCCGGAGGTCCCGAGGGTGATCGTGCTCGGCGCTCCGGACTGGCTCGCGGTCCGCTGGCCGACGAACACGCTGGCATCGGCCCGCACGCCATCGCCCAGATCATGGTAGCCGCTGACGTAGAGGCCCCACTGCTGCAAGGGCATGATCAGATCGTTGTAGGGCAGGGTGTTGAAGGCCGTCGCGGTGCCGAGCGGCACGAAGCCGCCGCCGGCGACCGGGGAGGCGGTGAGGTTGCACAGTCGAGATCCCGTGCTCTGCAGCGGGCAGAGACTCGAATTCGCGTAAGGTCCGCCGGTCGGCACGAACGTGAATTGACCATACGGGGTGATCGGGCTTTCGCGGGTGGTGCCGCTGCCGGCCAGAGGTTCGCCGGTGAGGGCCCGTGCGGCGCTCGAGACACCGCTCTGGTTCGACTCGCTGAGCAGTGCCATCAGGCCGGAGTATGTGCCGCGCCGACCGAGCGCGACACTGGCCCAGGTGCGCTGTCCGTCCCAATGTCCGCTGCCCTGCGACATGCCGGTGCCCGCCGAGGCCATGACGCCGTTGAACGAAGGCACGGTGATGATGTTGAGCACACCGGCGATCGCGCCGTCGCCGTAGGCGACGGATCCGCGCGCGGGATAGACTTCGATCTTCTGGATCAGCGCCACGGGAAAGGTCGACAGGTCCGTGTCGCCCTGAAAGCCCTCGATCCAGCGTTGTCCGTTGACGAGAATCACCACCCGTGAGTTGGTCAAGTCGAACAGATCCGCGCTCTGCTCCCCGCCGTTGGTGAACTTGCTCGTCCTGCCGGTGCCGAGCCCATTGGAACTGCCGAACAGCGGCATCAGCCGCAAGGCTTGTCCGAGGTTCTCCACACCGAGGTTGTGCAACGTCGTGGCGGTGAGCACCTTCACCGGTGCATGGGTCCGCAGTCCGAGCACCGGCGGCTGGCGTGCCTCGATCAGTACCGGGCCGATCTGCGCCGAGGCCGATTCCTGCGGTGCGTCGGCCGCGGCCGCGTGCGACAGGAGCGCGGCGCACAGTGCGAGCAGCCATCGGTACCCCGTCGCGTCGGTGGGGCATCGCCGCGCCGGTGGCGAGGTGGCGGTCCCTCGCGGGTGAACGACGCGGGCGATCGCCACTGCGTCAGGTGCATCGGGCATGACATGTTCTCCCTTCAAAACGGACTCGGCGCGGGGACCTCGGCGCGTTCCGCAGGACGCTGCGACGGGGTTCGGCTGCGCCGACGGGTCTCTTTTGGGCAGAGGCTGTGCCGGCGGTCCGCAGCGCGCCGTGGCGATGCTCGGCGGCGCAGGGACAACCCCCTCATGCGCTGTGAGGGCGTGCCCTGCGGGAAGTGTAAAGAACGGCCGGGCAGTACTACCAGGGGTCGTAATTGCGCACCGCGCGTCCGGCGCAGCGGGCATTGCACGGAGCCGCGGAACTTGCGAGGCTTCGGTTGCGGCGAATCGCCGCAGCGGGATGAGGCAGGGGGTTCGCGTGGAGGATCGAGTCGAGCTCGGGCCGCTCGAGCGCCGGGTGCTCGCGGTGCTCTGGGAGCGCGGTCGGGCGTCGACGGTGCGCCATGTGCATGCGTCTTTCCCGCAACTGGCGTACACGACCCTCATGACGACCCTGGACCGTCTGTACCGCAAGGGAGTGCTGCACCGCTGCCGACTCGGGCGGGCCTTCGGGTACGAACCGCGCTGCACGCGCGATGAGCTGCTCGGTCAAATGATGTCCGGGCAGGTCATCGATCTGCTCGGCGCCTGCCGCGACAGCTCGGCGCTGCTCTCCACGCTCGTGCAGGCGGTCGGACATGCCGACGTGGAGCTGCTCGATGAACTCGAGGCGCTGGTGCACGCCGAGCGGCTGCGCCTGCAGGGACCGGCGAGATGAGCTTTCCGACCACGCTCGTACTGGTGCTCCTGGCGAGCTACGGACTGTCCAATCTGCTGCTGTCGGTGCTCGTGGCCGCCGGCTGGCGGGCCGGGGGGTTTGCCCGGCTGAAGCGTGCCGATGCGCTGCTCGCCCTGCGGCTGCTGCCGGCGGCCGGCGCGGCGCTGGCGGTGCTCACCGTGGTGCTGCCGGCATTCCTCCTGTATGAGCCGGCGCACGCCGATGACCACCCCGGTCCGCTGCTGGTGCTGGCGGCGGGGCTGACGCTGCTCGTGTGCCTCGATGGAATCCGGCGGGCGGGGCAGGCGGCTCGGGCGGCCCGTGCGCTGGTGCGTAGCGCCGAACTGCTGCGCACCGAGGCGTTCGAAGGCGGCCCCGAGGTCAACCTCGTGAACCTCGCCGAACCCGTCGTGGCGGTGGTCGGCGGCTGGCGGCAGCGGATCGTGGCGGCGCACTGCGTGGCGGCCGCGTGCGACGGGGAGGAATTTCGTCAGGTCGTGGCGCACGAAGCGGCGCACATCGATGCTCGGGACAACCTGAAGCGGCTCGCGCTGCTCGCGGTGCCCGACGTGCTCGCCTGGCTGCCGGCGGGCCGGGGGCTGAACGCCCAGTGGCAGGCGGCCACGGAGATCGAGGCGGATGAGCGCGCGAGCGGTGCCGATCCGCGCAAACGCGTCGCGTTGGCCTCTGCTCTGGTCAAGGTGGCCCGTCTGGCCATCGCCGGTCCGCGGCCGGCGCGCACCGTGCGCGCCAGCGGGCCCGGTGGCGGGCCCGGTGGCGGGCTCGAGCAGCGGATCAAGCGCCTGCTGGCGCCCTCGTCGGGACGCGCTCGGGCGTTCCCGGGCCGGCGCGTGGCGACCTCGGCGCTGCTGGCGCCGCTGCTCGCCGTTCCGCTCTACGCCTTCGTGCACCGCGTCATTGAGTTTCTGGTCGCCTTCGGCCGCTGAGTGGCGGACTGGCCGGTCATCGGCCTGTCACTTTTCGTCCGTAGCCTCCCGCTGCGCCGGCTGCTGCCGTGCCGAGGCACGCTTGCGCCCCGTGCGGGCGCCGCGCCAGAGTCCCACTGGAGAGACGACACCATGGCAGAGACGAAGATCAACACCCCGCGCGGCCGCAGCGCGCTATTCGGGATCCTGCTGGGCATGGGCCTGCCGGCCCTGACGGCAGCCGCTGCGGGCACGGCGCGCGATTTCGTGCCGGGCCCGGTGACCGTCACGGCCGTCAACCGGGTCCACTACATCGGGGTACTGCCGACCTGGCGCCGGGTCTCACCGGTGGGTACGCTGATCAGCACGCCGAACTTCCCCACCAAGGTGCTCAGCGTCGGCGCACAGGTGCTGGTGCTCGCCAACGGCTCGACGCCGTTCCAGACGGTCACCTGGTACAGCCAGGGGCTGCGCCGCGAGGCGCGCCTGGCGACCTTCGCGGGCGCAGCTGCGCGCCAGCTCAGCGTCCAGACATTCGCGGGCGGGTCGGCCATCGCGACCGACCCCCGCCACGCCGGCCCGGGCGGCACGGTGTACAGCCCCAACGAGCCGGCCAAGACGCGCGCCGCGCAGGCACTCGCAACCGAGCGCGCGCAGCGCAATCCGCATCCGGTCGCCACCACCGTCGTGTCGCATCGGGACCTGTTTCAGGGTCTTGCCGCCGGGCCGCACGGCATCGTGTATGCCACCGGTGGGGCCTCCGACCGCGTGCTGGCACTGCAGATGCACCAGGGTGCGGTTCGCGTGGTGCGCGAGTATCCGCTGCAGTGGCAAGCGTTTCCGCGCGCACAGTACCCGTATACCTACCAGGGCGACCACAGCCACAAGCCGTACCACTTCTATCCGGACGCCGTGGCACTCGGGCCGCACGGTGCGCACCTCTATGTGACCGGAATGCTCGCCAACAGCCTGGCGCGGATCGACCTGCGCACCGGCCGGACACGCTACGTCAACGTCGGACCGTATCCGTT
>JAJZFQ010000178.1 GCA_021805275.1 Pseudomonadota bacterium
GTTGGGTCCGAGGAAGGCGAAGATCTCGCCCCGCTCGACCTGGAACGAGATGTCGTGCACGGCAACGAACTCGCCGAACTTGCGTGTCAGGTTCTGCACGTCAATCATGCCGGCGAGCCTCCCTGGATCCAGGCGGTGCAATACGGGACCGCCCGCAGGATAGCATGGTGAAGGCGCCGGCAGTGCTCTCGGGGCGACTGACTGAGTTTGCGCAGCGAGCGGATCACCGACCGGGTTCAGCGCTCCGGGACGGACGAGGGAGCCGATGCCGTGAGCGGAGTCCGGCTCGATGCGCCTCAATGCCCTGCGATTGCGTCGGCGCCTGCGTCAGTCGGGTGACGACAGGGGATACACGGAGCGCCGAACGGCGACGCCGCGGCGCTCCGATCCGGCTTGCAGGCGCCGGTGGCTGCATTGGCGCATCAGAGGAATTGTTCGTCAACGGGCACTTCGAGCGCCGTCACCAGGCGATTGAGGTCGTTTGCTAGACCGACAATGGCGAGCAGCTCCCAGTATTGTGCCTCCGTCATGCCTTTCTTGCGCGCCGCGGCTCCGTGCGAAGCGGTGCAGTACCGACATCCGTTGCTCACGCTGACCGCGACATAGAGCATTTCCTTGACCGCCGGGTCCAATGCCCCCGGGCCCATGATCTGTTTGATGTTCGACCAGACCCGGCGCAGCGTCGCCGGCTCGTGCGCCAGGACCTTCCAGAAGTTGTTGACCCAGTCGGTCTTGCGCGTCGCCATGATGTCGTCATAGACCGCGCGGACCTCCGCCGATGCGTTCGCGTATTCAATGGGCTCTTTTCGGGTTGCCATGCACGTGCTCCGAGGTGTTGATCGAGCGTTGAAGCAAAAATGTCGCGGCCAGCCCGCCGACCGAGCTCAGACGCTGGTGCTCGCGCGACCGCGGCGGGCGCATGCGGATATTCTCATCCTCGCCGTCGCCGCCGGCTTGCGCAGTGCGGCCAGCCGCGGGCACGCTCATTGTGCAGCAGTTCACCGAGGGCCGAGATGCCTCTGACGATGGTTTCGTCGGTCTGGGTCGCATAGCTGAGGCGCGCATAGTGGTGGCGCGCACCGAGCGGGAAGAACGTGCCGCCTGGCACGTAGGCCACGTTGGCGTGCGGGATGGCCGCATCGTGCAAGAAGCGCTGCGCGTCGAACCGCTCAGGAAACGTGAGCCAGGTGAACAGTCCGCCCGAGGGATTTGTGCAGCCGATTTCGGCCGGGAACGTGCTGCGCAGCGTATCGAGCATAATTGTCTTCTTGTGCCGGTACTGGGAGCTGATGCTGCGAATGTGCCTGGGCAGATCGAACGTCTGCAGAAGCTGCGAGATCACAGCCATGTTCAGCGTGCTGCACTGAGTATCGGCAGCCAGCTTCAGCAGGCTTAGCTTCTCAATGATGTTCGGGGCGGCGACCACCCATCCGGTGCGCAGCCCGGGGGCGAGAATTTTCGAGAAGCTGCCGACGAACACCACTCGGTTCTGTCGGTCGAGACTCTTCAGGGTCGGCAGAGATTCCCCGTCAAACCGGATATCGCGATATGGGCTGTCCTCGATGATGATCAGTTCGTGGCGGTCGGCTACCTCGAGCAGTGCACGTCGTCGCGGCAGGCTCAGCGTAACGCCGGTGGGGTTCTGAAAATCTGGAATGACATAGATGAGTCTTGCGCCCGACGTCCGGCTCAGCAGGTCGTCGAGCTCATCGACCCGCATGCCCTCGTCGTCGATCGTGACCGCGGCATAGCGCGGCTCATAGGGATTGAAAGCGAGCAGGGCGCCGAGGAAGGTGGGATTCTCGCAGACGATGTAATTACCTTTATTTATCAGTAGCTTGGCGATTAGATCCAGTGCCTGTTGCGCACCGTGGACGATTAGGATTTCATCGTCTGCGCAGGCGACTCCGGTGCGCCGCATATGCTTTGCCACATGCGCCCGCAGACTCTCGAGACCCCTCGACGTGGCGTACTGGAGTGCCGCGGCACCGTTCGCCGCCAGCACCTGCTGATACGCAGTGGCCAACTCCGCGCGCGGAAAGGTTTGCGGATCCGGATACCCTCCGCCGAAGGAAATGATGCGCGGATCGGCACCCAAGGTCAGCAATTCACGTATCGCCGACGGCTGCACACGTACCATCCGTCTCGCAAATGAAATGGTCATCCCGTGTCGGCTCCCGGTAGAGGCTTGACGTATGGACTGCAGGCGGAGTCGAGCGCTGGCCCCCAGCGACTGCGCGCGTCATATTAATGAAGCTCTACCGGCCGCGGCTTTCATTTTGCCTTGACAATCCGCCGTTTCATGTAATGTTTATTTCGCTGGCGCCCATTCATGCCGGAGCTCAGGATGACCGACAACACAAACGAACTGGACCGGACCGATTTGCGGATTCTCGAAGTGCTGCAACGCAATGCGACCTTGTCTGCTGCCGAAGTCGGGGAACTGGTGAGTGTGACCGGCCCAACCGCGTGGCGGCGGATCACGCGCTTGGAGAAGGCCGGAGTCATCACCGGGCGACACGCGGTTATCGATCCCGCCAAGGTAGATCTCGGACTCACCGTCTACGTCAGCATCAGACTGATCAACGGCTCGCGCGAATACTTGACCGCCTTCGCACAGGCGATTGAAAACGTTCCGGAAATCGTCGAGTGCAGTATGACCACCGGCGGCTCCTCGTTCCTGCTGCGCGTTCTGGTGCGAGATACGGCGGCCTACGAAGCGTTCTTCGTCGAAGTTATTGCCGGGTTGCCCGGACTGCTCGCGACCGACTCGATCTTTGTGCTGTCGAAAGTCAAGTCGGATCCCATGCTGCCGGTCGGAGTTGCGCCACGACGGGCGTCGCTGTCGCGGTGGATTGGAAAATCTGCAAAGTAGGCAACCTAAGGACGGCAATATTCGTAACAGACGTTACATTTATGCGCGCCGTTCAAGTTCTTTTGAAACAATACAATGCGCGGTGCTGGCTAGACTGGTCAGGTGCCAGATGCCCTGTCGAACGCCATTGATGTCACGCCAGCAGAGGCGCCGTCCGCGGTTATGGTGCCCCCGCTCGACGCCTCGGAGGGTGGGGCGCGAGCTGTCGGTCAACTGAAGCGAGACATCGGCGCACTACCGCTGCTGTTCACGGGCCTGAGCGCCATGATCGGTTCAGGGTGGCTATTTGGCGCGCAGCGAGCCGCTGCCCTGGCGGGCCCTTCCGCCATACTCGCCTGGCTTATCGGCGAGGCTATCATACTGATCATCGCTGTGGTGGCGGTGGAGCTGGGAACGATGTTCCGCGTCTCCGGCGGTCTGACCCGCTACCCGCAGTGCACGCACGGTGCTCTGGCGGCGCTGCTGGCGTCATGGGCTAACTGGCTGTCGATCGCCGGCGCCATACCGCTCGAGGCCGTGGCCTCCGTCCAGTATCTTAGTTCCTGGCATGGCTCATGGCCTGCTTCGCTGGTCGTCGCGGGCACACTCAGCCCGAACGGACTGCTGCTGGCTGCCGGCCTGCTCATTGTGTACTTCTTGCTCAATTTCTGGGGCGTGAGACTCTTTGCCCGCTCCAACGCGGCGATCACCGTCTTCAAGCTTGCGGTGCCGACGCTCTCTGCGGTGGCGCTGATCTTCGCGTCGCTCACGCCCGAGCACTTCGTGAATCGTCCGGTGACCGGATTCATGCCGTACGGGATGGCAGGTCTGCTTACAGCCGTGTCGACGTCGGGCATCGTGCTGTCCTTCAACGGATTCCAGAGTCCGCTCAACCTGGCCGGTGAGGCGAGTCACGCCCGGCGGACCATTCCCTTCGCAGTCATCGGCTCGGTCGTCCTTGGCGGCTTGGTTTATCTGCTGCTGCAGGTGGCCTTCCTGGTGGCTGTGCCCACGAGTCAGCTGGCGCATGGCTGGGCCGGGATCAACATGAGCTCGCCGTTCGCCGAACTCGCCGTTGCACTGAACATCAACTGGCTGGCAGTGCTTCTCTATGCCGACGCATTCGTCTCGCCAAGCGGCGCAGGCATGACGGACATGGCGACTAGCTCGCGGATGATCCTCGGCGTCGAGCTGAACGGTCTGGCGCCGCGCCTGCTGGGACGCATCGACCCGGTCTACGGGGTCCCGCGGCCGGCGCTGTGGACGAACCTCATTCTGGCCATGATGGTGCTGTTGGCGTTCCGCGGCTGGAACGCGCTTGCCGCTTTGATTTCCGTGGCGACCGCGCTGTCCTATCTGATGATCCCGATATCGGCCATGTCGCTCCGGCGAACCGCGGCGCAGGTGGATCGGCCGTTCCGGGTCAAGGCGATGGGTGCACTGGGGACCGCCGGCTTCGTACTGACCGGCGAGTTGCTCTACTGGGCCCGCTGGCCGTTGACCCTCGAAATTATTGCCCTGATGGCCGTGCCGCTGCCGTTCTACTTTTGGTATCGGCGCGGGCCGGAGCGCGTGCGCCTGAGCGCGGAGCTGAACCATGCTCTGTGGCTGCTGCTTTATCTGCCGGCGCTGGTGGCCCTCTCCTGGGCGGGCAGCACCGCATTTGGCGGGCGCGGTTGGCTGCCATACGGTTGGGACATGGCCGCAGTTGCGGTCGTCTCGGCCGGCTTCTGTCATTGGGGGGCGCGCGTCGGCTTAGCCAAGCCGACAATCCAGGATCTGCTGATGGACGGGATTCGGTCGCAATAGGGGGGCGCGACTCGGTCCGGCGATGCGGCTGGAGAAGCCGGGAAAACGACAATCAACGCATCAAAGCGGAGGAATCATGGCGAAAAACAGGTTCCCAGGGGCGGTCACTGAATTGATTCGCGCATCGAGCGTAGCGCTGGCGCTCTGCGGCGTCGGGCTCGCACGCGCCCAGCAGGCACCGCAAGGCGGATCCTTGGCGCTGAAGGAAATTGTCGTAACGGCCGAGACTTACGCGTCGTCCGCCCAAAGTACGCCGATCAGTCTCACGGCCATCACCGGCACCCAGCTCGAGGAACGCGGGATCACCTCGATCGAATCGCTGGCGCGCGACGTGCCGGGCCTATCCATGCGCAGTTCCGGTCCCGGTCAGACCGAGTTCGAGGCCCGTGGCATCGCATCAAACGGCGGGAATTCGCCCACGGTGGGTTTTTACCTCGGGGACATACCGCTGTCCCCGCCGGCGATGGGCCAGATCGGCAAAGTGGTCATCGATCCGAATCTGTACGATTTGTCACGCGTGGAGGTGCTTCGGGGTCCGCAAGGAACACTCTATGGCGCAAGCTCCATGGGCGGCACGATCAAGATTATTCCCCACGCGCCCGAGCTCAACCGCATCGACGGATCCGCCGACGTCACGGCCTCACACACCGACGGCGGTCGAGGCAACGGAAGCGCCGATCTGATGATCAACTATTCGCAAAGCCGCTACTGGGCGGTGCGCGCGGTGGTGTCGGATCTATATCGCAGCGGCTGGATCAGTCGCACCGTCGTCAACCCCTTTCCGGCCGACGTGCTTGGACCGAACGGGCCGCCGTGGACCCGCGGCAACGTTCTCAGCGCTCCCGTCCAGAGCATCGTTCCGGACGTGAACATCGAGCGCGAGCTGTCGGGCCGAATTGAGTTGCTCATCCAGCCGACGCACAAACTCAGCCTCAATCTGCTGGCGCTCTCGCAGATCATGAACCTCGGTGGCTATGACGAATTTGATTTGCCGCCGGGTCCGAGTTATTTGACCCACTTTCAGCCTTACAACGTTCCGGAGCGAGTCCACGATCGGGCGAGCGTATTCTCGGTGACGATCAAGGATGACCTCGGATTCGCCGAGTTGACCAGTGCGACAGGGTATTATGATCGCCGTCCTTGGCAGATTCAGGACGCCTCGGAGGCGACATCGTGGACACTGCAGTCCTTTCTGGTCACGCCGGCCGAGAGTGCGGCGGTCGGCCTGCCGAATTACATCAATACGTCGATCTACGAGCGCGAGCCCGAACACGAGTTCAGTGAGGAGCTGCGGCTGAACTCCCTGGGTAGTCGTCGGCTCCATTGGGTCGCCGGCGTGTTCTACAGCAAGCTCAACTCCGCGTTCGTCGAGTATCAGTACGCGCCGTATATCGCACAATTGTCTCAGTTTCTCAATCCGCCCATGCAAAATCCGGCTGGCCTGACCTTTGGACTGAATAACCTGTACCAGATCTCGCAGAAGGCCGCATTCGCCGATGGATCCTGGCATCCCGTCCCGTGGTTGCGAGTCGAGGGCGGACTGCGCTGGTATCGGTATGACACCTCTGCGTTCAACAACGAATGGGGCTACTTCTTTTCCCCGCAAGCCGTGCCGCTGGCGAATCCACCCGGGAATTACTCCTCGGCCTCGGGCGTGATTCCACGGGTGGACGTCGCTTGGGTGCCCAAGAAGAATCTCTTATTCTACATCTCGGCGTCCAAGGGCTTCAGGCCGGGCGGAGCGAATATGGCCATTCCGCTGACCGCCTGCCCGAGCGGCGGCCCCGAGTCATTCAACCCGGATACCGTCTGGGATTACGAGCTTGGAGGGAAGTCCCAGCTGGCTCAGAACCGCGTGCGCATCAATGCCGACTTCTACTACATCAAGTGGAACAGCGTGCAGCAGACGGCTCTCCTTTCCTGCGGCACGCAATATGTGACCAACGCGGGCGACGGGCGCAGCTACGGCCCCGAGCTGGAACTCGACGCGCGGCTGGCGCGGGACTGGACGGCTTCTCTGTCAGGAACCTGGACGCGGGCGGACATCACCAGTCCAAACGCAGCGTACGTAGGATCGCTGACCAATTCAGGCTACAGCTTTCCCAGCTGCCCGGTCGGCGGTACGTGCACGAGCGTTCCGATCCTGAACGTTCCCAAGGAGAGCGGCAGTGCGGCAATCGTCTATGCGCGGCCGGTCGGAGCGGATACATTGTCGGTGCGTCTAGACGGGACCTACACCGGTAGCTCGTGGGATGAGGCGTTTGCGGTGATACGGCTGCCGGGATACGCCATGGCGAACCTGCGCATCACGCTGGCCGCGAGCAGATGGTCCGGCGCGGTATTCGTGACGAATCTTACAAACAAGGTGCCGTGGGTGTCGGCCAACAACACCAGCTTCAGCTTCAATATCGGACCGCTAACGCGCATCTCGACTCTGCAGCCAATGACCATCGGGACGCAGTGGAGTTACAACTTCTGAGGAGACAAGCATGAAGTTTAGAAATGTCGTGGCCATCTTCGCCGTAGCACTCGCGCCGCTCACGGGCCATGATTTGGCGACCGCCCGCGCCGCCGCGCGCCGACAAGGCGCCGTGAGCAGCTTGTGGCCAATGTATTACAAGATTCTGGCGCACGCGCGCTACGTGGATCTGACCCACACGTTCGGACGAAACACGCCTCACTGGAAAGGTTTCGGCCCAATGAAGGAAAAGGCCTTATTCACGATTCGCAAGAACGGCTTTCACATCGATATGTATTGTCACGTCGGACAGTGGGGGACCCACGTGGACGCCCCCGCCCATTTTCACAGAGGTCTGAAAACGGTCGATGAGATCGCGCCTAGTGAAATGCTGCTGCCGCTAGTGGTTCTCGACGTCCATCGTCAGGTGGCAAAGGATCCGGACTATCGGATTACGCTCGCGGATGTGAAGGCCTGGGAGCGCCGCTACGGACCGATCCCGCCGCACAGCTTCGTCGCCATGCGGACCGGCTGGTCGCGACGCTGGCATGAGGGCGAAATTGCGATGGAAAATCCCGGGCCGAACGGTGTTGAGCACTTTCCGGGCTGGAGCTTGCCGGTATTGAAGTATCTGTCCCGGCATCATGTCACCGCCATCGGCCATGAAACCACCGACACGGATGGTGGGATCGATGCGTCAAAGAACGATTATGCCCTGGAGTCCTATTGGTTGGGCACGGACCATTATCAGATCGAGCTGCTGGCGCATCTGCACGAGGTGCCGGATGCGGGGGCGCTGGTCATGGTGACCTTCCCGAAACCACACCGCGGCACGGGCTTTCCGGCGCGGGTCATTGCCATCGTGCCCCAGGGTGACGCCCGCGGCGCGTACTGACCCATCGAATGACAGAGAGGTACATCGCATGAGCTCAAGTACGACCAGTTCGGTTCCGCATTATCGTTGGGACGAGATGCCAGCGGAGCAGCTGAAGGATGGGTTAACACGCAAGCTGGTGACCGGCGAACGCATGATGATCGCGCACGTTTACTTCAAGAAAGGCGCGGATGTTCCCAAGCACTCGCATCACAATGAGCAAATCACCTACATTCTCTCGGGTGCGCTGAGATTCTGGTTCGGTGCCGATGGCGAGTCCGAGCGTATTGTGCGGGCCGGCGAAGTGATCGTTATTCCGTCCCATGTACCGCACCGCGCACTCGCGCTCGAGGATACGCTCGACGTCGATGTGTTCTCGCCGCCGCGCGAGGACTGGCTCGCACACACCGATTCCTATCTGCGGGGCTAAATGGCGACCTACAGCGTTGCACCCGGCGTTGGCGGTGCGATCGAGCGCTTCAGACTCCCCGAACACCTGGGATTCGGAGCCGTGACGGCGCCGGTGATGTTCGGCGCGACCTGGCAGGACGGGGTGTGGAGTGCCGGGGAATTGCTGCCGTACGGCCTGATCGAGGTCTGGCCGGGATCACGCGCGCTGCAGTATGCCGAGCTCGTGTTCGAGGGCCTGAAAGCCTACCGGGTGGGTCAACAGCGTCCGAATCTGTTCCGCCCGGACGAGAACTGCAAGCGCATGGCGCGCTCGGCGGCACGGTTGTCGATGCCGGCGGTGCCGCGTGAGCTTTTCTTTCGCGGCATCGAAGCGGTGACGAACGCGTGCAGCGCGTTCATTCCATCGCAGTCGGGACGGTCGCTGTACCTGCGTCCGTTCCTGTTCGGAACTGAAAGCAGCTACTTGCTCAGAAATTCCACCGCGTTCCGGTTCATGGTGATTGCCAATCCGGTGGAGCCGTACGCGAGTGGCGCTCTCAAAGTGACCATCGAGCGCACTGATGTGCGTGCGACCGCTGGCGGCATCGGAGAAGCGAAGGCGGCGGCAAACTATGCGGCGTCGCTTCGGGCATCGACGGCCGCAGTGGCGCGTGGCTACACCGTTCCGCTGTGGTTGGACAGTTTCGAACACCGATTTGTCCAGGAGCTGTCGGGCATGAATGTGTTCGTAGTGGTGGAGGGGGCGCTGCACACCCCGGAGTTAGATGGGACAATTCTCCCGGGCGTCACGCGCGATTCCCTGTTGGCACTGGCGGAACGTCTCGGCTTTGCCACGCGTGAGCGACGCATCGCGGTGGAAGAGGTGCTCGAAGGAGTCGACAGTGGTCGGTGCACGGAGGTTTTCGCCTGCGGTACTGCGGCAATAGTCAGCCCAATCGAAGTGCTGCGCGACAGTAGCGGCCGGGAATATAGACCGAGGCAGATTGATGTGGTTGCGAAGCGATTGCGCGAGAGACTGCTGGGCATACAAGAGAGGCGCGAGCCCGATCCGTTCGGGTGGACCGTCGACGTGGCGGAGGAGTGAGCTTATGGCACGCGATGAGGGAGGCATCGTGCCGCACGCAATTGTGTTGCGCGAACCGGGCGGACCGGACAGTCTGCTCTGGGAGACGGTTGCGGTAGGCGATCCGGGGCATGGCGAGCTGGTGATTCGGCACACGATGATCGGGGTGAATTTTCACGATACGTACGTGCGTTCGGGTTTGTATAAGACGCTACAGCTGCCTGGAATTCCTGGCGTGGAGGGTGTTGGTATCGTCGAGAAAGTTGGCGCAGAAGTTTATGGCTTCTCGGTCGGCGATCGCGTCACCTATATCGATGAGCGCTACGGCGCGTATGCGCAGCGGCGCAGACTGCCGGCGCGCTTGGCTGTGCGCGTGCCGAACATGGTGTCGGACGATGTTGCGGCGAGCTTGACCATAAAGGGATTTACGGCCTGCATGCTTGTGCGAAACGTGCATGCGGTGCGTGCAGGCGAAGTGGTGCTTATTCATGCGGCAGCCGGCGGCGTCGGACAACCCTTGGTGAGGTGGGCAAAGCATCTCGGCGCCACGGTGATTGCGACGGTGGGTTCGGATGACAAGATGCACATCGCGCGGCAGTGCGGTGCAGACCATGTCGTCCACTACGGTCGGGAGGATTTCGTGGAGCGGGTTGCGGCGATCACGTCCGGCGCGGGTGTGAACGTCGCGTACGACTCGGTGGGCGCGAGTACGTTCCTCGGTTCTCTGAAGTGCCTGGCCTATTGTGGGGTGCTGGTGAATTTCGGACAGTCTTCGGGCCCCGTTGAGCCATTCAGTCCCGCATTGTTGGCGGCGCGTTCGAATGCAGTCGTGCGTCCTATGCTTTTCCATTACATTCGCGATCGCGTCTCTCTCGAGCGCATGGCGGAGCAGGTGTTTGAGGCCATTGGTGCTGGCATCATCCGTAAGCCGGCCATTGTCCGCCTGCCGCTCGCCCAGGCCGCTGAGGCCCATATTCTGCTTGAGTCGCGAAAATCCTCCGGTGCGATTCTATTGCTGCCTTAGGTGCGATGGGAGTCCCCCTTGCATCGTTCGGACGGATGGATCTGGCGCGCACCAATCCCCTCCGGGGCTTCGTGCGGCAGGCGCGTCGTGGCGCACAGGGAGGGCGGCAGGAAGCACACGTTGCGGGGCAGCGTTGGTGGGCTTGAGCCGGAGCCTGCCGCGTGCCTTCGCGGTCGGATTTGTATCCCTCACATTGATGGAGCGGGCTTGCAGGAATCGATTTTCGCCCAGTAGTGAGTTCGGTTTCGGGTAACTCTTCGCTGCCTGTGCGCAAAGGGACGGCTAATGGTGGACGTTGAGGTCGATCGGCATCTGGGAGTACTGGTCTGGAAACCGCAGGAAGCTCATGACCTTGCGATAGTTTGGTGTTGCCTGGCGCATCGGGTCGGTTTGCTTGTGTGTCTGAGCGCGGTGATGCAGCAACTGGCATTCGCGATAGCTGCATTCGCAATGGCGGTCGGGCAGGGGTCCGCGAACTCTGCGACGAGCCGTCCCTGGATCACGGTGATTGCGGGCGGCCCGCTCGACCTGAAACGAGATGTCGTGCACGGCAACAAACTCGCCGAACTTGCGTGTCAGTTTCTGCACGTCGATCATGCCGGCGAGCCTCCCCGGAGCCTGTCGGGCGCGATACACGGGCGTATGAGCATAGTACGCCGGGCCGGCCGGCCGTGAGCGACAGCCAGCCGTTCTGCCGCGCAATGCGCGCCGCCTCGATACGGTTGGCTGCACCGAGCTTGCTGATGGCCTCGGAGAGGTAATTACGCACGGTGCCCTCCGAGAGAGCCAGCTCGGCCGGGATCTCTGCCCCCGAGCGGCCTTCGCCGGTGCGCCAGAGGATCTGCCGCTCGCGCTCGGTGAGCGGCTCGGTCCTTCAGCAGGTAGCCATTGGCTCGTGTTTCCAGCGCCCGACGCAGATAGCCCGGACGGGCAAAGGTGGTGAGGATCACCGCCTGGGTGTCGGGATGGCGCGCTCGGACCTCGGCGGCCAGCGTGAGACCGGTCACCTCCGGCATCTCGATGTCGGTCACCCGCACATCGGGGCGCGTGTCCGTCACAGCCGCCAGCGCCTTGCGGCCGCACTCGACCCGGGCGCGAGTCGATGGCGAGCTCACCGCCGAGGGTCTCGAGCCGCGCGCACATGCCACGTAGTCCGCTGCCCTCGTGCTCGATCCCGCCCCGGCCGTCGTCGGTGATCTCGAACAGAATGCGGCCGGGCTGCTCGGCGATGGTGAGCCGGCAGCGTGCCGCCCGTGCATGGCGCACGATGTTGGTGACAGACTCGCGCAGCCCGAGCGAGAGCGTGCTCTCGATGGGCGGGGCGATGCGGGGGGCGCGGCGGTGCATTCCAGGCGCACCCCGGCGAGGGCGAGGGTCTGCTCGGCGCAGGACAGCTCGGCGGCCAGCCCCTCGGTGCGATAGCCGCGGATGGTCTGGCGTACCTCGGCGAGCGCACGCCGGGCGGTCTGCTCCACCTCCTGGATCTCACGCTGCGCCCGAGCGGGCTTGTCCGGCAGCAGGCGCGGACTTAAGTGCGGTCCCATGAATGTGCCGCGGTGGCGCGGCAGGCATCGGGTGTGTCCGCAGTGCGCACACACCATGATCGCGATGCGGGCGGGGCGTATGACCGTCGCGCTGAGCGGCCAAGACTCCTGGGCGCTCTGTGCACTGATAAGGAAGGTGCCGCCCGCGCCTCAGGAGTGCATGGCCACTTGTTTTCCAAGGGAAGTACAGGGTATGGATATGAGTACGATGAACATTTCGCTTCCCGTCGAGCTCAAACGATTTGTCGATGAGTAGCTCAAGCGTGGTCACGGCACGGGTAGCGAATACGTGCGCGAGTTGATCCGTAGACATCAGGATCAACTGCGTCTGCGCGAGCTTCTGCTGGCTGGAGCTGCTTCTCCGCCGTCGGACCCGGCAGATGCGAAGTACTTCAACGGACTGCGCGGCCTCACTCGTGCCAAGCGGACGAGCGAACGGCGACGCTAATGGCGAAGCCGGTTGTCCCACGTAAGTTGGCCAACCGCGATGTCGATGAGGCCATTGCCCATTGTCTGTACGAGGCCGGTGATCAGGTTGCGCTGAGGTTCGTGGACGCGTTTGAAGGCACATACCGCCACATCAGCCGGCATCCGGCTGGCGGCTCCTTACTCTTCGCCGCCGAGCTGAATCTGCCGCGCGTGCGTTCATGGCGGCTGCGACGCTTCCCGTACTTCGTGTTCTATGTCGAAACAGAGGAATGTATCGACGTCTGGCGCGTGGTGCATGGCGCACGCGATATCCCGGCGTGGATGCAGGAAGCGGACGATGGGTGGTATTCAGCTCGCGCGCTGTCCCCTGCGATGACCGCAGTGCGGACGACTCCGGTGCTTCGCCATCGTGTTTGCGGGCCATTGCGATAAGTCGCCGTAACGGCCAACGCACACTCTATGCCGCGCAACGCTCGACAGCAGGAGACAATCGAGGCAAGTTGGCGGGTCCTCAGCGCTCGGCTGGACTCGATTGTCGAATCGGGATCAACGCTGAAAACGACCGTACTCGCACCGCGCGGCGTCTGTTCGCGAGAGCCTGACGCTGATGCGGCGGAGAGCGCCGATCCATCGTGCGTAATATCGCTACAAGGCGGCCGACGGCGGTGGCTGGACTTCGGATCTGGTGTTACGCCGAGTGCTTCGGGAGCGTCGAGAGCCCCAATGTTCCGGTGAGGGTGAAGTCTACTTGCTGCTCGAGATCAGGCAGCTTTTCCGCAAGAAATTCGAGCATGTGCGCATCAGTCCCGGGAGCAGCCCGCTCCACGTCTGCACCCAGCGCGAGCACGCGGGCCTGGTGCGAGGTATTGAGGTTTCCGGGGTGCCGCTCGACATGAATGGCGACACAATCCGCCAATTGTATCGTGCCTATATTCAATGTCCTGTAATCGGGCTGTTCGCAGCTCTTGGCGGGACGATGGTGGTGGCGGACGATTTCGACCAGTGGTGCGGGCAGGCCCCAATGCTCGCAGATCAATTGGCCGACGCGCGTGTGATCGTACCCGAGGAGCTCCTCCTCCACCTCGAGCAATGCCTGTGGCGTCTCCCATTCTGCTTCGGCGACACGATCGAAATCGGTGGTCACCTGCTCAAACATTGCGAAGCGGCCGATATCGTGCACCAATCCGCCCGTATAGGCTGCTTCGCATATTTCGGCCCGCGCCCCGCTCGAGGCAGCGATCAGCCGTGACAGCGAGGCAACCCGCAATGAGTGCGCCCACAGCTCGCGTTGTTCACGAGTGCGCGGCAAGAAAACCCGAGCAACGGCCACTGCCATGGCGAGCTGTCCGCACCGCGCTGCGCCGATGCGGTTGGCCGCTTGCGTGAGACTCGTAATGGGTTGGCCCGGGGCGCTGGCCGCACTGTTCGCGCATCGCAGGACGCGCACGGCGAAGCTCGGCTCGCTGCTCGCGATGTTGACAAGGTCGTCGAAATACCGCTCGGAGTCCGGATCCAGGCTCAGCAGGCGCATGACGACGCCTGGAAGCAGCGGCAGGGTTTCTACGCGTTCGGCAATGGCCTGGGCTCTTTCGGCCCGTAACGGCAGGTCGTGCTCGCCGGTCGTGCCGGGCACTGTCATGCTTGCCCGTGGCGCGGAGCGAGAGCGCCATCCGTGTGCTCGTCGGTGCGCTCCACGTTCGGTAGCTGCGAGAGGATTACGGTTGAGGAGAAATCCGCGGCGTCGATATACGCCCAGAAGTCCTCTCCGCCGGCTTGTCGTACGAGGGATTCCAGCGCCTCGACTGCCTCACGATCGTAAGCGCTGCCGGCGCCATGCTCGAGCTGTGCAAGTGCCTGCGCACATCCGCGCGCCTCGCGGTAAGGGCGTGGTTGACAGATGGCCTCGAATACGTCCGCCACCGCGCAGATGCGCGCTTCGATCGCGATTGCCTCGCCAGCCAGACCGAGCGGGTAGCCTGATCCGTCGAGGCGCTCGTGGTGCTGGCCAATGATCGCTTGTATGGGCCAGGGCAGATTCACGTTCCGCAGCATATCGACCCCGGCCTGCGCGTGCGTCTTGACGAGTGCGAACTCCTCGGGCGAGAGTCTCCCGGGTTTCGAGATGAGCTCGGCCGGTACGGCAATCTTGCCGATATCGTGCACGAGCGCGCCGAGGTAGAGGCCTTCCAGTTGATGTGCATCTAACCCCAGCCGTTGGCCGATTCTCGCGGCGAGCGCGGCGACCTGCTCCTGGTGCAGGGCCGTGTGCCGGTCGCTGCGGCTGGCGATCGCACTCACCGCGTGAATGGTCTGGATCAGCGCGTGACGCGTCCGATGGAGCGCCTCTTCGATCGCCTGCTGGGTCTGGTCGTGTGATTCGGCGGTAGGAGCCAATGCGTCACCCTTTGACGGCAACGGCAAGCGACCGAGCCAAGGTGCTGCCGCGCTTTTGTGTCTGGCACGGCGCAACATGATAGCCAGATGGCCGCCGATCGCAACGGAAATCTGCTCAGGGGCCGCCGGACCGTCGGGGCCGACGCCGCGCTACACTAGGGGCCATGAAAGTCTCCGGCACCGCTTACCGCACGATCTGGCCGCTGCCCTCGGGGGCGGTGCGGGTTATCGATCAATCCCGATTGCCGTTCGAGTTCGTGACGCTCGATCTGATGAGCCTCGAGGATGCCGCGCACGCGATTCGCTCCATGGTCGTGCGGGGCGCGCCATTGATCGGCGCGACGGCCGCCTACGGCCTAGCGCTTGCGCTGCGCGCGGATGCGTCCGATGAACACATCGGCGAGGCCGCGCGGGTGCTGCGCGCGACTCGACCGACTGCCGTCAACCTTGCCTGGGCGCTCGAGCGGGTGCGTCAGGTGATTGCGCCCCGACCGGTGAGCGAGCGTGCGCAGAGGGCTTTCGCGGAAGCGGGGCGGATCTGCGAGGAGGACGTGGCCCAGTGCCGTGCTATCGGGGCGCACGGGGCGAGGATCATCGGCGAGCTTGCTGGGAAGGTCGACCGTCGGGTGAACGTGCTCACCCATTGCAATGCGGGGTGGCTGGCGTGCGTCGATTGGGGCACAGCGCTGGCGCCGGTCTACGCGGCCCACGATGCCGGCATCGAGGTGCACGTGTGGGTCGATGAGACCCGCCCGCGCAATCAGGGCGCCTCGCTGACCGCGTTTGAGTTGGGCGCCCACGGCGTGCCGCACACGGTGATCGTCGACAACCTGGGCGGGCACCTGATGCAGCACGGTGAGGTCGATCTGGCCATTGTCGGCAGCGATCGCACGACGGCCGCCGGCGACGTATGCAACAAGGTCGGCACGTACCTGAAGGCGCTTGCCGCGCACGACAACGGTGTGCCCTTCTATGCCGCGCTGCCGGTGAGCACCATCGACTGGAGCCTCGAGGACGGACGGGCCATCGAGATCGAGGCCCGCGATGCCGAGGAAGTCACGCATCTCACTGGGCGCACCGGGGCCGGAGCGATCGAGCGGGTACGCGTCGTGCCGGAAGGCAGCGCTGTGCTCAATCTCGCCTTCGACGTCACGCCGGGTCGGCTCGTCACGGGACTGATCACTGAGCGCGGCGTGTGCGCGGCGAGCCGCTCGGGCTTGCTGCAGCTGTATCCGGAGCGCGCCGCGTGAGCACTACGGGGCAGGATGAGGTGATGCTCAGACGGGCGCTCATCGAGGCGTGCCGCGAGCTGCAGCGTCAGGGGCTCACGCACGGCACCTCGGGCAACGTCAGTGTGCGACGCGATTCCGAGTCGTTTTTCGTCAGCCCCACGGGACTCCCGTACGCCTCGCTCGAGCCGGAGGATATTCCGCTGATGCGTGTCGATGGTCGCTGGTACGGTCGACGGCGACCCTCGAGCGAGTGGCGGTTCCACCGCGACATCCTCGCCGCGCGACCCGAAGCGGGCGCCATAGTCCATGCCCACTCGCGCTACGCCACGGCGCTCGCCTGCACCGGGCGGGGCATTCCGGCCTTCCACTACATGGTCGCGGTGGTCGGCGGCCCCGACATCCGCTGCGCGGCGTACCACACATTCGGAACGCAGGCGCTATCGGACTCGGCGCTCGATGCGCTACGCGATCGACGGGCTTGCCTGTTGGCGCACCACGGCATCATTGCCCTCGGTGCCGACCTGTCCGCGGCGCTCGCCTTGGCCGGGGAGGTGGAAAACCTCGCCGCGCAGTACGTCGCGGCGCTCGCGATCGGCGCTGTGGGCACGCTGGATGCTCTGGAGATGGAGCGCGTGCTGGAGAAATTTCGCAGCTACGGCCGCCAGGACGCCCAGGACCCGGATCTGATCCACGGCGGGTCGGCACTGCCCCGGGGCTGAGGCGCGTTCAGCGGCGCGCGCGCTGGTCGAGTACGAAGCGGGCGATGATGTTGATGACCAGCACGAAGCCGGTCACCAGCAGCGCCGCGGCGTAGGCGAGCGCGTTGGCCGATGCGAACGGCTCGTTGATGAAGGTCCAGATCGCGTACGTGAGGTAACCGATGGGCGAGTGGGTCAGATGTCCATCCCACATGTAGTTTGACCAGCCCGCCGTATAGAGCAGCGGCGCGGTCTCGCCGACCGAGACGGCCAGCGCGAGCAGGATCCCGGTGAGAATGCCGGGCAGCGCCGCCGGCAGGCAAACCCCGAGGATCACGCGCCGATCGTTGGCCCCGAGGGAGTAGGCCGCATCGCGCAGGTCATTGGAGACCTGTCGCAGCGCCAGCTCGGTGGTTCGACAAATGTACGGCAGGCTGATGATGGCCAACGCAATGGCACCGGCGGCGAGGGAGAAGTTCCAGCCCAGCCATTCGACCATGCCCACGTAGCCGAAGTAGCCGATGACGATCGAGGGCACTCCCACCAGCACGTCGGCGAAGAAGCGGATGGTGGTCGCCCAGCGGGTGAAGCGATACTCGGCGCTGTAGATACCGGCAGCCACCCCGAAGGGTACCGCGAGCAGCAGTGCGCCGGCCGAGAGCACCAGCGTGCCCTCGATGGCGTTCAGCAACCCGCCGCCACTGCCCTGGGTGATGGTGGTGAGCAGCGAGAGCTTCATCGCCCCGAGGCCGCGCACGCACACCACCGTCAGGATCCAGATCATCAGCACCGAAAGGGCCAGCAGGCACGCGGCAGTCAGGGTCCAGCCGGTGATGCTGGCCAGCCGGCGCGAGAGACGGATCTGGTGCACGGTCCTGTGGGCCGGAGCAAGTACCGTCATGGGCTCAGACCACCACCGACCGCTGACTGTTGTTCCACACCAGCAGCAGCAGCCGCGCCAGCGCGTTGACCACGATGGAGATGATGGCCAGCACGAAGGCGATCTCGGCGAGTGAGCGTACCGCCAGTCCCGTCGGGTCCTGCAGCGCGCTGTCGAGTTGCGAGACGATGAAAGCGGCCATGGTCGAGACGGGGTCGTAGATGCGGTGCGGCAGGTAGTTCAGCGCGTTGCCGCTGACCATCAGCACCGCCATGGTCTCCCCGAGCGCGCGCCCGAGCGCGAGGAACGTCGCGCCGATCAGGGTCTTGCGCGTGCCCGGCAACATCACCTTCCAGAGCGCCTCGAAGCGGGTCGCACCGAGGCCGAGTGCCGCCTCGCGCAGCGAGGTCGGCTGGGTGACCAGCGCATCGCGCAGCGTCGCGGCGATGATCGGCACGATCATCAGCGACAGCACGATGCCGGCGGTGAGCAGTCCGTAGCCACTGCCGCTCGGCTCGCCGAAGAAGGGAATGGCCTTGCCGAGGCTGTGCGCGATGAGCGGGTAGAGGTGCTGGCCGAGAAAGGGGATCACGACCACGTAACCCCAGAGGCCGAACACCACGCTCGGGATCGCCATCAGCAGCTCGACCAGGAAGGAGATCCACAGCCGCAGCCGTGCCGGTACCGCCTCGGCGAGGAAGATCGCCGCGCCCACGCCCATCGGCAGCGCGATGGCGAGGGCGATCAGGGTCGACAGCAGCGTGCCGACGATCAGGAAGAGAATGCCGTAGGTGGCCCCCGGCTGGATCTGCACGCCGTGGCGCATGATCGGGTCGGCGTAGAGGTTGCCGAGGTTCCAGGTGTCGCGCACGACGAAGCCGAGCCCATTGAAATGCATGGCCGGCCAGGAATAGATCGCGAGGAACAGAACGATGGCGGCGAGGGTGGCGGGCAGGATGCCCGCGACGAGGGCGAGCCAGGCTCTGAACTTCATGGCGGGCAAGGATGGCTGCTCCGGTGCCCCGATGCAACGGGTTCGTCGAGAAAGGAAGCCGGCACTGCCCCTCGTCCCTGAGGGGCGGTGCCGGCTTCGGGGGGGATTCTTCTTACTGAATCCGGGCGACCTGCGTCTTGCTCAGCGCCACGATCGAGTGGGGCAGGGCCACGAAGCCGACCTCCTTCATGAACCGCTCGGAGTTGCCCTCGGCGGGGCTCAGCGCCCAGTTGAAGAACTCACGCAGCGCGGCGCCCGTAGCGGCATTCGGCTGGCGGGCGTTCACGATGGCGTACTCGTAGTTGATGATCGGGTACGAGTTCGCGCCGGGAGCGAAGATCAGGCTGATCCGCTCATCGCGCGGGGTGTGCGCCGAGGTGGCGTTCACCGCGGCCTGCACGGTGCCCGGGTTCGGCAGCACGAACTTGCCGGCGCGGTTCTCGATGGCCGCCTCGCCGAGACCGGCGTGCTCGGTGGCCTGCTTGTAGCTGATGCCGATGTAGGCGACCGAGTACGGGGTGCCCTTGCAGGCGTTGACCATGCCCGGGTTGCCCTCCGCGCCGATGCCGCCCTCGACGGCCGGCCAGCTGACCGAAGTGCCGTAGCTCACCGAGTTGTTCCAGGCCGGGGTGCTGAAGGACAGGTACTGGGTGAAGATGAAGGTGTCGCCGCTGCCGTCGGTGCGGTGCACCAGCACGATCTGCTTGTGCGGCAGGCGTACGCCGGGGTTCAGCCGCGCGATCATCGGGTCGTCCCAGAAGAGCACGCGTCCGGAGTACATGGCCGCGAGCACCGGACCGCTCAGCTTCAGGTGCATGCCGTTCAGGCCGGGCACGTTGTAGTTGATCATCTGCGAGGAGATCGCGAGCGGGATGTTGAGCATGGTCGGGTGCATACGCACCAGCGGGTTGCTCATGTAGGCGTCCGAGGCGCCGATCTGGGCAATCCCCGAGATCGCCTCCGAGATGCCCGTGCCGCTACCGGTGGACTCGGTCGTGATCTGCACGCCCGGGTGGCTCTTGGTGTACACCGGGACCCACAGGTTGAACAGCGGGTACAGCAGCGATGAGCCCGTCTCGAGCAGCCGCTGCTGCGCGCTCGCAGCGTGCGCGCCGACCGTCGTGCAGATCGCCAGAGTGGCCGCGAGGATCAGGGATCCCCGGCGGCGGGCGAGACCAGATTTCATGCTCATGGGATTACCTTTTATGGACCAGGAGAGTGCGGGTGGCAGAAAGGGGGAGAAGCTCTACGGCGCGGTACTGTACGCTGACAATGT
Source organism: Pseudomonadota bacterium (assembly GCA_021805275.1). Next base: position 19,941 of record JAJZFQ010000178.1, read on the forward strand.
GACGGATTTGTGACGGGCTGAAACATGCCAATAATTTAAATAAAAACAATATATTAAGATCTGCTGGCGCCGTGACACCGATGCGCTTCGCCGGCAGTGCCGCGGGGCGGAAATACACCCTGCGCCCGCGGCTCGCGAGGCACCCATCCGGGCCGCTTGGGGCGGGCGGCGGCTGGCGCGGGCGCACCGGCTGTCGGGCGGCTGCAGAACTGGCTGGATCATCAGGCATGCCTGCCGCATGGGCGTTCCACGCGGCGCCGGGCGGGCGGGAGACACTGCGGTGAGGATCGGTTAAGGTGCCCCGATAGGGGGGGTGCGCCCACGGCGCATCCGTTCGTGACGGAAAGCACTCAATAATGAATACGACCGCACCGGGCGACCCCGCAGCGCTCAACGAATTTACCTTTCGCGGCATGCTCATCGGGGTGCTCATCACCCTGGTGTTCACTGCGGCCAACGTTTACTTCGGCCTGAAGGCCGGGCTCACCTTCTCCACCTCCATCCCGGCGGCGGTGATCTCCATGGGCATCCTGCGCGCGCTCGGCGGCGCGACGCTGCAGGAGAACAACATCGTGCAGACCGTCGCCTCGGCCGCCGGCACCCTCTCGAGCATTATTTTCGTGCTGCCGGGCCTGGTGATCGTCGGCTGGTGGACCGGCTTTCCGTTCTGGATGTCTTTTTTCATCTGCGCCGCCGGGGGCATCCTCGGGGTGATGTATACCATCCCGCTGCGCCGGGCGCTGGTGACCGATTCGGACCTGCCGTATCCGGAGGGCGTCGCCTGCGCCGAGGTGCTCAAGGTGGGCGCCGGCGAGGCGCACGACGCCGACCTGGAGGCGGTCGAGACCGGCGGGGCGGGGCTGAAGGCGGTGGTGGTCGGCTCCCTGGTCTCGGCCGCCTTCTACATCGTGGTGCAGACGCAGATTTTCACCAGCGACGTGGTGCGCTACTTCCGCTGGGGCAAGGCGGGCGCGGCGAGCGGATTCGATTTCAGCCTGTCGTTCGCGCTGTTCGGCATCGGGCAGCTGGTGGGCCCGGCCGTCGGCTGGGCAATGCTGGTCGGGACATTCATTGGCTGGGGCTGGGCGGTGCCGCACTTCCTGATGCTGCACCCGGCCGCCGGACCGGCGGCCACCGTTGCCCAGAACGCCTGGGCCCATTACGTGCGCTTCCTCGGAGCCGGCACCATCGGAGTCGCGGCCGTGTGGACCCTCGGCACGCTGGTGCGGCCGGTGATCAAGGGGCTCGCCGCCGCCATGGCCTCCTCGCGGGTGCGCCAGAGCGGCCAGGGTCACACGCTGGCGCGCACCGAGCACGACATCCCGATGCGGACCGTGGGGCTGATCAGCCTCATCTGCCTGGTGCCGGTTGCCGGACTCCTGTGGCACTTCAGCCGCATCAGCGGGCTGGGTTCCGAGGCGCTGCTGCTGGCGCTCGCGGGCGTCGTGTTCGTCGCGCTGATGGGCTTTCTGGTCTCCACCGTGTGCGGCTACATGGCGGGACTCATCGGCTCCTCCAACAGCCCGCTCTCGGGCATTGGTATCCTCGTGGTGGTGGTGTGCGCGCTGCTGCTGGTGCTCGGGGTAAGCGCCGGGGTACTGCCCGGGGCGCGCGCCGCACTGGTCGCCTTCGCGCTGTTCATTACCTCGGTGGTGTTCGCGGTGGCCTCCATCGCCAACAACAACCTGCAGGATCTGAAGACCGGCCAGCTGGTCGACGCCACGCCGGCCAAGCAGCAGTGGGCGCTGGTGGTGGGCGTGATCGCCGGCGCTCTCGTGATCCCGCCGGTGCTTGACCTGGTCAACCGTGCGTTCGGATTTCTGGGTGCCCCCGGGGTCAATCCGGCTCACGCGCTGCCTGCGCCGCAGGCCGGACTGATCGCCGCGCTCGCGCAGGGCGTGATTCAACACAACATCGACTGGAGCGCGATCCTGGTCGGGGCGATGATCGGGGCGCTGGTCATCGTCCTCGACGCGCTGCTCTCGCGGGTCACGCGGCGGGTGAGTCTGCCGCCGCTCGCGGTGGGCCTGGGGATCTACCTGCCGACCTCGAGCACCCTGATGATTGTCGTCGGGGCGCTGGTCGGGTGGTGGTTCAACCGGCGTGCCGAGCAGCGGCCGCGCGCCGAGGCCGTCAAGCAGCTTGGCGTGCTGCTTGCCTCGGGCCTGATCGTCGGGGAGAGCCTGCTCGGAGTGGTGTACTCGTTCGTCGTCGTGTTCTCCGGCCGGCACGCGCCCATCGCGCTGGTCGGCGCGGATTTCGCCACAGCCTCAATGTGGCTCGGAGGCGTCGCCTTCGCCGCGGTGGTGTTCGCGCTGTACCGCTGGGTCGAGGGGCTGGTGAGAGTATGAGCGACGCTGCGCGCCGATCAGCGCGCGCGCCGCACCGCGGTGGCTTGGCGGAAATAACACACCTGGTCACTCGGGCAGCGCTCGAGCTGGCCCTGCAGAGCACGGGCGAACTCAACAATCTGCGCAGCCGGCTCCCCCGCGTGCCCTGGCGCGCGCGCTGCGTCTCCGGCTTGTATTGAAGTCCGGCAGGCGCCTGATGCCCTCCGCAGCACGCAACCAACGCTCGGGGAGGCGGCGCCAGGAAAGCAGGGGACGCGCGCCAACGGGCCGATGTCGGGACGTGGCGCGCTGGCGCGTCCGGCCGGCCCCGCGCAAAAAAAGGCAGCCGGCCGGTCAATTAATTCGACGTACTGCCGCGCCTGGGTGATGCCGTGGCATCATCCAATGTCGGGGCCCCGGTCCGTTCCCGGGGGAGGGTGAGTTTCGGGGGGCATCGCCATGAATGCGACGCGACAATTCATCGAGGTGCGCGACCGGCTGTTGCGCCAGCGGGACGATCTGCAAGCCGCTTGGCGCGAGTTTGCCTGGCCGCAATTCGGGGAATTCAACTGGGCGCGTGATTACTTCGATGTCATCGCGCGGCAGAACGCCAAGCCGGCGCTGCGGGTGGTGGTGGAGGGCGGCGAGGACCAGGAACTGTCCTTCGCGGAACTGTCGCGCCGCTCGAATCAGGCTGCGAATCTGCTGGTCGCGCAGGGCATTGGGCATGGCGATCGGCTGCTGCTCATGCTCGGGAACATCGCGCCGCTTTGGGAGTTGATGCTCGCGGCGATCAAGATCGGCGCGGTGATCATACCGGCGACCACGCTGCTCTCGAGCGAAGATCTCGCCGACCGGGTGGCGCGCGGGCGCGTCAAGGCGATCGCAACCGGTGCGCGCCTCGCGCCGCGATTCCAGGTGGCGGGCGATGTGCCCGTGCGGATCGCGGTTGGCGGGGGCGTCGCGGGGTGGGTCGACTACGCTGCGGCGGCGCAGTGCGATGTCGAGTTCACGCCTGCTGAGCGCACGCGCCCCGACGATCTCCTGCTCCTCTATTTCACTTCTGGAACGACAGCACGTCCGAAGCTGGTTGCGCACACGCAGTCGAGTTATCCGGTCGGCCACCTCTCGACCATGTACTGGCTTGGACTCAAACCTGGCGATGTACACCTGAACCTGAGCTCCCCGGGCTGGGCCAAGCATGCTTGGTCGTGCTTCTTCGCACCTTGGAACGCCGAGGCCTGCGTGCTCGCCTACCAGTACGATCGGTTCGACGCCTGTGCACTCCTCGATCAGTTGGTGCGCTGCCAGGTGAGCACGTTCTGTGCCCCACCGACGGTGTGGCGTATGTTGATCCAGCAGGACCTCGCGGACTGGCCGGTCCGTCTGCGCGAGGCGGTGAGCGCCGGGGAGCCGCTCAACCCCGAAGTCATTGCCGAGGTGCGCGCGGCCTGGAATCTGACTATCCGTGACGGCTACGGTCAGACCGAGACCACGGCCCAGATCGGTAATTCGCCGGGACAGCCGCTGAAGGCCGGCTCGATGGGCCGGCCGCTGCCCGGCTATCCGATCGTGCTGCGTGACGTGCACGGCAACATCGGCGAAGAAGGGGAGATCTGCATCGATCTGTCGCGCCGGCCCCTCGGCCTGATGCAGGGCTACTTGGATGATCCGCAGCGCAACGCCCAGGCCATGGAGGGCGGTTTTTACCACACCGGCGATGTGGCTTCGCGTGATGAGGAGGGTTATCTCACGTACGTCGGACGAATGGACGATGTGTTCAAGTCTTCCGACTACCGCATCAGCCCGTTCGAGCTCGAGAGCGTGCTGATCGAGCACACGGCGGTGGCCGAGGCGGCGGTCGTGCCGAGCCCCGATGCGCTGCGCCTCGCGGTGCCCAAGGCGTTCGTCGCGCTGGTCGCGGGCATCGAGCCCGATGCGGACACGGCCGAGTCCATTCTCCGCTACGTGCGCGGCCGCGTCTCGCCGTTCAAGCGCGTTCGACGCATCGAATTCGCGGTCCTGCCAAAGACCATTTCCGGCAAGATCCGCCGGGTGGAGCTGCGCGAGCTGGAGGTGACGCGCCAGTGTGGCGGCACGCGCCGCGTGGGCGAGTACTGGGAAGAGGACTTCATCGAGATTTCCGGCGAGCGCGAGCGCTAACGTGCGTACCGAGCCGCAACCCGTTCCCGTCAGTCGATCCGCGGCACCGGCGGAGGATCTCGGGAACATGGAAGTTGGCCGGTTCATCGGCGGCTCGAGTTTGCACTACGCTCGGCTCGAGCGACCCAGGGAGTTCCTCATGTCAGTGCCGAGGCGTCGCGTTCTTTGGCAGCGGCGGGGCAATTCGAGTGCGAACGCATGAGCACAGCTGCGCGCAACGAACCTGCCGGGGCGCAACACATTCCGCTGATCGATGTCGCACCGCTGTTTGCAGCCGATTCCGCGGCGGTGGCCACCGTTGACGAGGCGATGGCAGCGGCCGCCGCGGACGTCGGGTTCGCCTGTATTCACGGAATGCCTCGCGCTGCGGTGCTCGATCAGGCTGACAGAGCAGACCTTCTCGCGATATTCGCTCTGAACGATGCCCAGAAGCATCGCTTGTACCGGCGAAAATTCGCACCGGAGAATCAAAACGTCTACCGCGGATGGTTTCCGGTCCAACCCGGAAATCTGACATCAAAAGAGGGAATCGATATGGGCGGGGACGTTGCCCATGGACCGGCGCTCATCGTGCCGGGCGATCCGTTGCGCGAGCCCACGGCATTGCCGGAGGAGGCCGCCCTGCCCGGGTGGCGATCCGCAGTGGCGATCTACTACCGCGCAATGGAGCAGGTGGCTGAGTCGCTGCTGCGATCTCTGGCACGCAATCTCGGGTTGCAGCCGCATTACTTCGATGCGTCGTTCCATCATGGCCTGTCAACGCTGCGGCTCATCCGCTATCCGCCGCGAGACGCCGCGGAGCTGGCAACGCTCAATGATCCGGGGGTCTGGATCGAATCGCATCCGAGGCGCCGATACATAGTCGGGGCACCACACACCGACTCAGGTTTCATTACGCTCCTTGCGCAGGACGGAGTGGCGGGGCTGCAGGCTCGCTTGCGCGATGGTCGCTGGGTCGACGTGCCACCTGTGGAGGGGACGCTGGTTGTGAATTTCGGGCAGGTGCTCGAAAGATGGTCGGCCGGGAGGATCCGTGCGACGGAACACCGGGTGCTGGGCGCCGGCGTCGAGCGCTTCTCGATACCGTTTTTCTACGAAGCGCGCGCCGAGGCGATCATCGCGCCTTTGCCGATCGATTCAACCGATGCCTTCGCGCCATTCCAGTTCGGCGACTACCTGTGGAACCGGATCACCTCGTTCGTCGAATTTCGTGGTATGCAGTTGGAACGAAACGTCGCGGGCGTACGCGGTGCCAGTGCGTTGACCCTGCCAGGGTAGGGGCCGCACAGCCGGATATCGGGATCCCGGGTCCGCTCCATGGCGAGCGTCTCGCGGGCGAGCGACGCCGGGGTGTTCGCGACGCGCCGTGCTGGCGGCGGTAGCCGATACGTCAAGAGCCGACCACGCCAGCGCAGTCAGCGTGTCGGAGCGATGGCAAGCGGTTCGCTGCCGCCCCCATAATCGCCGTGAGCGGCTGGCAGGTCTCAAAATGCGGTTCGTGGTCGTCCTGAGAGGATAGACTCATCATGAATCACCAATTCGAGGGGGGGCGGTGATGAAAAGGACTCTATGCGCAGGGGTGCTGCTGTGCGTCTGCTGCGCTGCATCGGCGCAGAATGCCCGATTCACGCTGCTCGGGACCGAGTCCGTCGTGCAACTGGATAGAGTTCTCACCACGGGGCGGGAACACTTTCTTCCGCCGAGTGAGCGGCCCAAAGGGTATCAATGGCCGCGCTATCAGCGTGCGAAGTATCCGGTCGCGGTCTACCGAGTCGATTACCGGTCGGTCATCCCGGAGCTGCATCGCGAGCCGGTCGAGGCCTCCGGGCTACTCGCCGTTCCGCTCGTCCCGGGTGCTCGCACGCTTCCGGTGCTTTCCTACCAGCATGGCACGGTGTTCGGCCGCTACCAGGTCCCGTCCTATGCATTTTCCCGCTCGAACCCGTCGGGATATCCCCAGTATTCGGGAGCGTTCGAATCCCGCCTGATGGTCGCCCAATACGCGGGCCAGGGATACGTGGTCATGGCGCCGGACTATTTCGGTCTCGGCGACTCCGATCAACCTGAGGCGTATACGCTCAAGGCCAGCGAGCAGCAGGCGTGCATCGATCTGTACCGTGTTGCGATGGCTTTTCTCAATAAGCGGGGTATCGGGGAGTCGCGCCTGTTTCTCGCCGGTTGGTCGCAGGGCGGGCTGGTCACTACCGCCTTCCTGGAGAAGCTGCAGACACTCGGCATACGGGTCACAGCCTCATTCACCGCGGCTTCCCCGAACGACCCATTCGCGGCGATGAACGCCTGGCTGTACCATCCGACTCCGAGTGACCCGCTGTGGGAGAACTCCATCGTCGCGCTGAGCCTGTTTTCCTATCAACATTATGATGCTCGGCCGGGTCTGGTGATGTCGGTCATCAAGCCGAGGTATTACGCGGCTTTCAAACGCATCTATACCCGCGATTACCCGAATCTCGTGGCGCTGAACGGGTTGCTGGTCAAGATCGCCCATCACCCAGGGGGCTTGCTGGGGTATTTCCGCAAGCGTTACCAGAATTCAACGTATTTGGCTGACTCTCCCTTCGGCAGGCTCCTTGCAGCCTCGGAGACCTACCAGGAGATCTTCCATTCGCCCGTGCGCATGTACTATGGAACGAAGGATGAGGTGATCCGGGTTGCCGTGGCGAAACTGGCGGAGCGGTATCAGATTGCCATGGGCAGCAGCAGCGTCAAAACGATGAAAGTCGTGGACGCAGATCACCACGGAACTTTCCTGGCAGCCGCATGGGATTCGCTGGGTTGGTTCAACAGCTTTCACTAATGCGGTCGTGAGCACGGCGCGGAAGACGGCGCCCTGTGGGGTGGGGCCTTCTGACAATGGAATCATCGGCGTTGAAACCGTGTCAGGGCATTGTGCATCGATAGGCCTTCGTCTGGCGAAGAAAACGTGATGTTTTCCCAGTCCATTGTGGCACGCCGCGAAGGTGCCCGAGATGCAACAAATGCACCCGGATCACGCCTGCGCGGGTCGCGCACTGTCCCCGGGGGTCTATGGAACATCGTCGCGGCTCATGCGTTTCGGACGGGCGCACTGATATAATTCAACTCATCGTGAGGTACGCCTCACCACGGTTGGTAATTTCATGCCTCTTTCTCATGTACGTATGCCCGCTGTCGTGCGAGTTCTATGCGTTGCGCTCACCGGGGCGCTCCTTGGCGGCTGTGGGGGCGGCGGAAGCGGGAGTGGCGTCTCCCCGCCGGTCGCGAAATACACGGTCGGCGGGACCATCAGTGGCCTGAGCGGTCAGAACCTCGTGCTGGCTGACGGCAACGGAGACACTCTGACGGTCTTCGTCGGATATTCGTCATTCGTGTTCCCAACGGGACTGAGTAGCGGTGCTACGTATTCTGTGACCGTTGCCGCACAGCCGTCCTCGCCGCTTCAGAACTGTGTCGTGGTGAACGGCTCGGGTGTCGTGAGCACGGCGAATGTCACGAACATCATGGTCGTGTGCGCGACGGGGCCCTTCACGCCCCTTACCCATCAGCCACCGGCGTCCGGATACCTCGCCATCCTCCTGACCGACGGTAGCGTGCTCATGCAGTCGAACGCTGACGCGGGTGTCTTTTATCGGCTGACACCGGATGCCAATGGCAGCTACGTGGACGGAACGTGGAGCCAGATTTCCAGCCCCCCGGCCGGATACGCGCCCTATGCGGCGGCGGAGGCGGTGCTCGGTGATGGGCGCGTCGCGTTCGTGGGTGGCGAATACAATCAGAATAACTACAGCTTGCCATTTGCGCCGAGCGGACTGACGAACATGTCAGCCGTCTACGATCCGGTTTCGGACTCGTGGCAGATGATTCCCCCGCCCCCGGGTGTTCCGTATATCGGTGATTCACCCTCGGTGGTGCTGCCGGACGGCAGCTTTGTATTCGGGACGAAGCTCGGTCGTGCCATGTGGCAACTCGATCCGGCTACTCTCACGTGGAGCTCGCTGCCCGCCACCGGCAAGGCGGATAATTTCGCCGAGGAAGGCTGGACGCTGCTGCCGGATGGTGATCTGCTCACCGTCGATGTGGGCAACCCGCTGCACGCCGAGCACTATGATCCGGCGAGTGGCCAGTGGTACAGCGACGGCAGCACCCCGGTTCTCCTCAGTTCGCAATCGAACGAGACACTCACCTATGGACCCGCACCGATGCAGGTTGTCGGGGGCGTGACCTACGGCCCGGGACCGGCCGGCACGTACTACCCTCCCGGTGAAGTGGGTCCGGCGATGCTGCTGCCTGACGGCACCGTGTTGCTGACCGGGGCCGCCACGGGTGGCGGCCCGGCGCACACGGCGATCTACACCCCGGGGGTTGTGCCTGGGGATCCCGGCACGTTCACCGTCGGTCCGGACTTCCAGTCGGGTGATGACCCGGGCGACAGCAGCGCCGCGCTCCTGCCCTCCGGCAATGTGCTGATCACGACGTCTTCGGGGCGGTTCTACGAATACAACGGGGCAACGCTCTCGGTCACCGGAGAGCTGCCATCGTACAGCGGCAACGTCGCGTATTTCGTGCTGCCCCTGCCCAACGGCCAGGTGCTGGTGACCGGCAGTACGACCTGGATCTACAGCGGCTCGGGAAGCCCGGATCCCGCATGGGCGCCGACGATAACCGCCGTGTCCCCGAGCCTTACGCGTGGCTCCACTTACAGTATATCGGGAACGCAATTTAACGGGTTGTCGCAGGCCGCGGCGTATGGCGACGAACTCGACTCGGCGACCAACTATCCGCTGGTGCGCATCACCAACCAGGCGACGGGCCAGGTAGTTTACGCGCGAACGCATGACCCCAGTACCATGGGTGTGGCGACCGGCAGCGGCATCGTATCGACGTTGTTCGACGTGCCAAACAATGCTGAAACCGGAGCAAGTTCGCTTGTGGTCATCGCTAACGGAATTCCATCCAACCCCGTGACCATCGTGGTCAATTGAGTCGCGCCGCAGTCCGCGCGACACGCGTGGGTTGCGGCTTGCCGAATGATTGGAAAAAGCCGGACGTCGCGTCGCGCATTGTGCGTTGCACTTGGCGAGGGGGGCATATTCAGAGGCGGACGGCATGCGTGTCGCGCTGCACAGTGATGCGCCCCCTGCGGTGGCGTGAAGGCTCGCGCAAGACCTTGTGAAGGTGCGGCTGTTGAGGTTCAGCGTTCAATCCGCCGAGTCATGTTCTAATGGCTTGAGTCGGGCGCGATTTGAGTGATACGATGCCCTAAGTTGATGCTGTTTGGTTTGACAACATCGAGAGTTTTTGAAGCGGATGCGGGACTCCGTGCTCATCCAGAAGATTCGTCCGCGGCACTTGCTCGCGTTGTCGGTAGTCGCTGCTGCCGCGACGTTCGTTACGACGGGCGTGGCAAGCGCTACAGCGACGACCTCGGGTCCTTATGCGCCGCTGAGTCTGTACGAGGGCAACTGGAAGGTCATGCCGGATGGACAATCCAAGGCGGATCGCGTCCACGACCAATGCGCTCGAGTCGGCGGATTTTTCGCCTGCCAACAGACCGTGAACTCCAAACCCGGTCCGCTGCTGATTTTTGTCGCTTCCGCTGCGGGTCGCTATCGCACCCAGGTTGTGCTGCAGGACGGGGCGGCGCTTGGGGCGCCCGGCACGCTAAGGATCTCTGGCGAGCACTGGGTCTATCTCTCCGGGCCGAACGCCAAGGGCAATTGGTACCGCACCACGAATGACTTTCAGGGACGCGATCGCATTCGGTTCACCGTTGCTCATAGCACTGACGGCAGGCATTGGATTGTGACGCTCGCTGGAGTCGAGGAACGGGTGCGCTGAATGAATTTCTCGAGCGCGGATCAAGCCGGCGCGTTCGGCACGCCGCCTGGGCGTTGAGCGGCGGACGCGCTCACTGCCGGAATCAAGCTGTGCAGACCGCGGTGAGATGGCCGGATGCGGCCTGCCAGACTCCGCGATTCATGCGATGCGCTGAGCTTCTGGAACGTGCGCCGGGAGCGACGTGTCTAGCGACGGCTTGGAGCGTTTGGTGGCGCGCGGCAGGCGCGCCATTCGGCAAATTGGGCGGTGCTGCGCTGCAGAACGCGTCGCCCAAATTACCGGGTTCAATCCGGCCCGTCGGCGTTGAGCCGCAGTTCGCATGTGCGGTGCGATCGGGCGGTTGCAGCTCGTCCAGTGACTTGAGAGCGACGGGCTATGCCTTCGCCTCGCGTCCGTGACCGCTGATCTCAGCGCCGGTGTTCTCCGGCAGGCTCGCGTAGGCCACGATGCTGAATGCCCCGAGGACGGCCATCAGCGTCATCGCCACGCGGAAGTCGACCGCGCCGAGTGAGGTCGCGTGCCGGGCGATGCGGGTGAAGTTGAGGATGAGCGCGGAGCTCGCCACGCCCGCGGCGACGGCGATTTGCTGGGTGAGGGAGAACAGGACGCTCGCCGGCGCGCGCTCCTCGGCAGTGACTTCTGCGAACGTGGTGAACATCATGGCCGTGAACTGCATCGATCGGCTCGCACCGGCCAGCAGCAGAATGAACACGATGAGCGAGGTCGGCAGCGCCGGTGAGATCCACGCGCAGGCGGCGATGCCGGCTGCGGTGATCGCGCCGTTCACGATCAGCACCTGGCGCAGGCCGAAGCGGCGGATGATGGGGTTGGTGAGCAGCTTCATCAGCAGGTTGGCCAGCATGTACACCAGCAGCAGCAGGCCGCTCTCGAGCGGGCTGAGGCCGTAGACGAGCTCGAGCATCATGGGCAGTAGAAATGGCGTGGCGCTGATGGCCGCCCGGGTGAGTCCGCCCCCGGAGACCGTCGCGACGCGAAACGCCTTCTGGCGCAGCACCGCGAGCGGCACCAACGGACGCGGGGTCGACTCGAGATGGCGCACCGCGCCATAGCCGGCGGCAAACGCTGCCGCGAGCAGCGCCAGGGCGAGCGCGACCTCGGGGTGCTCGCCGCCGAGCAAGTCCAGTCCGTAGCTCAGGCAGCCGACAGCGGCGGCGAGCAATATGAACCCGCGTGCATCGAACGCACTGCGCTCGGTCGCCTTGTGGTTCGGGATCATTCCGAGCACGAGGGCGATGGCGAGCACGCCGATCGGCACGTTGACGTAGAAGATCCAGCGCCAGGACAGCGCATCGGTGATGAAGCCGCCGAGCGCCGGCCCGATCACCGGGGCGAGCAGCCCCGGCCAGACCAGCATCGAAAGCGTCGGCATCATCTCGCGCCGGTCGGTGTTGCGCAGCACGATCATCCGGCCGACTGGCGACATCATCGCGGCCGAGCCGCCCTGCGCCAGGCGCGCGCCGATGAAGGCCGGGAATCCCCCGGTGAGCCCGCAGGCCGCCGAGGCCAGGGTGAACAGGGCGATTGACGCGCAGAACAGCGTGCGGGTGCCGATCCGGTCGGCGAGCCAGGCGCTGGCCGGGATGCATACTGCGGCCGCGAGCGCATAGGCGGTGATGCCCTCGCTGACCCGGCTCTCGGTCGTGGCGAAGCTGTGCGCCATGGCCGGTAGTGCGGTGACGATGATCGTCGAGTCCAGGTTCTGCATGAACATCGCGCTCGCGACGATGAGCGCGATTTGCGTGGACGGCCGCCGCAGCACGGCCATGAACTCGCTGAACCAGGGCATTGGATGCAGTCTAGCCTTTCCGGAGGGCGATTCGGTGCATCTCCTCCGAAAGGAGGATATGCGCCACTCAGCGCGCCCGAGGTGTGCCGAAGCGGCGCAAATCCAGGGGGCGCAGATCAAACGGCGGCTCACGCCCGGCCACCAGCGCGGCCATTGCCTCCGCGGTCGGTGTCGAGAGCGTCAAGCCGAGATGTTGGTGCCCCACGGCGTAGAAAAGCGGCGCTTCGCCCGGGGCGCGGCCGATGCCCGGCAGGTAATCGGGCAGCGTCGGGCGCGAGCCCACCCAGCCGTCGTGGCGTGTGCGGCTGGTGTAGCCAAGACGCTCGAGCGTCAGGCGCAGGCGCTCGATCTTGCGCACGTCGGGTGGTGCACCGTGTCGCTCGAATTCCAGGTAGCTGGTGGCGCGCAGGCGACCGCGCATCGGAGTGACGATGAGATCGTGCGAGGCGTACACGACCGGGGCTGCGCTGAGCGCAGGTGTGTCTGCGAATTCCAGGTGGTAACCGCGTTCGGAGGTGAGCGGCGCGCGCAGCCCGAAGCGGCGCAGGAACGGGGCGGACTGCACGCCTGCGCAGACCACTGCCGCGCGCACCTTGAGCAGCTCACCGGCGGTGCGCACCGCCACGCGGCCGCCCTCGGGGAAGATCTCGAGCACCTCCTCGCGCTGGAACTGTCCGCCGGCCCGCACGGCGGCCTGCACGAGGGCGGCCGCGACGCTCTGCGGGTCGAGCACGTGGGCGCTGTCGCGAAACCACAGACCCGCGACGATTCCCGGCGTGCGTGCCTCGATCAGGCGGGTGAGCTCGGCGGGGGCCGGCTCGATGCCGAAACCGCGCTCGCGGGCCTCGCGCGCCTCGCGCGCGGCCTGCTCGCGGGCACGCGACCCGAACCAGAACGCGTAGTGCCCGCGCCGCATGAGCAGCTCCGGGGTGCCAATGTCGCGCAAGGTGCGCTCGAGGATCTCTGCCGCCGGGCGCACCAGGGCGGCGAGCGGAGGGGTGTTGCGCCGCTGGTGGAAGGCCGCTGCGGTGAAGCGTGCGAGCCATGGGGCAAGCGCGGCCACGCGATGCAGCGGGATGTGTACGCAGCCGCCGCACAGGGTGAGTTCGCGCCAGAAGGTCAGCAGCAGTTCGATCGAGGGCAGCGGCTCGAGCTGCTCGACCGCAATGTGACCGGCATTGCCGAACGAGGCGCCGGCGCTCGCCGGATCCGCCCGGTCGAGCAGCAGCACGGGATGTCCATCGCGGGCAAGGCACCAGGCGATGGCGCTGCCGACGAGGCCGGCGCCGATGACGGCGATCCGCTCGTCGCTCTTCGGCGGCGCCGATCTATTTGCGAACGCTGGGCTGCTGGGCGCGCTCACGGCTCTCGCCGCTTCTGGATTGTCGGTATATCGTATACGATCCTGCTATCCAGGCAAGACGGATACGCATCATGAGCGGGGCAACTTCGATCCTGCCGTGCCCCTGGGCCGGCGTCTTCCCGGCGGTCACCACCCAGTTGGACGCCGACCTTGCGGTCGACCTGCCGGCAACCGCTGCCGTGCAACGTGCGCTGGTCGAGGCCGGCGTGCACGGTCTGGTGGTCCTGGGCACGTGCGGCGAGAACAATTCCCTCGCGGCCGAGGAGAAGCGTGACGTGCTCGGCACGGCGGTGGGCGCGGCCGCCGGGCGGATCCCGGTCATCGCTGGCGTCTCGGAGCTCACCACGCAAGCGGCGGTGCGCTTCGCGCGCGATGCCGAGAGTGCCGGTGCCGATGGCCTGATGGTGCTGCCGGCGATGGTATACGTGCCCACGCCCGCGGAGCTCGAGGCGCACCTGCGCGCAGTGGCGACCGCGACGCGCTTGCCGATCATGCTGTACAACAATCCGCCGGCCTATCGCGCCGCGATCGAGCTCGACACGCTCGCGCGCCTCGCCGATGTGCCCAACATCGTCGCTCTGAAGGAGTCCACGCCGGATTCGCGTCGTTTCACCGACGTGTTCAATGCCTGCGGGGAGCGCTACAGGCTGTTTGCCGGGCTGGACGATCTGGCCTTCGAGGGGCTCGCGCTCGGGGCGAGCGGCTGGGTGTCGGGACTCACCAATGCCTTCCCGCGGGAGTCGCTCGCTCTCTACGAGGCGCTGCGCGCCGGGGATCTCGGGCGCGCCCGAGCGCTGTACCGGTGGTTCATGCCGCTGCTGCACCTGGACGCCGGGCACGATCTGGTGCAGGCCATCAAGCTCGCCGAGCAAGTCATGGGCCGCGGCAGCGAGCGGGTCCGGGCGCCGCGGCGGCCGCTCGAAGGCGCGCGTCGCGCGCAGGTCATGGAACTCATCGAGCGAGCAGCGGCCAGCCGCGGGAAGCTGCCGTTGTGAGGTCGGTGTTCTTCTGCATCGATGGACACACCGCCGGCAATCCGGTCCGGCTCGTCGCCGGCGGTGCACCGTTCCTCACGGGGCGGACGATGAGCGAGCGGCGGGCAGATTTTCTGCAGCGCTTTGACTGGATCCGCCGCGGCCTGATGTTCGAGCCGCGCGGCCACGACATGATGTCGGGCGGCTTCGTGATGCCGCCGCTCGACCCGCAGCATGATGCGGCCATTCTGTTCATCGAAACCAGCGGCTGCCTGCCGATGTGCGGTCACGGCACCATCGGCATGGTGACTTTCGCCATCGAGCACGGACTGCTGCGAGCGCGCACGAGCGGACGGCTGACGATCGAGGTGCCGGCCGGGCTGATCGGCATCGAGTATGCTCGGGCGGGCGAGAAAGTCACGAGCGTCACGATCCGCAACGTACCGGCGTATCTGGCCCGGCGCGATCTGCGGATCGAGGTGCCCGGGCTCGGTCCTCTGCACGTCGATGTCGCGTACGGCGGGAACTTCTACGTCATCGTCGAGCCGCAGCCCGGTTATCCCGGGATCGATGCACTCGGCGCTTCCGGCCTGCTGCGCCTGAGTCCTCTGCTGCGTGCGCAGGCGCGTGCCGCGTACGAGCCGGTGCATCCTCTCGATCCGACCATCCGTGGGGTGAGCCATGTCATGTGGACCGACCATCCGCGCGGCGAGGGCGCACACGGCCGCAATGCAGTGTTCTACGGTGAGCGGGCCATCGATCGCTCCCCGTGCGGTACGGGTACCAGTGCGCGCGTTGCGCAGCTCGCGGCCCGCGGCGAGCTGAGACCCGGAGACACGTTCGTGCACGAGAGCATCATCGGCAGCCGCTTCACCGCGCGGGTGCTGGAGTCGGTCGACCTCGCTGGCACACCGGCGATCATCCCGTCCATCGAGGGCAGCGCCTACGCCACTGGCTACAACACGGTGTGGATCGACGAACAAGAGCCGTTCCCCGATGGATTCGTGGTGAGCTGATGGGGGCGGCGGTCGCCAAACCCCTGGTCCGCACCATGAGCGCGCAGCTGACGGCGCTGGTGCGCGCGCGCATCGTGAGCGGTGCGTACGCGCCGGGGGCGGCGCTGCTGCAGGACGCGCTCGCCGCGGAGTTCGGCGTGAGCAAGATTCCGGTGCGCGAGGCGCTGCTGCAGCTGCTTGGCGAGGGGCTTGTGGAGGTGTTTGCACACCGGGGGTTCCAGGTGCGCTCGCTGAGCGGCGCGGAGGCGCAGGAGATCTTCAGGCTGCGCCTGGCGCTCGAGCCGGGCGCCATCGCGCACGGTGCCGCACTCGCCGGCGAGGCGGAGCGGCACGCGGCCGCGGCGGCCTGCCGCGAGCTGCGCGAGGCGCTCGCAGCGGGGCGTCTGGAGGAGGCGGGCGACCTCAACCGCGCCTTTCATCTGTCCCTGGTGCTGCCGGCGCGCCAGCCGCTCACCGCCGGGGTGCTGGATCGTCTGCTCACGCTCGCACAGCGCTATGTCCGCCTGCACCTGCAGCCGAGCGGGCGCGCCTCACGGGCCGGGCGCGAGCACGAGGCGTTGCTGACAGCCTGGCAGCTCGGGCAGTCGCAGCGCCTCACCGAGCTCGCGCGCGCGCACATCGAGTCGACCCGCGAGGATCTCGCCCGCGCGCTGGCGTCAGCTGCGACCTGAGGGGTCTCAGAGCGATTCGATCACGGCGGTGAGGGCCTGGCGCACACGCTCGGCAGTCGGGCGCAGCGTCTCGTTGTCCGTGCGCCCGAGGGAGACCACCGGGTCGACGCTGGCCACCTCCACGCGGTGCTCGGCGGTCTCACGCACGATGACGTTGCACGGCAGCAGCACCCCGAGACGCGACTCGATCTGCAGCGCCTCGTGCGCCAGACGCGGATTGCAGGCGCCGAGGATGCGATAGCGGGGCGTGTCGGCCCCGATTTTCGCCTTGAGCGTCGCTTGCACGTCAATGTCGCTGAGTACGCCGAAGCCGTGCTCCTTCAGCCGGGCGATGACCTCGTTCACGGCCGACTCGAAATCCCGATCCACGATCCGGGCGATGTAATAGCTCATGTGGTTCTCCTCGTTGCCCGCCGTCGCTCAGCGCTTCAGCGAGGCCATGTCGATGACGAAGCGATAGCGGACGTCGCCCTTGAGCAGCCGCTCGTACGCGCCGTTGATCTGCTGGATGGGGATGAGCTCGATGTCGGCGGTGATGCCGTGCTGACCGCAGAAATCCAGCATTTCCTGGGTTTCGGGCAGGCCGCCGATTGCCGAGCCGGAGAGCGTGCGTTGTCCGCCGATCAGCGCGAACGCCGGTAGCTCGAACGGCTGCTCCGGAGCGCCCACCAGCGTCAGATGGCCGTTCGGGCGCAGCAGACTCAGATAGGCGGTGATGTCATGCGCGGCGGAGACCGTGTCGAGGATGAAATCGAAGCGGCCGGCGTTGCGGCGCATCTGTTCGGGGTCGCGCGTGAGGATCACCTCATCGGCGCCGAGCCGGCGCGCATCGTGTCCCTTGGACGGGGAGGTGGTCAACACGTGTACGTGCGCGCCCATGGCGCGAGCGAGCTTCACGCCCATGTGCCCGAGACCGCCGAGTCCGACGATGCCGACGCGCGTGCCCGCGCCGACGCGCTGGCGGCGCAGCGGTGCGTAGGTGGTGATTCCGGCACACAGCAGCGGCGCGGCACCTGCCGGGTCGAGGCTTTCGGGGATGCGCAGCACGAACCGCTCATCGACCACCACGCTGTCGGAGTAACCGCCGTAGGTTACGGCCCTGGTGTGCCGGTCGGGGGCGTTGTAGGTGAGCACCGCGTGCGCGCAGAGCTGCTCGTGTCCGCTCTGGCACTCCGGACAGGTGCCGTCGGAGTCCACCAGGCAGCCCACGCCGACCAGATCACCGGCTTTGAAGCGCCCGACGGCCGAGCCGACCGCCGTGACCCGGCCGACGATCTCATGGCCCGGCACACACGGGTAGATCGTCGGCACGACCGCGCGCCACTCGTCGCGCACGGTGTGCAGGTCCGAGTGGCACACGCCGCAGAATAGAATCTCGATGCGCACATCGGCGGCGGTCGGCTCACGGCGCTCGATCGTGTGCGGACCCAGGGGCGATGCGGCGCCTGCTGCCGCGTAAGCTCTAGCCTTGTACATCGAATGTAACTCCTAAGACCCAAAATGCGTTGAGGCGGTGCGCCTAGCGGTCGACCAGGCGGTCCATCTGTTCCGAATAGCGCTCCCCGTGCACCGGCACGCGCGTTGCGACCGCCTCGATCTGCGCCATGTCCTCGGGATCGAGGCTGACCGCAGCGGCGGCGATGTTCTCCAGCAGACGCGCCATGCGTGTCGTGCCGGGAATGGGCACGATCCAGGGCTTCTTCGCCAGCAGCCAGGCGAGCGCGAGCTGCGCCGGGGTGAGCTCCCGCGCCTCGGCGAGGGTTGCGAGCGAGGTGGTCAGCGCCCGGTTCGCCTTGCGCGCCTCGATGCTGAAGCGTGGTACGGTGTTGCGCATGTCGTTCGCGTCGAAGGCGGTGTGCTCGTCGATCTTGCCGGTGAGGAAGCCCCGCCCGAGCGGGCTGAACGGCACGAACCCAATGCCCAGCGCCTCGAGCGTCGGGAGGATCTGCGCCTCCGGCTCCCGCCACCACAGCGAGTATTCGCTCTGCAACGCCGTCACCGGCTGCACGGCATGGGCGCGGCGGATGGTGGCGACGCTGGCCTCTGACAGTCCGAAGTGGCGCACCTTGCCGGCGATGATCAGGTCCCGTACGGCGCCGGCCACGTCCTCGATCGGAACGGCCGGGTCAACCCGATGCTGGTAGAACAGGTCGATCGTCCCGCAGCGCAGGCGTCGCAGCGAGTCGTCAGCCACCGCTCGGATGTGCTCGGGGCGGCTGTCGAGGCCGTCGTGACGGCGCCCGTCCGCCTCGATGCGAAAGCCGAACTTAGTGGCGATCACCACCCGGTCGCGGACCGCGGAAAGCGCCTCGCCGAGCAGTTCTTCGTTCGCGTACGGGCCGTATGCCTCGGCGGTGTCGAAGAAGGTGATGCCGCGCTCGAGCGCCGCGTGCAGCAGCGCAATCATCTCGCGCCGCTCGTGCGGCGGGCCGTAGCCGAAGGTCATGCCCATGCAGCCGAGGCCGAGGGCCGAGACACGCAACGATTCGGTGCCGTTGCTGCCAAGTATGCGGGTGTGCATGCGGTTCTCCTTGAGTGCGGCGACGAGTCCTGGGCGCTCGGGGGGGCGTGCCGCTCGGAGTGTCCAAGGGTAGGGCGGCGCGGCGCGTTTGACCAGTCCGAGCCGATCCGCCACGGTGCCCCAAGTGTGCCAAAATTGCCCCCCCGGGGCGCAAGCCCCAAACGGGGTGGACGATGAGCCTGGGCACCGTGCTGGCACTCTGCGCAGGGGCGCCCGCCGCGCCGCGGTCGACCTGCGCCGTGCGCCGAGTCTGGAAGGGCCGATGAAGCCCGGGCCCCCGTGGGTGCTGCTCGAGGCCTGCCCCGATCCGCTCTCGGCGCAGGTCCTGTACGGGCGACTCGAGGCCGAGGGCATTCCGGCCCGCCTCAGCAGCCTCTCGCCGATCCCGGGTCTGGCGCAAAGTGCCGAAGTGCACGTGCCGCGCGCGTGGCTCACGCGTGCCCGAGCGTGCCTGGCTGCGCAGCCGCCGAGCGAGGAGGAGCTCGCCGCGCTCGCCGAGCGCGCGGCACTGGAGCGCGGTGAGGGTGAGCCGTAAGAGGCCAGGTCGTGCTCCGGGGGGCGCACCCTACTCGGAAGGGGTCTCGGGCTGCGCCTCCGGCGAGGAGCGCCGGTGGCGCGGCAGGACGAGTACCGCGGCAGACAGAAATACGACCAGCAGCACCGTGCCGTCGAAATAGGCGGGCAGGTGCAGCGTCGCGCGCGCAGTGAAGTAGAGCACGACCGTGATCAGGCCGCGCGGCGCGATCCAGGTGAGCGCAGCGGCGTGATGGCGGCCGAATGGCCGCAGCATTGCAAAGCGCACGACGTAGATCACGGCGAGAATGGCGCCGGCTGCGACCCACGCGCGCAGCGAGCGGAAGTCGGCCGGATGGGTCGAGTAGCCGAGGATGAAGAAGAAAAAGCCGCGTACGGCGAAAGTCAGCTCCTGGACCAGTACCTTGAATTCCCCGACGGTATGCGTGGAGATCCTCTGCGTCATGCGCCCGAGCCCGGGAATGCGGTCAAACACCGGTCCATTGTTCAGCATCAGTCCGAACAGCAGCACCATGATGAGTGGGGAGAGGTGCAGCATCTCACCGGCGGAGTACAGAGCGAACAAGCCGGCCAGCAGAGGGACGTAGCGCACGTGCGCCGTCTCCCGGGTCGACACCAGCACCAGCGCCACGGAGCAGCCGATTGCCAGCAGCAGCGAGAGAGCGCCACCGCCGGCGAGCGCGGTGAGGAAGCCGCCGACGCTGGCGTTGGAGTGCAGCAGGGCGAAAAAAATCAAGACGCCAAGAATGTCTGAAGCGGAGCTCTCGTAGACGACGAACTCCCGCGCCCACTTGCCGAGAGAGCGGCTCGCCGGGATCGCCACGGAGCTGCTGATCAGGGCGAGCGGGATGGCGAGAATCGCGCCCTGCAGGTCCGTCAATCCCAGCAGCCGCACCGCGAGGGCCGCAAACAGCACCCCGTAGACGACGATAGCGGAAATGGCGAGCGCCGTGGCCGAGAGGGCAATCTTCAGCCGCTCGCGCTTCAGCTCGATGTCAAGTGCACCCTCGAGCACGATGAGCACGAAGGCCACCGCGCCGGCCACCGGCACCACGGCGCTGATTCCGCTGACGAGCATGCCGAGGTATTGCAGCACCGGCTGGGTGAGCAGCCCCAGGCCGATCATGATGATGACCGACGGCAGTCCCGAGGCCCGGTCCAGGCGCTCGACCGCGAAGGCGATCAGTAGAAACAGCGAGGCGACGAGGATCGCTACGTAGACCACGGCTCGTCCTCCTCTGGCACAGCGCGGCCTCGCCAGTGTAGCAACGAGTCGCCACAAAAAAGAAGCCTCTTCCCGCTCGCGCGGGAAGAGGCTTCGCTGAGGTGCCCAATGGCTGGGTTTCAGTGGTGGTCGTGTCCGCCGTCGCCGCCATCGCCGCCGTTCATGAACATGTAGATCAGCGCCAGGCGCGCGGCATTGATCGAGCCGATGCCCGAGCCGTTGTCATACCCGGCCACGCCCTGGTAGAACCAGTTGTCGCCCGCGGTGATGTCGAGGAACGGTGAGCCGCGGCCATAGCCGAGCTCGTTCTGCAGCGCGTAGATCGTCGGATTGAGGAAGCCGACGCGTCCGCCGGAGGCCTGATCGATCAGCACTGTGATGCCGTTCAGCTGCGGACCGACGAAGCTCGTGCCACCAAAGCCGCTGGCCGCACAGAACGGATTGGCCGGCTTCGGGAAGTCCGTGCAGTCCACCAGGATGTAGCCGGTCTCCGGATCGGCATTGAGCGCGAGGTCCGGCATGTTGCGGCCGGCGAAGTCGGCCGGCAGGTCGATCAAGTCCGTAGCCCCCGTGGTGCTCCCCGGCGTGGGATAGTAGATCAGGCTCTGCCCGGGCTGGGTGCTCTGGATGCCCATGGTGTTGCTCTGGTAGGCGGGCAGCGGCCAGTAGGAGCTCACCCCGCCACCACTGCCGACCGGGAACACGTCGTCGAAGTCGAACGCAGCGTCAGTATCGTTCGCGGCCGGGATCTTCAGACAGCCTCCCCAGTTCGTCAGCAGATAGTCCCAGCCCCACACCTGCGGGGTCTGGATCGGAATCGCCGGGCAGCTCATGCTCGGGATTCCGGGGATGACGGCATTGATGGTGGTGCCGCCGGCGGCCGTGATGAACGGATCATCCGCGGGCGCGTCCACCGAGAGCTGCTCGGAGTAGGAGGGAATATTGGCGATCTGCGAGTTGTTGATGTCGTACGCGCCCGAATCGCCCGAGGCGGCGAAGAACGACTGGCCCTGCGCGGCGCCCTCGAGCAGCGCCTGGTTCATGGCCTGCAGCTGGCCGGTGTAGTCGACACCGCCGTTGAGCGCTGCGAAGTAGAGCTCCTCGGGCTCGCCCCAGCTGATTGACACGCTATCGGCAATGTTGTCCGCCACGGCGCTGTAGAACAGGTCGAGGAAGCCCTGGTTGGTGTTCGGCGCGATGTACACGCGGATGTGCGCATCGGGCGCGAGGCCGCCGGACTGCTCGACGTCGAGCGAGGTTTCATCGTCGCCGACTCCGGCTGCCACGGGTGTGCCGCCGTCGACCATCACCTTGCGGATGCGATCCTCCGGGATCCGCAGGCCGATGTCGCGCCAATAGGCATACGCGTCGGCGCGCTTGAAGTTCGCGAGCGTCATGATGCCGATGGTCTCGCCGCGGCCGGTGATGCCCTGCTGATACAGTGGGTTGACGCCGTAGAAGTTGGCAACGTCACCGACCGTGTAGTTTCCCGGCATGCCGGTGGCCGTGCTGTTGTGCGGCCACTGGACCTGCGGCGGGGTCATCTTCGCGTAGGCGCCGTGGCCGAGACGGGCGATCATCGGGTGGAAGCTGGCCGGCTCGTTGCTGAGGCCGGGCACCGAGAGCACCAGCTGTCCGAGCGTTCCCGGCAGCGTCACCTTGGAGTCCGGCCGGTGGAACTGCTGGCCGTTGCGCGTGTAGTTGTGCAGTGTGGTAGACAGTGCGGCGCTCAGCTGGGCGGCCGTGCCGGTGATCGTGATGTCGAGGTTGTCCTGATAGACCTTGTTCACCCGGATGCCGTACGACTGCAGGTACTGCACCAGCTGGTCTATGGTCTTATCGGACGGAGCGAAGGCGTCGCGGAACTGATCGACGCTCAGGAACTGATGATAGTTCGGGTCGCCGGGCGTGACCGTCGAGAGGACGTAACGCTGCAATGCGTTCGGGTGCGTGACGTTGAGGATGATCGAGGTCGTGATCAGGGTCGATGCGGCCGTCGTCCCGGATTGCTGCGCGTGCTCGGCCGGGTGGTGAACGGGATCGGCCAGCGCTGCGGCCGGCAATGCTGCCATGCCGATGGCGCAGATCGATGCGAGAGTCCAACGCGCTAGAGTCTTACTGCGATGCATCTGAGTGCTCCCCTGGACTGAGTGCGAGGTCCGATCGTCCCGCCGGCGCGCCGAGCAGACCGTCGCCTGATGGATCCCGTGGCGGATCCCCTTGATGTGGATTTTTGATTCCCTGAACTCTGATACGGTCGGCAATCGCCCGCCGGGGACGACGGCCGGGCTTGCAAGGCCTCGTTCGTCTTGGTGTTTGGTCAGACTATAGCGCAGCAGTCCGGGGGAGGGAATCAAAACCGTGACGTGCTCGCTGGACGGGCGGACCGGAATGATTGCAGCGCGTTGGTGCCATCGGCTCGAGCCCGCTGCGCCGGCGGCCTGGACAGACTGCCCAGGACTTTACATAATCAGCTGCCGCCGAGCGACCGAGCGCTGCGCCCAAGTGCCTGTCCAAGCGGGTGTTTCAGGCGCGGCCGCGTGTGCGCGGGTCTGCCGGCGAGCGCATCGAGAGGCCACTGCAGCAGGCCCATGCGGTCAGGCCGTGCTTGGCCGTCCGCCGTGCAGTCATCAGCAGGCCGCGTGCGCCAGCACATACTCCTCGAACTGCGCGTGCACGGCGCGCAGGGATTGCGCGCGGACCGGCGGCAGCGCCTCGCGCGCCGGCCGTGCGTAATAGTAGCCCTGCTGCAGATTGATGCCGAGCTCGCGCAGGCACAGCGCTTCCTCGAGCGACTCGATCCCCTCGGCAATGACGGTGATGCCGAGCTGCTCGCACATCTGCACGATCGTGCGCGTGATGACGCGTCGCACGCGGTCGGTGTGGATGCCGCGGGTGAGCGCCATGTCGACTTTGACGATGTCCGGCTGGAACTGCGCGAGCAGGTTCAGTCCGCTGTGGCCGGCCCCGAAGTCATCAATCGCGGTGCGCATGCCGTGGCGTTTGTATTCGGTGAAGATCGCCCGCAGATGCGCTGCATCGCGCGAGCGCTCATCCTCGGTCACCTCAAAGACGATCTGCTCGAGGGGCATGCCGCTGCGGGTGGCTGCCTCCAGGGTGGATCGGATACAGGCGGCGGGCTGGTACACCGCGTTCGGGAGGAAGTTGATGTTGAGCAGGCTGCGCATGCCGAGGCTGGCGGCAAGCGTGATAGCCTTGACCCGGCAGGCCTGATCGAAGGCGTAGCGGTTTTCGTCGGTGATGCGGCTCAAGACCTGGTGCGCATCGCCATCGCCGAGCGGACGCACCAGCGCCTCGTGGGCGAATACGCTGCCGCTTGAGACCTCCACGATGGGTTGGAAGGCCATGGTGAATTCGGGCGCGACGCCGCCCTCTCGGCACATGCGGCAGCCGGTGTGGTTCGGGGACTGGGACATGATCGGGGGCGCTGTCTCGCGTTGCGCAGCCGAGGAGCGTTTATTTGCCGAAGGCGAGGTTCAATTCGATGTCAGCGCCCGGCGCGCCGATTTCCAGCGCGCCCGCCGGTGTGCAGTGGCACAGACCGGC
Organism: Pseudomonadota bacterium; assembly: GCA_021805275.1. The sequence continues at coordinate 43,947 of JAJZFQ010000178.1, forward strand.
GATGAGTGCATCGGGCAGCAGGTCGATGCGCGCGTTGAGCGCATCGGCGGCCTGGTTGTAGCGCTCACAATGCGCACAGATCGCGCGCTCGTGGGCGCGGATCCTGAAGCGCAGTGCGCGCAAGAGCGACTCGGCGTATGAATGCGGGTTGCGAGCGGCGATCGCATAGACCGGGCTCAGCGCGCTGCGCAGGGCGCTTTCCGCGGTGCTGACGGCGGCAAGGTCGCGCTCGCTGCGGGCGCTCTGCAGCGCCGTGCGGGCAGCGACAAGGCGCTCGAGGGTGTCGGGCTCTGCCGGCGCGCCGTGCTCGCAGAGCTCGAGCAGTCGGCTGATGTCGCCGTCACGTCGGGCCCAGGAGAACTCCAGATTCGACCAGGCGCGCGCCAGCGAGCGGCGGGCCCGTTTCAGGCCCCGGTAGAGCGTGAGCGCGTAGGCGATCAGAAGAACCGCCATTGCGGCGAAGACTGTAACGCCGATCATGGGTCGATCCGTTTGCCCGCAGCAGCGCGGAGCGGAAGTTGTGACATTCATACGAGTAATGGCTGCGCGAGGCCAGAGCGAGCGTTCGGAATTGTGCGGGGGCTAACACTTTGTCCCGGCGCAGTGCGGCGGAAAGCGGTGGACTGTCGTCTTGCGCCGACGCGCTGTGGTGGATTAAATCGCTCGCGGAGGGCGAATCGGAGTGCACTGTCATGAAGCCGTATGTCATCTGCCACATGGTGTCGAGCGTCGATGGCCGGATCCTGCACAGCCGCTGGCGACCGCAGACATGCGACGGAGGGGCCCTCTTCGAGCGGCTGCACGAGCGGCTCGGCGGGGATGCCTGGTTGATCGGGCGGGTCACCGGAGCGGAGTTCGCCAAGTCATCGGGGTACCGCTCGGGCAGCGAACGCTCCTATCCGCGCGAGCCCTGGCTTGCCCGGCCGGAGGCGGCGGCGTTCGCAGTCGTGCTCGATCCGCACGGGCGCATTGCCTGGGGCCGCGCGGACATCGGCGGCGATCCGATCGTCGTGGCGCTTGGCACGCAGGTCGATGATGCGCATCTGGAGGGGCTGCGCAGGGACGGGGTTTCCTATTTCTTCGCCGGGGAGCGCACGCTCGATCTGCCCGCGGTGCTCGAATTCCTCAACCGCGAACTCGGTATCAAGCGGCTGCTGATCGAGGGCGGCGGGCATGTCAACGGCGCGTTCCTGCGCGCCGGGCTGATCGATGAGGTGAGTCTCGCGGTGTGTCCGGCTCTCGATGGTGCGCAGGGCGCCCCGAGTGTGTTTGATTCCGCAGCGACCGAGTCCGATTCGCGGGCACCGCTCACGGGGATGCAGCTCGCGAGCTGCGAGGTGCTCGAGGGTGGGGCGCTCTGGCTGCGCTACCGGCTCGAGAATGCCCCGGCGGACTGAGCTCAGCGCCCCGATGGGCGTATAGTGACGGTGCGCGATGCCCTGGCCGCTGCGCGGCCGGGGCATCGGCACTACAAACAGAAGCTGCTCGGTTGACTCGAGGCAGCGGCGGGTCTGGGCACGCAGGGGAGATCGAGCCGATGCAACACCGATCTGCGGCGCTGTGCCGCTTCGTGATGGTGGTGTGCGCCGTCGTGGCGCTGCGGGCTGCGCCGGCCGGCGCCGAGGGGCTTCTGCCGGTGCGCATCGACACGGTGCACGGGCGGATCCTGCTCACGTTGCCGCCCCCGAAGGCGGACGGCATTTACGCGCGCTACCTCTACGCGACCTCGCTGCAGACCGGGCTCGGCTCGGCCGACATCACCCTCGACCGGGGACTCGACGGCCCCACGCAGCTGGTCGATTTCCGCCGTATCGGCACCGAGGTGGCGATCGCCTTCGAGAATCCGCGCTTCCGGGCCGTCGGCGGCACGGCCGGTGAGCGCGAGGGCGTGACCGACAGCTTCCCGGTCGATGTGGTCTGGATGAGCCGGCCGGTCAGCATCCGTCCCGATGGCAGCGTGGTGATCGACATCGCGCCGTTTCTGACGCAGGACGTGATGCACCTCGCCCGCCAGCTCGATGCCGGCGGCGGGGCCGCCTTCAAACTGGTGCCGTCCCTGAGCGCGCCCATGTTGCGTTCAGTGCAGGATTTTCCCGACAACATTGCCTTCGCGGCGCTTGAGACCTTCGCCTCGAGCGACCCTGGCGCGGCCGTGCGCGGTGTCGCGCCGGATCCGCACAAGGTCAGCTTCGTGGTGCATTCCTCGCTGATCAGGCTGCCCCCGCCGGGCTACATCCGGCATCCGTACGACATCCGTGCCGGCGGGGAGCCGATCGAGGTATACGACTACACCGCGCCGCTTGGTCAGCGGGTCTTTCACGAATACGCCACGCGTTACCGGCTGCAGAAGATCCATCCCGGCCGCGCCCGCTCGCGCGTGCGCAAGCCCATCGTGTACTACATCGACCGGTCGGCACCGCCACAGATCCGCGCCGCTCTGCTGCGCGGGGTGCGCTACTGGGCCAAGGCATTCGCCGCGGCCGGATACATCGATGCGTTCCAGGTCAAGGTGCTACCGAAGGGCGTCAGTCCGAACGACGTGCGCTACAACGTGGTGTTCTGGGACGACCGCCTGACCCGCAGCTGGTCCTACGGGCAGCGGATCGTCGATCCGCGCACCGGGGAGATCGTGCGCGGCGTCGCCGTGCTGGGCTCGCTGCGCACCCGTCAGGACATGCGCATCTTCCATGCGCTGGTGGGCACGAAGTACGACAACTCCGGCGGACGCAATGATCCGGTGCGCGTGACGCTGCTGCGCCTGAGTCAGCTCGCCGCCCATGAGGTGGGTCACACGCTCGGGTTCAGTCACAACTTCACCGGCAGCACTCAGCACCGTGCCTCGGTGATGGATTATCCCGGGCCGCGCATCCTGGTGAAGAACGGCCGCATCGATCTGTCGCAGGCGTATGCAACGGGTCTTGGCAGCTGGGACATGTTCACGGTGCGGTGGCTGTACGGACAGCCGCCGCCGGGGCAGACCCTCAGGCACTACGACAGCGCCCTCGCTGATGCGATGGTCGCCTCCGGGGCGCGCTACATCACCGATACCGATGCCCGCTCGCCGGCTTCCCCGACACCCTGGGCGAGTCTCTGGGACGACGGGCCGGACCCGGTCGTTGCGCTCCAGCACATGATGGCCGTGCGGCGCATCGCGCTCGACCGATTTGGCAGCCGGGTGCTGCTGCCGGATGAGCCGCTTGCCGATCTCAGGCGCGAGTTCGTGCTGGTGTGGCTGCTGCAGCGGTACGAGGCGGTCGCGGCGGCGAAGCTGGTCGGGGGCGTCGATTACAACTACGCCATCAACGGCCACCCGCATCCGCTGGCGCACCCCGTCGGGGCGCGCGCACAGAATGCGGCGATCGCGGCCCTGCTTGAGACGCTTGCCGCGCGCGAGCTGACGGTGCCGCCGCGAGTGCTGCGTACGCTCTCCTACGGAATCCACGGTGCGCGCAACCCGCAGTTCGACCAGGAAGTGTTCGCCAATGCCGGCGGAGCGGTCTTCGATCCACTGGTGGCCACCGACATCGCCGCGCAGGTGACGCTGAACGCGTTGCTCGCGCCGTCCCGCCTGACGCGGCTCTACGAGCAGCACCAGGGGGAGCCCCGCCTGCCGGGCCTCGGCGAGTTGCTCAATCGGCTGCTCGCCGCCACGGTCGATGAGGCGCACGGGGCCGTCGGCCGCCGGATCGCCTATCGCACGCTGATGACGCTGGCGCGCACTGTGGCGGACCGGCGCACATCCCCGGACGTGGCCGCGCTCATCGCGGATCGGCTGAACGGCATCGCGCGGCGCTTCGCCGCCGTCCAGGGCGCGGGCGACACGGCGGCCTGGGAGCGCAGCATGGCGCAGGTGCTGACCGATCCGGCGCTGCTGCGCGCGCAGCTGAAGGACGCGACGCCGCGGATTCCGCCCGGCATGCCGTTCTGAGCGGACGGGCGCAGGCGTCCCTGCGCCCCTCATGCCGGGCGGGACGGCCCGGCGTCTCAGGCGGACCGCAGGGCGGCACGCACTCGCGCGCCGAGGCCCGCGAGGCGTGCTGGCGGCTCGTTGGCGAAGACGAAGCGGATGTACTGCCCGCCGTGGGTCTCGCCCCAGCCGGACATCGCCGTGGCGCACACGCCCTGCTCGAGCAGGCCGCCGGAGAGCGTGGCACCGTCGATGCCGAAGTCCGAGGCGCGCAGCAGCAGCGACCAGCCGCCGGCCGGCAGTCCGAAGGGCAGGCCGGACAGCTCGCCCACCAGCGCGTCGCGGCGGGTCTGCAGCTCCCGCAGGTAGGGCGCCAGTCCGAGCGCGGAATTCTCCAGCGCCGTCGCGACCGCATCCTGTGCGATGCCGACCGGCACGACGACGTTGGCGAGGCAGACCGCGATCAGGTCGGGCATGTAACTCTCCGGCGCGACCACCCACCCGACCCGCCAGCCGATCATGCGCAGTTCCTTGGCGGATGAGCCCACGGTGATCGTCCGTTGCGCCATGCCCGGCAGGCCGGCCGGATGGATCACCTGGCGCTCGTCGAACAGCAGGCGCTCCATCGCCGCATCGAGGATGAGGGTGAGCTCATGCGCGCAGCACAGCTCGGCGACCAACGCCCAATCGCTTCGCTCGAGGTAGCCGCCGCAGGGCATCGAGGGTGACATGAGCAGCATCGCGGTCACCTTCGGTCCGATCGCCGCACGCAGGGCCTGGGGGTCGAGGCGCCACAGCCCGCCCGGCGTGAACACGAACGGCACGAACTTCGGCACGCCGCCGACGAGACGGATGCGGTTGATGAGTCCGGCGTAGGTCGGGTCGGTGACGATGACTTCATCGCCCACCTCGACCGTGGCCAGCAGCACATTGAGGATGCCGGACAGTCCGCCGGCCGTGATGAGGCAATTGCGCTCGCCCGAATACGGCACGCCCGAGAGCCGCGCAACGTGCTGCGCGGCGCTCTCGCGCAGGCGCGTCTGGCCAACGAAGGGCAGATAGCTGTTATTGGCGTCGTTGCCCGCTGCTGCGCAGGTACGCTCGAGGGCTTGCGGATCCGGAGGGATGTCGGTGTCAAGGTTCTCCAGGCGCAGCAAATCCCGGCCCGACGCATCGGCAAGGGCCCCCATCCGGTCGACACCGATGCCGGCGATGTGCTGCAGGCGGGCCGGTCGCGCGCGAGCCATGCTGATTTCCTTCGAGGGACGGGCTGGTGATGCAAGCATGCACGCCACGGCCGCGCAAGGCCGATCCGAGCGCAACGGCCGGCATCGAGGACGGCGCCGGCACGGGTTGAACCCCATATGTTGCGCGCAAGCAACGCAACGAGACTTCAGTACATTGCGAAGAAAGCGCGACTTGCGGCCGACCGCCGGCTGGCGTGGCGAATTTGCCAATTGACTGCGCCGACAGGTACAGTCCGTTCAAACCGTTCCCGGAGGGAGCCGTGGGTGCATCGCAATCGTCGGCGATATTTGGCACGCGGCGGCAGGGAACTCCACAACGACACGTTCCGGAGTCATGATCATGATGCGCAGAAATCACGTGGTGGCCATCGCGGTGGCGGCCATTCTCGGGTCCGCCGGTGCCACTGCGGCCTATGCCGCCGACGCTCAGATGAGCACCGCCCCCTCGAACCGGCTCGCCGAGATCGTCGTCACGGCGACCAAGCGCAAGACGCTTGCGCAGGACACGCCGATCAGCATGACGGTGCTCACCGCGGCGAACATCGCCAACCGCGGCCTGGTGGACTTCAATACCCTGGCCCAGGGCATCCCGGGTCTGTCGATGCGGACCTCGGGTCCGAACGAGACCGAGTACGAGATGCGCGGCCTGAACTCCTCCGGTGGCAACACCTCGATGGTCGGGGTGTACCTCGATGACATCGCGCTCTCGGCCCCCGCCTCGGAGCAGCTCGGCAAGGTCATCATCGATCCGAACCTCTACGACCTGCAGCGCGTGGAGGTTCTGCACGGTCCGCAGGGCACCTTGTATGGATCGAGCTCGATGGGCGGCACGGTCCGCCTGATTCCCGCCACCCCGGAGCTGGGGAATTTCGATGCCTCCGGTGAGACGACCGTTTCGAACACCGGCTCCGGCGGCGGCATCAATTTTACGCAGAACGGCATGGTGAACCTGCCGTTCGGATCGACGGCCGCCTTGCGGCTGGTCGGTTCGCACACCACCACGAGCGGCTGGCTGAATCGCTACGTGCTCGCCGACGGGGCGGTGCAGTCGGACACCTGCCCGAGCACGCCGTGCTACCGGCCGAGCAATTTCTACAGCGCGCCGCTCATCTCGACGACCTCCCAGGTCAATTCAGCAACGGACGACTCGTTCCGCGCCATTCTGCTCTACCAGCCGAATGATCAGCTGAAGATCACCCCGATGCTGATGTGGCAGCAGGACACGGCGAACGCCCCGAACGCGGTGGACGTCAACGGCTCGCCGACCAATCCGAGCATGCCGGCGCAGCAGGGTCACTACGAGATCTATCAGACCTCCGAGCCGCAGACGGACCGCTTCACGTTGGGCAGCCTGAAGGTCGAATACGCCGTTACGCCCGACATCGGCGTGACCTCCATCACCGGCCTGTGGTCAAACCATGCGTTGGTCTCCCAGGACGGCTCGGAGGAAAACGCCAGCTCCGCAGGTCTCGGCTCGGCCACCCAGGCGTTTCCCTACGATACCTCGGCGGGCGGCATCGGCCCGACGGGCCCCGGGCCGTTCGGTCCGGGCGTCGAGGAGCGCGACTACACGCGCCAGGTGAGTGAGGAGCTGCGCGTGGCCTCCACCAGCAACGCTCCGCTGCAGTGGCTGGCCGGTTACTACTACCAGGACCTGAATTCCGAATGGGACATGTGGTCGGTCAATCCCGAGGCCGGCGCGATCGCCAACGTCTACGTCGACTACCAGCCGCAGACCATCCTGCAGAACGCCTTCTTCGGCAACATCTCCTGGGAGTTCGTCCACGGGCTCACCGCCTCGGCCGGGGTGCGCTGGTACCACTACTCGTACGCTCAGACCAACTCCGAGTGGGGCGATTTCACGCCCTATGGCTTCGCCAACCTGCTGAGCGGAGCACCGACGGTGGCCGGCAACACCAAGCCGCTCATCACCAGCGCAGGCGGCAGTGCCAGCGGCACCAATCCGCGCTTCAACCTGACGTGGCAGATCGACAAGAACCACATGGTGTACGGCACGATCGCCAAGGGCTTCCGCCTCGGGGGCACCAGCCAGCCCTTCGTCGGCTACAACTATCCGGTGACGCCCGCCATCTGCGGGGCGCCCACCTCGTTGGTCCAGATCCAGCAGTGCGGTCTGCAGGCGAAGCTCTCCGCCACCCCGACGCAGCCGGGCACGACGTACACGTCGCTGGCGAACTTCCCGAACGTGAACGGCCAGGGCGTACCGCAATTCAACTCCGACTCGGTGTGGGACTATGAAGTCGGCACCAAGAATGTGTTCTGGCACCAGCGGGCCCTGTTCAACCTGACGGCGTATTTTGAGCGCTGGATGGATCCGCAGATCTCGACCAACATCGCCGGCTTCGGCTTCACCGTGAACGGCGGAAACGCCAATATCTACGGACTTGAGGCAGAGTTCCGCGCCGATCTCGGCGACGGATTCGACTTTGCGACGGACTGGGGATATACCCACAGCCAGTTCCTGAGCAACAGCGCGATCGACGGCATTCCGAAGGGCTATTCGGTTCCGGATACGCCGAAGATCACCGGCTCGGCGTCGCTCAATTACCATCACGCCCTGACGGATAACATGGCGTTCATCGGTAACGTCAACTACAGCTACGTCGGCTCGCGGTACGACCTGCCTTATGGCGTCACCGTCTACCTCAACAACATCGGCCAGACCGAGATCAACCTGCCGTCCTACGGCATCGTGAACCTGCGCGTCGGGGTGCGCACGGCGAACTGGACCGCTGCGCTGTTCGTAGACAACGCGTTCAACAAGCAGACGCTGCTCGATCCACTGCCGCAGATCAACCTGGCGATCCCGCAGTTCACGCGCTATATCGTGAACCAGCCGATCACCTACGGGCTTGATGTCAGCTACAGCTTCGGCAAGTAGTCCCCGCAACGCATCCCCCCGAGGCCTGCTCGTCCGAGCAGGCCTCGGGGGGGCGGCACAGGCCCCGCGCTCGCTGCGCTCAGGGTGCCGGCGGCGGACCCGGCGCCGCCCGCCGGTCCCGGCGCTCCGTCAGTCGAAGACGCACCGGGGGAAGTAGAAGGAAACGATCCAGTTCGGCATGTCGACGATCTCGCTGATGCGCAGATCGCCGCACACGCTGCACAGCATGTAGGCCTGGATTGCGGGCATGCCGTGTTCGCGCGTCAGCCAGTCGATCATGGAGCGGACCGCATCGCGCGCCGCCACCATCAAGTCCGGTCCGATGCCCGTGCTCGTGAGGTAGCCGCGCTGATCAAGGTGGCCGGTCACCGGTCCGGGGGTGATCAGGCGCGGGAAGGCGAGCGGCTGCTGCTTGATCAGATCGAAGCGCAGCGCCGCCCGCATCGGGCTCTCAAGCGCCGTACCGCACACCTCACCGTCGCCCTGCGCCGCGTGGGTATCGCCGAGCGAGAACAGTGCGCCGGGGACCTCCACCGGCAGATGCAATTCGGTGCCGACGGCGATATCGCGCAGGTCCATGTTGCCGCCCACGCGGCGCGGCGGCACGACGCTGTGGCAGCCCGGCTCGGCGGGCGCCAGTCCGATCGTGCCGGCGAATGGCTTCAGCGGAACGCGGGCCCACGGGCCGAAGGCGCACGGCGCGAGCGAACTCGCCTCGTAGCGCCATTGGTGCAGCGCCGGATCCGCAAAGTCCTCCGCGAGCAGCCCGAATCCCGGGATGTTGGCGGTCCAGCCCCAGCCCGACGGAGCAAACGACAGCACCGTCACGCGCAGCACATCGCCGGGCTCGGCGCCATCGACGTATACCGGTCCTGCGACCGGATTGACGCGGGCGAAATCCAGGCCCGGCACGGCCGCTGCGTCCGAGGCGGGCGTGAACTGACCGCCCGAGGCGTCCTGCACCTCGAACTCCAGCGCCTCGCCCGGCGCAATGCGCTGCACCGGCGTCAGACTGTTGTCCCAGCCGTAGTGCTGCGCGTGGATGGTGTGGCGGTGTGTCATGAAGCGGATCGCTGCGGGGCGAAGCGGTACTTTACCATGGACGGGGCTGCGCCTAGACTCGGTGCCGGCCGTTACCCGACCGCGAAAAGCCCGCATGTCACTTGAGCAATTCGGTTACGAGGATCAGCTCGATCGCGCCCTGAGTCTCGTCGATCTGATCGTCTACGGCATGATATTCATGGTGCCGATCGCACCGTTCTCGGTCTTCGGCTTCGTGTGGCAGGACGCCCACGGCATGGTGGTGCTGGCCTATCTGATCGGCATGGCCGGCATGCTCTTCACGGCCATGAGCTACGCGGCGATGTCGAGCGCGTTCCCGCTCGCCGGTTCGGTGTACGCCTACGTGCAGCGCGGTCTGCACGACACCGCAGGCTTTCTGGCCGGTTGGCTCATCCTGCTCGATTACATCCTGATCCCGGCGCTGCTGTATCTGTTCTCGGCGGTCGCGCTGCGTCCGCTGCTGCCGCAGATCCCGGTGTCCGCCTGGCTGGTCGGCTTCGTCGCGGTGAACGCCGTCGCGAATCTGCTCGGGGTGCGCTTCACGGCCCGTCTCTACAAGGTGCTGCTGGCGCTGGAGCTGCTGACCCTTGCGGTATTCGTGGTGGTCGGGGCGCGCGCGCTGTACGGCGGAGCCGGCGCGGGCGGACTGACGCTTGCGCCGCTTTATGACCCGCGGCATTTCTCGCTCACCACCGTGGCGGGCGCCACGTCCATCGCAGTGCTGTCCTTTCTCGGCTTCGACGGCATCTCGACGCTGTCGGAGGAGAGCGCCGGGGCGCGCCATGCCATTGCCCGCGCGACGCTGTTGTCGCTGGTGCTGGTCGGCGCTCTGTTCATCGTGCAGACCTGGATTGCTGCCGATCTGGCGCAGGGTATGCGGTTCGACTCGGCCGCGACGGCGTTCTACCAAGTCGCTGCGCGCGCCGGTGGCACTGGGCTGCGGCTCGCGGCGATCCTCGCCGTGGTGATCTCGTTCGGGATCGCCAACGCCATGGCCGCTCAGGCGGCCGTCGCGCGCGTGCTGTTCGCCATGGCGCGCGATCGCAAACTGCCGGCGGTGCTCGCGGCCATTCACCCGCGCTTCAAGACTCCGTACGTCAGTACGCTGCTCGTGGCGGCGGTTTCGCTGCTGGTGGGGCTGTGCTTCGCGCGGCGCATCGATGATCTCAGCCGGGTGGTCAACTTCGGGGCGCTGAGCAGCTTCGCGCTGCTGCACGTCGCGGTGGCTTATCATCACTTCTTCCGCCGCCGCTCGGGCGCCTGGGTCCGTCACCTGCTGTGTCCGCTCGCCGGACTGATTGTCATCCTGTACGTGCTGGCCGGCATGGACCGTACGGCCAAGATCCTCGGCGGCTGCTGGATTGCGCTCGGGATCGTCTACTACATCGTGCTGTCGCTCCTCGGCCGCAGCCGCACGGACGTGGTGAGCATTCCGCCCGAGTGAGACCGCAGCGCAGCGGGGTACCAGCGATGCAACCGACGGCCATCCTCGTGTGCGGCGATGAGATCGCCTCGTACGGCTTTCGCGGCGGGCATCCGTTCGGACCCGATCGGCACGACGCGTTCATGCGCGAAGTGGAGCGTTCGGAGTGCTGGGGTCGGCTTGCGCGGCGCGCGGCTCGGCCGGCGACGCGCGAGGATCTCGAGCTCTTTCATACCCCGGAGTATCTTCAGCGGGTCGCGACGGCGTCGCGCGCCGGAGAGGGCTTTCTCGATGCCGGCGACACGCCGGCGTTCCCAGGCGTGTACCCGGCGGCAGCGAGCGTCGTGGGCGGCACGCTCGAGGCGCTGGCGGGGATCTTCGCCGGGCCGCTGCGCCGCGCATTCATCCCGATCGCGGGGCTGCATCATGCCGGGCGCGATCACGCGGCCGGGTTCTGCGTCTTCAATGATTGCGGCGTGGCGATCGAGGCCGCCCGGCGCCGCTACGGCCTGCAGCGCGTGGCGTACGTGGACATCGATGCGCATCACGGCGATGGGGTGTTCTACGCCTTCGAGGACGATCCGCTCGTCGCCTTTGCGGATCTGCACGAGGACGGTCGCTTCCTCTATCCAGGCACCGGCGATCGCAGCGAGACCGGGCGTGGAGCGGCGGTTGGCACCAAGTTGAACATACCGATGCCCCCGGGGGCCGGCGATGAGCAGTTCCGGCGAGCCTTCGAGGAGGTGGAAAGCTACCTCGAGGCGCAGCGGCCGGAGCTGATCCTGCTGCAGTGCGGCGCGGATTCCCTTGCCGGAGATCCGATCACGCATCTGGCGTACACCGAGGCTGCGCATGCGCATGCGGCGGCGCGATTGCGGCTCCTGGCCGAGCGGCACAGCGGGGGGCGGCTGCTCGCGATGGGCGGCGGTGGCTACAACCGGCAGAACCTGGCGCGGGCCTGGACGAGAGTCGTCGAGGCCCTGAGCTGATCGGTGGCGGCCGCCGGGCGCGCTAGGGTGCGATCGCTTCGGCCGGGCGGGCGGCGATGGAGCGCCCGGAAGCACTCAGCAGGACGGTGAGCAGGAAATTGGCGCACAGACCGAGGAAGCCGGCGTTCCAGCCGTGGTAGGGGTCTCGATGGGTGAGCATCAGGAACGAGGCGAGCCCGATGCCCGCGATCATCCCGAAGAACACGGCCGAGGCGCGTGCACGCGGCCAGTACAGGCCGAGGAGCACGCCGGGGAAGAACTGCACCACGCCGGCATAGCCGAGGAGCAGCAGCGAGACGAGGCTCGACGGCTCGCGGATCGCCAGATACAGGCTTCCCGCCCCCATGGCAAGAACCATGGCGCGGGCGAGATTGCGCACCTGCGCGTCGCTCATGCCGGGCGCCACCACGGCGCGGAACAGATTCTTCGCGAACAGGCTCGAGGCGGTCAAGATCAGGATCGCCGCCGGCACGATGGCCGCGAGCGCCCCGGCGCCACCGACCAGGCCGAGGAACCACGGCGGGAAGGTCTGACGCACGACGGCCAGCAGGGCCAGATCGCCGTCCTTCAGGTGCGGAAGCACCAGCAGCGCCGTGTAGCCGGCAAAGAACATCAGCAGAATCACCAGGATGTACAGCGGCATGACGATGTAATTGCGCCGCAACGCATCCGCGCTACGCGCCGTGAACGTGGCGCCGAACAGGTGTGGCCACATCAGCATTCCGAGCGCACTCATCAGCACGGTCGAGACATACCAGGCATGTCCGAGGTTGCGCGAGTCGCCCGGCAGGGTCAGGTGATGCGGGTGCGCGTGGATGAGTGCGGTGAACATCGCGCCGATGCTGCCGAAATACGCAAGCGGTACCCCGATGCCGATGACCACCGCACACAGCAGCATTAGGGCGTCTTTGAGTATGCTCACGGCGGCCACGGCGCGCACGCCGTTGAGGAACACGAAGCCGACGAGCAGCACCACCGCGACGGACATTGCCGCGGAGCGGCTGACGGCGCCGAGGCTCGTCATCGAGGCGATGATGCCCAGACCGACCACCTGCAGCTGCAGGTAGGGAACGAGGGAGGCGATTCCCACGACGCACACGAAGGCGGCAAGCCAACGGCTGCCGTAGCGCTGGGCGAAAAAATCCGATTGCGTCAGCATCCCGGACTGCTTGCCGGCCGCCCAGATCCGCGGAGCGAGAAAGAAACCGACCACTGCCCCGAGCGTGTTGTAGGCGAGCGCATACAGCGCCGGCCCACCAAGTGAGTAGGTCCAGCCGCTGACGCCGAGGAACGTGAAGGTGGTGAAGATCTCTCCGGCCATCAGCAGAAACACCACAAGGGCGCCGAAGCCGCGCGCCCCGACGAGCCATTGCTCCAGGTCCATGGGGCGCCGGTGCGCGGCGAGGAAGCCCACACGGGCGCCCACGGCGACGACGAGCGCCATCACCGAGAGGCTGACAAGCGCCGGACTCACAGCGGTCTATCGGTCCGCTCGCCGCGCCGGGTCTTTCCGAGGCGGTAGGCGAGGGCAAGGCAGGCGACGCTGAGCACTTCCCAGGCGCCGAGCCAGAACAGATTGAACGGCAGTCCCAGCACCCGAGGATCGATACGGTCCCAGAGCGGCACCGAGAAGCACATCGTGGCGAAGGGGATCAAGGCCAGGGCGAGGGTGGCGAGCGAGTGCCGCCGCCTCGGTGCGCCCGGGTCGGTCCAGGCATCCGCCGCGGAGCGCGTGGACGCTCGCGGCTGCGTTGTTTCAGTCACGTCATGCCTCACTCAGCGACCGAGGCGCGGCACTGCTGCCGCGCGGATTGTCTGTGGGGATCGGCGGGACCGGACCCGAGGTCCCCACCGGCGCAGTATGGCGTCCCGGCGATCGGCCGACAATCATGTTCGGCGGGGCGCCGAGCACCGCTGCCCGCAACCCACTCCGTGCAAGCTGTTTGCGCAGCGCCCTGCTGTGGCGTCAGTCCGGACGTTGCACCGCACGCGAGGCAGGGCGTCCTCTGGCTGTTGGAAGTTGTGTCCTGGCCGCTGAGTTTCCGCGCCGGCCGCGCAGCAATGCACCCATGGCCGTGCCCAGTGCCCGCGCCGCTCGTTAGCGGGCGCGGCATGAATGCCTTCGCGCAACGGGTGTGGATCGACCGTCAGCGGCGTGAGCGTACGGGTCGATCGGGCGTCGGTCGGTGATCCTCGATGAGACTCAAGCGCATCGGGGCGGCCACCTGGGTCAGTCCGCTGCCTGTCGGGGTCTCGAGCGGGGTGTTTTGCTGCGAGCGTGCGATGGGGACGCCGGTGGCACGGTTTCGACCGTTGCGCGCAGAAAGGGCGAGCTGCTGTTCGGCGGTCTCGAGGAGGTCGGCGGCACCAAAGCGCGCGAGTTCCGTGGTCGACTCGACGGCGGAATAGCCGATGCTCAGCGTTACCGTGAAGGTGGACTTGCCTGAGGTCACGGGCCGGTCGGTCATCGCGCGGCGGATCCTCTCGGCGATGAGGGCAGCGCCCGCAAGATCCGTTTCCGGCAGCACGACCACGAACTCATCCTCGGCCTTGCGCCCGATCCAGTCCGAGGTGCGCACACAGCGGATCGCCCGGGCGCCGAATGCGCGCAGCGCCGCGTCACCGGCCGCACGACCGAAGCCGCCGTTGATGAGCTTCAGTCGATCAATGTCGCAAGCAATGAGCGCCAGAGGATGCGCATAGCGACGGCAGCGCGCGTATTCCCGCCGCAACTCGCGCGCGATATACGCCGAGGAGGCGACACCGCTCAGCGGATCGGTGAACACGTCCACGGGCGCTGCGCATGCATCGGGCGCGGGGGGGGATTTTCGACTGATACGGGGTAGTCGAACGGTATCTGTCACGGCAGGGTCTCTACGTTTGCGGCATCAGCACCCAGTTTGCGACTTATTATGAGGAGCCGGGCCGCCGAAGCCACAGGCAGCCTTGCGAACTGCGAGCGGCATCTCGACGTAATGTCCGCAATGCTGATTTTGATCAGGCTCGAGAGCAGGCACCGCTGTGCGGCCCGCTGGGGGTGCACAGCGGCGTGCGTTGGACGGTTCCGTGGCAAGTGAGCGGCCGGGCCGGGGACGAATCGGGGGCCGGGTCGGCCATTCGGGCAGGGGGCCGGGGCTGTGCGTGTTCTCAGCGATGGTGCGAAACACCGGGACACACCGCCATCCCCGTCGCGAGCCACGCATGTGGCGCATCATCGTCGGGCCGTGTGGGGGCGATGCCCTCGCCGTCGGAGTGGGAGGCACTGATGATTGAATCGCCTGGATGCACGGCCACGGGCCGGCGCTACGTGACGTTGGATGTCTTTACCGACAAGCGCTTCGGAGGAAATCCGCTCGCGGTCGTTCTCGATGCGCAGGGGCTGACGGGGCCGCAGATGCAATCCATTGCGAGGGAATTCAATTACTCCGAGACAACGTTCATGCTGCCGCCCGTTGATCCACGGCACACGGCCCGGGTGCGAATTTTCACCGCGCGGACGGAGGTACCGTTCGCGGGGCACCCGAACATCGGCACCGCGGTGGCCTGGGCCCGTGAGCGCCAAGCTCAAGGCGGCGCGCTGCCTGCCCGATTGGTGTTCGAGGAGCTGGCGGGTCTGGTGCCGATCCGCCTGCTGCAGGACAGCGGCGGGGTGGTGGGTGCCGAGCTCACGGCACCGGAGCGCCTGTCGGTCGGTCCATCGGTATCCCGGGATGAGGCGGCGGCGTGCGTGGGCCTTTCGGCCCATGAGGTTACCGACTCGAGGCATCCGCCCCAGGTCATCTCCGTGGGACTGCCATTCCTAACGATGGAATTGCGCTCCCGCGAGGCATTACGGCGTGCCAAGCCGCAGCTCGCGGCCCATGAACGGATCCTTCCAGCGGTGGGCACGGATGCTGTCTTTGCCTATGTGCGGGGAGAGGACGATGGCCACCTGCACGCGCGCATGTTCGCGCCGTTGGATGCCACGATCGAGGATCCGGCCACCGGAAGCGCAGCGGCAGCGACGATTGCGCTGCTGACGGAACTGCACGCGGACCGCGAAACCGAATGCCGTTGGCGAATCGAGCAGGGGGGCGAGATGGGTCGACCGAGTCTCATCCTCGGGCGCACCGAAAAGAAGGCAGGCCGGGTCGCGGCGGTCCACGTGGGCGGGCAAGCCCTCAGCGTGATGCGCGGGGTGCTGCAGGCGGAGTGATCGTGGGAGGGGGCGGGTGCGCCTTCGCCTCGGCGCGCGGCCGGTCGCAGGCCAATCCCGCCGGCGCATCCACTCGAGCGATCCACCCGTCCGCCGGCTCGCCCGCGCACGGCCCGAGGGTAGATCACATCGATTCGGGCAAGCGCCCCATTCATGACGCTCGACGCCCATGGCCGAAGCCGCAGGAGATGGGCGCCTGAGCGGCTGCACCGAGGCGATGCGACCCCCGCCTTGCCGGTTCAGGTTCTTCTTGATTCATTGATCATCCAATGATAATTTAACTTCATTGACTGTCCAATGATCCATTCCGACGAGCAGGAACGTCACGATGCCAAAACTCGGAATGCGCGCGGTGCGGCGCAGCCAGCTGGTGAATGCGACTGTCGAGCTCATCAAGGAGCATGGCATCGCCGGGACCAGCGTCTCGGAGATCAGCGCCAAGGCCGGTCTCGCCACCGGGATGGTGCACCACTACTTCGCCGACAAGAACGCGCTGCTGGAGGCGACGATGTGGGAACTCATTCAGCGCATGAGTCGGCATCTGTTCGCGCTTCTGGCCGAGGCGCGAACGCCGATGGAGCGCGTCATGGCGTTCGTGGATGGCAATCTCAGTCCACTCAGCATGACCCCCGAGAACGTCAGCGTGTGGCTGTCCTTCTGGGGCCAGGTACCGCACCATCCGCGCTTTGCGCGCATTCATAACATCGTCGCGCGGCGCACCCAGGCGGCCCTGGCTCGCGCTCTGGCGAAGTACATGCCGCGCGAGGATGCGGTACGCAACGCCAAGGCGATCGCCGTGTTCGTCGACGGCCTGTGGCTGCGCGCGGCGATCGACGCAGAAGGCATGACTCCGGAGCACGCGACGCAGATCGCCCATGAGTTCCTGCGACGCCAGCTCGGGCCGATCCTCAACACGACAGCCGAGCCACGGCGTCCGCGCACTGCGCGGCGAACCGGCGAGACGGGGAAGCCACCACGTCGCTGATTCGCTTCCTGGCTGGGCATCGATCCGCGGCCAAAGACTCACAATAAGGGGGAAACAATGACACCGATCATTCGACGCACCGTCGCCGTCATCTTGGGTACGGCGAGCCTTGCGACAGGCGTGGCGCGCGCCGTGGATGCAAACCCGGCTCAATCCGCCGGCGCGACGCGCACGACACTGACCACGATCATAGTGACGGCCCAGCACCGTAGCCAGAACATCCAGGACGTGCCGATTACGATGCAGGCGCTCACGGGAAGAAACCTGCGTCAGCTCAACGTGGCGACGTTCGAGGATTATGCGAAATATCTGCCGAACGTTTCGGTCGCCAGCAACGGTCCGGGTCAGGACGATATCTTCATGCGGGGTCTGAGCGACGGCTCGCCGGCGACCCAGGGCAGCGGCAGCACGGGGCTGTTTCCGAACGTGGGCTTGTACCTGAATGATCAGTCGGTTGCATTACCGGGTCGCAACCTCGATGTATACGCAGTAGATCTCAACCGCATCGAAGTGCTGGAAGGACCCCAGGGAACGCTGTTCGGTTCCGGAGCCGAGGCGGGCGTGATCCGCTACATCACCAACAAGCCGGACCTCACGGGGACCGGCGGCAGCGCAACGGCCGACTACGGCGTTACTGCCGGTGGTGACCCGAACACTAGCGTCAATGCGGTGCTCAATCTGCCACTGATCCCGGGCAGGCTCGCAGTGCGCGCCGTGATCTATTCGGACAGCCGCGGCGGATACATCAACAATGTGCCCTCGACCTTCGCGCGCAAGAACACCGATCTCGGCATTCATTACGCCAATTATCCGGCCGTCAACGGCCAGTGCCCCGATGGTCAGGCGAATAATGGCTACTGCGTGCCACCGGCAAGCCCTGTCATCAACAACTACGCGATCGCAGGCAATGCCATAAATCCCGTCACCTACCAGGGTGGCCGTCTCGAGGCTCTGTACAAGATCAGCGACGATTGGAACATTCTCCTCACCCAATCGAACCAGAACATGGATGCTCAGGGCGTGTTTTATGCGCAGCCGTATGGTTCGAACGGCCAGCCGCTTCCGCCGCTTTCCGTGACGCTGTTCAATCCGTCCTACAACAAGGACCGGTTCGAAGATACGGCCTGGACGGTGCACGGGAAGGTCGGCCCGCTCCAGCTGGTCTACGACGGGGCCTATCTCGATCGGCACGTTGAGCAGGTCGGCGATTACACGAACTACGCGCGTGGAGTATACGCGGACTACTACCAGTGTTATGGGCCTGGGTCGGGCGGGCAGGCGAACCTGGCACCGACCTGCTTCTCACCGAGTTCGATATGGCATGACGCGGCGCACAATACGGACCAGCAGGAGGAACTGCGGCTGTTGACGCCGAGTAGCTGGAGGCTGCGCGGCATCGCGGGGGCGTATTTCGAAGACAATCGCGTACGTGATCAGACCTTCTGGACGTACAAGAGCATTCCGGCCTGTACGTCGAACGGTGCGCCCGGCACGCCGGGCAATAGCGGCTGTCTTGCGAACATCGGAACGGTCGCGGGCGCGAGTGTCGCCTATCCGGGCGTACAGGGTGACACAACCGCTTACGACGCAGACGTGGTGCGCGAGGTGAGGCAGCTGGCGTTTTACCTGTCGGGCAGCTTTGATTTGATTCCGCACAAGCTCTCAATCACCCTCGGCACTCGCCATTATCAGTTCAAGAATTCCTCCGGCGGCAGCGTCACAAGCAGCTTCTACTGTTTCGATGCCGGAGTCCCCGCTGGAGGCTGTACCGCCCTCTCGTACAATCTTAATGCCGAGGGTCTGCGGAACACGGAGTCTGGATTTCGCAGCCGCGCCAACTTGAGCTGGCACATCACGCCGCAGATCATGGTGTATTACACGTGGTCGCAGGGCTTTCGACCGGGTGGCTTCAATTTCAGCGGCGGCTCGCAGCATATCTATGGTCCGGACGGGCAGTATCAGTACACGCTGCCGAAGGCCTATAAATCCGATGCGCTGACAAACAACGAGATCGGCTGGAAGAGCGAGTGGTGGGGGCATCGCATCCAATGGAATGGAGCTCTGTACCGCGAGCAGTGGAACAACGCCCAGGTGGCCTTCTTCGATCCGGGTCTACTCGGCAATACGTTCTTCAACACCAACGGACAGAACTTCGTTGTCCGCGGAATGGAGACCTCGGTGGTCGCCCGGGTGATCGCCGGACTGACGCTGCAGGCGGCCGGATCGTGGAATCACAGCAGACAGGTCAACTCTCCGGCGCTGATCGACAACAATCCCACGAGCGTCAATTTCGGCAAGGCAATCACGCAGTCCTGCGCGGCGAATGGCGCGGCTTGCGTGCCGGTCGCCAACCCGTTCGGTCCCGTCGGAGCCCCGACAGCGGACTCCCCGCCGGTTTATTTCAGTCTGCGGGCCCGCTGGGACGAGGCATTTGGAAACTATCTGTGGTACATCCAGGCGGGTCTAGTGCACGTCGGGCACTCCTATACGCAGGCGGGCGCGAACCCTACGGCGTCGCTGGGCAGTGCAGTCAGCACCGACCGGCTGCGCTTCGAGGATCCGGCGTACTCGACGTTCGATGCGGCAACTGGAATCTCCAAGGGGGCGTGGACGGTGCGGCTGTACGGGCAAAACCTGGGCAATTCGCACACCAGTGTGTTCACCAACTCAGATCAGTTCATCGTCGCGCAGACGATTTTGCGTCCGCGCGTGATCGGACTGTCCTTCACGTTCCAGTATGGCAGTGAGGCGCGATGAGGGCCGAGATGGTGCGCCTCGTCACGCCGCGCTGGTGGCTTAAGTGGGCCATTGTGAGCCTCGTGTGGAGCGCTGTGCTGCTCGGGGCGGTCAATCCGCGGGCGGCGAGGGCCGCTGCTGCCCCGGTAATCACTCTCCATGCGTTCGTCGCGGCGCAGCGGCATGTGCGTTTGCCGGACGGGATCAACCTTGCTTACGTGCAGATGGGCAACCCCGCGGGCATGCCGGTGGTGTTGATTCACGGCTATACGGACAGTGCGATCGACTGGGTGCCGATGCTGCCTTATCTGCCGCGGAACTGGCGGCTGATCATTCCCGACCTGCGCGGGTTTGGCAGCTCGAGCAAGCCGGGGTGCTGCTACGACCTGGTGGATTTCGCGTACGACATCAAGTTGCTGCTCGATCAGCTGCATGTCCGCCGGGCGGATATTGTCGGGTTCTCGCTCGGCTCAATGGTGGCGCAGCGCCTTGCGGAGACTTGGCCGCGCCGCGTGCGCCGGGTGGTGCTGATTTCCTCCACCGGTGGGACTCATGAGTGCCGCGCGCCGGTGGAGCTCCACCAGTTCGACTGCGGCATGCCGGTGATTCGGGCAATGAAAAAGACACCGGCGGAAAATTCCCCGTTCATGATCGAGTGGTTCGGCGCTCCGAGGCCGGGGGACCGGCAGCTCATGAGGATGGAGCGGCGCGATGCCGCCGCGTTGCCCTTGTCCAGCTGGCGCACTGTGCTGGAGCAGGCGCTGACGCATCCGCGGCTCGGGGTGTTTCTGCCGCGACTCAATGCGCCTGCATTGCTCATATGGGGCAGCGAGGACCCGATCATGAGTCCCGAGGATCGGGCATCCCTCGAGACAGCCCTGCCGCACGCCGCCGTGCACGTCTTTGCGGGGCTCGGGCACGACGTCATCTGGGAGCGACCGCGCAGGGTTGCCAGTGTGATCGCCCGCTTTCTCGATCGCCGTGCATCGGCCGGGAGTCCCGGGCTGCCGTAGCAGCTCACAGCGAGGACTTCGGCGTGATCGAATCGGCGAACCGCCGCAGGTCCTCCCAGTCAGTGAGTTCGAGGTCGTGACGGGTGTCGGTGGGCGCGCCTTTGCGATGGGCGATGTACTTCATCGCCCATCGCTTCATGAAGTCATACGAGGTATAGCGGAAGGCGCCCGCAACGTGGTGGATGACCCGGGGTGTCCAACCGGTTTCATGGGTGAAATTGGCGACGCATTTCCTCAATCCGGCCTGGTCGTCTTCGTCCGTGCTGGCCGCGGCGAGCGAGACAGAGATGAATGTGTTCGGTCGCGGATCGAGAGCCGCGCGATGGGTCCTCACGTAATCGAGGATCGCAGCCTGATATCGTCCCGCGTGTAGCGAGGCCGCGATGCTCACAGCGTCGAAGCGATCAGGCGCAGGAGCAGCCGACGGTCCGGCAGCGTTGGCCAGCATCGTCTGGTGCCCTCGCTCAGCGAGCCGGGCAGAAAGATACCGGGTGATCTTTTCGGTCTGACCTTCGGTCGTGCCGTACACCAGTAGTATGTTCACGTGAGGTTTCCGTGTATGAGGATCGACAGGGCCACCGCCGGGGCGTGCATCCGGGGGGACGTTCGGTCGCCTCAGCGGCGCTCAACCCATGGCGTGCCTTCCTCGACATAGCCTCGGTTGACAGCGGCCCAGGCGATGCGGTGCGCGGCTTGTTCCTCGCGGGGATCTGCACTGTGGGCCGCGAATGGGTGATTGAAGGCCCCACGGTAGATGTGCTGCGCATGATCCGCCAGGCGGTGGCGAACCGATGGGGGAGGATCTGCGCTGCTCAGATACGCCATGGCGGGCGTACCGTGGTGTCCGGGCCGCTCAGCATCGGAGGAGTTCCGTATGGCCGAACCCCTTTGCATAGTCGAGCACCGAGAGGATTTCGGGTGTGACGCGGAGGAGGCACAGCGCCTCGCTCCGTGGGAAGCGGTGCAGCACTCGCTCTGCTGCCGGCTCGGCTTCGTGGGGGTCGCTGTCCCGATGCGCCGGCGCGGCCATCGACAGTCCCGTGATGGCCATCACCGGCGGCGGATCGTGGTCGATGGGCAGGGATACGCGATCGTCCTGCGCAAGATTCGCCGCCTTCTGACTGTCGGGAGCACAGAGAAAATAGAGCGTTAGACCCTCATGCGCGAGACCGACCGTGGTTGCTCGAGGCCAGCCGTCCGGCCTGTGCGTCGCCACGTTCATGGTCCGGCGCTGATCGAGCCGTGTGAGGATCTGAGCTTGCACTGCGGGGTCCACGCGCAACCTGCGGCGATTGAAGCCTCTTCGCGGGAGAACATATTCCTTCTGTGCGGGAACGCAATACGGGATAGCCGCGAGGCGAGCCGTCCGGTGGCGCAAAGGTTGCACTGGGGGGTTCCCGGCGGGCAATCGCACCGCGTGAATCGCCAGCCTGCAGAGGGCGGGATGTTCGCGCCACTGTACGGTTCTTCCGTCATCCGCGGCTGCCGAACGCTGCGCGCCGAGGGTCTCGTGAGGCGGACTGGCAGTGGAAATCCGCACGGCCGGGGCGCAAACTGCCGCGATCGGCCAGAGAAGCCGTCGACTCGAACTCCATATCAGACTCAGGGGGCGCATCATGTACTCGAAGGTGGCGGCTGAGTTCCTTGGTACGTTCTGGCTCGTTCTCGGGGGATGTGGGAGTGCGGTGCTGGCTGCGGCTTTCCCGCAGCTCGGTATTGGCTTCGTGGGAGTCGCCCTCGCGTTCGGGCTCACCGTTCTCACGGGGGTCTACGCGCTCGGTCCGATATCCGGGGGACACTTCAATCCTGCCGTATCAGTCGGGCTGTGGGCGGGTGGTCGCTTCCCGGCCTCCCATGTCGTGCCTTACGTCATCGCCCAGGTGATCGGCGCCGTTGCCGGCGCCGGGGTGCTGTACCTGATTGCGACCGGGAAAGCCGGATTCAGTCTGGCCGGCGGGTTTGCCTCGAATGGATACGGAGCGCACTCGCCGGGCGGCTACTCCATGCTGGCCTGCGCGGTGTGTGAGCTGGTCATGACGTTCATGTTCGTGATCGTCATTCTCGGCGCCACGCATCGGCGCGCTCCGGTTGGATTCGCCGGAATCGCGATTGGCCTTGCCCTGACCCTCATCCATCTGATCAGCATCCCGGTGACCAATACCTCGGTGAACCCGGCGCGCAGCACCGGACCGGCGCTGTTCGAGGGCGGCTGGGCGATTGCCCAGCTCTGGTTCTTCTGGGTCTTTCCGATACTCGGCGGTGCCGTGGCCGGGATCGTTTACCGTACATTCTTCGAGGCGGCCCTTGTCGATCCCCCGATCACCGGACGTGCGAGCTGAGCGTCGGGGTGCTCTGAGTGCACAACCGGTGCGTCGGGGG
Source organism: Pseudomonadota bacterium (assembly GCA_021805275.1). The sequence continues at coordinate 66,785 of JAJZFQ010000178.1, forward strand.
GCACCCGACGCACCCTCGATCGGGCCGATGCCACGATTCGCACGCGCAAGCCGCTCCGTGCGGAAGTCCTCCGGTACACGGACGGTCGCGTTGGAACGGCGATGGGATGGCGTTGCGAGCACGCCGGACCCCGTGTCTCGATTTCATCGAGAAATCACGTGTAACATATTGTTAACTATAATGAATAGTAAATCCATGATATGGGCTGTGTCCGCAGCCACGGGGTTCTAGCGTGCGGCGGTGCGGTGCGCCGCTGGCACGCCTGGAGTTGCCAGAGGATCCGGCGAGGATGCTGACAAGACGGGCGCTGCGCCTTTTTTTTCGGATGCGAGTGCCGGGCACTCGTTCACGACGTGCGTAGGAGACGCGGCATGAGATTGTCCCGATTGTTGATGACGGCGGCGCTGATGGCGCTCGGCAGTGCCGGACTTGGCGCAGGCGCCGCGGCACAAACCTACAGCCCCAAGCTGTACGCCCAGATGCGCTGGCGCCCGATCGGACCGTTGCGAGGCGGTCGCGGGCGTGCGGTCGCGGGCGTGCCGAGCGAACCGAATGTCTTTTATATCGGCAACGACGACGGTGGGGTCTGGAAATCCATCGACTACGGCAACAGCTGGCAGCCGATCTTTGACCGGGAGCCGAGCAGCTCAATCGGGGCCATCGCGGTGGCGGTGTCGGACCCGAACGTGATCTACGTGGGTACCGGGGAAAGCAACATACGGCCGGACCAGGCGACTGGCATGGGCATGTACAAGTCCACCGATGCGGGCAAGACCTGGACGTTCACAGGTCTGCGCAGGACCGAGGACATCGCGATGATCGCGGTGGATCCGCACAATCCGAACCGCGTGTTTGTGGCTGCGCTGGGTCACGTGTACGCACCGAACCGGGAACGGGGCATTTTCCGCTCGCTCGATGGCGGAAAGACGTGGAAAAAGGTGCTCTATGTCAATGAGTACACCAGCGGGGATGACATCGAGATGGATCCGAGCAATCCCGACATCCTCTACGCCACGCTGTGGCAACAGCAGCAGGCGCCCTGGGAGAATGGGCAGTTCGGCGGCACGGACGGGGGCATCTTCAAGTCTACCGACGGGGGCAATACCTGGAAAAAACTGACCAAGGGCTTGCCGGCCGTGCAGCAGGCGTTGCTGCGCATTGCACCGAACGATCCAAACGTCTTGTACGCGTCGGTGTCGAGCGGATCGGGAGCGCCCGATGGCAAGGTCGGGATTTACCGGTCGAATGACGCCGGTGCGAGCTGGTTCAAGGTGACTGATGATCCGCGGCCGGCCGAGAGAATCGGTGGTGGAGATCTGCCGGTGCTGGCCATCGATCCCAAGAATGCTGACATCGTATACAGCGATACCCCGGTGTTGTGGAAGTCCGTCGACGGCGGCAAGACCTGGTTCGGCTTTCGGGGCGCGCCGGGAGGGGATGATTACCAGCAGACCTGGATCAACCCGAAAAACCCGGACATCATGGCCGTCAACAGTGATCAGGGCGCCATCGTCACGGTGGACGGGGGCAAGACGTGGAGTTCCTGGTACAACCAGCCGACGGCCGCCATGTACAAGGTCGGCATCGACAATACCTGGCCGTACCAGGTGTGTGGTGGTCAGCAGGACAGCGGCTCGGCCTGCGTTGCGGAGCGGGGCAATGACGGTGAGCTGACCGCGCACGACTGGCATCCGGTGGGCATCGAAGAATACGGCGGCGCAGCGCCCGATCCACTGCATCCGAATCTGATCTATGGCGGACGGGTGACGGTTTACAACCGCAACACCGGCCAGATCGCCGACGTCGGTCCGACGGCGATGCCCGGCCGGCACTACCGGGTGCTGCGTACCATGCCGCTCGTGTTCTCCCCGATTGATCTGCACCGGCTGTATTTTGCCTCAAACACCGTGTGGCAGACGGACGACGGCGGGCAGCGCTGGAGGCAGATCAGCCCCGATCTGACGCGCAAGACCTGGAAGATTCCCGCCAGTGTGGGCGAATACAGGGCCAGTCCCGGGGCGAAGCCAACCGATCGCGGCGTGGTGTACGCGCTCGCACCCTCACCGCTGGATAAGGGCCTCATCTGGGCGGGCACCGATGACGGGTTGATCTGGGTGACGCACGATGGCGGTCGGCACTGGAGCAATGTCACGCCGCCGCAGATGAAGCCGTTCTGGCGGGTGTTCAGCCTGGAGGCGAGTCACTTCAATCCGAACGAAGCCTATGCGGCGATAAACACTCTGTTTTTGAACAACATGCGCCCGCATCTGTTCCGGACGGAGGATGGCGGCAAGCATTGGACCGAGATCGACAGCGGAATGACAGCGGATGCGACGACCAATGTGATCCGTCAGGATCCGCGGCGGCGGGACCTGCTGTTTGCGGGGACGGAAACCCAGGTCTGGGTGTCATTTGACAATGGAGAGCACTGGCAGTCGTTGCGGTTGAACATGCCGGCCGTATCGGTGCGCGACCTGCAGGTACACGGCGATGATTTGATCGCGGCCACTCATGGGCGCGGGTTCATGGTGCTCGATGACATCACGCCGCTGCGGCAGGTGGATGCCGCAGTGGCGCAAGCGCCGGCAACGCTTTACAAGCCAGAGACGGCCGTACGCGTGCGTTGGGACATGAATCCACCGACGCCATGGCGTATGCCGTCGCTGCCGAATCCGCCCCCCGGGGCGATCATCGATTACTATCTGGCGAGCAATGTCAGTGCTCCGGTGACACTGGACATCCTGGACTCCGGTGCCCATGTGGTGCGGCACTTCTCAAGTGCCGCACCACAGCAGCCGCTGGATCCGGCCAAGCTGGATGTTCCGGCTTGGTGGCCGCGTCCGCCGATGAATCTCTCGACCCGGGCGGGCATGCATCGGTTCGTCTGGGACATGCACTACCCGCCGGTGCGGGCAGCACCGCAGTTTCTGGACGCCAATCAGGCAGTCCGGCATAACACGCCGGTGGCAGCAAGCTCGCCTTGGATCATGCCGGGCAGCTATACCGTGCGGCTGACGGTGGACGGCCATCGCTACACGCAACCGTTGACGGTCAAAATGGATCCGCGCGTGCACACCCCGCAGGCCGCACTGCAGGATCAGTTTGACGCATCGATGCAGGCATACCGCGAATCGATGGCGGCAAGTGCGGCACTGGAGCGCATCAGGGATCTGGAGAGGCAGATTGCTGCGCGCAAGCCCTCGGCGAGGCGGGCGTCTTATCTAAGGCAGTTGCAGGGGCTCTCGGGTCCCGAGGCAACGTCCCGCTATGCATTGTTCTCCCACCACGGCCCGCCGACCCTGGGCAGCATCGAGGGCTCCCTGCAGACGCTCATGCGGCGGATGCAGGGAGCGGACCGGGCGCCGACGGCTGCCGAGATGGAGGCGCTGCACCGGGTTAGCTCGCAGTACAAGGCGTTGATGGGACGTTGGGAGAAACTCGAAGGCCGCTCCGTGGCCGGGTCCCGGCGCACGTAGCGCGGTTGGAGCCGACCCTGGGGCTATCGGTCAAGACGACGACACGGCGTGGGGAGCGGCGGCGCACGCCGTATGGGTTGTCTGCGCCGCTGCTCTGAGGAAAATCCCGCGGCGCCATGATCGAGGAGTCAAAGTGCTGATGCCGGAGCGGGTCGTGCGATGAGCACCACCCGCCGATGCGCACAGTGCGCTCGGCGAGAAGTTCCCTCTGGGACTTGTGACGCGGCGGTTTGTGCTGTGCAGCGGCCGGGTCAGCATGCGCTCGGCGCTCTGGGTGGAGTCAGCCTGCACCGCTTCATCGTGCCGCTCGCCGGGGTAGATCCTTGGAAATCGACCGCACAATCTCCGTCGCTCCTATGATGGACTGGACCGATGGAGTCGAGTCCGCCTGGCAGATCATCCGCTTGACCGCGACGACGCGCGCTGGTCGCCTTTTTGTCTCCTCGCAAATTCCCCAAAGGGCGGTTTGCGTCAATGCGCCGGCACAGCTGAGGTTCCGCTCCGCCTTGAATTCAACGCAGGTCTGAGTGGCGGAGGGTGGCCAACAAATGCTGCCCTTGAGGCCGCAATCCGAACTTCCACATACCGGCCATTGGGTCGGATACGGCTGAACCGCTGTTTTTGGGCTTGCCGTTGCGGGCTCTGAGCAATGCGCATATAATGCGCATTAGCAATCCAGAAGGTATCAGAGTGATGCGTAGCCCCGCCAGTACGGCACGTAAGCGTCCGGTCAATCTCACGCTGAGCGAGGACCTCGTTGAGGAGGTTAAAGGCGTTACCGGCAATCTCTCCGGAGTCGTGGAGTCCCTCCTCGCCGATTTCCTCTCCAGGGAGCGGGAACGCCGCTCGGGCATCGTCGAGCAGGCGCGCGCCACAGCCACTTTGTGGAATGGCTTTGCGGAACGCCATGGGTCGTTCGCCGACGATCATTCAACACTCTGATGGCGCAATTTGATGTCCATCGCAATGTCGGCCGGCATAAGGACGGCATTCCATTTGTCGTCGTTGCCCAATCTCGGTTATTTGACGACTATCGTCGCCGCGTTGTCATTCCCCTCGTGCGGAAGAGCGAGCTTAGCCAGATTCCCAATCCACGCCTCAATCCGAGCTTCAAGGTCAAAGGCATCACGGTGGTATTACATCCGCTCGAAATTGTTTCGGTTGCCAACGAGCACATGGGGGAGCGTGTCGGTTCACTCGCCGAGGAACGTGATGCAATCGTAGCTGCCCTGGATGAACTGTTTACCCGTGCCTTCGGGTAGATCAGGGCGCGGAGCGCCTTCGGCCAACAACGGACGATCGCTCACAGCCCTCAGCTGTCCACATTGCGCTCACTCAGCATATACTGTGGTTTGTGCCCTAGGTGTCAGCTGAGCTTGAGAGGGGATCGCAGATGAAGCGGGTTCTGTTGGTGGGCCTCGATCCGGCGACAGTGGACTTTTCGGATCCGGCGCTGCCGCCGGGGATGACTGCGGAGAAGATCCACGCGGGAGTCAAGCTCGCGCTCGCCGATATGACCGGGCGGGGTTGGCGTGCCGAGAACTGCTACTTCAACCCAGACGAGACGGCGGTCCCGACCGTCGAGCGCCACCTGGCCGGTGGCCGCTACGACTGCGTGGTGATCGGCGCGGGTGTCCGCTTGCCACCGAGCCGGCTGGCCCTGTTCGAGGCCGTGGTCAATGCCATCCATCGCGCCGCACCGCAAGCGGCCATCGCGTTCAACACCCGCCCCGACGACACCGGCGCGGCCGCCGCGCGCTGGATCTGAGACTCAGGTGCGTCGGCCTTGGGGGCGGCGCTCGGGAAGGAACTCAATCGCCTGAGGTGATCAGACCCTCTAGATGGGGTCCACGTGACGTTTCGGCAGCAGCCGGCCCTAGCGGGTCAATCGGACACGCCAGTAGCTTCCTCCGAAGCGGACATCCACGCGGTCCGTATACGGGGCGTTAGTTGCCGTTCCGGAGCTCGCGCCGAGGACGAGGGTGCGGGAGGTGGGGGCGTCCTCCCGCGCGCAAACCATGAGTTACCAGCGTTAAACGGTTGCGGATAGCTCGATCGCGCCAGCGACTCTCTCTACCAGCGTTCTACTTCCGTGCCCTGGGTTTGCTACCTTACGGGTCCGAACGAGATGCTTACTCTCGAGCAGCGCAACGTCGCGTCTGATAGCTGAAGGATCGCGCGAGAGGGCGGCGGCAAGCGCGAAGATCGCCACCGTTCTTCCATTGAGCTCCTTCAATATCCGGACGCGAGCCGGAGTAATCACTTCCAGGAAGTCGGCCGGATCCTCGAACGATACGGACAATCCCGACTCCACCCGTTCTCCGCGATCGAGCCGTCGGGCCTTGACCCGCATGCGGGAGAAAAAGCCATCCATCGACTCGACGCCGATGCGAATCTTGCCTACCGGTCTAGCCCTTCCGGCTTTCGAGGTACTCGCGGACTTCCGCTTCGAAGCGCTTTTCGATGCTTTCATAGGAGTCAAACTCGACAGTTTCAACCTTCCCCTCACAATGGCGATGGTGGTATCCGGGGGCATGGTCGTAACCGAGAACCCGACCGCCATCGATACCGGTCTTCTGCGTGTCGATCAGGGCGAGTGAATATCTCAGCTGCCGCCCACCGCGCGAGTAGTCCGTCTGGATTCTCACCACGACAGCGCCCTTGCGGCCCTTGGGATAGAACTCGGCGCGGCTCGAGCGCGCCGGGTCAATCTCGTGCTCGGAATCACGCTTACGCCGCGCCATCCGGCAACATATCAGCAAGGATGTGCAATGTCCTATCTGACGGGAACTGCGGTGCGCAGAGGGGGTAGCGGTGGCAATCTGATAAATTCACCGAAGTACCGCAGCAATTTCTTATGTTGTTTTGAGAAAACTTGGATAAGTAATTGGAATTAAATAGGAAAATCAGCGTTGCACCGATGATGGACTGGACGGACCGGCACTGCCGGTACTTCCTGCGTGGCTTCTCGGCGCGCACGCTGCTGTATACGGAGATGATCACCGCGGCGGCGATTGTGCGTGGTGATGTGCAGCGCCTGCTCGCGTTCGATCCGGAGGAGCATCCGGTTGCGCTGCAGCTCGGTGGCAGTGAGCCGAGCGAGCTCGCCGAGGCGGCGCGGCGGGGCGAGGCGGCCGGCTACGATGAGATCAATCTCAATTGCGGTTGTCCGAGCGATCGGGTGGCGAGCGGCGCGTTCGGCGCCTGCCTGATGCGAGAGCCGCAGCGGGTGGCGCAGTGCGTAGCGGCGATGTGCCGGGCGGTGAGCGTACCGGTGACGGTCAAGATGCGCATCGGGGTCATGGACGGCGCTCGCAGCGCCGCGGCGGGTGCGCTGCAGCGCTACGCGGAGGAGGATTTCGCGGCCCTGCGGGAGTTCGTCACGCTCTCGAGCGAGGCCGGCTCGCGCGTGGCGATCGTCCACGCGCGCAAGGCGGTGCTCGGCGGACTCTCCCCGAAGGACAACCGGGAGATCCCGCCGCTGCGTTACGACGTGGTGCGGCGCCTGAAGGAGACCTGCGCCGGTCTGCCGGTGATTCTGAATGGCGGCGTACGCACCGCCGATGCGGCGCTGGCGGCGCTTGCCTGGTGCGACGGGGTGATGCTCGGCCGGGAGGTCTACCACCGCCCGGTGCTGCTCGCGGAGCTGCAGCGGGCCCTCGATCCGAGTTCGGCCGCGCCGGAGCGCGAAGCGCTGCTCGAACGCATGGCCCAGTATGCCGAGCGCCGCCTGGCGGAGGGGCATTCGCTGGGCAGCATCACCCGGCACATGCTGGGGTTGTACGCCGGGGAGCCGGGGGCGCGGGACTACCGGCGGATGATGAGCGAGGGGGCGCGCAAGCCCGGGGCCGATGCCGGCCTGATCCGCCGCGCGGCTGCCGCCCTGCGTTCGCCCCGGGAGCCGGGGGTGTCGGCGGCGTAGCCAGTTTGAGGCTCCCGTCATAGCGCGCCAGCGCGCCTCGCGTATAATCCTTCGGCGGACTTATGTCTAATCAGGACATTCAACACCAGGGGGAGGCCGGTTGACCGCCCAATCGACGGGTCAGGATGCCGAGCTGGCTGTCTTGTTTGCCGACGTGGTCGGGTCCACCCGGCTCTACGAGCGCATGGGAGACCAGCGAGCGCGCGACATGGTGTCGATGTGCATCGAAGTCATGCGCGGCGCGACCGAGCAGTGCCACGGCACGGTCATCAAGACCATGGGCGATGAGGTCATGTCGACCTTCCCGAATGCCGACGAGGCGCTGAACGCCGCCGCCCAGATGCAGAAGCAGATTGGCACGAGCAGCCAGCTGCGCGTCGACGGTCAGCCGGTCGCGATCCGCGTCGGGTGCCATTTCGGACCGGTGGTCCTCGAGGCCGAGGACGTGTTCGGCTCGACCGTGCACACGGCCAACCGCATGACCAGCCAGGCGAAGGCCGGTCAGATCATCATCACCGAGGCTACGGTCGCGCAGCTGTCCAGCCAGTGGCGTGCGGCCTGCCGCCTGATCGACACCGCGCCGATCAAGGGCCAGCGCAACGAGGTGCCGCTGTACGAGGTGCTCTGGCAGGTCGATGACGTCACCAGCATGGTGCGCACCGTGGGCCACGAGACGGACCGCTCCGCCTACACCCGACTGCGCTTGTGGTGGCTCGAGCAGGAGCTGCTGGTCGACGAGGGTCGCCCGATCCTCACCATCGGCCGGGCCGATGAGAACGATCTGGTCGTCAAGGGGAGCCTCGTCTCGCGGCTGCATGCGCGCATCGAGTTCGCGCGCCACAAGTTCAACCTGATCGATCACAGCACCAACGGAACGTTCGTGCGCGATGCCAACGGCGAGGAGTCCTTCGTGCGGCGCGATTCGCTGCAGTTGAAGGGCGGCGGGCTGATCAGCCTCGGGCGCATCCCCGAGTCGGACTCGGTCCACACCATCCGGTTCGTCTGCGAGCGCGAGTAGGCCGCGCCGGTGCGGCTCAGCCGCCGAGCGCGGCGGCGGTGCGGCTCAGCTCCGCCAGCATCTGTTCCGGCAACCGCGCCCCGTACTGCTCGAGGTAGGCGCGAATCTCATTGATTTCCTTGCGCCACAGCGGTGCATCGACCGACAGCAGCGTGGCCAGCGCCTGGGGCTCCACCGCCAGGCCGCGGGTGTTGAGGTGCTCGGCGCGCGGCAGCAGACCGATGCCGCCGTCGATCGCTCCGGCCGTGCCGGCGCAGCGCTCGAGCATCCAGGCGAGCACCCGCAGATTCTCCCCGAAGCCCGGCCAGAGGAATTTCCCCTCGGCATCGCGCCGGAACCAGTTGACGTGGAAGATCCGCGGCGGATGCGACAGCCGCGCCCCGACCGTGAGCCAGTGGCGCCAGTAGTCGCCGAAGTTGTAGCCGCAGAACGGCTGCATCGCCATCGGATCGCGCCGCACCACCCCGACTTGGCCCACCGCCGCGGCGGTGGTCTCCGAGGCGACCGACGCCCCGACCAGTACGCCATGTGCCCAATCGCGCGCCTCGTAGACGAGCGGGGCTACCTCGCGGCGCCGGCCGCCGAATATGATCGCCGAGATCGGCACGCCGCGCGGATCGTCGAGCAGCGGCGAGCAGGCCGGATTGCGCGTGGCGGCGACGGTGAAGCGTGAGTTGGGATGCGCGGCCGGTCCGCGCGCCGGGTCGTACGGACGACCCTGCCAATCGGTCACCGGCTTACCGTCGGGCAGGCCTTCCCACCACGGATGCGCATCCGCGGTGAGCGCGACGTTGGTGAACAGCGTGTCGCGCTGGATCATCTGGTAGGCATTGCGGTTGGTCTGCGGGTTGGTGCCCGGGACCACCCCGAAGTAGCCCGCCTCGGGATTGATGGCCCACAGCCGTCCGTCGTGCCCGGGATGCAGCCAGGCGATGTCATCGCCCACCGTGAACACTTCCCAACCAGGGAGGGTGTCCGGCGGGATCAGCATTGCGAGGTTGGTTTTGCCGCAGGCGGAGGGAAACGCCGCCGCCACGTAGTGGGTCTCGCCACGCGGATTGCGCAGGCCGACGATGAGCATGTGCTCGGCGAGCCAACCTTCCGCGCGTGCCTGCCAGCTCGCCACGCGCAGTGCGTGGCATTTCTTGCCGAGCAACGCATTGCCGCCGTAACCGGAGCCGTAGCTCTCGATCGAGAGCTCCTCCGGGAAGTGCATGATGAAGCGCCGGTTCGGGTCGAGTTCGCCGGTGGAATGCAGTCCGCGCACGAACGTGCCGTCGCGCGCAATGCGCTCGAGCGCGCCGCGTCCGGCGCGGGTCATGATCATCATGTTGATCGCGACGTAGGCACTGTCGGTGATCTCGACGCCGCAGCGCGCGAGCGGGGAGTCGACCGGGCCCATGCAGTAGGGAATTACGTACAGCGTGCGCCCGCGCATGCAGCCGCGGAACAGCTCGCGCATCTTGGCGTGCGCCGCCTGCGGGTCCATCCAGTTGTTGTTCGGGCCGGCCTCGTCCTTCGAGCCGGTGCAGATGTAGGTCAGGTGCTCGACGCGCGCCACGTCGGCCGGATCGGAGCGGTACAGGTGGCAGTCGGGGTAGGCCTTCGGATCGAGCCGCAGCAGCTGTCCGTGGCGCACCAGGGCGCTCGAGAGCGCCTCGCGCTCGGCCCGGGTGCCCTCGCACCAGTGCACTTCCTCCGGTTGCGTCAGCTGTGCGACCGCATCGACCCAGTCCGTGACGGCACGGCTCAGCTGCGACATCTGAATCGGCAGAGGAGAGGCAGTGGCCATGCTCGCGGTACCTCGTCTGGGGCGTCGTCTCGGTGGGCGGTCCCGGGCGGCACCAAGGGGGCGGGGGACCCGCCGGCTCTTGGAATCAGTATAGCCGGGCACTGGAACCACCCTCATAAAGTACGATAATAGAGGCCGATTTGTTCCATAACCGCACACGGCCCTGCGGGCGGCAGACCCCGGCCGGACCGTACCGGCGCGGTGATCGGGCCTGCGGGCACCGTACAATGGCCGGATGCTGGATCTTCAGGACATCTTCGGGCCCGCCGGTCCGCTCCAGGCCGCGCTGCCGGACTTCACCGTCCGCGAGCCGCAGTGGCGGATGGCCGAGCGCGTGGCCTCGGCCATCGCTCGGCGCGAGGCACTGGTCATCGAGGCCGGCACCGGCACGGGCAAGACCTTCGCGTACCTGGTGCCGGCGCTGCTCTCCGGCGCCCGGGTGCTCATCTCCACCGGTACGCGCACCCTGCAGGACCAGCTCTATGCCAAGGATCTGCCGCTGGTGGCCCGCGCGCTCGGCCGGCCGGCCACGGTGGCGCTGCTGAAGGGGCGCTCCAATTACCTCTGCCGTTACCGCCTCGGGCCGGGCGAGAGCGCGCTGCCCCTGCCGCTGGCCGGCGAGGACGCAATGGACGCATCGCCCCTCGAGCGCATCCGCCGCTGGGCGCTGAACACCCGCAGCGGCGACCTGGCGGAGGTCAGCGGGCTCGCCGACTCCGATCCGGTGTGGGGCGAGGTGACCTCGACCCGCGACAACTGTCTCGGCGTGCGCTGCCCGGAGCTCTCGCGCTGCCACGTCGCGCTCGCGCGCCGCGCCGCGATCGAGGCCGATGTGGTCATCGTCAATCATCACCTGCTGCTGGCGGACCTGGCACTGAAGGAGGACGGCTTCGGCGATCTGCTCGGTGCGGCCGATGCCGTCATCCTCGATGAGGCGCACCAGATCGCCGACCTGGCCACGCAGTTCTTCGGTGCCGAGGTCGGTAGCCGGCGGATCGAGACGCTGCTCGCGGACCTCGAGGCCCGGGTGCGCCAGGGCGGCGCGCCGGCGCGGACGCTGCTCGAGACCACCGGGGCGGTGCGCGCCTGCCTGGCGCACCTGGCACAGACGCTCGAGGGACGCGCCGGTCGGCTCGAATGGGAGGAGGCCGAGCCGCTGCTCGGCGCGGACCTCGCGCGCCTGCGCGCGCATCTCGGGGAACTCACCGAGCGGCTGCGCGGCGGGGAGCCTGAAGCGCCGCTCGCCTCGTTCGCCGAGCGTTCCGCGGAGCTCGCCGCGAACCTCGAGCGCATTACCTCGCTCGACTCACTCGAGGGGGCCCGCTGCGTTCAGCCGCTGCGCCGCGGCTTCACGCTCAGCCTGATGCCCTTCGATATCGCCCCGCGCTTCCAGGGACTGGTGCGCGCGCGCCCCTGCGCGTGGATCTTCACCTCGGCGACGCTCTCGCTCGGGGAGGACTTTAGCCATTTCACCAGCCGCCTCGGCCTCACCGAGGCGGACACGCTGAGGATCGACAGTCCCTTTGAGTTCTCCCGCCAGAGTCTGCTGTACCTGCCCGAAGCGCTGCCCGCGCCGCACAGCCCGGAGCACCTGGCCGCGGTGCTGCGGGTGGCGCGCACGCTCGTCGAGGCCGCCGGTGGCGGTGCGTTCGTGCTGTTCACCAGCCATCGCTCGCTCGAGCGGGCCGCCGCGCTGTGGCGAGCCGCCGGGGCACCGCTCGCGCGCTGGCGGCTGCTGGTGCAGGGCGAGGGGCCGCGCGAGCGGCTGCTGCAGGCCTTCCGCGCCGACGGCAACGCGGTGCTGTTCGGCACGGCGAGTTTCTGGGAGGGGGTGGACGTCAAGGGGGATGCGCTGCGGCTGGTCGTCATCGAGAAGCTGCCGTTCGCCTCGCCGGATGATCCGCTGGTGCGCGCGCGCATCGCGCACCTGGAGTCCACCGGCGCCAACGCCTTTCGCGACTACCAGCTGCCCGAGGCGGCGCTCGCTCTGAAGCAGGGGGTCGGTCGGCTGATCCGCAGCGAGCAGGATTTCGGGGTCGTCGCCATCTGCGACCCGCGGCTCGCCACGCGCGGCTACGGCAAGGTGTTGCTCGCGGCGCTGCCGCCGATGAGCCGCACCCATCGCCAGGCCGATGCCATCGAGTTCCTCGGCCGGCGTTTGGGCACGGCGCTGCCCCGCGAGGCGCTCCCGTGAGGCTGCTCGCACTCGATACGGCCACCGAGAACTGCTCGGTGGCGCTGCGCATCGGGGAGCAGGTGCTCGAGCGGCAGCTGCAGACTCCGCGCGGCCACGCCGAGCACCTGCTGCCGATGATCGATGCGCTGCTCGCCGAGGCCGGCGTCTCGCTCGGGACGCTCGATGCGCTCGCCTTCGGCCGCGGCCCGGGCTCTTTCACCGGAGTGCGCCTGGCCGCGAGCGTCGCACAGGGGCTCGCCTTCGGGGCCGGGCTCGGCGTGGTGGCGGTGTCGGATCTGCGCGCCGTCGCGCAGCGCGCGCTCGGGCTGGATCAGAGCGTGCAGCGCGTGCTGGTGTGCAATGATGCGCGCATGGGCGAGGTGTACTGGGCGCTTTACGCGCGCCACGGTGCACTGGCCGAGCCCGAGAGCCCGGAGCGCGTGGGGGCGCCGGGCACGCTCGGCACCGAGTGGCGCGGCGCCCGCGGCGCGGGGCGCGGCTTTACCGCCTATGGGCAGCTTGCCTCGCACAGCGGCGTGACCGTGCCGGCGGGCTGGGAGCAGCTGCTGCCGAGCGCGCGGGAGGTTCTGCAGCTGGCGGTGCCCGAGGTCCAGGCCGGGCGGCTGCTCGCGCCCGAGGAGGCCGTTCCGGTGTATGTCCGTGACACGGTCGCGCAACCTTCGGCGCCGTGACAGATATGCTGCACTGTCATGATTCTGCAACACAGCTGCCTTCAAATAGCCGCGCTTCCCGGGCGCGCATCATGACGGCAAAACGAATCCTCATCGTGGAAGATGAACCGGCGATCCGCCAGATGATCGCCTTCGGCCTGCGCCGCGCCGGATTTGAGGTCCGCGAGGCGGTCGATTATCGTGAGGCGCGCGAGGCGCTCGCCGACCAGCGCCCCGACCTCGTTCTGATCGACTGGATGCTGCCGGACATGAGCGGCCTGGAGCTGACCCGCACCCTCAAGCGCGACCGGGAGACCCGCGAGCTGCCGGTCATCATGCTGACTGCGCGCGCCGAGGAGGGCGACAAGGTCGCGGGGCTCGAGACCGGCGCCGATGACTACATCACCAAGCCGTTCTCGCCGCGCGAGCTCGTGGCCCGCATCAACGCGGTGCTGCGCCGCTCCGGGGCGGTCAGTCTGGATCACGTGGTCGAGTTCGAGGCGCTGAAGCTCGACCAGCAGGGCCAGCGCATCACCGTCGGGGAGCAGACCGTCGCGCTCGGTCCGACCGAGTACCGCATGCTCGAGTTCTTCATGACCCACCCCGAGCGGGTGTTCAGCCGCGAGCAGCTGCTCGATCGCCTCTGGGGCGGGAACGTCTACGTCGAGGAGCGCACCATCGACGTGCACGTGCGCCGCCTGCGCAAGTCGCTGGAGAGATTCGGCCTGGAGCGCTTCGTGCAGACGGTGCGCGGCTCGGGCTACCGGTTCTCCGCCAAGGCGGAGTGATGCGGCCGGTGACCCAGGCGCTCGGCTACGCCACGACCCGGGTCGCTGGCGCGGCGCTCGTCGGGGTGCTGCTCGGGGCACTACTCGGGCGGCCCTGGGACGGCGTGGCGCTCGCCCTCGGGGCGTACCTGCTGTGGAGCCTGGCCATGCTCTACCGGGTCGAGTGGTGGCTGCAACACAGGAGCGTTGCCGAGCCGCCCGAGGCGCGCGGCGTATGGGGGACGGTGATCTCGCTCATCGCGCGCCTGCACCGGCGCAAGCGCTTTCACAAGGAGCGCTTCGTGCAGCTGATGCGCCAGCTGCAGCTGTCGAGCGCGGCGCTGCCGAACGGGGTGGTCATCCTCAACGCGCAGCGCGAGATCGTCTGGTTCAACCGCATGGCCGCGCGCCTGCTCGGGCTGCGCCACGCGGTCGATGTCGGCGTGCGCATCGAGAACCTGCTGCGCGAGCCGCAGTTCGGCCGTTATCTCGAGAAGGGCGATTACGCCAACCCGGTAGTGGTGCGCCGCTCGAGCCCGCCGGACAACTACCTCTCGGTGCAGCTGGTCGCCTACGGGGACGGCCAGCAGCTGTTGCTGGCGGCGGACGTGTCCCGGCAGATGCGCCTCGAGGCGGTGCGGCGGGATTTCGTGGCCAATGCCTCGCACGAGCTGCGCTCGCCGCTCACCGTGATCTCCGGTTACCTCGAGACGCTCGCCCAGGACCCGGGGCTCGACCCGGAGTTCGCCACGCCCATCGCCGAGATGCGCCGCCAAGCCGAGCGCATGACGGCCATCGTGCGCGACCTGCTCGAGCTGTCGCGCCTGGAGGAGACCGACGAGCGCGCCGGTGGCGAGCCGCTCGATGTCGCCGGGCTGATGGCGCTGCTGCGCCGGGACGTCCTCGCCCGGCCGGTGCACCCGCGCGAGGTCCGCCTGCGGATCGACTCGGATGCGGCGCTGGTTGGCCAGGAGTCGGAGATCCACTCGGCGTTTGCCAACCTGGTCGATAACGCCGCCAAGTACACCCCGCCCGATGGCTCGATCGAGATGCGCTGGTGGAGCGATTTCGAGGGTGGACACTTCTGCGTCAGTGACACCGGCATCGGCATCCCGGCCGAGCACCTGCCGCGGCTCACCGAGCGGTTCTACCGCGTTGATCCGGGCCGCTCGCGGGCCACCGGCGGATCGGGCCTCGGCCTCGCCATCGTCAAGCACGTGCTGCAGCGCCACGGGGCGGAGCTCGAGATCGCGAGCACCGCGGGCAAGGGCAGCACCTTCACCTGCCACTTCCCGCCCGAGCGCGTGCTGACCGGACCGGGTGAGCGCCTGAGCGGCTAGTGCCGGGCGCTTCGGTTATGATCGCAGGCAATCCGAGAGGTGCCGCCTGATGGAAACCGCTGACCTGACTCATCACATCTCCCGTCGCTTCAACGAGGACCTCGAGCGCGTGCGCACCAAGGTGCTCTCGATGGGCGGGTTCGTCGAGCAGCAGATCGACAAGGCGATCAACGCGCTGCTCGAGGCCGACAGCGCGCTCGGGGAGTCCGTGGCGCTCGCCGACCACCAGGTGAACAACATGGAGGTGTCGATCGACGAGGAATGCAGCCGCATCCTCGCCACGCGCGCCCCCGCGGCCGGTGACCTGCGCGTCATCGTCGCCATCATCAAGACCATCACCGACCTCGAGCGCATGGGCGATGAGGGCGAGAAGATCGGCTACATCGCCTCGCGGCTGGCGGCGCTCGAGCGGCCCGCGGACAAGTACCGCGAGATCAAGCATCTCGGGCGCATCGTCACCGAGATGGTGCATGCGGCACTCGATGCGTTCGCGCGCATGGACGCCGAGGCGGCGCTGCAGGTGGCGCGCCAGGACCGGCTGGTCGACGAGGAGTACGAGGCGATCCAGCGCCAGAGCATCACCTTCATGATGGAGGATCCGCGCTCCATCCGCCGCGCGCTCGATGTGATGTGGGTGGTGCGCTCGCTGGAGCGGATCGGGGATCACGCCAAGAACATCGCCGAGTACGTCATCTACATGGTCTACGGCAAGGACGTGCGCCACACGTCCCTCGATGACGTCGAGCGCGCGCTCAGTCAGCGCAATGCCGCGGCCGATGCGCACGGCGGGGAGTCGCCGTGAGCCCGATCAGCTCGCTGCGCTCGGCATTCGCGCGCGATGCGCTGCGCCGCCCGGTGAACCTGGCGGGATTGCTGCTCTGCGCCGCGCTGATCGCCTACGCGCTCTATGCACAGTTCGATCTGCGCCTCGATCCGTGTCCGCTCTGCATCTTCCAGCGCATCGGCATCGTGAGCCTGGGGGTGGTCTTCCTGCTGGCGGCGCTGCAGCATCCGCGCCGCATCGGCGCGGGCGTCTATGCGCTGCTGCTCGCGGTCGCGGCGCTCGCGACCCTTGCCGTGGCGGGGCGGCAGATCTACCTGCAGCACCTGCCGCCCTGGGAGGTGCCCTCCTGCGGCGCGCCGCTCTCGGTGATGCTGAAGTTCATGCCGGTGAGCGCGGTGATCCGCAAGGTGCTCAACGGCAGCGGTGAGTGCGGCGTGGTGAACTGGACGTTCCTCGGGCTGTCGATGCCCGAGTGGGTGGCGCTGTGGACGATCGCCCTGGCCGCCGCCGGGATCGCGGTCAACCTGCGCGCGCTCAGGCCAGCAGGTTCGCGAGCACGTTGAAGTACATGCGGTGCAGTACGTCGATGTCCTCGACGCGCACGCACTCGTTGACCTTGTGAATGGTCGCGTTGAGCACCCCGAGCTCGACCACTTGTGCCCCGAGCGGGGCAATGAACCGCCCGTCCGAGGTGCCGCCGCCG
The DNA here is from genome assembly GCA_021805275.1 of Pseudomonadota bacterium. Next base: position 83,434 of record JAJZFQ010000178.1, read on the forward strand.
GTGGACAGCCGCGGCGCGGCGCCCGTGACCGAGCGGATCGCCGCGCAGACCGCCTCGGAGAGCGCCCCGGGGGGCGTGTAGAACGGCTCCCCGGACAGATACCACTCGATCGTGAAGCGCACGCCGTGCCGGGCGAGGATGCCCTCGACGGTCTGCTTCAGCCCCTCGAGCGTCTGCACCGGCGAGTAGCGCAGATTGAAGCGGGCCTTGAGCTCCCCGGGGATGACGTTCGGGGCGCCGGTGCCGGCGTTGAGGTTGGAGATCTGGAAGCTGGTCGGCTCGAAGTGTTCGGTCCCCTGGTCCCAGACGCGCTGGGTAAGCTCGGCCAGCGCCGGCGCCAGGGTGTGCACGGGGTTCTCGGCGAGCTGCGGGTAGGCGACGTGTCCCTGCACGCCGTGCACGGTCAGCCGGCCGCTGAATGAGCCGCGCCGGCCGATCTTGATGGTGTCCCCGATCGTCCGTTCGCTTGAGGGCTCGCCCACCACGCACCAGTCGATGCGCTCGCCACGCTCGCCGAGCAGTGCCGCGACCCGCTTGGTGCCGTCGACGGAGGGGCCTTCCTCGTCGCTGGTGATGAGAAAGGCAATCCGCCCGCGATGGCGCGGGTGGGCTGCCACGAATGCCTCGGCCGCCGTCACCATCGCGGCGAGGCCGCTTTTCATGTCGGCGGCGCCCCGGCCGTAGAGCATGCCCTCGCGCAGCGTCGGGGTGAACGGGTCGCTCAGCCACTCCTCGAGCGGCCCGGTGGGCACGACGTCGGTGTGCCCGGCGAAGCACAGCACCGGGCCGGCAGCGCTGCCGCGCCACGCCCAGAGGTTCGCCACGCTGCCGAACGGCAGCGGCTCGATCTGGAAGCCGGCCGCGCGCAGCCGCTCGATCATCAGCGCCTGACAGCCTTCGTCGGCCGGCGTGACCGAGCGGCGGGACATCAGCGCCTGGGTGAGCTCGAGGGTGGGGGACATGTCTCCGATGCGGCGCGGGGTGTCTGGGGGGAACGGCGATCCGAACACGGGCAGGGCGGCTTTATAAGGCGCGCGCGCGCGGTGGGCAAGCCGTTTTTTTGCCCCACGCGTCCGGGGCGGGGAGTGTGTACACTCCGGCGAGCCGGCCATGCGCATCCTGATCATAGAGGACGAGAAGAAAACCGCGGCATTCCTGCGCGAAGGACTGACCGAGGCGGGATTCATCGCCGATGTCGCCGAGGACGGCGAGGAGGGCCGGTTCCGGGCCCTCGACATGGACTACGACCTCATCATCCTCGATGCGATGCTGCCGCGGCTCGATGGCTGGTCGATCGTGGCGGACGTGCGCCGTAGCGGCAAGTCGATGCCGGTGCTCTTTCTCACCGCGCGCGGGGAAGTGCAGGACCGGGTGAGGGGTCTGGAGCTCGGCGCGGATGACTACCTGGTCAAGCCGTACGCCTTCACCGAGCTGCTGGCGCGGGTGCGCGCCCTGCTGCGCCGGCGCGCCGAGCGCCAACCGGAGGTGCTGCAGATCGCCGACCTGCGCCTGGACCTGCTCGCCCGCCGGGCGCAGCGCGGCGCGCTGAAGCTCGATCTGGCGCCGAAGGAGTTCGCGCTGCTGTCGCTGCTCGCGCGCCGCCAGGGCGAGGTGCTCTCGCGCTGGGTGATCGCCGAGCAGGTCTGGGACATGAACTTCGACAGCGACAGCAACGTGGTGGATGTGGCCGTGCGGCGCCTGCGGCGCAAGGTGGACGATCCGTTCCCGGTCAAGCTCATCCACACGGTCCGCGGCATGGGCTATGTTCTGGAAGCGCGCGCGTAACGCCCCGGAGCGGCCGCGCCGAGCGGCGATGGCGACGTGGCTGACGGTCTACTACACGATCGCGGCGCTCGCGCTCCTCGGGGCGGCCTCGGCCGTCTTCTATCTGGGGCTGCAGCACAGTCTCGACGACTCCAGCTGGGCCTCCCTCGAGGAGAAGGTGAGCGTGGTCACCCGGCTGCTCGAGCGCATGCCCGGGGGAAGCACGGGCATCGCCCCGAAGGTGGCCGAGGAGGCGGAGATCTCCGGCAACTTCCGCTCGCGCTTCATGCTGCGCGTGCTCGATGCTCGCCGTCGCGTGCTCGTCGAGACGCGCGGCATGAGCACGCTGCTGCCCGATGAGGCGTTCCCCTGGGTGGCCCCGGGGAAGAGCGAGTCCAGAGGACAGATCGAGCGCGATCACCGCCGCTTCCTGCTGGTCTCGGCGGCGATCCCCGGAGCGCTCGAGCCGACCTCGCCCTGGCGGCTGCAGGCCGCGCTCGACATGAGCTCGGTGCAGCGACTGCTCGCCGGCTACCTGCAGCGGATGATTCTCGTGCTGGCCGGCGGCGTGCTGCTCGCCGCGGCCATCGGAGCGTGGATCGCACGTCGCGGGCTGCGCCCGATCACCGCCATCACGCGTGCCACCGAGCGCATCGGCGCGCAGCGGCTGCACGAGCGGATCGGGGAGGCCGGCTGGCCGGCCGAGCTCACCGCGCTCGCCGCGGCATTCGACGGGATGCTCGAGCGGCTGCAGCAGTCCTTCGAGCGGCTCACCCAGTTCTCGGCCGATCTCGCCCACGAGCTGCGCACGCCGATCAACAACCTGATGGGCGAGGCGCAGGTCGCGCTCGCCCACGAGCGCAGCGCGCCGCAGTACCGCGAGGTGCTGCACTCGGGGCTCGAGGAGTACGGCCGCCTGGCGCGCATGATCGACCGGATGCTGTTTCTCGCCTACGCCGAGCACACGCTGCGCGCCCCGGAGCGCGCGCCGCTCGATGCCGCGCGCGAGATGCAGACGGTCGAGGAGTTCTACCAGATGCTCGCCGAGGAGTCCGGCGTCGAGCTCAGCTGCGCAGGCGGCGGACAGGTGTTCGCCGATCCGTCCCTGCTGCGCCGCGCGCTGAGCAATCTGGTCGCCAACGCCCTGAAGCACACCCCGCGCGGCGGGCGCGTGCGGATCGAGGGCGAGGGCACGCCGGACGGGGCTTTCCAGCTGCGCGTCAGCGACACCGGCATCGGCATCGCCCCGGAGCACCTGCCGAAGCTCACCGACCGGTTCTACCGCGTCGATCCGGCGCGGGCCGGCGGCCCGGGCGGCTCCGGACTCGGGCTCGCGATCGTCAAGTCCATCATGGACCTGCACGGCGGCACACTGCGCATCGAGAGCGCGCTCGGCCGGGGCACCACCGCCCATCTGTACTTTCCACAAGCCTCGTAGAGATAGATCGGCCCCGCGGCGCCCAAGCGCACACAACGGCTACCCATTGTCCGGCGCATGACCGATTGGTCATCTTCAGGTCATGTTGCCGTCAGGATGACCCGGCTACTGTCTCGAGCAACGCGGCCGCAGTGCCGCCTGCGATCCAAAGGTAGAAGGGCTGATGAGTCTCGTGCGGCTTGCGCTGCGGCGCCCCTACACCGTGTTCGTCCTGGTCGTCGGCGCAATCGCCGGGGCAGTGCTGGCCATCGCGAAGATGCCCGCCGACGTCTTCCCGCCGCTCGGCGTCCCGACGATCTACGTGGCGCAGCCCTATCCGGGCATGACGGCGGCCCAGATGGAGGGCTTCCTCACCTACTACTACGAGTACAACTTCCTGTACATCGACGGGATCCGCTCCGTGGAGGCCCGCTCGATCGAGGGCGCGGCGCTGCTGAAGCTCACCTTCCAGCCCGGCACCAACATGTCGCAGGCGATGGCGCAGACCGTGCAGTACGTCAACCGCGCGCACGCCTACATGCCGCCGGGGGCGGTGCCGCCGTTCGTGGTGCGCTTCGATGCCGGCAGCGTCCCGGTCGGCTACCTCGCCTTTTCCAGCCCGCACCGCTCCGTCGAGCAGATGCAGGATCTCGCCCTGAACACGGTGCGGCCGATGTTCGCGACGCTGCCCGGGGTGTCCGCCGAGGCCCCCTTCGGCGGCAGCGCGCGCACCGTGGTCGTTTCGCTCGATCCGGCCCGACTGCAGGCCTACGGGGTGTCCTCCGACCAAGTCGTCAGCGCCATCGCCAAGGCCGAGACCATCAGCCCCTCGGGCAACATCGACCTGGGCACGCGCTACCCGGTCGTCGAGCTCAACTCCATCGCCAAGAACATCCAGGACCTCGCGGCGGTCCCGATCCGCACCGGGACGTTCCCGGCGGTGTTCGTGCGCGATCTCGGCACCGTCTCGGACGCCGCGGACATCACCACCAGCGTCGCGCTCGTCAACGGCGCCCCGACGGTCTACATGCCGGTCATCAAGCGCGCGGATGCCTCGACGCTCAACGTGGTGAACGAGCTCAAGGCCAACCTGGCGCGCTTCCGCTCCGCGCTGCCGCCGGATGTGAGCGTGAGTTACGTGATGGACCAGTCGCCGTTCGTCACGCGGGCGATCGGCAGCCTGACGATGGAGGGGGCGCTCGGGGCGCTGCTCGCCGGCGCGATGGTGCTGCTGTTCCTGCGCGACTGGCGCAGCGCCTTCATCGTCGTGCTCAACATTCCGATCTCGCTGCTCGCCGCGGTGTTTGCGCTGTGGCTCACCGGACAGAGCATCAACATCATGACCCTCGGCGGACTGGTGCTCGCGGTCGGCATCCTGGTCGACCAGTCGACGGTGGTCATCGAGAACATCCACACCCACCTGGTGCACAAGCAGACCGTCGAGCACGCGGTGCTCGATGCCTCGCACGAGGTGCTGATCCCGCTGCTGATCGCGATGCTGTGCGTCGTGGCGGTGTTCCTGCCGTCGTTCGCCATGGTGGGCGCCGCGCGCGCGCTGTTCGTGCCGCTGTCCCTCGCGGTCGGCTTCTCGATGATCGCCTCCTACCTGCTCGCCAACACGCTGGTGCCGGTGCTGTCGGTGTGGGCGTTTCGCGCCTGGCACCACGCCGGGGAGGCCTCGGAGCGCGAGTCAAATTCGTTCATTCACCTGCAGGCCGCCTACCGCAGGCGCCTCGAGCCACTGGTGCGCCACCGCGTGGCGGTGCTGGTCGGCTACCTGGCCGTGTGCGCCGCGCTCCTGGGGCTGCTCGCGCCGCGACTCGGCGCGGACATCTTCCCGCGCGCCGAGTCCGGACAGGCACAGATACAGATGCGCCTGCGCCTGCCGGCCGGCACGCGCCTCGGCCTGACCGTCGAGACCGCGCAGCGCGCACTCGGGCTGATCAAGCGCGAGGCTGGCCCGAACTCGGTGCAGGTCTCCCTGGCGTTCGCCGGGGTGCACGGTGCGTCCTATCCCAGCAACTTCATCTACCTGTGGAACAGCGGTCCGCAGGAGGCGGTGCTGCAGGTGCAGTTCAAGCCCGGCGTGAAGCTCGACCTGGCCGCCTTCCGCGACCGGCTGCGCCACGACATCGCCCGGGAGCTGCCGAACGTGCAGGTGTCGTTCGAGCCCGCCGACATCATCAGCCGGGTGATGAGCTTCGGTGCCGCGACCCCGATCGAGGTCGATGCGGTGGGTCCGGACATCGAGCAGGACCGGCGCTACGCGGAGCGGATCCGGGAGCGGCTGGCGCGGATCCGCACGCTGCGCGATGTGCAGTTCGGTGAGCCGCTCGACTATCCCTCGGTGCGGGTCGATGTGGACCGCGAGCGCGCCGGGCTCCTCGGGGTGACGCAGAAGGACGTGATCCAGTCGTTGACGCCCTCGACCGCCTCCAGCCGCTACACGCAGCGGGTGTTCTGGGCCGCGCCGAACGGGATCTCCTACGCCGTACAGGTGCAGATCCCGCAGCATCACCTCGCCTCGATCGAGGATCTGCGCAACGTGCCGGTGACCGGCAGCGGCGGTGCGACGCACCTGCTGCGCAACCTCGGGGCCATCGAGTCCGGCACCGTGGTCGGGGAATACGACGATTACAACAGCCAGCACTATGTCGCGGTGACGGCCAACATCGAGGCTACGAGCCTCGGGGCGGCCGCGCAGCAGGTGCAGCGGGCGCTGGCGGCCGCCGGGGAGCCGCCGGCCGGCGTAACGGTGGCGGTGCGTGGCGAGGTTCAGACCATGACCGAGTTGATGGGCGCGCTGCGCGGCGGGCTGCTGCTCGCGGTGTTCGTGATCGCGCTGCTGCTGGTGGCGAATTTCCAGTCCTGGGAGCTTGCGCTCGTGACCATCGCGAGCGTGCCGGCGGTGCTGGTCGGGGTGGTGCTGATGCTGTTCGCGACCGGCACGACGCTCAATCTGGAGTCCTTCATCGGCGCGATCATGGCGGTCGGCGTGGCGATCGCGAACGCGATCCTGTTCGTGACGTTCGCCGAACGCGCCCGCCGGGAAGGTCAGAGCGCAGCCGAGGCCGGCGTGTCCGGCGCGGTGAGTCGCCTGCGGCCGATTGTCATGACGACGCTCGCGATGATAGCCGGCATGTTGCCCATGGCCGCCGGCTGGGGCGAGGGCGGGCAGCAGTCCGCGCCGCTCGGTCGGGCGGTGATCGGGGGACTGGCCCTCGCGACGGTGGCGACACTGTGGGTGTTGCCCGCGGTGTTCGCCTTGATCCGAGCGAAGGCGCCGCGCCGCTCACCCTCGCTCGACCCCGATGATCCGACCCGCATTGCAGGATAAGGAGCTACGAGGATGACACGCATTGCCAGGTACCGGGCGAGCCGGTGGTCCGCCGGATGGCGGTTGGGGGTGAGCGCCGCGGCGCTCGGCGCGGCGGTGCTGCTCAGCGGTCTGCCCCCCGCACGGGCCGGTGAGCCGACCGGGCCGAGTCCCGAGGCGCTGGTGCTGCCGGCGCACGTGGTGGCCTACCAGGCGGCGGTGATCACCGCCAAGGTCGCCGGATTCGTCAAGGCGATCCCGGTGGACAAGGGCGACCGGGTCAAGGCCGGGCAGCTCATCGCCCAGCTGGAGGTGCCGGAACTCGCGGCCGACCGGGTCAAGTACCGCGCCCAGCTCGATGTGGCCGCGCGCAACTATGCGCGCATCCAGCAGGCGGCCAAGGCCGCACCCGATCTGGTGACGCCCGAGCAGGTGGACCGGTACCGCGGGCGGGTGGAGGTGGCCCAGGCCGAGCTCGACCGCGTCGAGGCGTTGCTGCGCTACGCGCGCGTCACCGCGCCGTTCTCCGGGACGATCACCGCCCGCTACGTCGATCCGGGCGCATTCGTCGCGGTGCCGACCGCGGGGGATCCGAAGGGCGCGGCCATCGTCACGTTGATGAGCCTCAGCCGGGTGCGCGTGCAGATCCCGGTGCCAGAGCGCATGGCCTCCTCGGTGCGGCCGGGCTGCCCCGCCGTGGTCTCCTCGGCGGACCTGCCGGGCGTGCGCATCCCGGTGAAGATCACCCGCGTCAGCTATGCGCTCTCGCGCTCCAGCCAGACCATGTTGGCCGAGATCGACATGGCCAACCCGGGCCGCCGTCTGTTGCCGGGGATGTACGTCTCGGTGCAGCTCACCGCCACCTCGCCCGGCGCCATCGCCGCCTCGACCCGAAGGGCCGTCCCGTGATGCGCCGGGTGGGATCGTTCAGGGCGGCCGCCGCCGTGCTGCTGCTCGCGACCGGGCTTGCCGCAGCCGAGGAGCCCCCGGTGCCGGCGAGCGGCGCGGTGCAGCAGATCGACCTCGCCACCGCGCTGCGCCTGGCGGGGCTGAACAACCTCGATCTGGCGCTGGTTCGCACGGCCGAGCAGCAGGCGGCGGCCGCCAACGACGCCGCGACGCTGCGCTTCGTGCCGAGCGTGACGCTCGGGGAGACCTTCGCGCATCGCTCCGGGGCCGATCAACAGACCAGCGGCTCGATGCTCGAGGTGGACAAGAGCCTGTATCGGCGCGGCGCGGCCGTCGGCATGTCGCTCGAGCTCGGCGATGCGATCTTCAGCAAGCTCGCGGCGCGCCAGCTGCAGGCGGCTGCCGCGCAGGAGGTCGAAGCGCAGCACAACGATACGTTGCTCGCCGCCGCCGGCGCCTACTTCGATCTGGTCAACGCGCTGGCCGAGCGGGACATTGCCGCCGAGGCGGTGCAGATCTCCCAGCAGTACCAGTCCGAGCTCGAGCGGGCGGTGAGCATCGGGCTGACCAACCGCAGCGAGGCGCTGCGGTTGGCGGTGCAGACGCAGCAGGCTGAGGTCACCCTGCGCGGCGCCGAGGCTCAGGTGCGCACCAGGGGCGCGCGGCTCGACACGGTGCTGCGACTCGACCCGGCGATCGTGCTCGCGCCCGCCGAGCGCCTGGTGGTACCACCGACGCTGGTGAGGCTCGATACGCCCCTCACGCGGTTGCTCGAGACCGCGCTGCGGCAGCGGCCGGAGCTCAGGGCGAGTGCCGCGGCGGTGGATGCGGCCGAGAAGCAGCGTACCGGTGCGAAGTACGGACCGCTGATTCCGACCCTCGGGGCCGTCGCGGTGTACGGCCAGGCGCGCGGCGGGCCGAGCGGGTTGCTCGACAACTATCGCGCGACGCACGATTACGCGGTCGGGCTCAGCTGGCGGCTGGGGCCCGGTGGACTCTTTGACTTCAGCCGCACGGAGGCGGCCGATGCGCGCCTCTCGCGCCAGCGGTTCGTCGAGGCGAAGCTGCGCCAGACCATCCGCGAGCAGGTCGTCTCCGCCTTCACCAGCGCCCAGGCCGCGCAGCAGCAGATGCTGCTCGCGCGCCACGGTGTCGAGCTTGCCCGCCGCAGCCTGCAGCTGACGCTGCAGCGCCGGGAGTTCGGCGTCTACGCGGTGACCGAGGTGATCCAGGCTCAGCAGGACTTCACCCGCTCGCGCAGCAGCTACGCCACGGCGCTGCTCCGCTATGCCAAGGCGCAGTACGCCCTGGCGCGTGCCATCGGCCGTATCGGCGGGGCTTGATCGCGCGGCGGACCCGGTGCGATATTGCCCCGCGGTGCCGGCCGGTGGGAGAGGGCTGTGATTCGGACGTGGACCATAATCGGCGTTGCGGACGTTGCGCGCAGCTTGCGGTGGTACCAGGTTCTGCTTGACCGCCCGCCGGTGGAAGCGGCGCACGAATACTTCGGACAGCTGACCGATGCCGATGGAACGGTGCTGCTGTGCCTGCATCGCTGGGGCGATCACGAGCATCCCACTCTGTGCGGCCCGCAATCGGGGGCCGTCGGCAACGGACTGCTGCTGTTCTTCCGGCTCGAGGCCTTTGACGCCGCCTTATGTGCAGCGCGCTCCCTTGGCAGCGCGCTTGCTCAGGAGCCGCAGGTCAATCCCGCCACCAGCACCCGGGAGTTTGCGCTCTGGGACCCGGACGGTTATTACGTGATGGTGAGTGCGCTCTCGTGAGCGCCCGGCGCCGGATGACCGTGCCGTCTAGCCGAGATCCAGAATCATCGCCCCGACGGCAATGATCGACAGCGCGAGCACCCGCCGGCGGGTCGGACGCTCGGCGAGGAACCACCAGGCGAGGAGCACCCCGAAGAGCATCGAGGTCTCGCGCAGCGCGGCGATGGCGCCGATGGGGGCCTGGGTCATGGCCCACAGCGCCAGCGTGTATGAGCCGACCGAGCAGCCGCCTGCGCCCACGCCGCGGCGCAACAGCGAACCGACGGTATCGCCCGTGAACAGCTGGTCGAGCCGCCCGCGCATCAGCACCAGCGCAGTCGGCAGGGCCGGCAGGACGAACGTCCAGAGCGAGTAGGCGAGCGGTGTGTGCGAGAGCCGGGCACCGATCCCGTCGTTGACGGTGTACAGCGCGACGATGAGCGCGTTGGCGAGGGCGAAGCGCAGTGCGCGTGCCTCGCCGTGCGCACCGGAGCGACGCGCCTGCAGACACACCCCGAGGGAGATCAGCAGCAGTCCCGCCCAGCCCGCCATGCCGAGGCGCTCACCGAATCCGAGCGCCGCGATGACGGCGGTGAGCGCCGGCGCCGCACCGCGCATCACCGGGTAGGCGAGACTGACGGCGCCGAGCGAATACGCCTCGGCGAGGAGATTGAAGTACAGGATGTGCAGCACCGCCGAGATGGCCAGGTGCGGCCAGGCGCTCGCGGCCGGCACCGGCAGGAAGGGCAGTACCACCGCCCCGATCAGTCCGGCGGCGAGCACCAGCAGCGCGGTCGAGGCCCGCCGGTCCGCGCCGCCGCGGATGCCGACGTTCCAGGCGGCATGCAGGCCCGCCCCGGCGAGAACCGCCCCCGTCGCCACCGGTGGAATGATCATGATTCTCTCGCCCTGCGCATGTACCGGACAGACGAAGGCCCGGGCGGCGCGCTCAGCGTCAGTCCCCCGGGCCCTCGGCACGCGCCGCCGCGGACGGCCTCTGCGCAGAGAGGGTTATGCCTTGGCGCCCCGGCGCTGTCCAGGACCGGGCGGGAGGCCGCCGGGCGGGGCGGAAAGCGGCGCGCCCCGCCGGGGCGCGCCAGCCGAGGACCGGCGGCAAGGCAGGCGTGCGGCCGCCGGCACTGCTGTGACGGGCGGCCGCACGCTCTCGCGCAATGGATCAGAGCTGGTAGGGGTAGTAGCGGAACGAGGCCATGCCGACGAACATGTTGGCGCTCGGCGCGCCGCCGACCCCGGCAAAGGCGGTGCGCTTGAAGTACTCGCCCTGCAGGCCGAACTGCAGGTTGCCGAGCTTGCCCTGGTAGTACTTCCACCAGAACCCGCCGCTTGCCTCGCTCACCGAGTGCGTGTTGCCAACGCAGCTGCCGCCGCTCGCGAGCGTGCAGCCGCTGTTGTTGAACTGCGGTGCGCCGTAGCCGTAGGCGGCCGTGCCGACGGTGTAGTACGTGGCGTTCTCGCTCTCCCGGCCGGCGTAGCCGTACACCGTGAGGAACGGGTTCGGGGTGTAGATCAGCCCGAGCAGCGCCTCGTATTCGCGGATCGGGGCGAGTCCACCGGTGGGCTTCAGGGTCACATCCGGCAGCTGCGCCGAGCCGTAGCGGCCGATGCCCTTGCCGAGGAGTCCGCTCGCCTGGAAGGCGAGCCGCCCGGCGATGAGCGGCAGGATCATCCCGCCGCCGATGCCGCCGCCGGACACCGTGCGGCTCTGAGCGGCGATGCTCGAGCGGAACCAGCGCGACAGGCCATAGAGCTCGTAATGACCCCAGCCCGGATCGGCCGCCACCTTGACGATGATGTCCGGGGCGACATCGGTGGTGTAGGTGGTGGTGGTGTTCATCAGGCCGGCGCCGTTGCCGGTGTTCTGGTAAACCACGCTCGACGGTGGGTAGGTGCCCGCCGGCGCGCCGGCCGAGTTGATGCCGGTGCCGGTGACCGCCTGCGGGCTCTCGATCGAGAAGCCCACGGAGATCTTCTTGTTGAAGTGCTCCACGACGCGCAGCTGCGGTGTGCGCGTCCAGTTGAATCCCACGATGTACTGCGCGTCGATGCCGAGCGGGGCGTCCTCGTCGCGCGGATTCAGGTTGTCCTTGTAGAGCGTGGCGAGACTCCAGTTCTGTCCGGCCAGCACGTCCAGGCCGTGGTCGGTCATCATGCGCGCGTAGAAGACGCGCATGCGCAGCGTGTAGCTGTTGCTCTCGCGCGAGTTGGAGGTGACTCCGGCGCTGAGGAAATCGGTCTCCATGTACGCCTCGGCGCGCAGGCCGTCGTGCGGCTGTCCCTGCGCGAGCAGGGAGAAGCGGCTCTGGCGGGCGCTCTCGCGGAACTCCGAGATGTGGCTGTTCGGGTTGTTCGCGAACGGGATGCCGGTGTTGAAGTCCGAGCCGACGTCCGCCGACTGGTTGCGGTTGCGGTAGATGGTGGCGAGCTCGGTGAAGCCGCCGAAGGTCAGCGTCAGCGGGCCGGTCTGGATCGAGGGGGCGGGCGCGGACTGGGCGAACGCCGGGGCGGCGGCAAGGGCAACCGCGCCGGAGGCAATCAGGGCGCGTACGACGGCGCGCGCGCCGCCGCGCATCGGCGCCGGGGTACTCGGATTCACAAAGGCCATGGGCAGACTCCTGCAGTTGTACGGTGGATGGGACGGGAGCGGGAAAAACGTGGATTGCGCGCCAGGCAGAGCGCGCTCGGTGTGCGGCATCACAGCCGCGCGCCGGACTGCGCCTCGACGTTCGAGCGTGCGTGCGCTTGCGCGGCACGAGCGAATCACGAGCGGCCTCCTCTGACGGCATTCACTCTTCACGGGACGGCTCGCGTGCCGGCAGCGAGGCGTTTCATGAGAGTCTGATGAAACAACGCCTCTGGAGACCGGTCGCGGTTTGCCGGGCCCATCGCATCCGTGGCGGGCCGACGTGGCAATTAAAAGGTAAGATTGTGACAATCATGTGAAAGCGGGCGCGCATGACGGGGCGAGCCCCCAGGTTATTGATTTTCAGCGGCTTTCGGCGGCTGCGGTTCGCACGGCGTTGCTGCGGCGAGGTGCCTTCAGCGCCTGTTGCTCCGGCATGATACGATTAACTGTAATAATCATACGGATGTCGCTGGAGCGGTGAGCGGACCGCGCGTGCCCCATACTGGGGGTGTTGCGTGGCACCGGTCGAGGAGGCGCGCACGATGCGGGCCTCACGCTGGCCGCGAGCGATGCGTGCGGTGCAGTGCGAGCCGCTTGGATCGATCGGCGTGGTGCGCAGTCACTTGCCGCCCGGGTCGTGCGCAGGACACAATATAAAGAGACGTCCCGATCCGATGCGTGCCGCGCGCGCCGCCAGCGCGGGACGGACGGGCAACGTGATGCGACCAGGAACCCCAGTCCCACTCGACGACCCAGGCATGCACCCAACAGCACTGCGCAACGCGGCGGAGCCGCGCACATGAGTCAACCCGCCGAGTGGGCCGCCGCCGCGGCGCAGGCCCCGGCCGCGGTCAACAAGATCGAGGTGCGGCATCTGGATTTCTTTTACGGTCGCCAGCAGGCCCTGAAGGACATCAGCCTCGTGCTCGCCGACCGCAGCATCACGGCGTTCATCGGCCCGTCCGGATGCGGCAAGTCGACGCTGCTGCGGGTCTTCAACCGCATGTACACGCTGTATCCGGGGCACCGCGCGAGCGGCGAGGTGTTGCTCGACGGGGAGGACATCCTCGCCTCATCGGCGGACGTTGCGCGCCTGCGCCTGCGCGTCGGGATGGTGTTTCAGAAGCCCACGCCCTTCCCGATGTCGATCTTCGAGAACGTCGCCTTCGGGCTGCGGCTCGCGCGGCGCATCCGGCGTGCCGAGCTGACGCAGCGGGTGCACGCGGCGCTGGCGGACGCGGCGCTGTGGGAGGAAGTGAAGGACAAGCTGCACGAGGACGGCCGCAGTCTCTCCGGCGGCCAACAGCAGCGACTGTGCATCGCACGCAGCATCGCGCTCGAGCCGGAGGTCATCCTGCTCGATGAGCCGACCGCCGCGCTCGATCCGATCTCGACCCTGAAGGTCGAGGAGACACTGCAGAACCTGCGCGAGCGCTTCTGCATCGTGATCGTGACGCACAATCTGCAGCAGGCGGCGCGCGTCTCGAGCGCCACGGCGTTCATGTATCAGGGTGAGCTGATCGAGATGGGACCGACCGGGCAGCTGTTCACCGCGCCCCGGGACCGCAGGACCGATGATTACGTCACCGGCCGGTTTGGTTGACGGGAGAGCACGCGTGCAGGAAACGACCCGCTCCGACAGTTCCGATCACGCCGCGACCGGCGGTCTGCTGAGCGGCGCGCTCGGCACCAAGCCGAGCAACCGCGTGCACATTCCCGCCGCGCTCAGCGGGGAACTCGCGGGCCGCCCCGCCGGGGAGCCGGAGGTGGCCGACCCGGTGTTCTCCTGCCGGCACGTCACAGTGGCCTACCGCGACAAGCAGGCGCTCATCGACGTGACGGTCGACATCGCCCGCAGCCAGGTGCTCGCCTGCATCGGCCCCTCGGGGTGCGGCAAGTCGACGTTCCTGCGCTGCCTGAACCGCATGAACGACACCATCCCCGGGGCGCACGTGAGCGGCACGATCCTGCTCGATGGCCAGGACATCTACGACAAGCGCCAGGACGTGGCGCGGTTGCGCGGGCGCATCGGCATGGTGTTCCAGAAGCCCAATCCCTTCCCGAAGTCCATCTACGACAACGTCGCGTACGGACCGCGCATCCACCAACTTACCCGCACGCGCGCTGAGCTCGATGAGCTGGTCTGCAACAGCTTGCAGCGCGCCGGACTGTGGAACGAGGTGAAGGACCGCCTGCAGAGCCTCGGCACCAGGCTCTCCGGGGGGCAGCAGCAGCGACTGTGCATCGCCCGGGCGCTCGCGGTGCAGCCCGAGGTGATTCTGATGGACGAGCCGTGCTCGGCGCTCGACCCGATCGCAACGGCGCACATCGAGGATCTGATCGAGGAGCTGCGCCGCACGTATGCGATCGTGATCGTCACGCACTCGATGCAGCAGGCCGCGCGCGTCTCGCAGCGCACCGCCTACTTCCACCTGGGGCGCCTCGTCGAGGTGGGCGAGACGGATCAGGTCTTCACCAACCCGCGCCACCGGCTCACCGAAGATTACATCACCGGCCGGTTCGGTTGAGCGGCCGCCGCGGTGCTCACTCCGCGGCCCGCAGCAGATCGTTGATCGACGTTTTGGCGCGCGTCTGGGCGTCGACGCGCTTGACGATCACGGCGCAGGCGAGCCCGTAGCGACCGTCGGAGGAGGGCAGCGTGCCCGGCACCACCACCGAGCCGGCCGGCACCCGTCCGCGCAGGATCTGACCGCTGGCGCGATCGTAGATGCGCGTGCTCTGCCCGATGAACACGCCCATCGAGATCACCGAGCCGCGCTCGATGATGACGCCCTCGACGATCTCCGAGCGGGCGCCGATGAAGCACTCTTCCTCGATGATGGTGGGGCTGGCCTGCAGCGGCTCGAGCACACCGCCGATGCCGACGCCGCCGGAGAGGTGCACGTTGCGCCCAATCTGCGCGCAGGAGCCGACCGTCGCCCAGGTATCGACCATGGTGCCGGACTCGACGCGGGCGCCGATGTTCACGTAGCTCGGCATGAGCACGGTGTTGGGGGCGATGTAGGCGCCCTTGCGTACCACGGCGTGCGGCACGATGCGCGCGCCGCCCTCGCGCAGCGCCTCGGCGTGCGCCTCGGCGTACTTCAGCGGCACCTTGTCGTAGAAGCGGGTGAAGCCGGCCTCGATGAGGGCATTCTCGCGGGTGCGGAAGTACAGCAGCACCGCCTTCTTCAGCCACTCGTTGACGATCCAGCCGCCCGCGCGCGGCTCGGCGACCCGGACCTGCCCGGCATCGAGCAGCCCGATGCACTCCTCGAGCTGCGCGGCGAGCACCGCCGGCACGTTGCCGGGTCCCAGGGTCGCGCGCGTCTCGAACGCCGCCTCGATGGCCGACTGCAGCGCCGCGCCGCTCATCGGTCCCTGCTCTCGAGGTACGCGCGGATCCGTTCGGCTGCCTCGACGCACTCGGCGACGCCCGGCACCAGCGAGATGCGCACCCGCCCGGCGCCCGGGTTGCCCTGCGCCCCGGTGCGCGCCAGGTAGCTGCCCGGCAGTACCGTCACGGCCTGGCTGGCATACAGTTCGCGCGTGAAGCGCTCGTCGTCACCATCCGCGCCCACGTGGGTCCAGAGATAGAACGCGCCGTCGGGGCGCTCCACGGGCAGCACCGGGGCGAGGATCGGCAGCACGCGGTCGAACTTCTCCTGATACAGCCGGCGGTTCTGCACCACGTGCGTATCCTCGTTCCAGGCGCTGATGCTGGCGAGCTGGGTGGGCACCGGCATGGCGCAGCCGTGATAGGTGCGGTACAGCAGCAACCGCTCGATGATCGCCGCATCGCCGCAGACGAACCCGGAGCGCAGCCCCGGCACGCTCGAGCGCTTCGAGAGGCTGTGAAAGACGACGCAGCGCTTGAACTGCTCGTTGCCCGCGGCCTGCGCGGCCTCGAGCAGCCCCGGCGGGGGCCGCGCTTCATCCAGATAGATCTCCGTGTAGCACTCGTCGGCGGCGACGATGAAATCGTGGCGCTCGGCGAGCTCGAGCGCCTGCTGCAGGTACTCGAGCGAGAACACCTTGCCGGTGGGATTACCCGGGCTGCACAGGAACAGCACCTGGCAGCGCCGCCAGAGGCTCTGCGGGACGGCCGCGAGGTCGGGCGTGTAGGCGTTCGCCGCGATGGTGTCGAGCAGGTGCGGGCGTGCGCCGGCGAGCAGCGCTGCGCCCTCGTAGATCTGGTAGAAGGGGTTCGGCATCGCCACCAGCGGCTCGTTGCGCTCATCAACGGCCGCCTGCACGAAGGCGAACAGCCCCTCGCGAGTGCCGTTGACCGGCAGGATCATGGTGGCCGGGTTGATGCGGCCCGCCCCGAGGCGAAAGCGCCGCTCGAGCCAGGCGGCGCACGCCGCGCGCAGCTCCGCCAGCCCGGCGGTGGTCGGGTAGGTGCCGAGCAGATGCGAGTTGGCGCGCAGCGCCTCCAGCACCATCGGCGGTGGCTCGTGGCGCGGCTCCCCGATCGACATGCCGATCGGCTTCAGCCGCGCCGGCGGGGTGGCGGTGGCATTGAGTCGGGCGAGCCGCTCGAAGGGATATGCGTGCAGCCGCTCGAGGCGCGGGTTCATGGTTCGCTCCAGTGATGAATCAGGCGGCAGCGCGCTGCTTGAGCGCTTGCCCGAGAATGTCGCGCAGACGCGCGGCGCGCGCCTCGTCGAGGGCATGCCCGTCGAGGTCGGTGATGTAGAAGACGTCTTCGGCCCGCTCCCCGACGGTCATGATCCGCGCCGCTTGCAGCATCAGGTGCTCACCGGTGAGCACCTTGCCGACGTCGCAGAGCAGGCCGGGGCGGTCCCCGGCGATCAGCTCGAGCACCGAGCGGCCGTTGGGCGCATCGGTGCTGATCAGGATCTGCGTCGGGGTGTGGAACATGCGCACCTGGCGCGGCACGCGCCGGTGCACCGCGACCGTCGCCTGCGGCTCGCGCAGCGAGCGCCACAGCGCCTCCTCGATCTCCTCGCGCCGCTCGCGGTCCTCGATCGGTGCGCCGTCATCCTCGAGCGCGTGGTACAGGTCGAGGCTGAAGCCGTCCCCGGTCGGGGTGATGCGCGCATCGAGGATATCGAGGCCGAGCTGGTCGAGCACGGCGGTGGTACGCGCGAAGCCGTGCTCACGGGCGCGGGTGTAGATCAGCACCGCGGTCGTGCCGCGCACGCTGTGCGCATCGAGCGCCACCAGCGGCTCCTCGGAGCGCGGGTCGCGGTCGGCGAGCAACTGCATGTGCCAGGCGACCTCCTCGGGGGAGTGCTGCAGGAAGTAGGTGTCTGAGAAGCGCTCCCACACCCGCTCAATGTCGGCGCTGGCGAGGCGGCGCTCGAGCAGCAGCTTGCGGGCCGCCTCGCGCGTCTCGCTCACCAGCTGCTCCTGGTCGATCGGGGATTCCAGACCGTGACGCAGCGCCCGGCGCACGCGCTGGTAGAAGTCGTTGAAAAGGGATGCCTTCCACGAGTTCCACAGCTTCGGGTTGGTGGCGCGCACGTCGGCGCAGGTGAGCACGTAGAGGTAATCGAGGTGCGTCTCGTCGCCGACGGTGCGCGCGAAGGCGTTGATCACCTCCGGGTCGCTGATGTCCTGCTTCTGCGCGGTGATCGAGAGCGTCAGGTGACTGCGCACCAGCCAGGCCACCAGGCGCGCATCGTAGGGCGAGAGGCCCTGCTCGAGGCAGAACGCCTCGGCGTCCACCGCGCCGAGCTCGGAGTGATCGCCGCCGCGCCCCTTGGCGATGTCGTGGAACAGCGCGGCGAGGTAGGCGACCTCCGGGCGCGGCAGCTGCTGCATGATGCGCGAGGCCTGCGGCAGCTCCTCGTCGTAGCGCGGGATGGCGAAACGCCTGAGGTTGCTCACCACGAACAGCGTGTGCGCATCGACCGTGTAGGCGTGGAACAGGTCGTACTGCATGCGCCCGACGACCCGGCCGAAGGCCGGGATGTAGCGCCCGAGCACGCCGTAGGTGTTCATGCGCCGCAGCTCATGCGTCACTCCGATCGGGGAGCGCACGATCTCGAGGAACAACCGGTGGTGGCGCGGGTTCTGGCGGAACTCCTCGTCGATGAGCCACAGGCTCCGTCCCAGGGCGCGCAGCGTCGAGGCGCGCACGCCCTTGATCTCCGGGTGGCGCTGCAGCAGCGCGAACAGCTCGAGCAGCGCCGAGGGGTTGCGCACGAAGACATCCTCGCTCACCGCCTCGAGCGAGCCGGAACGCACCTGGAAGCGCGCATTCAGCGGCCGCGGCGGTTCGCTCTCGGTGAGGATCGCCTCGCGAAACACCTGCAGCAGCAGCTCGTTGAGCAGGCTCACGTCCTTGACGGTGCGGTAGTAGCGCTGCATCAGCTGCTCGACCGCGAGGGTGTAGGAGGCGTCCTCGTAGCCGAAGCTCTGCGCCAGGCGGATCTGGTGGTCGAACAGCAGTCGGTCCTCGCGCCGCCCGGTGAGTACGTGCAGCCCGAAGCGCACCTTCCAGAGGAACGCCTGCGCCTGCTGCAGCCGGCGCAGCTCTGCGCCGGAGAGAAAGCCGTGCCGGGCCAGCTCCGCGAGGGTCTCGGCACCGAAGTGGCGCTTGGCCACCCAGGCGATGGTCTGGATGTCGCGCAGGCCGCCCGGACCGGTCTTGACGTTCGGCTCGAGGTTGTAGGCGGTGTCGTTGGCTTTCAGGTGCCGCTCGGCCTGCTCGCGCACCTTGGCCTCGAAGAACTCGCGCACCGGCCAGATGTGCTCCGGGGCGAGCGCGGCGCGCAGGCGCGCGAGCAGCGCCGGGTTGCCGGCGAGGAGGCGCGCCTCGATGAGCGTGGTCATCACGCTGACGTCCGCGGCGCTCTGCTCGAGACACTCCTCCACGGTGCGCACGCTGTGCCCGACCTCAAGACCGATGTCCCACAGCAACGCGAGTAGCCGCTCCAGGGCGACGCGCTCGGGGCCCTCGGGCGGTGCGGCCACGAGCAGCAGGATGTCGATGTCCGAGCAGGGGTGCAGCTCGCCGCGGCCGTAGCCACCGACCGCCACCAGCGCCCACTCGCTCATCGAGCCGCGCGCGTGCGCGTGCCACAGGCCCTCGAGCACCCGATCGACGAGCGCGGCGCGTGCGTGCACCAGCGTCTCGATGGGCTCATCGGCGAGGAAACGCACCTTGAGCTGCTCGTGCGCCTCGGTGAGCAGCGCACGCAGCGCCGCGGGCGGTCCGCTCAGCAATGGCGCGACCTGCCCGAGCAGCGGCCAGTCCCCCGTTGCGCCCGGTGGGCGGGGGAGGGCATCGCCCGCATCGTCTGGCTCGGTTTCCCCGGCGGCCATGGCGCTAGTGGGTCTTGCGGTCCGCGGCCCCGAGGGTGAGGACCTCGTAGCCGGAGCCGGTCACGAGAATGGTGTGCTCCCACTGGGCCGAGAGCGAGTGATCCTTGGTGATGACGGTCCACCCGTCCGCCAGCAGCCGCACGTGGCGCTTGCCGGCGTTGATCATCGGCTCGATGGTGAAGGTCATGCCGGGCTCGAGCGCGAGCCCGGTGCCGGGCTCCCCGTAGTGCAGCACCTGCGGATCCTCGTGGTAGATGCGGCCGATGCCGTGCCCGCAGTACTCGCGCACCACCGTGTAGTTGTTCTGCTCGACGAAGCTCTGGATGGCGTGTCCGATGTCCCCGAGCCGCGTGCCGGGGCGTACCGTCTCGATGCCGCGCCACATCGCCTCGAAGCACTTCTCGGTGAGTCGCTGGGCGTGCGCCGGGGGCTTGCCGACGAAGTACATCCGGCTGGTGTCGCCGTGGAACCCCTCGCGGATCACCGTCACGTCGATGTTGACGATGTCCCCGGTCTTGAGCCGCTTCTCATTGGGGATACCGTGGCAGACCACGTGGTTCACGGACGTGCAGATCGTCTTGGGAAATCCGTGGTAGTTCAGGTTCGCCGGGATGGTGCCCTGCACGTTGACGATATAGTCGTGGCAGAGCCGGTCGAGCTCCTCGGTGCTCACCCCGGGCACGACGTGCTCGGTGATCATGTCGAGCACCTCGGCCGCCAGGCGGCCGGCGATGCGCATCTGCTCCTGCTCCTCGGGCTTTTTGATCGTAACGGGCATGGACCTTCCAGCGTGGCTCGAATCGG
This sequence comes from Pseudomonadota bacterium, assembly GCA_021805275.1. Next base: position 103,347 of record JAJZFQ010000178.1, read on the forward strand.
TGCGGGCGCGCGCCGGGCGGGACGCGCGCAAGACGTTGTTCAGGCGGGCCCTTCATGGTATAAAGCGCGGCCTTTTTTGGCAATCAACCCACACGCGCATCACATTATCCGCAGACTGGGTGTTCCACCGGCGACCGTACGGCCGCGGCGGAATGGCTGCGGAGATGCGCGGAGGCTCAACCCAACGAGGAGTTTCTCATGCCTGGCGTATCCATGCGGCAGATGCTGGAGGCGGGTGTCCATTTCGGGCACCAGACCCGCTTCTGGAACCCGAAGATGGCCCCGTTCATTTTCGGCGAGCGCAACAGAATCCACATCATCAATCTCGAGAAGACCCAGCCGATGTTCACGCAGGCCTCGGCCTTCGTGAAGGCCGTGGCGGCCGACGGCGGACGGGTGATGTTCGTCGGCACCAAGCGATCGGCCCGCGAGGCGATCCAGAAGGAAGCCGAGCGTGCCGGACAGCCGTTCGTCAACCAGCGCTGGCTGGGCGGGATGCTCACGAACTTCAAGACCATCCGCCAGTCGATCAAGCGCCTGGAGGAGATCACCGAGCTCGCCGAGTCCGGGGCGCTCGAGAAGCGCGGTAAGAAAGAGGCGACGCAGCTGCGCCGCGAGCAGGAGAAGCTTGAGAGGAGCCTCGGTGGCATCAAGCGGATGGAGTCGCTCCCGGATGCACTGTTCGTGATCGACGTCGGTCACGAGAAGCTCGCCATCGACGAGGCGCGCAAGCTCGGCATCCCGGTGGTCGCGGTGGTCGACACGAACTGCTCGCCGGACGGGATCGATTACCTGATCCCGGGCAACGACGATGCGATGCGCGCCATTCAGCTGTATGCCGCCGGCATCGCCGATGCGGTGCTCGATGGCAAGGATTCCGTCCCGGCGGTGGTGGTCGGCGAGGACGAGTTCGTCGAGCTCGACGAGGCGGGCAATCCCCGCAAGAAGTCTGCGCGCCCCCCGCGCAAGAACTTCGCGGCGGTGCGGGCCAAGAAGCCTGCCGCTGCCCGCCGGCGCCTGGCGCCGGTCAAGGCCCCACCGCGGGTCGAGGGCGTCGAGGACGCCAGTGTGGAGGAAGAGGTGCTCGAGGCGGTGCCGGAAGTGGCGGCCTCGGGTGGCTCGGGCACGGGCGCTCCGGCGAGCGCAGCCCGGCGCCCCACGGGAGGCGCCACGCGCCGCAAGGGCCGCGGCGAGTGAGCCCGGCGCGGCGCATCGGCCGCGCTTGCGGTGAGGCTGCGGCCGGGACGGCCGCAGCGGATCGAGCGTCCAGGGACGGGGCAACCGGATGAGTGCGACATGAGTATCACAGCAGAGAACGTCAAGCAGCTTCGCGAGCGCACCGGCGCCGGCATGATGGAGTGCAAGAAGGCGCTGGTGGAGACCGGCGGTGACCTCGATGCGGCCGCGGAGCTGATGCGCAAGCAGGGTCTCGCCAAGGCGGACAAGAAGGCCGCGCGCGTCGCCGCCGAGGGGCTCGTGGTCATCGAGCGGGCGAGCACTGCGGCGGCGGCGGCCATGGTCGAGGTCAACTGCGAGACCGATTTCGTGGCCCGCGAGCAGGACTTCCGCGCGTTCTCGAGCGCCGTGGCGCAGCTGGCGCTCGCCGAGCGACCGGGGAGCCTCGAGGGGCTGCTGGCCGCCCAGATCGGGCAGGAGTCGGTGGACGCGGTGCGCCGCGCGCTGGTGGCGAAGATCGGCGAGAACATCGGCGTGCGCCGTTTCACGGTACTCGAGTCCGCCCAGCACCTCGGCGCCTACACGCACGGCTCGCGCATCGGCGCGCTGGTCGCCCTGAAGGGCGGTACGGCCGCGCTGGCGCACGATCTGGCCATGCACGTCGCGGCGAGCAACCCGCGCTACCTCTCAGTGCAGCAGGTGCCGCAGGAAGTCATGGCCAAGGAGCGCGAGATCCTCACCGAGCAGGCCCGCGGCGAGGGCAAGCCGCCGGAGATCGTCGCCAAGATGGTCGAGGGCCGCCTGCGCAAGTCGCTCGGGGAGGTCACGCTGCTCGGCCAGCCGTTCGTGAAGGACCCGGACGTGACGGTCGAGAAGCTGCTAAAGAGCGCCGGGGCCGAAGTGGCGGGCTATGTCCGCTTCGAGGTCGGGGCCGGCATCGAGAAGAAGCAGGAGGACTTCGTCGCGGAGGTGATGGCGCAGGTCAAGGGCGCGAGCGGCCCGACCAAGACCTGAGGCACGCAGCGCTGAGGTCGATGCCCGGCGGGGTGCCGGTTCCCGAAAACGAGTGAAGGTTGGCGCATGGCGACAGACAACGCGAACACGGCCCGCTACTCCCGCATCCTCGTGAAGCTCTCCGGCGAGGCCCTCATGGGCCAGGCCGACTACGGTATCGACCCGGCGGTGATCAAGCGCATCGCCATGGAACTGGAGGAGATCGCCGGCCTCGGGGTGCAGCTCGCCGTGGTGATCGGCGGGGGCAACATCTTCCGCGGGGCGGGCCTGGCGCGTGCCGGCATGGACCGCGTCACCGCTGATCACATGGGCATGCTCGCCACGGTGATGAATGCCCTCGCCATGCAGGATGCGCTCGAGAGCCGCGGACTGTACGCGCGCGTGATGTCGGCGGTGCGCATCAACCAGGTGTGCGAGGACTACATCCGCCGCCGCGCCGTACGGCACCTGGAGAAGGGCCGGGTGGTGATCTGCGCGGCCGGCACCGGCAACCCGTTCTTCACCACGGATACCGCCGCGGCGCTGCGCGCGATCGAGATCACGGCCGACGTGCTGCTGAAGGCGACCAAGGTCGACGGGGTGTACTCCGACGATCCGATGCGCAATCCCGCCGCCCAGCGCTACCGCCGGCTCACCTTCGATCGGGTGCTCGCCGAGAAGCTCAACGTCATGGATGCCACCGCCATCGTCATGTGCCGCGACAACCACTTGCCATTGCAGGTGTTCAATCTGAACAATCCAGGGGATCTGACCCGCATCGTCCGCGGCGACGAGGTGGGCACGGTCGTAACCTGCGAGTGAGCCGATTCGGCCCGGAGTGTGAGCATGCTCGATGATGTGAAGAACGACGCGCGCGAGCGCATGACCAAGTGCGTGCAGAGTTTCCAGGCGGACCTGAAGAAACTGCGTACCGGTCGGGCGCATCCGAGCCTGATCGAACACCTGAAGGTCGATTACTACGGCTCGGACGTGCCCCTGCAGCAGGTGGCCAGCATCGCCGTGGAGGATGGGCGCACGCTGGTGATCTCCCCGTGGGAGAAGACCGTCGTGCAGGCGATCGAGAAGGCGATCTTCAAGTCCGACCTCGGCTTGACGCCCATGACCGCCGGGACGGTGATCCGCATTCCGATGCCGCCGCTCACCGAGGAGCGCCGGCGCGAGATCACCAAGGTGCTCAAGGCCGACGCGGAGAACGCGCGGGTGGCGGTGCGCAACGTGCGCCGCGACGTGATGAGCGAGGTCAAGGACCTGCTGAAGGAAAAACTGATCACGCAGGATGACGAGCGGCGCGCCGAGACGGACATCCAGAAGCTCACCGACAAGCACATCGGGGAGATCGAGCAGCATCTGCTCGCCAAGGAAAAGGAGATCATGCAGGTCTGATGGCGCACGCCGTGAGTGAAACAGCCGCGTCCGGCGCATTGCCGCGACACATCGCCATCACCATGGATGGCAATGGGCGCTGGGCGGCCGCCCGGGGCCTGGCGCGCACGGCGGGGCACAAGGCGGGGCTCGAGCCGGTGCGCCTGTGCGTGCGCGAGTGCGCGCGCCTCGGGATCGAGGCGCTGACGCTGTTCGCCTTTTCGAGTGAGAACTGGTCGCGGCCGGCCGAGGAGGTTGCGAGCCTGATGGGATTGTTCCTCGAGGCCATCGATCGTGAAGTGAGCGAGCTCGACCGCCAGGCGGTGCGGCTGCGGATCATCGGCAACCGGCACGCCCTCTCGGTGCGCCTGCAGGCGCGCATTGCCGCCGCCGAGCAGCGCACCGCGCACAACGCGGGACTGAAACTGCAGGTGGCGGTGAGCTACGGGGGACGCTGGGACATCGTGCAGGCGGCCCGCGCGCTCGCCACGCAGTGCGCAAGCGGCGCGCTGGCGGTCGCGGCCATCGACGAGGCGCATTTCGCCGCGGCGCTCGAGCTCGGCACGCTACCGGATCCGGATCTGCTGATCCGCACCGGCGCGGAGCGGCGCCTGAGCAATTTTCTGCTTTGGAACTTGGCCTACGCGGAGCTGTACTTCAGCGAGCTGCTCTGGCCGGACTTCGACGCCACGGAGTTCGCCCGGGCGCTCGCCTTCTTCGCCGGTCGGGAGCGGCGCTTCGGGCAGGCCGCCGGCACGAGCGGCGAGGGCGCCGCGGCGCTGAAAGCGGCCCCGTGAGCGACTCGCTGCGCCAGCGCATCCTCACCGCCGCGGTCCTGATCGTGGTGCTGCTGGCGGTGCTGTTCGCGCTGCCCCCGACCGCCATGCTCGTGCTGCTGAGCGCCATCGTGTTGTGCGGCGCCTGGGAGTGCTCGGCGCTGTTCGGCCTGCGCCACGCCGCGCTGCGCCTCGGGTACGTGCTGCTGGTCGCAGCGGCCGTGGCGCTCGCCTGGCGCCTTGCGGGGAGCCGGGCGGGGCTCGAGGGGCTGCTCGGGGCGGCCGCGCTGTGGTGGTTGATCGCGCTGGGGTGGATCGTGCTCGCCCCGCGCCGGGCGAGCCGACCGGCCGTGGCGCTCGCCGGCCTGTGCGCGCTGGTGCCGGCCTGGATCGCCCTCGCGCGGCTGCGCCTCGCCGGGGCGCGCGGCGCGGAGTGGGTGCTGTTCTGCCTGGTGCTGGTCTGGGTGGCCGATACCGGGGCGTATTTCGCCGGACGGCGCTTCGGGCGGCGGCGCCTCGCCCCATCGGTCTCGCCCGGCAAGACCTGGGAGGGGGTGCTCGGCGGGCTGCTGGCCTGCATTCCGGTGGCGGTGGCCGGCGGTTTCTGGTTCAGTGTGCCCCTGGGATCGTTTCTGGTGCTGTGCCTGGCGACGGTGGCCGCGTCCATCGTCGGGGATTTGACCGAGAGCCTGCTGAAGCGCTTCGCAGGCGTGAAGGACAGCGGCACGCTCGTCCCGGGACACGGAGGGGTCATGGATCGTATCGATAGCCTGACTGCGGCGGCGCCCGTGCTGCTGCTCGGTCTGACGTTTCTGGGAGTCCTGCCATGATCGGGGTGGTCGTTCTCGGTTCCACCGGCTCGATCGGCGAGAGCACGCTCGATGTGCTCGCGCGCCATGCGGATCGGTTCCGGCTGATCGGTATCGGGGCGAACCGCAGCGTCGAGAAGCTCGCCGGGCAGATCGAGCGTTACCGCCCGGCCTACGCCGCGCTCGCCGACCCGCTCGCCGCGCAGGCCCTCAAGGAGCGCCTGGGGGCGCGCTGCGGCGGCACACGGCTGCTCGCCGGGCCCGAGGCCCTCACCGAGCTCGCCACGCTGAGCGAGGTCGAGTGCGTCATGGCCGCCATCGTCGGGGCGGCGGGGCTGCCCTCGACGCTGGCCGCCGCGCGCGCCGGTAAGCGGCTGCTGCTGGCGAACAAGGAGTCCTTGGTGATGTCGGGGTCGCTGCTGATGGAGGCGGTGCGCGCCGGGGGCTCGACGCTGCTGCCGATCGACAGCGAGCACAACGCGATCTTCCAGTGCCTGCCACACGGCTCGATCGCTGGCAGCGCGCCGGCGGGCGTGCGGCGCGTGCTGCTCACCGCCTCGGGCGGTCCGTTCCGCGACTGGAGCCTCGAGGCGATCGCCGCGGCGAGTCCCGAGGCGGCTGTGGCTCACCCGAACTGGGTGATGGGCCGCAAGATCTCGGTCGATTCCGCCACGCTCATGAACAAGGGGCTGGAGCTGATCGAGGCGTGCTTCCTGTTCGGCCTGCCGCCCGATCGCGTCGACATCGTCATCCACCCGCAGAGCATCATCCACTCGCTGGTCGAGTACATCGACGGATCGCTGCTCGCGCAGCTCGGCTCACCGGACATGCGCACGCCCATCGCCTACGGGCTCGCCTGGCCCGAACGTATGGCCTCGGGCGTGGCGTTTCTCGATCTGGTGCAGACCGCGCGCTTGGACTTCCGCGCCCCGGACCGGGTGCGCTTCCCGTGCCTGGGAATTGCGCAGGCCGCGGCGCGCGCCGGCGGGCTGGCGCCGGTGAGTCTGAACGCGGCCAACGAGGTCGCGGTGCACGCCTTCCTCGCTCGGCGGTTGAACTTTCCAGGGATCGCCTCGGTCATTGAGGAGGTGATCACACGCTCTACCGCGGGGCCAATCGGCGGATTGGACGATGTCTTAGCCGCCGATACCGAGGCGCGGAGGCTGGCGCACGAGTGCATCGAGGCACAGGCCCGCTCGGGCGCGACGCTCACCGCAGGCGCGCGCGCATGACCGCACTGTGGTACCTGCTGTGGTTCGCCGTCGCCGTCAGCCTGCTCGTGACGGTGCATGAGTTCGGCCATTTCTGGGTGGCGCGCCGGCTCGGCCTGAAGGTGCTGCGCTTCTCGGTTGGATTCGGCAAGCCGCTCCTGTCCTGGCGCGGGCGCGACGGGGTCGAGTACTGGGTGTGCCCGATCCCCCTCGGCGGCTACGTCAAGATGCTCGATGAGCGCGAGGGACCGGTGCCCGCGGCCGATCTGCCGCGCTCCTTCACGCGCCAGCACCCGCTGAAGCGAGTGGCGGTGCTGCTCGCCGGCCCGGGATCGAATTTTCTCTTCGCCGTGCTGGTGCTCGGCGCGATGTTCTGGTCGAGCGGTCTGACGCGCTGGCTGCCGGTCATCGGCGATGTGACCGCAGGCTCCCTCGCCGCGCAGGCCGGGGTGCACTCCGGGGACCGCATCGTGGCAGTCAACGGGGTCGCGGTCGACAGTCAGAGTGCCGTGCGCATGCGCCTGCTCGAGGTGATGAGCGGAGCGGGCGACGCGCGCCTGACGGTGCGCGGTGGCGAGGGGGCCGAGCGCGTGCTGAACCTCAACGTGCGCGATCCGGTGCTGCGGCGCAGCCTGACCGGCCCCTCCGGGCCGATGGGCGGGCTCGGGATGCATTTCTGGCTGCCGACCGTGCCGCCGGTGCTGGGCCGGGTGCTGCCCGGTGGGCCGGCCGCGCGTGCGGGCCTTCGGGCCGGGGACCGCATCGTGGCCATCGGCGGGCGCCCGGTGCACGACTTTCAGGACCTGGTGGCTGCGGTGAGTCCCCATCCGGGCGCTACGCTCGCGATCACCTACCGACGCGGCGGCCTCGAGCGCACCGTCGAGGTGACGGTGGCCGCCGTGACGGTGCAGGGCCAGCGCATCGGGCGGATCGAGGCCGAGCAGCCCCCGGTCGAGAACACCCCTGCGGGGATGGTGCGCCACGAACCGCTCGGCCCGCTCTCGGCGCTGGAATTCGCCGCGCAGCGCATCGGGACGCTGACGGTGCTGCAGGGGCAGCTGCTGTGGCGTATGGTGCTCGGCCGGGTGTCGATCAAGAACCTCGGCGGGCCGCTCACCATTGCGCAGGAGGCGGGTGAGTCCGCCAGTGCCGGTGCCGGCTCGTTCCTCGGCTTTCTGGTGCTGATCTCGCTGGAGATCGGGTTCCTCAATCTGCTGCCGATTCCGATTCTCGACGGCGGGCAGGTCGTGTTTCAGCTGGTTGAGTGGGTTAAGGGCGCACCGTTGTCGGAGCGGGCGCAGGTCATCGGTCAGCAGGTCGGGATTGCGCTGCTGGTCGTGCTGATGGGAGTGGCGCTGTTCAATGACATCGCGCGCCAGTTCAGCTGACTGTTGCACAAATTGAAGTCGGATCGTTGACGAGATCCGCTGTTCTTCGCGCGGCGCTGCCGCAGCGGGGCGCCCGGGGGTTGTAACCGTGATCGATGCAGGTGATTGGGAGCACATGTTTTGCGACGTGACAGATCGGATGGTTGCCGTATGAAGCGGCGAATTGCGCTCGCCACCGTGGCGCTCGCCGTGCACTCGGCACTCGCGCTCGCGGCTCCCGCCGCGGGCCCCGTCGCGGCCAGCCCGGCCAACCCGGCCAGCCCGGCGGTGGCGGATTTCACCGTCGGCAACATCAAGGTGGAGGGACTGCAGCGCATCTCCGAGGGCACGGTATTTAACTACCTGCCGGTCAACATCGGTGACACGCTCGACCCGCGCAAGGTGCGCGAGGCGATCCGTGCGCTGTATGCCACCGGCTTCTTCCGCGACGTGGAGCTGCGCCGCCAGGGCAACACCCTGATCGTTGTGGTTTCCGAACGGCCCTCGATCGAGAGCTTCCAGATCAAGGGCAACAAGGCGATCAAGACCAAGGACCTGATGAAGTCCCTGCGCAACGTCGGGCTCGCGCCGGGGAAGATCTTCGACCGCTCGGTGCTGCAGCAGGTGACCGAGTACCTCACCGACATGTACTACGGGCGCGGCAAGTACGGGGTGCGCATCGACACCAAGGTGATCCCCGACACCGACAACCGGGTCAAGATCAACATCCAGATCGTCGAGGGTTCGCGCGCGGTTATCCGCTCGATCAACATCGTCGACGCGACGCGTTTCCCGCAGGAGCGGATCCTCAAGCACTTTCACCTGAAGACGCCCGACTGGCTGTCCTGGTACAAGGACGACGACCGCTATTCGCGCGCGACGCTCAAGGGCGATCTGGAGCGGCTGCGCGATTTCTACATGGACCGCGGCTACGCGAACTTCCAGATCCGCTCCACGCAGGTGCAGATCAGCCCCGACAAGAAGAACATGTACATCACTGTCGCGGTCAAGCAGGGCAGTGTGTTCCGCATCTCCAAGGTCAATCTCGCCGGCACCTTCACGGTAGTGCCGAAAGCGGAGCTGTGGCCCCTGGTGTTGGTCCACCCCGGGCAGGTGTTCGACCGCGAGCGCATCACCACCACGCAGAAATTCATCCAGGATCGACTCGGCGCATACGGTTACGCCTTCGCGAAGGTCGATCCGGTGCCGACCCCGGACCCCAAGACCCACAAGGTCGCGCTCACCTTCTTCGTCGATCCGGGCGACCGGGTGTATGTGCGCAAGGTCATCTTCACCGGCGAGACCTCGATCAACGACGTGGTGCTGCGGCGCGAGCTGCGCCAGCTCGAGGGCGGGTGGCTCTCGAATCTCGCGCTCGAGCGCTCGAAGTTCTTCCTGCAGCGCCTGCCGTACGTGAAGAAGGTGAGCTACAGCACCCACAAGGTGCAAGGCTCGCCGGACGAGGTCGACGTCGATTACAAGATCAAGCAGGGTCCGGCCGCGCAGCTGTCCGGCGGCCTCGGCTACTCGGCGGCCTACAAGCTGATGCTGAACGCGAACTTCGCCGACGCGGACTTTCTCGGCACAGGCAATCGGCTGCAGGTGAACCTCTCCGGTGGCGCGTTCGAGAAGCTCTACAGCCTGAGCTACACCAATCCGTACATCACCATGAACGGGGTGTCGCAGACGCTTTCGCTGAGCTACAACGACGCGACGCAGTTCGTTTCCTCCTCCTCGAACTTCTCCTCCAAGACGATCACCCTGGGGCCGCAGTGGTCCTATCCGATCACGGCGTTCCAGTACCTGTCCTTCGGCGCGGCGTTCGAGGACGCCCAGCTGCTCACCAGCTCGATCGGCAGCGCCGTGCAGGCGCAGCAGTGGGTGCAGCAGAACGGCAGCGCCTACCACCGCCTGGTGCACGAGGACTACAGCAACAACGACTTCATGTTCTACGGCACGGACTACCACGACGTGCAGCTGCTCGCCGGCTGGCAGATCGATGATCGCAACCGCACGCTGTTCGCCGACCGCGGCCAGCGCGCGGCGCTGAACATCAGCGCCACCATTCCGGGGTCGAGCTCGGTCAAGTACTACGTCGCCAACGCCAGCTACCAGCTGTACGTGCCGGTGTGGCGCCATCTGCTGACGCTGTCGTTCCACGAGCGCGCCGATTACGGCAACGGATTCGGCGGCACGACCGGCCTGCCGCCGTACCGGCTGTTCTTCGGGGGCGGACCGGACACGGTGCGCGGCTATCGCGAGGACTGGCTCGGGCCGCGTGACCAGTTCGGCAATCCCTACGGCGGCAACTTCGACATCATCAGTCAGAACGAGCTGCTGCTGCCGATGCCGGCCAAGTGGCGCCAGACCGCCCGGGTCAGCCTGTTCTTAGACATAGGCAACGTGTTCTACACCGGCTCGCGGGTGAAGTTCTTCGAGCCCGACGGGGTGACCCCGGTGACCTACCACCTGAACGGCTGGGGCGACCTGAAGCGCTCGGTGGGACTGTCGGTGACCTGGCTGTCACCGATGGGCCTGTTCCGCTTCAGTTACGGCGTGCCCTTGAATTCCCAGCGCTCCACCCTGGATACCTGGGGCGACCAGACCAGCGGCTTCCAGTTCACGGTCGGGCAGGCGTTTTAGCGGCACGGGCGCCAGTGCGCCGGTGGTGGTAAGATGGGCCACTCAGCCGCCCCTTCGACAGGGGCGGGCCTGCATTTACACATAGCCATTTTCGAGGTGGGTTTCGTGAAGCGCTTGAGCAGACGCCTTTCAGTCCTGGGAATCATCGCCTCCGCAGTGCTGGTGACGGGTCTCGCCGTTACGAGCGCCTCGGCCGCCAGTTTGAAGATCGGTGTGGTCAATTACGGGGTGCTGGTGCAGTCCTCCCCGCAGTACAAGTTGGCCATCGCGGCGCTGCGCTCGGAATTCCTGCCCAAGCAGCAGCAGCTGCAGGCCGAGGCGAAGAAGCTTCAGGCCAGCCAGGCCAATCTGCAGCGCAACCAGGCCACGATGACCCAGGACCAGGTCGCCCAGGCCGAACTCGATCTGCGCGAGAAGGTCGAGACGTTCCGTCAGGAGTCGACCAAGGTCCAGCAGGCCCTCGGCACCCGGCGCAACGAGCTGTTCAGCAAGGTGCAGAAGGCCATCGCGCTCGACGTGCAGCACTACGCCAAGGCGCACGGGTACAACCTGGTCATGATGAACGACGGGGTGATCTACGCCGATGAGCAGATCGACCTGACCCCGGCGATCCTGAAGATCCTGCAGGCGGCTCCGGCGGCCAAGTAACCGCGGCGGGCCATGGGCGTCTCGATCGGAGAGCTCGCGGTCCGCTTCGGCTGTGAGCTAAAGGGCGACCCGCTCGCCATCGTGGAGCGGGTGGCGAGCCTCCTCGAGGCCGACGGGGCGTGCGTCGCCTTCGTCGCCAATCCCCGCTACCGCGCCCAACTCGCGGCCACACGGGCGGGGTTGGTGGTGCTCGATGCGGCGAGCGCCGCTGACTGTCCGGTCGCGGCGCTCGTTTCCCCCAATCCCCACGCCACGTTCGCGCGGATCGCAACCGTGTTGCATCCGGAGCCGTTCGGCTCCCCGGGCGTGCATCCGAGCGCGGTCGTGGCGAGCAGCGCGCAGATCGATCCCAGCGCCCACATCGGGCCGCTCAGCGTGGTCGGGGACGCAGCGGTGGTGGGCGCCCGTGCGTATATCGGACCGCAGTGCCTGCTCGAGGCGGGCGTGCGGGTCGGGCAGGACGTGCGCCTGGTGGCGCGCGTGACGCTCTGCCGGGGCGTGCTCGTCGGCGAGCGCTCGGTGCTGCAGCCCGGGGCGGTCATCGGCGGAGACGGCTTCGGCTTCGCCGCGGAGGCGGGTCGCTGGCTGAAGGTGCCGCAGGTCGGCAGCGTGCGCATCGGGGCGGATGTGGAGATCGGCGCCAACACCACCGTGGATCGCGGCGCGATCGAGGACACGGTGATCGAGGAGGGCGTCAAACTCGACAACCTCATTCAGATCGGTCACAACGTGCGCATCGGCGCGCACAGCGCGCTCGCGGCGTGCGTCGGGGTGTCGGGCAGCACCAGCATCGGGCGCGGCTGCATGATCGGCGGACAGGTGGGCATCGGCGGCCACCTCACCATCAGCGACGGGGTGGTGATCACCGGCTGCACCATGGTCAGCCATTCGATCACGCGACCCGGCGTATACTCCGGCGGCATCCCCTACGAGGAGGCGCACGCGTGGCGGCGCCTGGTCGGGCGCTTCAAGCGCCTCGAATCCCTGGCCGGGCGACTAAAGGTGCTCGAGCGCCGCGCAACCGATGGTCAGGATCTGGAAGAAGACGAAGACGATGAGTGACGCGCAACTTGACATCCACGGCATCCTGCGGCTGCTGCCGCACCGTTATCCGTTCATGCTCGTCGACCGCGTGCTCGAGTGGCAGGCCGGCCAGAGCATCCGTGCGCTGAAGAACGTCACCTACAACGAGCCGTTCTTCCCTGGTCATTTCCCGGCCCGCCCGGTCATGCCCGGGGTGATCATCATCGAGGCGCTGGCGCAGACCGCCGGCATCCTGACGTTCCTCAGCGCCGACATCGTGCCGCACGCCGACACGCGCTTTTATTTCGTCGGCATCGACAAGGCGCGCTTCCGCAAGCCCGTCGAGCCCGGCGATCAGCTTGTGCTCACCGCCACCGTCGAGCGCTGCCTGCGCGGCATCTGGCGTTTCGCGACGCGCGCCGAGGTCGGTGGCGCCGAGGTCGCGCAGGCGCAGATCATGGTCACGCCGGAGGCCGGCAAGTGATCGATCCGCATGCCATCGTCTCGCCGCGCGCCGAGCTGGCCGCGGACGTCTCGGTGGGCCCGTTCAGCGTCATCGGAGCGGACGTGCGCATCGGGGCGCGCACGCTGATCGGTCCGCACGTGGTGATCAACGGGCCGACCACGATCGGCGCGGACAACCGGGTGTTCCAGTTCGCCTCCCTCGGCGATGCCCCGCAGGACAAGAAGTACAACGGTGAGCCGACCCGGCTCGAGATCGGCGACCGCAACGTGTTCCGCGAGAACGTCACGGTCAACCGCGGCACCACGCACGACCGGGGCGTCACCCGCATCGGCGATGACAACCTGTTCATGGCCTACTCGCACGTCGCGCACGATTGCAATGTGGGCAGCAACGCGGTGTTCGCCAACTGCGCTGCGCTCGGCGGGCACGTGGAGATCGGCGACTGGGTGATCCTCGGCGGGCTCACCGCCGTGCACCAGTTCACCAAGGTCGGCCCGCACGCCTTTCTCGCCGGCGGGGCGATCGTGACGCGCGACGTGCCGCCCTACGTCATGGTGGCCGGCAACCCGGCGGTCCCGCACGCGGTCAACACCGAGGGGCTGCGCCGGCGCGGCTTCAGCGCGGCACAGATCCGCAATGTCCGCGACGCCTACCGGATCGTCTACCGCAGCGAGCTGCGTCTCGTCGAGGCGCTCGAGCGGCTTGAGGCGCGCGGTCCCGAACAGCCCGAAGTGCAGGCGTTCGCCACCTTCATCCGCAATTCCGGCCGTAGCATCGTCCGATGACCGCTTCGCCCGGGACCGCGGGCGAGGCGGTCCGTGCGCCCGGTGCGCTGCGCGTGGCGCTGGTGGCCGGGGAGTCCTCCGGTGATCAACTCGGCGCGGCCCTGATCAACGCGCTGCGCGAGCGGGTCGGTCGCCTCGAGTGCTTCGGGGTGGCCGGACCGAAGATGGTGGCCGCCGGGTGCGCGGCGTGGGAGAGCGCCGAGGCCCTCGCCGTGATGGGGCTCGCCGAGGTGCTGCCGCATGTGCCGCGGCTGCTGCGCCTGCGCGCCGGGCTCGTGCGACGCTTCACGGCAGCGCGGCCCGACGTGTTCATTGGCATCGATGCACCGGCGTTCAACCTCGGACTCGCCGCGCGGCTGCACGCCGCGGGCATGGTCACGGTGCAGTACGTGGCGCCGCAGGTCTGGGCGTGGCGGCAGAGCCGGGTGCGTAAGATCGGCCGCGCCTGCGACCTCGTGTTGTGTCTGCTGCCGTTCGAGACCGGCTTCTACGCGCGCCACGGCGTGACCGCGGAATTCGTCGGTCACCCGCTCGCCGATCAGATTCCGCTCGTACCCGACCGGGGCGCGGCCCGCGCGGCGCTGGGACTGCCCGCGGACGCGACGGTGGTGGCATTGCTGCCCGGCAGCCGGGTCGGTGAGGTCACGCGGCTTGCCGAGGACTTCCTCGCCGCGGCCGCCTGGATCGCCGCGCGCCGGCCCGAGGTGCGATTCCTCGCCCCGATGGCCAGCGCGCGCACACGTGAGGTGTTCCAGAGAAAGCGCGCGCAACTTTCTGAATCCCCTGAGATCCTACTCACCGACGGGCAGGCACAGCAGGTGCTGGCAGCCTGCGACGGGGCGCTGGTGGCCTCCGGAACCGCTACACTGGAGACGCTGCTCTCGCGCCGCGTCATGGTCGTGGCGTATCGTTTCGGCGGGCTCACGGCGTTTCTCCTGCGGAGACTCCGTCTGGTGAAGGTCCCCTATTTCTCACAACCGAATCTGCTGCTCGGGCGTGCCTTCGTGCCGGAGTTGCTCCAGGAGGCGGTGACCGGCGCGGCCCTTGGGGGAGCGTTGCTCGGGCGTCTGGAGGATCTCGGGTACCGGGGCGAGCTCGACAGCGAGTTCGAGCGCGTGCACCGCGAGCTGCGCTGCGGCGGGGCGGGGCGCGCGGCCGATGCGATCCTGCGCCGGCTCGGCGCGGGCGGGGCTGGCCGGTGAGCGGCGCTCCCGCCCATGCGCGCGTGGCCGGCGTGGATGAGGCCGGCCGCGGACCGCTCGCCGGCCCGGTCATCGCCGCGGCGGTGATCCTCGATCCGGCGCGGCCCATCGAGGGCCTCGGGGACTCCAAGGCGCTCAGCGAGGCGAGCCGAGAGCGCCTGGCGCCGCTGATCCGCGCGCGCGCACTCGCCTGGGCGATCGGCAGCGCCGATCGGGCCGAGATCGACGCGCTCAACATCCTGCAGGCGACGCTGCTCGCGATGCGCCGGGCGGTGCTCGCGCTGCCGCTGCGGCCCGAGCACGTGCAGGTCGACGGCAACCGCGCCCCGGCGCTCGAGGATCTGCCCTGCACGGTCGAGACCGTGGTGCGCGGTGATGCGACGGTGGCGGCGATCGGTGCCGCCTCGATCCTCGCCAAGACCCATCGCGATGCGCTGATGCGCGCGCTCGAGGGCTCACATCCGGGCTACGGCTTCGCCCGCCACAAGGGCTACGGTACCGCCGCGCACCTCGCGGCGCTGCGCCGGCTCGGGCCCTCGAGCGAGCACCGCCTGTCGTTCGCACCGGTGCGCGCGATCCTGGTGAGGAGCTGAGTGGTGCGCGCCGGCTTCGTTCACCTGCGCCTGCACACCGAGTACTCGCTGATCGACAGCGTGGTACGCGTGCCGGAGCTGATCGAGGCGGTGGCCGATGCGGGCATGGCGGCCGTGGCGGTGACCGACCAGAGCAACCTGTTCGCGATGGTCAAGTTCTACCGCGCCGCGCTCGCGCGCGGCGTGAAGCCGCTGATCGGCGTGGATCTGCTGGTGCGCGAGGGGGCCGAGCACACCCCGGCGAGCCGCCTGACGCTGATCTGCCAATCCCAGAGCGGTTACCGCAACGTCACGCGGCTGGTGAGCCGCGCCTATCTGGAGGGCCAGCAGCGCGGCGTGCCGATGATCGAGCGCGAGTGGCTCACGCCCGCGGCGCTCGAGGGGCTGATCGGCCTGTCGTGTGCGGTCGAGGGGGACGTCGGGCGCGCGCTCGCCAATGGGCGTGAGCACGACGCCGAGGTGGCGCTCGAGCGCTGGCTCGGGCTGCTGCCCGAGCGTTACTACCTGGAGCTGCAGCGGCTCGGCCGGCCGGGCGAGGAGGCCTACATTGCCGCGGCCGTGACGCTTGCGGGGCGCCGCGGCGTGCCGGTGATCGCCACCAACGATGTGCGCTTCCTCAGGCGCGAGGACTTCGAGTCGCACGAGGCGCGCGTGTGCATCCACGACGGGGCGCAGCTCGCCGACCCGGCGCGCGCGCGCCGCTACAGCCCCGCGCAGTACCTGCGCACGGGCGAGGAGATGGCCGCGCTCTTCGCCGACATTCCCGAGGCGCTGGCGAACACGGTCGAGGTGGCGCGGCGCGCCTCTTTGGTGCTCGAGCTCGGCAAGCCCCAACTGCCGCCGTACCCGGTGCCCGGCAGGTTGAGCACCGATGAATTCCTGCGCGCCGAGGCGGCCGGCGGCCTCGAGCGGCGCTTCGCGGAGCTCGCGCAGCGCGGCGCGCCCCCGGAGCCGGCCACCTACCGGGCGCGCCTCGAGCGCGAGCTCGATGTCATCTGCCAGATGGGATTCGCCGGCTACTTCCTCATCGTGGCGGATTTCATCCGCTGGGCGCGGGGCAACGACGTGCCCGTCGGGCCGGGTCGCGGCTCGGGCGCCGGCTCCCTCGTGGCGTACTGCCTCGGCATCACCGACCTCGACCCGCTGCGCTACGAGCTGCTGTTCGAGCGGTTCCTCAATCCTGAACGGGTCTCCATGCCCGACTTCGACGTCGATTTCTGCATGGCCGGGCGCGACCGGGTGATCGAGTATGTCGCGGGGCGCTATGGGCGCGAGCGGGTCTCGCAGATCATCACCTACGGCACCATGGCCGCCAAGGCGGTGGTGCGCGACGTCGGGCGCGTGCTCGGCATGAGCTACGGCTACGTCGACAAGATCGCCAAGCTCATTCCCTTCGAGCTCGGCATCACGCTCGATGAGGCGCTCGAGAAGGAGCCGGAGCTGAAGAAGCTCTACGACACCGAGGAGGAGGTGCGCGCGCTGATCGACCTCGCCCGCGCGCTCGAGGGCCTCACGCGCAACGCCGGCATGCACGCCGGGGGCGTCGTGATCGCCCCCTCGGTGCTCACCGATTTCACCCCGCTTTACTGCGACGATGCGGGCGGCAGCCTGGTGACGCAGTTCGACAAGGACGACGTCGAGGCCGCCGGTCTGGTCAAGTTCGACTTCCTCGGCCTGCGCACGCTTACCATCATCGACTGGACGGTCAAGTCGATCAACGCCAAGCGCGCCGCGCGCGGCGCGGCGGCGCTCGAGATCGAGCGGATCCCGCTCGACGATGCGGCCACCTACGAGCGGGTGTTCAAGACCGCGCAGACCGTGGCGGTCTTCCAGTTCGAGTCCGGCGGCATGCGTCGGATGCTCAAGGACGCCAAGCCCGATCGCATCGAGGATCTGATCGCCCTCGGGGCGCTGTACCGGCCGGGGCCGATGGACCTGATCCCGGAGTACATCGCCTGCAAGCACGGCAAGAAGCCGCAGTACCTGCACCCGCAGATGGAGCAGGTGCTGGGGGTCACCTACGGGGTGTTCGTCTACCAGGAGCAGGTGATGCAGATCGCCCAGCGCCTGGCCGGCTACACCCTCGGCGGGGCGGACCTGCTGCGCCGTGCGATGGGCAAGAAGAAGCCCGAGGAGATGGCCAAGCAGCGCGGGGTGTTCCTGCAGGGCGCCGCGGCGCGCGGCATCGCCGAGCCCATTGCCAATGCGATCTTCGACCAGATGGAGAAGTTCGCCGGCTACGGTTTCAACAAGTCGCACGCCGCCGCCTACGCGCTGCTGTCGTACCAGACGGCCTACCTCAAGGCGCACTTCCCGGGCGAATTCATGGCCGCGGTGCTCTCGGCCGACATGGACCACACCGACAAGGTGGTGACCCTGATCCGCGAGTGCGCGGAGATCGGCCTGACGGTGCTGCCACCGGATGTGAACCACTCGCAGTACGTGTTCGCCGCCGAGGGACGGGTGATCCGCTACGGCCTCGGGGCGGTACGCGGCGTCGGCGAGGGGGCGGCCGAGGCGCTGATCAAGGAGCGCGAGGCGCACGGCCCGTTCGCGAGCCTGGAGGATCTGTGCCGGCGGCTCGATCTGCAGAAGCTCAACCGCCGCGTGCTCGAGGCGCTGCTGCGCTCGGGCAGTTGCGATGCGCTCGGGCCCAACCGCGCGACGCTCATGGAGCAGCTGCCGACGGCGATGCACCTCGGCGAGCAGGACTCCAAGGCGAGCCGTGCCGGTCAGGACGATCTGTTCGGTCTCGGCGGGCCCGAGCCCAGCGCACCGGAGGCGGTGCGCACCGCGCAGCTGCCGGAGTGGCCCGAGTCGGTGCGCCTCGCCGGGGAGCGCGAGACGCTCGGGCTGTATCTGACCGGCCATCCCATGGCGGCCTTCGAGTCCGGACTGGCCCGCCTGGTGAGCCACCGGATCGGTGATCTGCTCGGCGAGCGGCCCATGCCGGGGATGGAAGCCCCGCGCGGGCGCGGTGGGCGCACGGTCACCGTGGCCGGATTGATCGACGAGGTGCGCAAGCGCGGCCCGCGCGTCATCCTCACCCTCGATGACGGCACCGGCCGGATCGAGGCGAGCCTGTTCGATGAGCAGTTCCAGCAGTTCCGCGCGCTCATCAGCAAGGACGCGCTGGTGCTCGCCGAGGGACAGCTGCGCTTCGATGAGTTCTCCGACGGTTGGCGCATCGGTGTGCGCCGGCTCACCGATCTGGCCAAGGTGCGCCAGCAGCAGGCGCGGCGCATCGTCGTGCAATGGCCCGCGCACGCCGATACCGGCACGCTGCAGGGCCGGCTCGCCGAGCTGCTGGCGCGCCATCGGCCCGGACCCTGCGCGCTCGCGGTCGAGTATGCCGCGGCGGGCGTGCGCGGGATGCTGGCGCTCGGCCCCGACTGGAGCGTGCAGCCCGCCGCCGAGCTGCTCGAGGGTCTGGAGCAGCTCTTCGGGGGCGCCTCGGTGCGCGTGCTCTACAGCGCGCCGGCCGATGCGCCGCAGCGCTCGGCCGACGGCCCGTAGGGGCTGGCCGCTTGCGCCCCGAGCCCCCCGCCCGTACCCTCGCGCCCAGCACGAGACAATCCCGGTAAAGCGCATGGCCGTCGCCTTTCTCGAATTCGAACAGCCCATTGCCGAGCTCGAAGCGAAGATCGAGGAGCTCAAGCACGTCACCTGCGATCCGGAAGTCAACATCCAGGACGAGATCGCGCGGCTGCAGGCCAAGAGCCGCCAGCTCACCACCAGCATCTTCGCGAACCTCACGCCCTGGCAGATCACCCAGCTCGCCCGCCACCCGCAGCGGCCCTACACGCTCGATTACATCGCCGCGATTTGCACGGAGTTCAGCGAGCTGCACGGCGATCGGATGTACGGGGATGACGGGGCGATCGTCGGCGGGCCGGCGCGCCTGGCGGGCCGGCCGGTGATGATCCTCGGTCACCAGAAGGGCCGTGACACCAAGGAGCGCGTGCGGCGCAACTACGGCATGCCCCGGCCGGAGGGCTACCGCAAGGCGCTGCGGCTGATGCAGATGGCCGAGCGCTTCGAGCTTCCGCTGGTGACCCTGATCGACACGCAGGGGGCGTATCCGGGCGTTGGCGCCGAGGAGCGCGGGCAGAGCGAGGCGATCGCCCGCAACCTGCTGGAGATGTCGACCCTCGCGGTGCCCATCGTGACGGTGGTCACGGGCGAGGGCGGCTCGGGCGGGGCGCTCGCGATCGGCGTGTGTGACCGGCTGCTGATGCTGCAGTACAGCACCTACTCGGTCATCTCCCCGGAAGGCTGCGCCTCGATCCTGTGGAAGAGTCAGGACAAGCGCGAGACCGCCGCCGAGGCGCTGAACCTGACGGCCGAGCGGCTCGAGCGGCTCGGCCTCGTCGATGCGGTGATCGGCGAACCGCTCGGCGCGGCGCACCGGGATCCGGTGGCCACCGCCGCGAGCCTCAAGGCCGCACTCATCGGGCAGCTCGATGTGCTCACGGCGCTGTCGCGCGAGCAGTTGCTCGCCGAGCGCGCCGCGCGCATCAGCGCGTTCGGCGTCTATGGTGAGAGCCCGGCGTGAGGGGAGCGGAGCGGCGCCCTTGAGCACCGGCCCGCGCCGCGAGCGGCCGGGACACCGGTACGGGAGCGAGGCGCTGCTCGCGCAGCTGCGCGGGCAGCTGCAGGAGTTCCCGCGCGTCGCGCTCTGCGTGGCCTTCAGCGGCGGGGTGGATTCGACCGCGCTGCTCGGCGCACTCGCGCAGGTGCGCCCGCGTCCCTTCGCGCTGCGCGCCGTGCACGTCGATCACGGACTGCACCGCGACTCGGCGCGTTGGGGCGGCGAGTGCCGCCGGCTCGCCCGTCGCCTCGGCGTGCCGATCCGGGTGGTCCGGGTCCAGGTCCGGGCCGCCCCGGGCGCCTCGCTCGAGGAGGCGGCGCGCACGGCGCGCTACCGGGCACTCGGGGCCGGCCTGAAGCGCGGCGAGGTGCTGCTCACGGCCCACAACCAAGACGATCAGCTCGAGACGGTGCTGCTGCAGCTGTTCCGCGGCTGCGGGCTCGCCGGGCTCGCGGCCATGGCGGCTGATGCGCCCTTCGGGGCTACCCGCCTGCTGCGCCCGCTGCTGGGGTTCACCCGGGCGCAGCTCGCCGAGTGGGTCGAGGCCGAGGGCCTGCCGGTGGTGTTCGATCAGAGCAATGCCGATGAGCGCTTCGACCGAAATTACCTGCGCCACCGGGTGCTGCCGGCGGTGCGCGAGCGCTGGGGCGCAGTGGCCGCGGCCGTGGCGCGCTCGGCCCGACATGCCGCCGAGGGCCAGCAGCTGCTCGAGTCGCTCGCCCGCGCCGACGTCGAGCGGGCGAGCGACGGGGCGGGGCTCTCGGCCAAGACACTGCGCGCGCTGCCGCTCTCGCGCCGGCGCAACGCGCTGCGCTGGTGGATTGCCCGCAGCGGGCGGATCCTGCCCGATGCGCGCCGGCTCGATCAGATCGCCGTGGCGCTGCTCGAGGCACGCCCCGATGCCCACCCGCACGTCACCTGGGGCGATGCGCGCATCGAGCGGCATGCCGAGCGGCTCTCGATCGAGCCGGCATCGGGGCCCGCCGGGCGCTCCACCCCCGGGCTCGAGGTCGTGTGGGACCCGAGCTGCGAGCCGCGCTGCGAGCTGCCGCCGGGGTGCGGCGCGCTCGAGCTGCGCCCCGATGCGCACGGGCCGCTCGACCTCGATGCGCTCGAGGCGCTGGGACCGGCGCTGAGGGTGCGCTGGCGGCGCGGCGGGGAGCGGCTGCGGGTGCGCTCGGGCGAGGGGCGGCGCGCGTTGAAGAGCCTGCTGCAGGAGGCCGGTGTGCCGCCGGGCGAGCGGGCCCGGCTGCCGTTGGTGTTCTGCGACGAGACGCTGGTCGCAGCCGGGGACCTGTGGCTCGATGCGCGGGTGCGTGCCGCAGCCGGCTCGCGCCGCCGGGCGCGGCTGACCTGGAACAAGGCGCTCCACCCGAGGCGCTGATTGTGATAGATTGTCTGCCCGTCGTTCATGCAGCCATGAACTCCCGGCAGCGGTTCCAACGGCGGATTACCTGAAGCAATTCTATGACGCGATTCGTATTCGTCACCGGTGGTGTCGTATCGTCGCTCGGCAAGGGTATTGCCAGCGCATCGCTTGGCGCCATTCTCGAGGCGCGCGGCCTGAAGGTCGCCATGGTCAAGCTCGATCCGTACATCAACGTCGATCCGGGCACCATGAGTCCTTTCCAGCACGGTGAGGTGTTCGTCACCCAGGACGGCACGGAGACCGATCTCGATCTCGGTCACTACGAGCGATTCGTGCGCACCACGACGGGGCGCAACAGCAATTTCACCACCGGGCGCATCTACGAGCGGGTGATCGCCAAGGAGCGCCGCGGCGATTATCTCGGTGCGACCGTGCAGGTGATCCCGCACATCACCGATGAGATCAAGCGCAGCATCCAGCTCGGCGCCGAAGGGGCCGACGTGTGCATGGTCGAGATCGGCGGCACGGTGGGTGACATCGAGTCGCTGCCGTTCCTCGAGGCGATCCGCCAGCTCGGCGTCGAGCTCGGGCGCGGCCAGTGCGTCTACATGCACCTGACGCTGGTGCCGACGGTCGGTGGCTCGGGGGAGATCAAGACCAAGCCGACGCAGCACTCGGTCAAGGAGCTGCGCGGCATCGGCATCCAGCCCGATGTGCTGCTGTGCCGCTGCCGCCAGCCGCTGCCGGACGAGCAGCGGCGCAAGATCGCGCTGTTCACCAACGTGGAGGAGCGCGCGGTCATCTCGGCAGTCGACGCCGAGGACATTTATCAGATTCCGATGCTGCTGCACGAGCAGGGGCTCGACGACATCGTGGTCGGCAAGCTCGGACTCGAGGTGCCGCCCACCGATCTCGCCGATTGGCGCAAGGTGGTGGCCGCCAAGGCCAACCCCGAGGGCCAG
The DNA here is from genome assembly GCA_021805275.1 of Pseudomonadota bacterium. The sequence continues at coordinate 125,344 of JAJZFQ010000178.1, forward strand.
GTCGACATCGCCATGGTCGGCAAGTACGTGCAGATCCGCGACTCGTACCTGTCGCTGCACGAGGCGCTGATGCACGCGGGGCTGAAGACCCGCACCCGCGTCAACATCCACTACATCGAGTCGACCGACATCGAGAATCAGGGCACCCACTCGCTGAAGGGGATGGATGCGATCCTGGTGCCCGGCGGCTTCGGGGAGCGGGGCATCGAGGGCAAGATCCTCTCGGTGCGCCATGCCCGTGAGCACGCCGTGCCGTACCTCGGCATCTGCCTCGGTATGCAGGTGGCGATCGTGGAGTTCGGCCGGCACGTGCTCGGGTTCACCGGGGCGAACAGCACCGAGTTCAACCGCGCCACGTCCTATCCGGTCATCGCGCTGATCAGCGAGTGGCAGGACCAGGCGCACGGGGTGCAGACCCGCGACGAGGCCTCGGGCAAGGGCGGCACCATGCGCCTCGGCGCCCAGGAGGTGCTGCTCGGGGATGGCACCCGGGCGCGCGATCTGTACGGCCGGGAGGTGATCCTGGAGCGGCACCGCCACCGCTATGAGTTCAACAACAATTACCTCGAGCGCTACCGCGAGGCGGGACTGCGTTTCTCAGGGTTCTCGCGCGACGGCCTGGTGGAGGTGATCGAACTGCCGAACCATCCGTGGTTCGTCGCCACCCAGTTCCACCCGGAGTTCACCTCGACGCCGCGCGACGGCCATCCGCTGTTCAGCGGCTTCATCCGCGCCGCCCGCTCGCGCCGCACCGCGCAGCTGCCCCAGGCCGCCCTCGCCTGAGAGGCTCATGCAGCTCGCCGGGGCGCACATCGGGATCGATCAGCCGCTGCTCGTCATCGCCGGGCCCTGCGTGATCGAGAGCGAGACGCTCGTGCAGGAAGTGGCCGGGCGGCTAAAGGAGATCACCACGCGGCTCGCGCTGCCGTTCGTGTTCAAGTCCTCCTTCGACAAGGCGAATCGCTCCTCGGGCCGCAGTTTCCGCGGCCCGGGTCTGGAGCAGGGGCTGAAGGTGCTGGAGGGGGTGCGGCGCGCGCTCGGCGTCCCGGTGCTCACCGACGTGCACGAGGACACTCCGCTCGCCGAGGTGGCCGCGGTGGTCGATGTGCTGCAAACACCGGCGTTCCTGTGCCGGCAGACCAATTTCATCCGCGCCGTGGCCGCGTGCGGCAAGCCGGTGAACATCAAGAAGGGGCAGTTCCTCTCCCCCTGGGAGATGCGCAACGTCGTCGAGAAGGCGCGTGCCACCGGCAACGAGGCGATTATGGTGTGCGAGCGCGGCTTCACCTTCGGCTACAACAATCTCGTCGCCGACATGCGCTCCCTCGCGATCATGCGCGAGTGCGGCTGTCCGGTGATCTTCGATGCGACGCACTCGGTGCAGCTGCCGGGCGGGCGCGGGGAGAGCTCCGGGGGCCAGCGCGAGTTCGTGCCGGTGCTGGCGCGCGCGGCGGTGGCGGCCGGCGTCGCCGGGGTGTTCATGGAAACCCATCCCGACCCCGCCCGCGCGCTCTCGGACGGGCCGAACGCCTGGCCGCTCGAGCGTGTCGAGCCGCTGCTCGAGACGCTGAAGGCGCTCGATGCCGCCGTCAAGGCGCGGCCGTTCGAGGAATCCGTAGTGTTGCAAGAAGGAAGGCAATGATGAGCCGTATCGCCGACATCCGTGGCCGCGAGATCCTCGATTCGCGCGGCAACCCCACCGTCGAGTGCGACGTGATTCTCGATTCCGGCGCGCTGGGGCGGGCGGCGGTGCCCTCTGGCGCCTCGACCGGTACGCGCGAGGCGGTCGAGCTGCGCGACGGGGACAAGAAGCGCTACCTCGGCAAAGGGGTGCTCAAGGCGGTCGCGCACGTCAACACCGTGCTGAAGCAGGCGCTCATCGGGGTCGATCCGCGCGAGCAGGCCGCGCTCGATGCGCGCATGATCAAGCTCGACGGCACCGAGAACAAGGGCCGGCTCGGGGCCAACGCGATCCTCGCCGTCTCGCTCGCGAGCGCGCATGCCGCGGCACGCGATGCCGGCATGCCGCTGTACCGTTATCTCGGCGCCACGCTCTGTGCCGGCCGCGAGCCGGTGATGCCGGTGCCGATGATGAACATCATCAACGGCGGGGCGCACGCGAACAACAGCATCGACATCCAGGAGTTCCTGATCCTGCCGGTCGGCGCGCCGAACTTCCGCGAGGCGCTGCGCTACGGGGCGGAGGTGTTCCATGCCCTGAAGAGGCTGCTCAACGAGCGCGGGCTCGCCACCTCGGTCGGGGACGAGGGCGGCTTCGCGCCGAACCTTGGCTCCAACGCCGAGGCGCTGGATGTGATCCTGCAGGCGATCGAGAAGGCCGGCTATACGCCGGGCCGGGATATCTACCTCGGCCTCGATGCGGCCAGCTCCGAGTTCTACCGCAACGCCAGCTACGAGCTGAAGGCCGACGGGCGGCGCTTCTCGAGCGCCGAGTTCACCCGCTACCTCGCCGATCTCGCCCACCGCTACCCAATCGTGAGCATCGAGGACGGCATGGCCGAGGGGGACTGGGACGGCTGGCAGCAGCTGACGCGCGCGCTCGGGGAGTCGCACCAGCTGGTCGGGGACGACATATTCGTCACCAACACGCAGATCGTGCGCGAGGGTATCGAGAAGCACGTGGCTAACGCGGTGCTGATCAAGCCCAACCAGATCGGCACCCTCACCGAGACGCTCGCGGCGATCGACATGGCCGACCAGGCGCACTACGCCGCGGTGGTCTCGCACCGCTCGGGGGAGACCGAGGATGCGACCATCGCCGACCTCGCGGTGGCGACGGCCGCCACGCAGATCAAGACCGGCTCGCTGTCGCGCTCCGACCGCATGGCCAAGTACAACCAACTGCTGCGCATCGAGGCGGAGCTCGGCAAGGTGCGCTACGCGGGCCGGGATGCCTTTCCGGTGAAGATTTGATCGGCGCGCCCGAGGCTCGTAAGCTCTCCCCGTGCGCGAGGCCGCGCGCGCCGCGCTTACGAGCATGAAACTACTCACCGCCGCGTTGCTTGCCGCCCTGGTGCTGCTGCAGTACCGGATCTGGGTCTCCAGCGACGGGGTGCGCCCGGTCTACCGGCTCGAGCGGGCCGTTGCCGCCCAGGAGAAGCTCAATGCCCGCCTGATGCGCCGCAACGCGCGCCTGGCGGCGGACGTGGCGGACCTGAAGACCGGCACCGGGGCGATCGAGGAGCGAGCGCGCAGCCAGCTCGGGATGATCGGCCCGAACGAGACGTTCTACATGGTCGTCGAGCCGCCGCGCTTCCCGCCGGCCGCGACCCACTGATCATGCGCTATTGGCTGGTGATGCCCGCCGCCGGCATTGGCCGGCGGTTCGGGGGCGAGCGCCCCAAGCAGTACGCGCCGCTGCGCGGTCGCACCGTGATCGAATGGGCGCTCGCGCCGTTTCTCGCCGATCCGCGCTGCGCCGGTGCCGTCGTGGCGCTGGCCGGCGCCGACCCGTTCTGGGCGGCCATCGCCCCGCCGCAGGTGCTCGGCGTCCCCGGGGGCGCCGAGCGCAGCCACTCGGTGCGCAATGCGCTCGGTGCGCTCGCGCCGCGAGCCGCCGCGGCCGATTGGGTGCTCGTGCACGATGCGGCCCGGCCGTGCCTGCCGGGGGAGGACCTTGAGCGGCTGCTCGCGCGCCTCGCCGATCACCCGGTCGGCGGGCTGCTCGCCACGCCGGCGGCCGATACGCTCAAGCGAGCCGGCGCGGATGGCTGCGTCGTCGAGACTGTCGAGCGCAGCGGCCTGTGGCGCGCGCTGACGCCGCAGATGTTCCGCTACGGGCTGCTCTGCGCCGCGCTCGATGCGGCGCACGCGGCCGGTCGCCTGCCCACCGATGAGGCCCAGGCGGTGGAATGGCAGGGCGAGCGCCCGGCGCTGATCAACGCCTCGGCGGCCAACCTGAAAATCACCAGCGCGGCGGATCTGACCCTCGCCGCGGCACTGTTGGAGGCAGCCGGATGAGAATCGGTTCGGGAGTCGATGTGCATGCGTTTGGTCCGGGCGATCACGTCATGCTCGGTGGGGTGCGCGTGGCGCACACCCACGGCGTGCTGGCCCACTCCGACGGGGACGTGCTGCTGCACGCGCTCACCGACGCGCTGCTCGGTGCGGCGGGGCTCGGGGACATCGGCCAGCATTTCCGCGACACCGATCCGCGCTGGAAGGGCGCTGACAGCGCCGGGTTCGTTCAGGCCGTGCTCGGGATGCTGCGCGCCCGCCGGCTGCGCGTCGGCAACGCCGATCTGACACTGCTTGCCGAGCGGCCCAAGCTCGGCCCGGTGCGCGAGGCGATCCGCGCGCGCATCGCCGAGCTGCTCGAGGTCAGTCCCGAGGCGGTGAACGTCAAGGCCACCACCACCGAGAAGCTGGGGTTCCTGGGGCGCGCCGAGGGGCTCGCCGCGCAGGCGGTGGTGCTGCTGCTCGAGGCCTCCTGAGCCGCGAGTGCGTTGGCGCGGGCGGGGTGCCGAGCGCTGTGCGCGGCGCCCCTGAGCGATGATCGAACATGACGTTGCGCATGGGCGGGAAGATCATGCGTCGATTAAGGTCCGTCGGGCTGCTGATCGGGGAGGCGCAGTGTTGATCATGCCGGTTTGGCCGAGTCGGTTGCGCGCGCGCGGTGCGTTCGATGCACGCTGAGGCGGCGCTAGATCCGCCGCGCGTGTACGCGGGGCCGCTGGCCCGCGTCAGCGTGCGCACCGAGCCGGAGGACTTCCAGGTCGAGGAATGTCTCGGGTTCGCCCCAGCGGGCAGCGGCTCGCACGTGCTGCTGCAGGTGCGCAAGCGCGATGCGAACACCGTCTGGGTGGCGCGGGAGCTTGCGCGGCGCGCCGGGTGCCGGCCGGCGGACGTCGGCTACGCGGGGCTGAAGGACCGCCGCGCGCTCGCCGTGCAGTGGTTCTCGGTGCCGCGCGGGGCGCACGCCGTCGAGGCATGGACGGGTGTCACCGGGGAGGGATTCGAGGTGCTCGGCGCGCACCCCCACACGCGCAAGCTGCCGCGCGGCGCCCTGGAGGGCAATCGCTTTCGCATCCGCGCGCGCGCGGAGGGCATCGACCCGCGCGCCCTCGATGAGCGGTTGCAGCAGATCGGCGCGGCCGGTGTGCCGAACTATTTTGGCCCGCAGCGCTTCGGCCGCGGCGGCTCGAATCTCGAGCGCCTGCCCGCCGATCCGCGCGCGCTGCCTCCGCCGCAGCGCGGCTTCGTGCTCTCGGCGGTGCGCAGCCTGGTATTCAATGCGCTGCTCGCCGAGCGGGTGGCCAGCGCCAGCTGGGCGCAGCTTCAGGCCGGAGACCGCGCCATGCTCGATGGGCGGGGCAGCCATTTCGCGGTCGAGGCGAGCGATGCGACGCTCGAGGAGCGGCTCGCGCGGTTGCAGATCCACCCGAGCGGGCCGCTGTGGGGGCGGGGAACCCCGCCGTCGCAGGGCGCCGTGCGCGCCCTCGAGGAGCAGGTCGCCGCGCGCTACCCGGGACCCTGCGCGCTGCTGGAGGCGGCCGGGCTCGAGCAGGAGCGGCGCAGCCTGCGCCTGGCGGTGCGTGAGCTCGGCGTGCAGCTCGAGAGCGGGGCGGTGCAGCTGCAGTTCTGGCTCACGCGAGGGGCCTTCGCCACGGCCGTCCTGCGCGAGCTGTTCGCGCTGAGCGACTACGAGGAGAGCAGCACGTAAATGGCTCCCGTGCCGCCATCGACCGCGCGCGCCGAGACGAACGCCAGCACCGGAGCGAAGCGGCGCAGCGCCGCGGCGGTGAGCCCCTTCAGGACCGGTCCGCGATGACCGGAACGAAGCCCCTTGCCGTGGATGATCCGCACGCAGTGCCAGCGCCGCTCGAGCGCCTCGGCCATAAACTCGCGCAGCGCCTGCTTGGCGTCCGGGACGGTGAGTCCGTGCAGGTCGAGCTCGCCCTGCACGCGGTACTCGCCGCGGCGCAGCCGGCGCAGCACCGTGAGCGTCACCGTCTCGCGCCGGAAGACCAACTCGTCACCGCCGGCGAGGCTCGGGTCGAGGCTCTCCTCGAGCAGGCTCTCGGTGAGCACGGCCAGCCGGTCGGCGCGCGTGAAGCGTGCCGCTGGGGCCGGCTTGGGCCGGGCGAGGGGCCGCGGGGGCGGCTCGAGCCGCCGCACGTCGCGCACCGCCTCGCGGAACAGGCGCCGGTCATCTTCAGGGTCCGATGCGCACACGCTTCCTCCGCCGATTTTCCTTCCAGTATAGTCGCGCCCTTCCCGAGGCACGTCCTCGCCGAGACTGCGCCCCACCCGTGAAAATACTGCTCAGCAACGATGACGGCTACTTGGCCCCGGGCATCCGCGCCCTGCGCAAAACGCTCGCGGAGCTCGCCGAGGTCACCGTCGTCGCGCCCGACCGCAACCGCAGCGGGGCCAGCAACTCCCTGACCCTCGACATGCCCCTGCGGGTGTTCGAGATCGAGCCCGGTCTGCACTGCGTGCAGGGCACCCCGACCGACTGCGTGCACCTGGCGATCACGGGGCTGTTCGACTTCGAGCACGACATGGTCGTCTCGGGCGTCAACGACGGGGCTAATCTCGGCGATGACGTGCTCTACTCCGGGACGGTGGCCGCGGCCATCGAGGGGCGCTTCCTCGGCCTGCCGACGCTGGCGGTCTCGCTGTGCACGGGGCCCGGCACCGGCGGGCACTACGCCACCGCCGCGGCGGTGGCGCGCCGGCTGGTCGCCGAGATGCTCGAGCGGCCGCTCGATGCCTCGCTCATCCTCAACGTCAATGTGCCGGACGTGCCGTTCGAAGCGCTGCGCGGGTTTCGCGGCACCCGCCTCGGCTACCGGCACCGCTCCGAGCCGATCGTGCCGGCGCGCGATCCGCGCGGCCGGCCGGTGTACTGGGTGGGCCCGGCTGGCCCGCAGCAGGATGCCGGCCCGGGAACCGACTTCGACGCCATTGCCGCGGGGTACGTGTCGGTGACGCCCCTGCAGATCGACCTGACGCGCCACGCGGCGCTCGCATCGCTGAGCGCCTGGCTGGAGGGCATCGATGGCTGACGTGCGCTTTGCGGGCATCGGCATGACCTCGGCGCGCACCCGCGACCGGCTGGTGCAGCGGCTGCGCGAGCAGGGCATCAGCAACCTCGCTGTGCTCGACCGGATCCGCAACGTGCCGCGGCACCTGTTCGTCGATGAGGCCCTCGGCAGCCGCGCCTACGAGGACACGGCCCTGCCGATCGGTTTCGGGCAGACCATCTCCCAACCCTACATCGTGGCGCGCATGAGCGAGGCGCTGCTCCAGGGCGGACCGCTCGCCAACGTGCTCGAGGTCGGTACCGGCTGCGGCTATCAGACCGCGGTGCTCGCGCCGCTGGTGGAGCGGCTCATCACCATCGAGCGCATTGTCGGGCTGCTCGAGCGCGCCAAGGAGCGACTGAAGGAGCTGGACATCAAGAACGTGCGCTTTCACCACGGCGATGGCACGCAGGGCTGGAAATCGCAGGCGCCCTTCGACGGTATCCTGGTGGCGGCGGCGCCCCTGGTGGTGCCCCCGGTGCTGCTGCGCCAGCTCGCCCCGGGCGGGCGGCTCATCGTACCGGTCGGGCCGGAAGGCGAGCAGGAGCTGATGCGTTTCACGTGCCGCGAGCAGGGCATCGCGCGGGAGTCGCTCGGCCACGTGGCGTTCGTGCCACTGCTCGGAGGCAAGGGCTGAGCGTCCACCTTGGGCGGGCACGATCTTCGAATCCGCCGCAAGGTTTGGGCGGAATCCATTGAAATTCAATATTGTTTCTGGACCGCTTCGCGCCGAGTCCGCGCGCGCTGCTCGTTCGCTACGCCGTCGCGCAGCCGGGCTCGTCGTATTGGGAAAACACTTGCTGGGCGCACCGGACCGTGCTTACATAGCCGCCGTCTCTCTCGGGCGACAGCGCCGGGTGGGGGGACGGAAGGAGAAGGCACGGGGTGGTGGGGAGATCGAGACAAAAGCAATATCGATCGCGACTCTCAAAGCAATAATATTCAGCGCGCCGTTGCAGCGTTCGGCGTTCCCAGTCGCGCACTGTAGGCCCTTCCCCCTGTGCCTTCTTCGCCTGCGCGGGCGCTCAGGCGAAGAACAGCGCCGCGGCGACCCGCCGCTGCTCGTGCACCAGGATGTTGAACGTGCGGCAGGCCGCGCCCAGATCCATGACCTCAAGCCCGATGCCCCGCTCAGCGAAGGCCGCGCGCAGGGGCGCCGCCGGAAAGCGCTGGCGCGCGCCCGTGCCGAGCAGCACGACCTGCGGCTCGAGCGCGAAGATCGACTCGAGGTGCTGCGCGGCGAGTGCCTCGAAGCGGGCCGGCTCCCATGGCGTGATGAGCCGCTCGGCGGTGACGAGGCAGCTGTCGCGCACCACGGCTTGCCCGATGCGCAGCTCGCTCGGCGAGTACGCACGCACCGTGTTGACGTGCGTTCCGCTCTCTAGGGTGAATTGCATGACGGTACGATACCGTCCGTGAGCGAACTCGTCATCGTCATCGCGGACCTGTTGCTCGGCGAGCTGGCGCAGGAGCCGGCCGCACGCGCACCTCTGGCCGGCATCGAGTCCTTCGCGCGTCTCGGGGCGGCGAGCCCCCTGGAGCGCACCTGGCGCGAGTGGGCGGCGCACTGGCTCGGGCTGCAGCGGTATGCGGACTGCGCGCCGGCGAGCATCGCGGCGGCGGCGACCGAGCCCCCGCCGGGGGAAACGCTGTGGCTTGCCGAGCCGCTGCACCTGACCGAGGGCATCGGCCGCTTGTACCTGGAGCGGCGCGGGCGCTTGCGCCTCGGCGCCGCATCGTGCGCACGGCTCGCGGCGGACTTCAATGCGCTCTACGCCGGCAGCGGCTGGGCGCTCGCGCCGCTGCCCGACGGGACCTTGCTGCTCGGGGCGCCCGCCGGCGGGGCGGTCGAGAGCTGCGATCCGGCGCGCCTACCGGCTGGCGCGCTCGAGCAGTGCCTGCCACGCGGGCCCGGAGCTGCGCCGCTGCGCCGCCTGGGCGCGGAGCTCGAGATGTGGCTGCATGCCCACCCGCTGAACGCCGAGCGCCTGGGGCGCGGCGAGCCGCCGGTCTCACAACTGTGGATCTGGGGCGGGGGGGCTGCGGCGGCTGCGCCGCGACCGGGACCGGCTGCGACCGGGGCGGTGTCCGGAACCGAGGCCTACCTCGCGGGACTGGCGCGCCTCGGCGCGGCGGCCCACGGTGCGAGCGCGCCGGAGTGGCCGTATGGGCCGGCCGGTGCGCCCGGCCGCGCACTGCACGTGCTCGAGGTGGGCGAGGCGCTGCGCCGAGCGCCCGGCGCGGATCTGCACGAGGCGCTCCTCGAGCTCGACCGGTGCTGGATCGCGCCGGCCGTGGCCGCCCTCGCGGCCGGCCGGCTCGAGCGGCTCTGGCTGCTCGCCAACGGACGGGCCTGGGCCCTGCGCCCGCGGGACCGCTGGCGGTTCTGGCGGCGCGGGCGGGCCGGACTGCAGGGGCTGGCGTGAGGCTGCGGGTCATCCGCCGCGAACTGCAGCCCGGGGGGCAGTCCCTCGGCGCGGCCCTGCATCCGGTGCTGAGCCGCGTGTATCGGGCGCGCGGGGTGCGCAGCGCCGAGGAGCTCGACACCGCGCTCGAGCACCTCGCGCCGGTGGGCACGCTCGAGTCGGTCGATGCGGCCGCCGAGCTGCTGCTCGCCGAGCGCGCCGCGGGGCGCATCCTGGTGATCGGGGACTTCGATGCCGACGGGGCCACCAGCAGCGCCCTGATGCTGCGCGCGCTGCGTGCCTGGGGATTCACGGCGGATTTTCTCGTGCCGAACCGGTTCACCTTCGGCTACGGCCTGACCCCGCAGATCGTGCGCGTCGCGGCCGAGCGGGCCCCGAGCCTGATCGTCACGGTGGACAACGGCATCGCCAGCCTCGCCGGCGTCGAGCAGGCGCGTGCGCTCGGCATCGAGGTGCTCGTCACCGATCACCATCTGCCCGGGCCGGAGCTGCCGGCCGCGCGCGTCATCGTCAATCCGAACCTGCCGGGCAGCCGCTTCGCCAGCCGCGCCCTCGCCGGGGTGGGCGTGGCTTTCTACGTGCTGGCCGCACTGCGGCGGCGGCTCGAGGCGGCCGGACTGATCGGCCCCGAGGCGCCGAGCCCGGCGCAGTGGCTCGATCTGGTCGCGCTCGGCACGGTGGCCGACCTGGTGCCGCTCGACCGCAACAACCGCGTGTTGGTCGAGCAGGGCTTAAAGCGCATCCGCGCCGGGCGCTGCGTCCCGGGAATCCGGGCGCTGCTCGAGACGGCGGGCCGCTCGCTGGCGCGCCTGACGGCCACGGACCTCGCCTTCGCGGTGGCGCCGCGGTTGAACGCGGCCGGGCGGCTCGATGACATGTCGATCGGCATTCAATGCCTGCTCGAGGACCCCGAGCGCGCCGCCGCGCTCGCCCAGCGGCTCGATGCGCTGAACCGCGAGCGGCGCGAGATCGAGGCGCGCATGCAGGCCGAGGCGCTCGCCGCGGTGCGGGTGCTGCACGAGCCGCAGGGCGCCGCCGTGCAGCGCAGCGCGGTGTGCCTGTTCGATGCGAGCTGGCACCAGGGCGTGGTCGGGCTGGTGGCGAGCCGGGTGAAGGAGCGGGTGCGCCGGCCGGTCATCGCCTTCGCGGTCGGCGGCGATGACGAGCTGCGCGGCTCGGGGCGCTCGGTGAGCGGGGTGCACATTCGCGACGTGCTGGCGCAGCTCGATGCGCGCCATCCGGGCCTGATCGTGCGCTTCGGCGGGCATGCGATGGCCGCCGGTCTGACGCTGCCGCGCGCGCGGCTCGACGAGTTCGCGGCGCTGTTCGACGCCGAGGTCGCCGGCTGGCCGCAGGGCGGCACGCCCGCCGATGCGATCGAGACGGACGGGGAGCTCGCGGTGGAGGAGATCGCGCTCGAAACGGCCGAGGCGCTGCGCGCCGGCGGTCCGTGGGGGCAGGCGTTCCCGGAGCCGAGCTTCGATGGGGTGTTTACGGTGCGCAATGCCCGCGTGGTCGGGGAGCGCCACGTGAAGATGTGGGTCCAGGGCGCGCGCAACCGCGCCTTCGATGCGATCGCATTCAACCTGCTCGACCCGCAGGCGCGCGCCGGGTTGCCGCAGGGCGAGCAGCGCCTGGTCTATCGGCTGGAGGTCAACGAATACCAGGGCGAGCGGCGGCTGCAGCTGCTGGTCGATCACCTGCTGCCCTCGTAGGCGCAGCGCGGCGGGCGTGTGGCAATTCCGGCACCGGCCCGTTAGCATGGCGGGCTCAATCGCCTCTCTCAACCGGGCACCTCACGATGGAACTCAATCCGCTCAAGCGTCAGCTCAAAGATCTCGAGGAGCGCATGGGCGCTCTACGGGGGTTTCTTTGAGTACGATCGCAAGAAAGAGCGCCTGGAGGAGGTTGTGCGCGAGCTGGAGGACCCCACCGTGTGGTCCCAGCCGGAGCGGGCGCAGCTGCTCGGAAAGGAACGGGCGAACCTGAGCGCGGACCTGGAGGCGATCGACCGGGTCGACACCGGGCTGCGCGACGCCGGGGAGCTGCTGGCGCTCGCCGAAGGGGAGAACGATGCGGCCACCGCGCAGGACATCGAGCGGGAGGCCGGCACGCTCGAGGCGGCGGTGCGCCGGCTCGAGCTGAAGCGGATGTTCCGCGGCGAGATGGACGCGCACAACGCCTTTCTCGACATCCAGGCCGGCGCCGGCGGCACCGAGGCGCAGGACTGGGCACAGATGTTGCTGCGGATGTATCTGCGCTGGGGCGCCTCGCGCGGCTTCACCTGCGAGGTGATCGATTCCAGTCCCGGGGAGGTGGCCGGCATCAAGAGCGCCACCGTCGAGGTGCTCGGGGAGTATGCGTACGGCTGGCTGCGCACCGAGACTGGCGTGCACCGCCTGGTGCGCAAGTCCCCGTTCGATTCCGGCAACCGCCGCCACACCTCGTTCGCCTCGGTGTTCATCTCCCCGGAGGTGGACGAAGACATCCTGATCGACATCAACCCGGCGGACCTGAAGACCGACGTGTACCGCTCCTCGGGCGCCGGCGGCCAGCACGTCAACAAGACCGAGTCGGCCGTGCGCATCACGCACCTGCCCACCGGCATCGTGGCGGCCTGCCAGAACGAGCGCAGCCAGCACAAGAACCGCGCCACGGCGATGAAGATGTTGAAGGCGAAGCTGTACGAGCTGGAAGTGAACAAGCGCAACGCCGCCGCCCGGGTGCTCGAGGAGAGCAAGTCCGACGTCAGCTGGGGCAACCAGATCCGCTCCTACGTGCTCGATCAGTCGCGCATCAAGGATCTGCGCACGCTCGTGGAGGTGGGCAACACCACCGCGGTGCTCGATGGGGATCTCGATCAATTCCTGGAGGCCTCGCTCAAGGCGGGGTTGTAGGCAGGCCATGACAGACACGACCGACGAGAACAAGCTGATCGCCGAACGGCGCGCCAAGCTCGGCGCCCTGCGTGAGCGCGGCGTCGCCTATCCGAACGACTTCCGCCGCGATGCGCTCGCCGGGCAGCTGCAGGACGCCTTCGGGGAGCGCCCCGATGCGTGGCTCGAGGCCAACCCGACGCGCGTGACGGTGGGCGGGCGGATGCTGCTGAAGCGGGTGATGGGCAAGGTGAGCTTCGCCACCATCGCCGACCGCACCGGCCAGATCCAGCTGTTTCTGCAGAAGGACTCACTCGGCGCGGAGCTTTACGAGGCGTTCAAGGGCTGGGACGCCGGCGACATCCTCGGGGCGAGCGGTCAGCTGTTTCGCACCAAGACCGGGGAGCTCACCGTGCGGGTGGAGCGAGTGCGGCTGCTGGTGAAGTCGCTCAGGCCGCTGCCGGACAAGTGGCATGGGCTCGCCGATGTCGAGACGCGCTACCGGCAGCGCTACGTCGACCTGATCGTCAACGAGACCAGCCGCAACGTGTTCCGCACGCGCGCACGCATCGTGCGCTACCTGCGCGACTTCCTCGATGCGCTCGATTTCATCGAGGTCGAGACGCCGATGATGCAACCGATTCCCGGCGGGGCGAGCGCCCGCCCGTTCATCACGCATCACAACGCGCTCGACCAGGACATGTACCTGCGCATCGCCCCGGAGCTGTACCTGAAGCGCTTGGTGGTCGGGGGCTTCGAGCGCGTCTACGAGATCAACCGCAACTTCCGCAACGAGGGGCTCTCGACCCAGCACAACCCCGAGTTCACGATGCTGGAGCTGTACCTCGCCTACGCCGACTACCGCGACCTGATGGACTGGATCGAGAAGGCGATCCGCGGGCTCGCCCAGTCGGTGCACGGGGCCGAGCAGTTCACCTACCAGGGCCGCCGCTACGATCTGGCCAAGCCGTTCCGTCGCGTGACGGTCGAGGAGGCGATCCTGGAGCACAACGGCGGGCTGGATCGCTCGGCGCTGCGCGAGCCGGGCTACCTGCGCTCGGTGTGCGAGCGGCTCGGCATCCCCGTGCAGCCGCTCGATGGTCCGGGCAAGCTGCAGATGGAGATCTTCGAGAAGACCGCCGAGCACACGCTACTCGATCCGACCTTCGTGTGCGCGCACCCGGCAGAGGTCTCCCCGCTGTCGCGCGCCAATGATCAGGATCCATTCCTCACCGACCGGTTCGAGCTGTACATCGCCGGGCGCGAGCTCGCCAACGGCTTCTCCGAGCTCAACGATCCGGAGGACCAGGCGGCGCGCTTCCGCGCCCAGGTGGCGCGCAAGGACCGCGGCGACGAGGAGGCGATGTTCTACGACGCGGACTACGTGCGCGCGCTCGAGTGCGGCATGCCGCCGAGCGCCGGGCTCGGTGTCGGCATCGACCGGCTGGTGATGTTCTTCACGGACTCGCCCTCGATCCGCGACGTGATTCTCTTCCCGCATCTGCGCCCGGAGAGCCCGTGAGGCAGCGGCGCGGCGCTCGGCGGTCCGCGGCCGCGCCGCGCGCATGATCGGGGTGTTTGATTCCGGCGTCGGTGGCCTGACGGTGCTGAAGGCGCTGATGGGCGAGCTGCCGCTCGAGTCGTTCGTCTACCTCGGGGATACCGCGCGCCTGCCGTACGGCACCAAGAGCCCCTCGACCGTGGCGCGCTATGCGCTGCAGGCCGCCGAGGCGCTCACTGGCTACGACATCAAGTGCCTGGTGATGGCCTGCAACACCGCCTCGGCGGTCGGCCTGCCGGCGGTGCGCGCGCACATCGCCCCGGTGCCGGTGATCGGGGTGATCGAGCCGGGCGCCGAGGCGGCGTGCGCGGTGTCGCGCTCGGGCCGCATCGCCGTCATCGCCACCGAGGGCACGGTGCGCGGCGGGGCGTACGAGCAGGCGATCCGGCGCGGCCGGCCCGAGGCCCAAGTGCAGGCGCGGCCGGCCCCGCTGTTCGTCGCGCTCGCCGAGGAGGGTCTTGCAGAGGGGCCGATCGCCGAGGCACTCGCGCATCACTACCTCGATCCGCTGTTTGCCGCGGACACGCCGGCACCCGACACGCTGGTGCTTGGCTGCACGCATTTCCCCATGCTGGTCGGGGCCATCCGGGCCGCGGTCGGTCCGGAGGTGTGCATCGTCGACTCGGCCGAGACCACCGCGCGGCGCGTGCGCGAGACGCTCACGGCGGCGGGGCTCGCGAACGGCAGCGGCCCGGGCAGTCTGCGCCTGCTCGCCACAGACGCCCCGGAGCGCTTCGCGCGCATCGGGGCGCGCTTTCTCGAGCGGCCGATCACCCCCGGGGAGGTGACGCTGATCGATCTGTAGCCGGCCGCGCTACGGGCTCAGCGCGTAAGGCAGCTCGAGCGGCTCGGCGTCCACCGCCGGCGCCTCACCGCTTGAGCCGCCCTCGGGCGGCTCAAGCGCTGCCACGGCGAGGAACTCGCAGCGCCCGTCGGGCAGGCGGGCCCCGTGCACGACCTCGAAGGTGCGCCCGTCCGGCAGCACGCCGGCATCCCCGGGGGCGAGCGTGAGCGGCGCGCGCGAGCGCCAGCGCTGCGTGCGCCGTTTGACACGCCCGCGGTAGTGAGCCCGGGCGATGACCTCCTGGCCGCTGTAGCAACCCTTGTCGAAGGCGATGGCCCCGAGCGCATCGAGATTCAACATCTGCGCCACGAACCGCTCGGAGGTGGCGGTGTACACCTGCGGGATGCCGGCGCGGATCTCGAGCAGCCGCCACTGCTCGCGTGCCGCCGGGTCGAGGCGGCTCGCGCTGGTGCGCGGCGCGAGCTCGAGCCAGCGCGCCGAGTGTTCCTCGAGGGCGAGGCGGATCGGCTCCCCGGCAGCGCGCGGCGCGGGGTCCGGATCGGCCGGCTCGCCGCGGGTCAGCTCGCTCGCCGCAGCGAGCGCACTCACGCGCCACTCGTGCGACACCTCGGTGATGGCGACCTTGGCGCGCAACACGTACTTCGCCAGCCGCTGCGCCACGCTTGTGGCGAGCTCGCGCGGCAGCAGCGCGAGCAGCTCGCCCTCCCCGAGCGCCACGAGGCGTAGCAGCGCGATCGCGCGGCCCTGGGGATTGTGATAACCGGCGAGCAAGGCCCGCCCGGCCGCCACGCGCGTCACATCGCTCGAGAGTTGTCCTTGCAGGAAGCGCACCGCGTCGGGGCCGGCGATGCGCAGCACGCCCAGATCCTCAAGCTCGGTGCGATGCAATTCGCAATTCATGGCATTGATCATATCCCGGGCGCTCTGCGGGGTCAGGCTGTGCCGTGGCGGGCAGAGGGCGATTCTGGCAGACTTGCCGCACATGCAGGACGATTCCACCCAGGCCCCGCCGCCGAGCGCAACGCAAGCCGGCGCGCCGGCGGGCCCGGCTAGCGCAGCCGCCGCGCCTCCCCCCAGCTTAGTCCGCGAGATCGGCGGCCCTGCGGGACCGGAGCCGACGCGCTTCGGCGACTGGGAGCGCCGCGGCCGCTGTATCGATTTCTGAACTCCCCGAGTAGCCATGGCCGAACGACCCACCTCGCCGCACCTGTCCGTGTACCGGATGCACCGCTACACGCTGCTCACCTCCGTGCTCAACCGCCTCACCGGGCTCGTGCTCGCGCTCGGGCTGATCGGGCTCGTCTCCTGGCTGCTGGCCGCCGCGGCCGGCCCGGCCGCCTACGCGCGCGCCGAGGCGTTGCTCGGGCTCGGCATCGTCAAGCTGCTGTGGCTCGCGCTGCTTGCGGTGTTCTCCTACCACCTGTGCGCCGGCGTGCGCCACCTGGTGTGGGACAGCGGCCGCGGCCTGGAGCGCGCGCAGTCACGCGCCAGCGCCTACCTGGTGCTGATCGCAAGTGCGGTGCTCTTCGCCGGGCTCGCGCTGTGGCTGCTGCGGGGACACGCATCATGAGCCTGCGCACCCCGTTGGGTCAGGTGCTCGGGCGCGGCGCGGCCAAGGAGGGCGTGCACCACTGGTGGGTGCAGCGCCTGACGGCCGTGGCACTGGCGCCGCTGGCAGTGTGGTTCGTCGTCTCGCTGCTCTCGCTGCCCTCGCTCGACTACGCGACGGTGCGGCTGTGGCTGCACGAGGACTCCACTGCGCTACTGCTGATGCTGTTCGTGGTGACGGCGGCCTGGCATTCCCAGCTCGGGGTGCGGGTGGTGATCGAGGACTACGTTGCCAATCGCGGAGCGCGCATCGTCGCGCTCGCGCTGTCGAACTACCTGCACGTGCTCGCCGCGGCCGCCGGCGTGTTCGCGATCCTGAAGGTGGCGTTGGGAGGCGCCGCATGAGCGCATACGAGATCATCGATCATACCTACGACGTCATCGTCGTCGGGGCGGGCGGCTCGGGGCTGCGCGCCACGCTCGGGCTCGCCGAGGCGGGCCTCTCGACCGCCTGCATCAGCAAGCTGTTTCCGACCCGCAGCCACACGGTGGCCGCGCAGGGCGGCATCAGCGCCGCGCTCGGCAACATGGGCGAGGACGACTGGCGCTGGCACATGTACGACACGATCAAGGGATCGGACTGGCTCGGTGACCAGGACGCCATCGAGCTGATGTGCAAGGAGGCACCGGCGGCGGTGATCGAGCTGGAGCACTACGGCGTGCCGTTCTCGCGCACCAGCGAGGGACGGATCTACCAGCGGCCCTTCGGCGGGATGACCACGCACTTCGGCCAGGGCATCGCGCAGCGCACCTGCGCGGCGGCCGACCGCACCGGGCACGCGCTGCTGCACACGCTCTACCAGCAATCGATCAGTCGCTCGGCCTCCTTCTTCGTGGAGTTCTTCGCCCTCGATCTGCTCATGGAGGAGGGGGTCTGCCGCGGCGTGCTCGCGCTCGATATGACCGAGGGCAAGCTGCACCGCTTCCGCGCGCACATGACGATCCTCGCCACCGGCGGCTACGGCCGGGCGTATTTCTCCTGCACCTCGGCGCATTCGTGCACCGGGGACGGCAACGCCATGGTGCTGCGCGCCGGGCTGCCGCTGCAGGACATGGAGTTCGTGCAGTTCCACCCGACCGGCATCTACCGGGCCGGTTGCCTGATCACCGAGGGGGTGCGCGGGGAGGGCGGCTACCTCACCAACGCCAAGGGCGAGCGCTTCATGGAGCGCTATGCGCCGAACGCCAAGGATCTCGCCTCGCGCGACGTGGTGAGCCGCGCCATGACCATCGAGATCCGCGAGGGCCGCGGCGTCGGTCCCGAGCACGATCACATTCACCTGCACCTCGAGCACCTGGGGCCCGAGGTGATCCACGAGCGCCTGCCCGGCATCGCCGAGACCTCGCGCATCTTCGCCGGCGTCGATGTGACGCGTCAGCCCATCCCGGTGCAGCCCACCGTGCACTACAACATGGGCGGCATCCCCTGCAACTACCATGGCGAGGTGGTGCGCTCGCGCGACGGCAATCCCGACGCGGTGGTGCCCGGCCTGATGGCCGTCGGCGAGGCGGCCTGCGTGTCGGTGCACGGGGCGAACCGGCTGGGCTCGAACTCGCTGCTCGATCTGGTGGTGTTTGGTCGCCAGGCGGCGCGCCGCTGCGCCGAGCTGATCAAGCCCGCCACGCGCCACGCGCCGCTCGCCAAGGACGCGCACGAGGCCGCGGTGGCGCGACTCGACCGGCTGCGCAACGCGCGCGGCACGCGCCCGACCGCCGAGATCCGCCTGGAGATGCAAAAGACCATGCAGCTCGATGCGGCCGTGTTCCGGACCGGGGAGTCCCTCGCCGAGGGCGCGCGCAAGCTCGCGCAGACCTTCGAGTCCTTCGCCGACGTGCAGGTCACCGACCGCTCGCTGGTGTGGAATACCGACCTGATGGAGACGATGGAGCTGGAGAACCTGCTGCTGCAGGCGACCGCGACGATCCACTCGGCGGGCAACCGCACCGAGAGCCGCGGGGCGCACGCGCGCGAGGACTTTCCCAACCGCGACGACGTCAACTGGATGAAACACACGCTGGTGTCGGTCGAGGGACCGGGCCGGGTGCGCTTCGAGTACCGACCGGTGCACCTGAACACGCTCACCGACGAGGTGCAGACCGTCCCGCCGAAGGCGCGTACTTACTGAGCAAGGGTTTCCGATGGCTGAGTTTCGACTGCCTCCCAATTCGCGTATCCGCACCGGCGTGACCCACAAGGCGCCGGCCGGCTCACACGAGGTGCGCACGTTTCGCATCTACCGCTTCGAGCCGTCCTCCGGGGAGAACCCGCGCCTCGACACCTTCGAGCTCGACACCGCCGAGTGCGGCCCGATGGTGCTCGATGCGCTGATCCGCATCAAAAGCAGCATCGATGCCTCGCTCACCTTCCGCCGCTCCTGCCGCGAGGGCATCTGCGGCTCGTGCGCCATGAACATCGACGGGCTGAACCGTCTCGCCTGCACGACCTCGATGCACGATCTGGGGCAGGAGATCCGCATCTATCCGCTGCCGCACATGCCGGTGGTGAAGGACCTGGTGCCCGAGCTCAGCCAGTTCTACGCCCAGTACGCCTCGGTCAAACCCTGGCTGCAGACCCATACACCTGCACCGCCCGACGGCGAGCGGCTGCAATCGAAGGAGGACCAGGAGAAGATCGACCGGCCCGCCGCCTGCATCCTGTGCGCGTGCTGCTCGACGGCCTGTCCGAGCTACTGGTGGAACAGCGATCGCTTCCTCGGTCCCGCGGCGCTGCTGGCGGCCTACCGCTGGATCATCGACAGCCGCGACGAGGCAAGCGGCGAGCGCCTCGATGCACTCGAGGATCCGTTCAAGCTCTATCGCTGCCACACCATCATGAACTGCACGGATGTCTGCCCCAAGGACCTGAACCCTGCGAAAGCCATTGCCGAGATCAAGAAGATGCTCGTGCAGAGACAAAGCTGAAGCTCGTGGCGACGCTCGACGCCGACGGCCGCCGGCTGCTGTGGCGCTGCCGGCGGGGGCTGAAGGAGCTGGATGTGCTGCTCGAGCGGTACGCGGCCGCCGCCCTCGCCGAGGCCGGGCCGGCCGAGCGGCACGTGCTGGAACGGCTGCTCGCGCTGCCGGACCCCGAGCTCGCCGGCTACCTGCTCGCCGGGGAGGTGCCGGAGGAGGCTGAACTGGCCGCCCTGGCCGGCCGGATCCGCCGCGCCGGTGGCACGGGGCGGGTGGCTTGCGGCATGATCGGCCCGGGGGACCGGACGGGACCCACGGAAGGTGAGGACATCTGAACTTATCCAAAGATTCAGTGTCTATTCAGGTCGCGGCGCGAGCGGCCTTCTTTACTCAGCAGCAGAGGGCGCGCAAATGAGCGCCGATGTCAGTGATTTGAGCCTAGTTCGCCGGGTGCAGCGGGGCGACAAGGGCGCTTTCGATGTGCTGGTCCTGAAGTACCAGCACAAGTTGGTCAAGCTGGTGACGCGCTATGTTCGTAATCCGGCCGAAGCCGAGGACATCGCCCAAGAGGCCTTCATCAAGGCCTACCGGGCGTTGCCGCAGTTCCGCGGCGACAGCGCGTTCTACACCTGGCTGTATCGCATCGCCATCAACACCGCGAAGAACGCGGTGGTGTCCCGTGACCGCAGTCCGGTCGATTACGACTTCGACCGCGACAGCATAGACGAGTCCTACGATATGCAAGGCCGACTGAAGGATTCCGAGACCCCCGAAGGACTGGTGCTCACCGACGAGATCCGCCAGACCGTCAACGCCGCCATCGAGCAGTTGCCGGAGGATCTGCGCACCGCCATCGTTCTGCGCGAGCTCGAGGGGCTCTCCTACGAGCAGATTGCAGCGCAGATGGACTGTCCGGTGGGTACGGTGCGGTCGCGGATTTTCCGCGCACGCGAGGCCATCGATCAGCGGCTGCGCCAAGTATTCGAGGGCGGCCTTGGCCGTACGGAGGAGCTCGGATGAACGAGGAACTCGACAGTCAGCTGTCCGCGATGTTCGATGACGAACTGCCGGGCGCGGAGTGCGAGCTGCTGGCGCGGCGGTTGTCGCGCGACGAGGCGCTTAAGGCGCGTTGGGGCCGCTACGCGCTCATCGGGGCGGTGATCCGCTCCGAGCGCGGCGTGGTGCTGCAGAGCGCAGTGGCCGGACGGGTCAACGCCGCGCTCTCCCACGAGCCGCAGCTGGCCCGTGGCGGCGGTGGGGCGGGCGGGCTCAGCGCCCCCTGGGTGCGGATGATCGGCGGTGCGGCCATGGCCGCTGGCGTCGCGGCGCTGTCGATCCTGTGGCTGCGCGGGCACAGCCTTGCCCCGGTGAGTGCCCCGGCGCTGACGGTCGCGCGCCTGAGCACGGTGCGCCCGGCGCCGGCACTGACGGCCGCCAGCGGGCCGGACAGCTATGTCGTGCCGCCGCCCTCGCATCAGCCCATGTCACTGATGCCTCCGACCCAGCTGGCCGATTATGTCGTCGCGCACAGCGCTTACGCCTGGCCGATGAGCGGCGGGAATCTGCTGTCTTCGCTGATGGTCGGCGAGCCGCTCAGCGTGCGCCCGCCGGCCCCCGCGCATCCGCGCTCGGCGGGGCATGGCCATGCGGCACCGCCTCCCCGCTAGCGGGCGGCTCGCCGCCTGGGGCATCACCTGGGCGATCAGTGGCGCGGTCGCGCTTGCCGGCCAGCCGGCGGCGTGGCTCGAGCGCATGAATCACGCGCTCAACACGCTGAACTACGAAGGCACCTTCGCCCACTGGGTGGGCGGGCAGGTGCAGATGCTGAAGATCATTCACCGCCTCAAGGACGGGGTGGTCGCCGAGCGGCTCGAGTCCCTCGATGGCTCCGGACGGGAGTTCATCCGCACCGGCTCGCAGGTGACGTGCTACCTGCCTGACAAGCGTGTCGTGCTGGTCGAGCGCATCCCCTCCAGCAGCTCGCTGATCGGAGCGCTGCCGGCGCTGAACCGGCAGACCGAGCGCTTCTATGCGCTGCACGAGGGCGCGCAGGTGCGCATCGACCGGCACCTGACCCGGCTCATCACGGTCATGCCGCGCGACCAGTACCGCTACGGCTACCGGCTGTGGATCGACCGGGCCGGCATGCCGCTGAAGATCCAGCTGTGGGACGCGCGCGACGGCGGTCACGTCATCGAGGAGATCGTCTTCGCCACCCTCAAGATCGATCGGTCCATTCCCGATGCGGCCTTCCAGCCGCACCTCTCGACGGTGGGCTATCGCTGGCTGCGCAATACGGCCGTCCCGCCCAAGAGCAGCGCGCTGGTCTGGAACGCGCTGTGGCTGCCGCCGGGCTTTCACATGGCGACCCACGTGGCCCAGAGCCTGCCGGGGGCGCGCGGACCGGTGGAGCATTTGGTGTATACGGACGGGCTGGCCTCGGTGTCGGTGTTCGTCTCGCGGCCGGCGCGGGCCGATGCGGCCCATCCCCCGGCGGTGGAGTCGGCGCACATGGGCGCCTCCTACGTGTTCTCGACGTTCGTCGACGGCCACCGCGTGACCGCGGTGGGCGAGGCGCCGGCGCGCACCGTGCGCTCGATCGCCGACTCGGTACGGGCCCAGCGGGCCGGCTACGCCTCCCTCCCGGGCGTTCCGTTGGGCCACTCGGGGGCCCCGCCGTGAGCGCCGTGACTTTGCGGCTGGTGAGCCGGCGGGACTGCCCGCTCTGCGATGAGATGCACGCGGCGCTGCTCGCATTCGGCCGCGAGGTTCCGTTGCCGCCCGTGGAACTCATCGACGTCGACAGCGACCCGCAGCTGCAGAGCCGCTACGGGCTGCAGGTGCCGGTGCTGCTGCTCGGGGAGGAACTGGTCTGCCGGTTCCACTTCAGCGGCGAGGCGCTGCGGCGGCGATTGGCGCTGCGCTGAGGGCCCGCAGCCCCGGCCCGCAGGTAGGGCTCAATCCGGACCGTCCAACAGGTATAATCCGCCCGCCGCTGACAATCTGGCGCGGCGGAGAACGCGGCCCGGATTCATGCGGCTTATACGTAATTTTTGCATCATCGCTCATGTCGATCACGGCAAGTCCACGCTCGCCGATCGATTCATCCAGGTCTGCCGCGGGCTCGAGGAGCGCGAGATGCACTCCCAGGTGCTCGACTCCATGGACCTGGAGCGGGAACGGGGCATCACCATCAAGGCGCAGAGCGTCACGCTCTACTACGACGCCGACGACGGCCAGCGCTACCAGCTGAACATGATCGACACCCCGGGGCACGTGGATTTCTCCTACGAGGTGTCCCGTTCGCTGGCGGCCTGCGACGGCGCGCTGCTCGTGGTGGATGCTTCCCAGGGCGTCGAGGCGCAGAGCGTCGCGAACTGCTATACGGCGCTCGAACAGGGCCTGGAGGTGGTGCCGGTCATCAACAAGATCGATCTGCCCTCGGCCGACCCGGAACGCGTGATCCACGAGATCGAGGAGATCATCGGCATCGAGGCCGGCGATGCGCTGCGCGTCAGCGCCAAGACCGGCGAGGGCGTCAAGGCACTGCTCGAGGCGCTGATCCGGCGCATTCCCGCGCCGCGCGGGGACCCGGAGGCGCCCCTGCAGGCGCTCATCGTCGATTCCTGGTTCGACAACTACGTGGGCGTCGTCTCGCTGGTGCGCGTGGTCAACGGTCGCCTCGCCACCGGGGAGAAGATCCGCGTGATCTCCACGGGGCGGGCGCACAACGTCGATCGGCTCGGGCGCTTCACGCCGAAGCCGGTGGTCGAGCAGCGCCTGGGGACCGGCGACGTCGGGTTCATCGTCGCGGGGATCAAGGAGATCGACGGCGCGCCCGTTGGCGACACCATTACGCTCGAGAGCCGGCCGGCGCATACGGCGCTGCCGGGCTTCCGGCAGATCAAGCCGCGGGTGTTCGCGGGCCTGTTCCCGGTGAACTCCGAGGACTACGAGAACTTCCGCGACGCGCTGGCGAAGCTGCGCCTGAACGACTCGGCGCTGCACTACGAGCCGGAGGTCTCCGGGGCGCTCGGGTTCGGTTTCCGCTGCGGCTTCCTCGGGCTGCTGCACATGGACATCGTGCAAGAGCGGCTCGAGCGCGAATATCACCTGGACCTGGTCACCAGCGCCCCGACGGTGATCTACGAGGTCGCGCGCACCGACGGCAAGGTGCAGTCCGTCGACAACCCGGCCAAGCTTCCCCCGCTCAACGAGATCGATGAGATCCGCGAACCGATCATCACCGCAAACATCCTCGTGCCGCCCGATCACGTCGGCTCGGTGCTGCAGCTGTGCACCGAGAAGCGCGGTGCGCAGAAGAAGATGCTCTACCTCGGCACGCAGGTCTCGCTGCAGTACGAGCTGCCGCTGGCCGAGGTGGTGCTCGATTTCTTCGACCGGTTGAAGTCGGTGAGCCGCGGCTACGCCTCCTTCGACTATGAGTTCTCGCACTTCCAGGCCGCGCCGCTCGTGAAGCTCGACATCCTGATCAACGGCGAGCGGATCGATGCGCTCTCGATCATCGTGCACCGCGACAACGCCTATCAGCGCGGCCGCGAGCTGGTGGACAAGATGCACGAGCTGATCCCGCGGCAGATGTTCGAGGTCGCCGTGCAGGCGGCGATCGGCAGCGCGGTCATCGCGCGTGCCACGGTCAAGGCGCTGCGCAAGAACGTGCTCGCCAAGTGCTACGGCGGGGACATCAGCCGCAAGCGCAAGCTGCTCGAGAAACAGAAAGAGGGCAAGAAGCGCATGAAGCAGCTCGGCCGGGTCGAGATCCCGCAGGAAGCGTTCCTTGCCGTGCTCAAAGTGGGCCGCAAGTAGCGCACCGGTCCGATGTTCCGCGCGACCCGTCCCTCACCGCAGGCGGCGATGCCGCCGCTCACGCGCCCCGGCGCGACCGTTGCCCGCCTCACTGTGTGCCTGGAGTTCACATGCCCTCGTTCGTGATGCAGCTGATCGTCTTTCTCGCCTGGCTGGCGATCCCGGTGGGCGTGCTGTGCGTGGTCGATGACTGGCTGTACCGGCCACGGCGCGTGCTGGCAGCCGAGCCGCCGCCCGATCCGCCGTTCATCGCGCTGTGTTATCGGGTGCTGCCGGTGCTGCTGGTCGCGGTGGTGGTGCGCCTGCTGCTCGCCGCGGCAGTCAACTTCAGCGCCGTGCTGCTCATCATCTGCGCCGTGACGGGCATCGTGTGGCTGATCGACGCCAGCGTGCTCGCCCGGCGGCGCCTGGCGCTGGCGCGGGCCGCGGGCCGCGATCCGGCCGAGCTGCCCGAGCCGGTCACCGTCGATTACGCGCGCAGCTTCTTTCCGGTGGCGCTCGCGGTGATCGTGGTGCGCACCTTCATCGTCGAGCCGTTCCGTATCCCCTCCGACTCGATGATGCCGACGCTGCTCGACGGGGATTTCATCGTGGTGGAGAAGTTTCCCTACGGGCTGCGCCTGCCGGTGACCCACACCAAGATCCTCGGTACCGGCGAGCCGCACCGCGGGGATGTGGTGGTGTTCCGCCCGCCGCTGCATCCGACGCAGGACTGGATCAAGCGCGTGGTGGGACTGCCGGGCGATCACGTGGTGGTGCACGATGACCGCCTGACCATCAACGGCAAGCCGATTCCCCTCAATGTGACCGGCACCTACCACGACGGGTGCTACCAGAACATGCAGCTCGCGACCGAGGATCTCGGCACGCATGTGCACCAGGTGCTGCTGTGCCCGGTGCCTCTCGTGGTCACCCTGGATCCGCTGCCGGGTTGTCCGCGCTCGGATGCGCGCGGTTACATCTGCGGGGGGCAACCGCCGCCGGATGCGTTCGTGCTGAGCAAGAAGGGACTCGACGCCACGGTGCCGCCGGGGGAATATGTCATGATTGGTGACAACCGCGACAACAGTGACGACAGCCGGTTCTGGGGTTTCGTGCCGGAGCAGGACTTGGTCGGCAAGGCGACCTATATCTGGTTCAATTGGGACATCCATCGTAAGGGCGGACCGATCTGGAGTCGGATCGGCATGAAGATCAAGTGACGGAGGGTGTGGCGATGCGTCGAGAACGCGGAATCACTCTGATCGGCTGGCTGGTGCTGCTGACACCGTTCGCCATCTGCCTGTATGCCGGGATGCGCCTGGCGCCGGTGTACCTGAACTATCTGAAGGTCTCGCGAACGCTGCAGGAGCTGCCCGGGCAGTTCCAGACCGGCGGGGCGAGCGTGTTCAGCATCCAGGCGGCGATCTCGCGCCACTTCGAGGTCGACAGCGTCAACTATCCGACCGTGCGCGACATCTCCATCCAGCGCTCGGGGGCGGGCTACCAGGTGCAGGCGGCCTACTACGACTACGCGCCGCTGTTCGCGCACATCACGCTGCGCGTGGAGTTCGACAAGTCGGTGCTCGTGAACGGCGGTGGATAGCGCGCAGTGGCCCGAGCGCTGGCTGCGCACGCAGCTCGAGTACGCACCGCGCGACCTGACGCTGTTCCGTGCCGCGCTCACGCACCGCAGCGCGGCCGGTCCGAATAACGAGCGGCTGGAGTTCCTCGGCGACGCGGTGCTGAACCTGGTGGTGGCGCGCGACCTGTACCGGTGCTTCCCCTCGGCCAGCGAGGGCGACCTCAGCCGGCTGCGAGCCCGGCTGGTCAGTGCCGAGCCTCTGGCCGAGGTGGCCGCGGAGCTCGGACTCGGGGAGGTGCTGCAGCTCGGCCCCGGGGAGCTCAAAAGTGGCGGGTTCCGCCGCCAGTCCATCCTCGCCGATGCCTTCGAGGCGCTCTGTGGGGCGGTGTTCCTCGATGCCGGGCTCGAGGCGGCCGAGGCGCTGATCCTGCGCCGCCTCGCCGCTCGCGTGGCGGCGCTGCCTGCCCCGCAGGCGCTGAAGGATCCCAAGACGCGCCTGCAGGAGCACCTGCAATCACGCTCCCTCGCGCTTCCGGTCTACACTGTGCAGGACGTCGAAGGCGAGCCGCATGCGCAGACCTTCGAGGTGCGCTGCGCGGTGCCGAGTCTGTCCCTGAGCGCGCGCGGGCGGGGTTCGAGCCGCCGCCGCGCCGAGCAGGAAGCGGCCGAACAAATTCTGGAGATGCTCTCTGAGCGAGTCGATGAGTCTCAGCGCTGATTCCCCCGCGCCGCTGCTGCGCTGCGGGTTCGCCGCGCTCGTGGGGCGCCCGAACGTCGGCAAGTCGACGCTCATCAACGCCCTGGTGGGCACCAAGGTGAGCATCGTCACACCGCGGCCGCAGACCACCCGGCACCGCATCCTGGGGCTGGTGCAGCGCCCCGATGCGCAGATCGCTTTCCTCGACACCCCCGGACTGCACCACCGCGCGCAGCGCGCCTTGAACAAGGCCATGAACCGCACCGCATCGTCGGCGCTCGCCGATGCCGACATCGCGGTGCTGGTGGTCGAGGCGCTGAGGTGGACCGCCGAGGACGCCCTCGCGCTTGAGCGTATCGGGCGTTCGGGGCGGCCGGCGGTCGCGGTGGTGAACAAGGTCGACCGGGTGCACCCGCGCGAGCGGCTCCTGCCGTATCTGGCCGAGCTCGGCGAGCGCCACCCGTTCCGTGCCCTGGTGCCGATCTCGGCCCTGAAGTCCAATGGACTCGAGCCGCTGCTCAAGGTCATCGCCGAGGCTCTGCCGCTGTCCCCGCCGCTGTTCGATCGCGACACGCTCACCGACCGCAGCGAGGCGTTCCGCATCGCCGAGACGGTGCGCGAGAAGCTCACCTTGGAGCTGAACCAGGAGGTGCCCTACGGTATCGCCGTGGCCATCGAGCGCATGGCCGAGGAGGACGGGCAGCTGGTCGTGGATGCGGCCATCTGGGTCGACCGCGAGGGCCAGAAGCCGATCGTGATCGGCGCCGGTGGGGAGCGGCTGAAGCGGGTCGGCACCGCCGCGCGCCGCACGCTGAATGCCCTGCTCGGACGGAGATTGCACCTGCGCCTGTGGGTCCGGGTGCGCGAGCACTGGGCCGACAGCGCCCGGGCGCTGAAGGAACTGGACCTCGAGTCGTGAGCGCTCAGGCCCGTCGGGTGCTGCTCGCGCCGGGCTACCTGCTGCATCACCGCCCGTACCGCGAGACCGGTCGGATCCTCGAGGTGCTGGTGCGCGAGCACGGGCGCCTGACGCTGTTCGCGCGCGGGGTGCGCGGACCAAAGGCACGCCTCGCCGCGGCGCTACAGCCCTTCCAGCCGCTGCTGCTGTCGTTCGTGCTCGGGCGCGAGGCGGGCCAGCTCACCGGCGCGGAGTGCCTCGCGCCCGGTCCGGCGCTGCCCGCCGCGAACGTGATGAGCGCGTTCTATCTCAACGAGCTGCTGCTGAAGCTGACGCTGAGGCATGATGCGGCCCCGGAGCTCTACGACGTGTACGCGGCGAGCCTGGAGCGGCTGCGCGAGGTGGGCGAGACGGAGGCGGCACTGCGGCAGTTCGAGCTCGCGCTGCTCGGCGGGGTCGGCTACGGGCTCGAGCTCGCCGTCGAGTCCGGTGGGGCGCCGATCGAGCGCGCGGGGTTCTACCGCTTCCGGCCGGCGCAGGGTCTGTACCGGGTCCGCGAGGATGAGCCCGGGGCGCTCGCGGGCGAGTCGCTGCGCGCGCTCGCGACGGGCGATCTGGCCGCGGCGCGCACGCGCGCGGACGCGCGGGCGCTGCTCTCGGCGGCGCTCGCGGAGTGCCTGGAGGGCCGGGAACTGACCACCCGCCGGGTGGCTCGGGCGGTGCACCGGGGGTCGCATCCGGCGCGTCCGTACGGGAAAATGTTCGACTGAGCCCCGATCCGGGGCGAAACACACGCGCGGAGAGCACCGTGTCCCATTCCTCGATCGCGCTCGGCGTGAACATCGACCACATCGCCACCGTGCGTCAGGCCCGGCGCGGGCGCGATCCCGATCCGGTGCACGCGGCGCTCGAGGCCGAAATGGCCGGCGCCGACGGCATCACGCTGCATCTGCGCGAGGATCGCCGGCACATCCAGGACGCGGACGTGCGCACCCTGCGCGGCCTGCTGACGATCCCGATGAACCTCGAGATGGCCGTCACGGGGGAGATGATCGAATTCGCCTGCGCGGTGCGGCCGGCGCACTGCTGTCTGGTACCGGAGAAGCGTCAGGAGCTGACCACCGAGGGCGGACTCGACGTTGCCGCTCAGCCCGCGCCGGTGCGCGAGGCGATCGAGCGGCTCGGCGCACACGGCGTGCGGGTGTCGTTGTTCATCGATCCGCAGCCGCAGCAGATCGAGGCGAGCGCGCGCGCCGGAGCGCCGGCCATTGAGCTGCACACCGGCACGTATGCGCAGGCGAGCGGCACCACCGCGGCGCGCGAGCTCGAGCGGCTCGCCAGTGCGGCACGACTGGCGGCGCGGCTCGGACTTCAGGTGCATGCCGGTCACGGGCTCGATTACCACAACGTGCAGCCGGTCGCGGCGATCGCAGAGATCGTCGAACTCAACATTGGGCACGCCATTGTGGCGCGAGCTGTATTCCACGGGCTGCCCGCGGCCGTGCGCGAGATGCGTGCATTGATGACGGCCGCGCGCGCATGATCTTCGGCATCGGCATCGATGTGCTCAGAGCCGAGCGCATCGACGGGGTGCTCGAGCGCCACGGGGAGCGGTTCATCGAGCGGCTGCTGATGCCCGAGGAGCGCTCGCAGCTCGAGCGCACGCAGCGCCCGCGGCGCTTTCTCGCCATGCGTTTCGCGGCCAAGGAGGCCATCGTCAAGGCGATGGGCACCGGGTTTGCCAACGGTGTGTGGATCCGCGACGTCGGCATCGTCCAGAACCGGCTCGGCAGGCCCGAGGTGGTCTACTCGCAGCGCGGCGAGCAGGTGCGCCGCGCGCTCGGCATCGGCGAAGGCCACGTGACGCTCACCGACGAGGCGGGGCTGGTCGTGGCGGTGGCGGTGCTGCTCAGGGCACAATAGTGCGCGCCGCGCGCGCGTCACGGGGAAGTGTGGGCTTGATCAATTGTCTGGTATTCGACATCGAGACCGTGCCGGATGTGGCGCTCGGGCGGCGGCTGTACGGGCTCGAGGGCCTCAGCGAGGCCGCCGTCGCCAAGGCCATGTACTCACTGCGCCGCCAGGCGTCGGGCTCGGAGTTCCTCTCGCACGAGCAGCACCGGATCGTGGCCATTTCCTGCGTGCTGCGCCGGGGCGACACGCTGAAGGTGTGGAGCCTCGGCGATGAGCACTCCCCGGAGCGCGAGCTGATCGAGCGGTTCTTCGACGGCCTCGAGCGCTTCTGCCCGGAGCTGGTGTCGTGGAACGGCTCGGGCTTCGATCTGCCGGTGCTGAACTACCGCGCGCTCGCCGCCGGGCTGCAGGCGCACCGTTATTGGGAGACCGGCGAGTCCGACCCGGCCTTCCGCTACAACAACTATCTCAGCCGCTTTCACTGGCGCCACATCGACCTGATGGACGTGCTCTCGGGGTTCCAGGGACGCGGGCGGGTCTCCCTCGAGCACATCGCGCAGCTGCTCGGCCTGCCGGGCAAGCTCGGCTTCTCCGGTGCGCAGGTCTGGGACGCCTACCAGGCCGGGGACCTTGCCGGCATCCGCCGCTACTGCGAGACCGACGTGCTCAACACCTACCTGGTGTACCTGCGTTTCGAGCTGCTGCGCGGGCGGCTCACCGCCGCGGCGCACGAGGCCGAGCTCGAGCGGGTGCGCGCGCTGCTGCGCGCCGGCGAGGAGCCGCACTTCGGGCAGTTCCTGCGCGCCTGGGAGACCCCCGCATGAGCCGGGCGGGCGCGGCGCGTGGTGAGGAGCCGGCGCGTGAGGAATGTGCGCGCGTGAGTGCGCTGACGCACGAGGGCGACGGCATCGTGCGCGAGGGGAAGACGGCGTTCGTCCCCGGGGCACTGCCCGGCGAGACGGTTCGCTTCGTGCGCACGCGCCGGCATCGCGGCCATGATGAGGGGCGGCTGCTCGAGGTGCTCGAACCTGCCGCCACGCGAGTCGCTCCGCGCTGCAAGCATTTCGGGGTCTGCGGCGGCTGCGTGCTGCAGCACCTCTCGAGCGAGGCGCAGCGGGCGATGAAGCAGACCGAGCTCGCCGACAATCTGGAGCGCCTGGCACGCGTGGACTGTCCGCACTGGTTCGCGCCGCTCGCCGGCCCGGCCTGGGGTTACCGGCGCCGCGCCCGGCTCGGGGCGAAATTCGTGCCCAAGAAGGACCGCGTGGTGGTCGGCTTCCGCGAGCGCAGCGCGCCGTACGTGGCGGACCTGCAGCGCTGCGAGGTGCTGAGCCCGCCGGTCGGGGAGTGGATCACGCCGCTCGCCGAGCTCATCGCGACGCTCGACATCCGCCAGCGGCTGCCCCAGATCGAGGTCGCCGTCGCCGATAACGCCACGGCGCTCGTGCTGCGAGTGTTGAGCCCGCCCTCGGCCGGCGACCGTGAACGGTTGCGCGCCTTCGCGGCGGCCCGGGGGGCGCGCCTGTACCTGCAGCCGGGGGGCCTCGAGAGCATCGAGCCACTGGAGGCATCTGCGCCGCTCGAGCCGCTGTACTACAGCCTGCCCGAGCTCGATCTGCGGCTGCAGTTCATGCCGAGCGACTTCGTGCAGATCAACGGCCCTGTCAACCGCGCGCTCGTGGCCCGCGCGGTCGAGCTGCTCGGCTGCGGGCCGGGCGATACGGTGCTCGATCTGTACTGCGGTCTTGGCAACTTCACCCTGCCGCTCGCCCGCTCCGGGGCGCGGGCCGTCGGGGTCGAAGGCGCGGCGGCGCTCATCGAGCGTGCGCGGGGCAATGCCGCGCGCAACGGGATCGCCAATGCCGAGTTCCACGTCGCGGATCTGTCGGCTCCGCCCGAGCCGCATACCCCGTGGCTGCGCGGCCCGTACAGCCACGTGCTGCTCGATCCGCCACGGGTTGGGGCGCGCGAGATGCTCGCCACCGTGGCGGCGCTGTGTCCGCGGCGCGTGTTGTACATCTCCTGCCATCCGGGCAGTCTCGCCCGCGACCTCGGC
Organism: Pseudomonadota bacterium; assembly: GCA_021805275.1. The sequence goes on from JAJZFQ010000178.1 coordinate 156,538, forward strand.
GTGCTGGTGCACGAGCACGGGTTTGCGCTCGAGGCGGCCGGCATCATCGACATGTTTCCCCACACCGGGCATGTCGAGTCGCTGGCGCTGCTCGGCGGACCCAGAGGCGCCTGCGCATGAGCCTCGGCCCGCTGATGATCGACCTGACGGGGACCGAACTGACGGCCGAGGAGCGCGAGCTCATCGCCCATCCCCGGGTGGGTGGGGTGATCCTGTTCGCGCGCAACTATGCCGAGCCGGCGCAGCTGAGCGCGCTCGTCGCGGCCGTCCACGCCGTGCGCACCCCGCCGCTGCTGGTCGCAGTCGATCACGAGGGTGGACGGGTGCAGCGGTTCCGGGAGGGATTCTCCGCGCTGCCGGCCGCCCGGCGCATCGGCCGGGAATATGATCTCGATGAGCGGCACGGAGTCGAACTGGCACGCAGCATGGGCTGGCTGATGGCCGCAGAACTGCTCGCCTGCGGGGTGGATCTGTCGTTCGCGCCGTGCGTCGACGTCGATTACGGCGTCAGCTTCATCGCCGAGCGGGCGTTTCACGGCCGACCCCGCGTCGTCAGTCAGCTCGCGCTCGCCTACTCGCAGGGCATGCGCGAGGCGGGTATGGCCGCCACCGCCAAGCATTTCCCCGGGCACGGAGCGGTCACGGCCGACTCCCACGCCACGCTGCCGGTCGATCGGCGGGAGTTGACCGATCTGGACGGGGATCTCATGCCGTATCGGCGTCTGATCGCCAACGGCCTGCCGGCGGTGATGGTGGGCCATCTGCTGTTCCCGGCGGTGGATGGCGAGCCGGCGAGTTTCTCGCGGCGCTGGGTCACCGACGTGTTGCGCAACGAGCTCGGCTTCCAGGGCGCGGTGTTCACCGACGATCTGTCGATGGGCGGGGCGGCAGGCTACGGCGACATCGTCACCCGCGCCGAGCGAGCGCTCGGGGCCGGCTGCGACATGCTGGTGGTGTGCAACGATCGCACGGCTGCCGCGACCGTGATCGATCGTCTCGCGGTGACGCCGGCGCCGGCCTCCGGGGTGCGGCTGGCGCGGTTGCATGGCCGCGAGCAGCTCAGTGCGCAGGCGCTGCGGGCCTCGGCTCGCTGGCAGGACGCACAGAGGCAGCTCGCCGCCTGCACCGCGGTGCCCAGACTCGATCTGGACGCGGACGCGAGGTAACGCGAGGAGCGCTGGCGCGGCGTGCGCAAGCGCTGCGAAGGCCGGGTGGCAGTTGCCACCGGCTGAGCCTGACGCACGGCACTTCCGTCGCATGTTTCCCGGAGTGATGCTGACGGCCGCGCGCCGCATGGAATTTACCCGCGCCGGAGCCTGTCGTAGAATGCCGGCATTGCTGCACCACGCGTTGGGTTCGGATCGATCGGCGGATCAGGGGGCGATCAATGTCTGCACAGGTCGGTCGGCGTGGATCCAAACGACAATAAGCCGCTGCTGGCTCAACTGAAGATCGACCGTTCGCAGCGCGAGGCGGTCCACGCCCCGCGCGGGCTGTGGGTGGCGCTCGCAGCCGGGGTGCTGCTCGTGGCGCTCGCCTTCGCGGCGTACTGGCTGTTCGGCGCGCACCGGGTGGTTGCGGTGAGGACGGCCAGTGCCGTGGCTGCGGCCGGGGCCTCGAGCGCCGTGCTGCAGGCGAGCGGTTACGTCACCGCCGAGCGCCAGGCGACCATTTCCGCCCAGGTTGCCGGCATGCTCACCAGCGTGGACATCCAGGAGGGCGAATACGTACACCGCGGTCAGGTGCTCGCCCGGCTCGATGACAGCGCCCAGCGGGCCGCGCTGCTCCAGGCGCGCGCCCAGCTGCAGGCCGCGCAGGCGCAGCTCGCGCAGTACCGGGTACAGTGGGTCGAGGCGCGGCGCGACCTGGCACGCGATCAGGCCCTCATCGGTCGACACCTGGTCGCCCTGCAGGCGCTGCAGCAGGCCGAGACACAGGCGGATTCACTGGCGGCGCAGCTGCTCACCCAGCAGCGCAACGTGCAGGTCGCGCGGGCAGGAGTCGGTGCCGCCCAGGTGCAGGAGGACTACACCGTCGTGCGTGCGCCGTTCTCCGGGGTGGTGGTCGACAAGGCCGCCCATACCGGGGAGATGATCTCGCCATTCTTCGGTGGCGGCGGTTTCACGCAGACCGGGGTCGCCACGCTCGTTGACATGAACTCCCTCGAGGTCGATGTGGACGTCAACGAGGCCTACATCGACCGGGTGCACCCCGGACAGCCGGCAGAAGCGGTGCTGGATGCGTACCCGGACTGGCGCATTCCGGCGCACGTCATCGCAATCGTACCGACGGCCGACAAGAGCAAGGCGACCGTCCGGGTGCGCGTGGCGATCGAGAGTAAGGACCGGCGGATCCTGCCGCAGATGGGCGTGCGCGTTTCGTTCCTGGAGCACGCCGGGGCCGGGGGCGCGGGCACACAGGTGCCGGCCGGGATGGTGTGGGTACCGGCCTCCAGTGTCGTTGAGCGCGGTGGCCACACGGTGCTGTTCAGTGTAGAGGGGGGGCGAGCGAGCGCAAAGACTGTGACGCTGGGTCCGAGCCGCGCAGATCTGCGCGCGGTCGGCGGAATAGCCGCGGGCAGCGTGGTGGTTCAAGCGCCGCCGGGACAATTGCGTGACGGTGATCGGGTGAGCATCGAGCAGGAGTAGGACAATGGGTGCATTGGTCGAGATCCGTTCGTTGAGCAAGGTGTACCTGCGCGGCCGACAGCGCATCGAGGTGCTGCATCACATCGATCTCGACGTGGCGCAGGGGGAATTCGTCGCGCTGATGGGACCGTCCGGTTCGGGCAAGACGACGCTGCTGAACCTCATCGGGGGGCTCGACACACCGACCGAAGGCTCGCTCACGGTGGCCGGGGAGCGCATCGAGCAGCTCGGGCAGGGCGCGCTGGCGCGCTGGCGGGCCGCGCACGTCGGGTTCGTGTTCCAGTTCTACAACCTGTTGCCGATGCTCTCGGCGCAGCGCAACGTCGAGCTGCCGCTGCTCCTGACCAAGCTTGCCGCCAAGGATCGCCGGCGCAACGCCAGCGTGGCGTTGCAGCTGGTCGGACTCGCCGACCGCGCCGCGCATAAGCCCGGTGAGCTCTCCGGCGGGCAGCAACAGCGGGTGGCGATCGCGCGTGCCATCGTGTCCGATCCGACGCTACTGGTCTGCGATGAGCCGACGGGCGACCTGGATCGTCAGTCAGCCGAAGAGGTCCTGGCGCTGCTGCAGCAGCTCAACCGCGATCACGGCAAGACCGTCATCATGGTCACGCACGACCCGAAGGCCGCCGAGTACGCCGGGCGGATCCTGCATCTCGACAAAGGCACCCTGGTCGGGGGCGAGCAGGCCGCCGCATGAAATACCTGCACCTGATCTGGGCTGCGCTGCTGCGGCGCAAGGTGCGCACGCTGCTGACGCTGCTATCGGTGATCGCGGCCTTCCTGCTGTTTGGCCTCCTTGATTCGGTCAACGCGGCGTTCAGCCAGGCCGGACACACCGTCTCCGGTGCGCACCGGCTGATCACGTTGTCCAAGGTCGGGATGATGTTTCCGCTGCCGCTTAGCCTCTATCAGAACATCCAGACCGTCCCGGGCGTGACGGCCGTGACCTACGCCAACTGGTTCGGCGGGGTCTACCAGGACCCGAAGAACTTCTTCACCAACGAGGCGGTGGGCCCGAATTTCTTCAAGGTTTATGCGGAGTTCAAGATGCCGGCGGCCGAGCGCCAGGCGTTCGACACGACGCGCACCGCGGCGGTCGTCGGGGCGACGCTGGCGCGGCGCTTCCACTGGAAGGTGGGCGATCAGATCCCGCTGAAGGCCACCATCTTTCCGCAGAAGAGTGGCTCGAACACCTGGACGTTCGATCTGGTGGGTATCTATCATGTTCAAGACCGGCGCGAGCGCGGGGAGGAGAACGCGATGTTCTTCCGCTGGAGCTATTTCGACGAGGCACGCGCGTTCGGCAAGGGCGATGTGGGCTGGTACGTCGAGACGATCGCCGATCCCGGGGAGTCGAGCCGGGTCGCACAGGCGATCGATTCGCTTTCCAGCAACTCCGATCACGAGACGAAAACCCAGACCGAGAGCGCCTTTGCCGCCTCGTTCGTCAGTCAGTTCGCCGACATCGGGTTGATCGTTCGCTCGATCATGGGCGCGGTGTTCTTCACGTTGATATTGCTGACGGGCAACACCATGGCGCAGGCGGTACGCGAGCGCACCGGTGAGCTCGCCATCCTCAAGACCATCGGTTTCTCGAACCGCACGGTACTGGTGCTGCTGCTCGGGGAAGCGCTGCTGCTGCTGGTGATCGGCGGGGTCATTGGACTCGGCATCGCCGGCGGCGTCGTGAACGGCGTGCAGGCGAAATACGGGGCAGAGGTGCCGATGCTGCCGGTCGGCCTCTCGAGCTGGCTGCAGGGCGGGGTGTTGATGTTGATCATCGGGTTGATCATTGGCGCGTTGCCGGGGCGCCGTGGCATGCGCCTGCGCATCGTCGATGCGCTCGCCGGGCGCTGAGCGAGGACGCCCAGATGCGCAACACCCTCAGCAGGCTCTCTACGGTCCTCGCCGCGCTCCTCTGCGCCGCGCTCGGCATCATCGTGCCATGGGCGGTGCTCGGCGCACTGGTGCTGCTGCTCGCGGCGTGGCTCGCGGTGAGCCGGACCGGCCGGCAGACGGCCTCGATCACCAGAGCGGGCCTCGCGACGCTGCCGCAGCGGCTCGGTGGGGCCTCGGTCGTGGTGGTCGGCATCGCTGGCGTTGTCGGTGTGCTGGTGTCGCTGCTCGCGATGGGGCGGGGGTTCGAGTCGACCCTGCAGGGCACCGGCAGCAACGATACGGTCATCGTGCTGCGCTCAGGCTCGGTGAGCGAGGTCAATTCGGTGCTGACGCCGAATGATGCGGCCCTGATCGGTGAGCCGCCGCAGGTGAGTCGCGACGCGCAGGGCCGTCCGCTGAGCTCCCCGGAGCTGGTGGTGGCAGCCTCGCTGAAGAAGAAGAGCAACGGCCTGGATGCCAACGTCGCCGTGCGTGGTGTCGGCGCCGAGGTCTGGGCCGTGCACCCGCACGTCAAGATCATCGCCGGCCGGCGCTTTACGCCGGGTCTGCGCGAGCTGATCGTCGGCAAGGACGCGGCGCGGGAGTTCGCCGGTACGGGAGTCGGCTCGAGCATCGAGCTCAACGGACAGCCGTGGAAGGTGGTCGGGGAGTTCGATTCCGGCGATGCTCACAACTCGGAGCTGTGGGGCGACGTGGATGTGCTGGGGCCGGCCTTCCACCGCGGCAGCAGCTTCTCCTCGGTCACGGTGCGGCTGGTCGAGCCCGGGCAGTTCGATGCCTTCAAGGCCGCGCTCGCCGGCAATCCGAGTCTGAAGGTCGAGGCGCACACGACGCGCGCCTACTACGAGCGGCAGGCCGGGGGGCTGACGAGGCTGATCCGGATCCTCGGAACCATCGTGGCGAGCATCATGGCGATCGGCGCGGTTTCCGGGGCGCTCAACAGCATGTACGCGGCCGTCTCGGCGCGCACGCGTGAGATCGCGACGCTGCGGGCGATCGGCTTTCGGGGCGGCCCTGTGGTGGTCTCGGTGATGCTCGAGACGATGCTGCTCGCGCTCGTCGGCGGTGCGCTCGGCGCGGCGCTCGCCTGGGCATTGTTCGACAACTACACCGCCTCGACGCTCGGGGGGAACTTCAGCGAAGTGGTGTTCCAGTTCCGCGTCACCCCGGGACTGCTGGCGAGCAGTCTGCGCTGGGCCCTGGTGATCGGGCTGCTCGGCGGGCTGTTCCCGGCGCTGCGCGCGGCCCGCATGCCGGTGACGGACGGACTGCGCGAACTTTAGCGCGGGCGATTGCGGGCCGTTTCGCGCCCGGCAGGCCCCCACAATGCCGCCGGAACCGCGCGGGGAATCGCGGCCCGTTGCGGGCGGTTGGCCCGCTCAGTTGGACTCGGCCGTGTCGTCCGCGCCTTCGCCCCCGTCGGCTCCCAGGTGGCCGATCGCCTTCGGCAGGTGGGTCGCGAGCTGCTGGCACAGGCTGTCCACGGACAATCCGTGGTCGGCCGCCAGCTTTTCCAGAGTGCCCGGATCGAGGGCCTGCTTGATCTGATCGGCCGACACGGGCAGGTTCGCCCCCGAGCCGACCCAGCTCTGAACCACGTCGGCCAATCCGCCCTGCTGCAACTGCTGCACCAGGCCGCTCACCCCGCCGTGTTCGGAGATGACATTCTCGACCATGCCGCCGGCCTCACCGCCGAGCACGTCGCTCAAGAGTCCGCCAAAAAGTCCCATGACGCTGCACTGCTCCCGATCAATGAGAAGCAGGCGGACCGGACGCGCTCCGGCCGGTCCGCCGCTTCGCGGATCACTTCTTCTTCAGGCACCTGCTCATGAAGGCGCTGTGCGCCTTGCCCTTCATTCCCTTCGATTGGTGCGCGCACTCGCTCATCTTGCGCTGCTGAGCGGTCATCTTGTGGGTCTTGCTCTTCGCCTTCGCCGCATGGTGCACCATGGCATGGTGGGTCTTGCTCTTCACCTTCGCCGCATGATGCATCATGGCGTGGTGATGCGTCTTGACATGGTGATGGGTCTTGGCCAGCGCGGCCGGCGCGAGCAGCAGCGAACTAGTGGCCGCCGCGGCGGCCAGGAGTCGAACGAACTTGTGCATGTGTGAAAATCCCCGCTGAGTTGAGTAGGCACAGATACGACGCTGGTCTGCCGCGGTCGCCGGGCTTGCCGCAGATGCCGAAGCGCACATCCGCTCAAGAGCGCAACGCAGCTCGGGCGCCCCCTGATATCCGTTGTGTCGATGGCGGCGCCACGGCGCGCGGACTGTGGCCACGGCCCGTATCCGGCGTCACCGCCCGTGCGCGGCACCGCACAAGCGCAGAGTATTGACTTTGAGTCCGCAGGAGAGCCGCATTACAAACATTTAATTTTTCTTGCGGCCGGCGGCGCCACCCGGTCGCGCTCCAGGGGCGCTCAGGCGGCGCCGAACTGCTCGCGCAGCGCGGCCTTGCTGACCTTGCCGGTCGCAGTCAGCGGCAGTGCCTCGACAAACAGCACGCTGTCGGGTATCGCCCACCGGGCGACCTTGCCGGCGAAGAAGCCCCGGATGTCCGCCTCGCAGACCGTTGCGCCGGGCTTGCGGACCACGACGAGCAGCGGCCGCTCGCCCCATTTGGGATGCGCTCGGGCGATGCACGCAGCATGATGAACGGCCGGATGCGCACAGGCGATGCTCTCCAGTTCGATGGAGGCAATCCATTCGCCGCCGGACTTGATGAGGTCCTTGGTCCGGTCCTTCAGCTGTATGTAGCCATCGGCGTCGATGGTCGCGATGTCGCCGGTCGGAAACCAGCCGTCCTTGAGCACACTATTTGGTGCATGGAAGTATTCGCTCGCGACCCAGTGGCCGCGCACCCAGAGCTGCCCCATGCTGCGCCCATCCCAGGGCAGCTCCTCGTCCGTGTCAGCAACGATCTTGATGTCGGCGCCGAAGATCGCCCGGCCCTGCTTGGCGTGGATCGTCTGCTGCGACGCCGAATCGGCCCCAGTGTGCTTGCTCAACAGGGCACTGGTCGTGACCAGTGGCGATGTTTCAGTCATGCCCCATCCCTGGGAGACTTCCACTCCGTGCGCGCTGAGCGCCGCGATCATGCTCGGCGGCGGTGCCGAGCCGCCGATGAGTGCGCGCCGCAGCGAGCTCAGCCGCAGGCCCCCGGCGGACAGGTACTCCAGCAGTGCGCTCCAGACCGTGGGGACTCCGGCGGCATAGGTGACCCGCTCGCTCTCGAGGAGAAGGTACAGCGCTTCGGGCGAGAGCCGCGGGCCCGGCAGGACGAGCTTTGCGCCGACCAGCGGAGCGGTGTACGGCAAGCCCCACGCATTGGCGTGAAACATGGGCACGACGGGCAACACGATGCCGCGTGCGTCCATGCAATGGGCATCGGGTAGGCAAGACGCCAGCGCGTGCAACACGGTCGAGCGGTGCGTGTAGAGGACGCCCTTGGGGTGACCGGTGGTTCCCGAGGTGTAGCACAGGCCCGAGGCGCTGTTTTCATCGAGCGTGGGCCAGGGGTAATCCTCCTCCCCCAGCGCGAGCACGGACTCGAAGTCGTGGAGTTCGAAGCCGGCGGCTGGTCGATCAGCCGTGTCGCAGAGGCAGATCCAGTGACGCACGGAAGGGCAGCGCGAGTGCAGCGTCTGCACCAGTGGTAGGAAACCGGTGTCGAAGAAGACACAGCCGTCCTCGGCGTCATTGATGATGTAGACGATCTGCTCGAGGAATAGGCGCGGGTTGATGGTGTGGCAGATGGCCCCGCTGCCGGAGATGGCATAGTACAGTTCCAGGTGCCGATAGCCGTTCCAGGCCAGCGTGGCGAGGCGCTCCCCGGGACGTACGCCGATCTGTCTCAGAGCGTGGGCGAGACGCCGAGATCGCCGTGAGCACTGCGCATAGGTGTAGCGGTGGATGCGCCCGTCGGCGTCGCACGAGACGATTTGCTGCTGCCCGTGATGCCGGGCCGCATGGCTTATCAGACTCGAGATCTGCAACGGCAGCAGCATCATCGAGCCCGGCATCGTCACGGGTGCGTTCATGCTCAGTTCCCCCTGGCTGCAATCTACTCTGCGCCGACTGTGCTCGCCACTGCGAGTGGCTGGGCGAGACGTGGGCTCGACCGTGCCCGGGGGGCATGCGATGCGCCAATGCGGCGCTTGGCGGGACGAGGCAGGCATCGGACGCGGGACGGTACGGGGGGGCTGAGTGCACTGCTGGAAAGTCTGATCGAGCGCCGTGCAGTCAGCCGCGGGGCGGGAGTGGTGCTTGAGCCGCTCGTTGCGCTCGGGGTGGGGCGGCGCTCAGCACCGTGCATCAGCGCATCGAGAATATGTTGGAGCGCTTCGGCTTTCGCCGCCCATACCGTGTCGCGACGACGCTAAGGCGGTGCGCGGAGGAGTGCGTCTTTGGCAGCGACATCGACAGCCTGTTCGAGCTCGGCGTTGAGCGGATTGCTCGCCATACGCAGGCACCCCACGTGCCGTTGTATGAGCGCGACGCTGCCGGCGATGTGTGCCGTCGTCAGACGGGTGAGGCGGCCCTGGCGCAGACCGTCGGCCGGGATGACCTTGCCTTCGTCGCGTTTCGCACCGGCAATGTCGAGCGCGATCTGAACGGTGTTCACAGCGTCCTCGGCCGAGGCCGATATGCCTATCCACTGGTGCTGCGCGGGGAATTGCAAGGTGCTGTGCGCACTGCGCGCGCAGCAGAGCGAGCCGAGAGCCCGTGACAGCGAGGCGCGCGCGAACGCCCGTGAGATCCGGTTGCAGGACGCGCCGGCCCGGGAGGCAGCTCTGCTGAATGCGCTCAGTATGGGCGGCTCTACGGTCGGCGTGCGATAGCCGCTGCGGCGAGCCGCGCACATCTCGGCACCCACAGGCGAAGCAGCAACTTCAGTGCGGCTCTTAGCGGCAGAGCTGGCTGCCATTGACATTGATGGCGAGCTTCTGAAAGCCGCTGCGCGGAAATGCGACCCCCGCGCCGCCTCGGCGCTCAGAGAATTTTCAACAGCAGCGTCGTCGCAAGCGTCCACATGACCAGCGCGACGAGTGCATCGAGCACTCGCCACGCTGTGGCACGGGCGAACATGGGGGCCATCAGCCGCGCACCGTATCCGAGACTCACGAACCAGCCGAGACTGGCCGTGCAGGCCCCGGCGAGGAACGCGAGGCGCAGCCCATGCGGCTGCTGCGCCCCGAGCGTGCCCACCAGCAGCACGGTGTCGAGATAGACGTGGGGATTGAGGAGAGAGACGCCCAGCGTCTGCCCGAGGACCCGGCGCGCTGAGCCGGCGGTCGCGCTCGAGGTGGCGATGAGTGATTCGCCCCGCCAGGCGCGCTGCGCGGCGGCGAATCCATACCAGCCGAGAAAGCCCGCGCCGGCGAGCGCGACGCCATCGAGTGTCCAGGCGCGGCGATTGAGCACCGTGGAGAGGCCACCGACGCCTGCGCTCATCAAGACCACATCGAGTAGCACGCACACGCCGACGACGAGCGCGACGTGCGCGCCCGACAGCCCCTGGCGCAGGACGAAGGCGTTCTGGGCGCCGATCGCCACGATGAGGGAGAAGCCGAGGGACAGTCCCGTCGCGTACGCTTGCAGTGATCCGGTCTCGATCATGACGTCAGTGTCGCCGCCAGGGACTGTGCCGGCAACTTAGAAATGCTAATCTCGGGGAAGGACTCCTAATGTCTGATCCGGAGTGCTCCGATGCTTGATGAGAGCTTGCTCCTTGCCATTGCGGCGGTGGCACGCGAAGGCAGCTTCGAGCGCGCCGCGCGGGTGCTCCACGTCACGCCCTCGGCGGTTTCGCAGCGCGTGCGGCTGCTCGAGGAGCGCATTGGCGCGGCACTCATCGTGCGTGGCCAGCCTTGTGTCCCGACCGAGATCGGTGCCCGTCTGTGCCGGCACGCGGAGTTGATCTCGGTGCTGGAGTGCGAGCTGCGGCGTGAGCTGCCGGTGCTCCCTCAAGAGCACGCCGATGATCTGCATGCCCAACTGCGTATCGCGGTGAACGCCGACAGTCTCGGGACATGGTTCGTCGGTGCCATGAAGGACTTCGGGCGCGAGCACGCGACGCTGCTCAGCCTGACCCTCGATGACGAGGATCACACGGCCGAATGGCTGCGGCGCGGGCAGGTACTCGCAGCCGTGACGTCGCTGCGAGTGCCGGTGCAAGGTTGCCGCAGCCGCCGGCTCGGCGCGCTTCGCTATGTCGCCACGGCGAGCCCCGCGTTCGTCGAGCGGTGGTTCAACGGGGGCCTCACGGCGCAAGCCTTCTCAAAGGCACCGAGCCTGCTCTTCGATCGCAATGACAGGCTGCAGGATCACTGGGTGCGCCGACAGGTGCATCGTAACGTGTCTCTGCCGGCGCACCGCTTGCCCTCGACGCGGGCCTTCCTGGATGCTGCGGCCGCGGGCGTCGGCTGGGGCATGAATCCCTTGACGCTCGCCCAGCCGTATCTCGCCTCGGGAGCGCTCGTTCAGCTCGCCGCGGACTCGCCGCTCGATGTCGCACTCTATTGGCAGGTGAGCCGGCTCGAGGTACCAGTGCTCGAGCAACTGACGCGCAGCGTCGTGCGGGCTGCGGCCGCCGCGCTGCAGCAGAGCTGAGGATGGGCCGAATTGCCGAGTGCTCCGCACGCTCGAGAGGGTGGACTTCAGGATCGGTGAGACGGCGGATGCTCCTCGCCATGCTACCGCAGCGGCTCACTGCGCAAGTTCTTCTGGGGCGCTGAGTTTATTTGCGCGGTGTCCGGCTTGCCTTGGCGCGCAATCGCGGTGCACCGGCTTGCGCGGTAGGATACGATCGAATACTCCCCTGGACGGGGGATGTGGGAGGCACGATGGAGCAGTCCGGACCTTGTACCGTGTTTGCGGTTCCCGGCTGGGGCTCTGCGCTGGCAGAGGCGATGCTGGCGCTGTGTGCCGCGCCGATCCGCATCGAAGATGTGACCGGTTTCGACCGGCCGGGCGCGGCGCGTGAGCGGCTGCTGCCAATCAATCCTCTGGGGCAGGTGCCGACATTGGTGCTGCCGGACGGCACGGTGATGACCGAGAGTGCGGCGATCGCGCTGCTGCTGTCCGAGCGTCATCCGCAGGCCGGACTGGCACCTCGGCCTGCAAGTCCATCAAGACCTGCGTTTCTGCGGCGCTTGATCTGGCTGACGGCGAACGTCTATCCGACGTTCACGTACGGGGACTATCCGCAGCGCTGGGTCGGCGCGGATACCAAGGCGCTGCGAACTTCGACTGACTCGTATCGGGAGAATCTCTGGCGACAGTTTGAGTCCGATGTCGGTGAGGATGGGTGGGTGCTGGACGCGGAATTCTCCGTGCTCGATGTCTACGTCGCGGTCATGTCGCACTGGCGACCAGGGCGTGCCTGGTTTGCGCGGGAGTGTCCGCGCTTGAGCGCGATCGCCGAGCGCACCGACGATCATCCGATCCTGGGTGCTGTCCTGCGGCGCAACTTTCCGCAGGCGGCCTGAACGGGCCGGGAGCGCTCGTGTCGGAATGAGGGTTGGCGTGCACGCCGTAGTGCACCGATCGGGGCGCACCCCCGGCGGCCGCCGGCAGAGTTGTCGCGTGTGATTTAGTCGTCAATGCCCGCCTGCACGCGCAATTCCGACCAGCGCGACTTGCGCGTCTGTCGCACGGCCTGTGCCTGCAGCACGAGAGAGGTGGCGGTGCGCGGCAAGCAGATGAGCAAACCGCTGAGCGCAAGCGAGCGCCGACTGACCGGGGTGAAGGGGTGTCCCGGCTTCGGCAAGGGCGGCACGCGGAACATTGTGATGTCCGTGAGTGCCACGAGCGCAATGAGCAGTACAAAGGAGCGCCAGGCGTAGCTCCACCGGAGCTTGAGCGCCGTGGGACGGGTCGCGTCGATGCTCGCGCATGGGGTGCCTTCTCACTCACGCGGTGTGTGCGCCCGGTACTGGTTTCGCGGTTCGCAGGTCGGAGGGCCGATGCGCATGGGGTCATACAGTAGGTTCGAAACCACGTTGCTGGTTTCGCCAACGCTTCGGTACGCTCCAGGCCGTCGGGTGCAGTACATTCACGAGGAGCAGCAACTGTGATCGGATATGTCACGTTGGGCACGAACGATCTTGCGCGCGGGGCGCGGTTCTATGACGCCATCGCGGCGGAACTCGGGGTGGGAAGGATGATGCAGACCGACCGGTACATCGCCTGGGGCAAGCCCGGAGGCGGCGCCGGAATCGGTCTCACGCTCCCGTTTGACGGCAAGCCCGCCACGCTCGGCAATGGCGTGATGGTGGCCTTCGAGGCACGGGACAGAGCGCAGGTCGAGCGGATTCACCGCCTGGCGCTGTCGCTAGGCGGACAGGACGAAGGCGCGCCGGGTCTGCGCGCCGAGGGGTTCTATGCCGCGTATTTCCGCGATCTCGACGGCAACAAGCTCAATGCGTTTGTGACGGAGTGATTCGAGGGGCGGTCCCGCTCTCGGCGGTCCGCATCCGAGTTCCTGCGCGAGCCGCCTTGGAGGATGCCGCGCGCTCGAGGGACGAGGCGCTGCCCGGTGCGTGCGCACCGGGCAGCGCTGTGCGCAGCGCGTCAGAAGCTCGCGGTCAGCGTGACGTACCAGGTGCGCGGAGCGCCGGGGAAGGCGATCACCGGGCCACCGGGGGAGTTGTACAAGCCTCCGGAGGTAATGTACTCGAACGAGTTGTACTGCTTGTTGGCCAGGTTGTCGACCTCTATGGTGGCCTTCAGGTCCTGTAGTCCGTTCCGCCAGGAGGTCGGAAAGTCGATGCTGGTCGAGAAGTTCAGCAGACCATAAGCCGGGATATTCGTGCTGCCGGTATTGATCGTCGTACCGTTGACTCCAGTGTACGAATCGGGGATCACTCCGCTCGCGGTGATGTTGTTGTTGTTGTCAAAGGCGTACTGGGAGCCCGTCCGCAGATAGGTCAGGCGGGGCTCGATCAGCGCGCCGCCGAGGCGTGCCAGGTAGTACGCACCGAAGCTCATATTCGCCGTCGGCGTGTAGGCGACCGGAAGGTTGTGATAGATCGTCAGACTGCCGTCGGGGTTGGTGTTGCCGTTGATGTAACTGGTGAATTTCGCGCTGACGATGCCGATATTTGCGAAGACGTAGAAATTGTGCAGCGGCGAGGCATCGCCGAAGATGTTGACGCTATCGTACTTGGAGGAGCCGAAGGCGAGCAGGGCGCCGCCGGCGGCGAGCGCCGAGGGAATGGTCTCGTGCGTGAAATTCAGGTGCGAGTAGCTCATGTCGAGCTCCATGTCGGTCACCGGACCCCAGCGGTGCTTGTGGATCTTGAAGCCGACGATCGTGTCGGTGCCTTTCTCCAGGCGGACGCTGTTCGCGGCAATGGTGACGTAGGGGCCGGTGCCGCCGCCGTTTTCCGGGTAGCGGTAGGTCCAGCCCCAGTTCGCGTAGACCGCCAGCCAGGGCAGCACGCGCCAGTTTGCGCCCAGGAATGGCTCGCCACGGAAGAATACCGTGTGGGCGGTGGGGGAAGGATTGAGGAGCGGGTTGGCGCTGGGGGTGGCGGCCGAGCAGTTCGGATCCGGGTTGATCTGGCTCAGGTCGCCGCAGGGATTGTACTGGGTTGCCAGCGGGAAAACCGAGGTCTCATTGGGGTAGAAGTCCATTGAGTAGCTGACTTCGCGGAAGCCCGGCGTGATGCGCAGCGTCGGCAGCGGCCGGATGGTGTCCTGCACGTAGAGTGCTGCGTTGATCTGATTGAAGATGTCGCTGTCGTAGTTGCCGTTCGGAGCGCTCGGCGAGCCCAGCAGGTTCGCCGGGGCCGGCGGTCCAACGACCCCCGCCTGCGCGAAGTTCAGCGTGGGAAAGTACGTCTGCTCCTGGGAGTAGTACTGGCTCACCTGCAGGTAGCCGCCGGCGAACACGCGGTTGTACGGCAGATCGAACTCGAAGGCGAGCTTATCGCCGAGCACGTGGGAGGAGGGACGGTTGATCTCCCAGCTCGACAGCTGCGGCGGCAGGTAATCGTGCAACGGGGTGTAATGCAGCCGGTGCTCATGTTCGAAATAGACCAGATTGTGCACCGAGGTGATCGACGACAGGCGGACGTTCAGTTTGCTCCAGAACATCTCGATGGCGTTCACGTCGAGCTTCCAGTTCACGGCATACGGCAGTGTCGTGTAGAAGCCGGTGGTCTGCTGGCTGATCAGCGGTCCGGGCGTTGCCGGACCGGTGATGTAGGTTCCGGGTATGGGTGTGACCGGGATCGGGAATGGCCGTTGGGCGCTCGCACGTGACACGTACGCCCCGAAGCTGATATCTCCGTTGCCGCTCGCGAAGGGATGCTTGGTCTTCAGGTAGTACGCGTAGTTGTAGCTTGGATTGTCGTAGCCGTCGTAGCCGCGCAGGAAGTTGTTGGCGTGATTCCAGCCGCCGGCGATGACGGTGCGCCAGCCATGGAAATCGCCGGACTGCAGGTCGAAGGAGACGTTCTTGGTCTGGTAGCTGCCGTAGGTGAGAGCGACGTCACCGCCCGGCGAGGCGCTCGGCTGCAGCGGGACGAAGTTGATGGAGCCGCCAATGTTGGTCCACCACCGGTCCTTCGGTTGCCCCGGACCGTAGGTGACGTTGATGGTCTGCAGGATCGAGGTCTGCGGGATCAGCGTCGACTGCCAGAGGTCATTGCCGGGATTGGTCATCGGCACGCCATCGAAACTCGGCGCAATGCTGCCGTTGTCGGGGTTGCCGCCGGAGAAGCCGGCCCAGCCGGTCTTGATGCCGTTGATGCTGATGGTCGATTTCTGCGCGCCGGTGGCGCCGTACGAGGCGACGCTCACGCCCGGAACGAGCATCATCGCCTGGGCGACGCCGCCCACAGTGGTGCTCGCACGAATCTGGTCGCGATCGAGCGTTTTGACCGTGGCGCTGCTGACGAAGTCCATTTTGTGGCGTTCGCGGCGCGCGGTCACCAGCACCTCATTTAATTTCGCAATTGACATCGGACCGGGGCTCGGAGCGGGCATCGGTGTGGGCGAGGCGTGGGCGAGCGTTACGCCGCCGAGGCCGCCGAGTAGCGCGATGCGCACGGCTCGCGAGATGAATGGCCGGTTGACCTTGCCGGGAACCGAACGGCTGGCTGATTTGTTTTGCATCGACTCCTCCTGGCCTGATTTGTTGTGTGTTCCGGTCGCCCGACGTCGAATCTGAGTGGTCGCGGTCGATCGGAACCCAGGAGGGTTGCACCTGAATGTGTCAGTTCAGTGATGTTTTCATGACAGCACCGAGGGGCGTCGTGGATTGGGCGGGGTGCGCGCGGCGCGCGTGCGGGTCTGACGGTGCGCGTTGTGGGCGCTGATCAGCATCGCCGCAGCGGATGGTCGGCGTGCGGCGCAAGGGGCCGCGTCGGACCTAATGGTGTACCGGCAGCACGAGCGCGATCACGCCGAAGGCCGGATGATCGTAGTAATTGCGCTGGTAGAAGCGGATGCGGCGGGTCTCGTTGAGGACGAACGTCGTGCCGGGCGCCGCGCCGAGGCCTGGCGGCGGGTGCTGCATGGTGTAATCGAGCCTCAGGCCCAGGTGCAGGTACGTGCCGCGCTCGAAATAGATCAGGCCCTTCAGCCCGGGCACGTGAATGCCGACTTGCGCGAGGCTGAAGCCGGCGTGGGTGCCCCAGTCGCTGGCGGTCTGGATCCATGCGGCGTGCGCGACGGGGGCGTAATCCGCGCTGACGCGCAGCGCATTCCAGATCGGCGTGAGGCGGTAGGCCGAGGCGGGCACGATGCTCACCAGCTGGCCGATCCCGCTGCCCGTCGGGCTCTCCGAGCCGCTGACCGCCGGCGCCATGTTCAGCTCTGCCTGCCAGTCCTCGGGGCTGCCCATGCCCTTGAGCGCGCGGAATACGATGAGCTCGATGTAATACTGGCGGTGTGTCGGGGTGGGCGTTGCGGTGGCAGTCCCCGCAGCAGGGGATGCAGCGTTTGCCGCCGCGGCGGGCGGCGCCTCGGTACCGGCCGGATGTGCCTGCAGAAGCGGCGGGCTCGCGGCGCGAGCCGGCGAGAGGACGGCGAGCGCCAGCGCGGCGAGCAGGCTCAGGCCCGATGCGATGCGGTGCGTCATGGGCGCAGTGTAATCGAAGGCGGCTATTTCGGCTTGCCCGCGAGCCGCCGCAGTAGCGCCGCGGCAAACTCGAAACGCGCGGCTTCCTCGGGCATGGCGCGGGCGATGCGCAGTTTCATCGCCCCCTCGAGGCGGTACTCGCGCGGGGACTGCTGCATCAGCTTGACGAGGCTCTGTGGCTGCACGGCGGTGTGCTCCTCGAACAGCACCACGCCGCCCTGCGGACCGAGGTCGAGGCGGCGGATGCCGAGGGCGCGGGCCGTGAGCTTCAGCCGTGTGATGCGTAGCAGCCGCTCGGCCGCGCTCGGCAGCGGCCCGAAGCGGTCGTAGAGTTCCGCGTTGAGCTCATCAAGTCCCTCGGCGCTCTCGGCCGCGGCGATGCGCTTGTACAGGCTGAGGCGCACCTGGACGTCGCCGATGTAGGCCTCGGGCAGGAATGCCGGCAGGCGCAGCTCGACCTCGGTGGCGGCCGCAAGTGGCCGATCGAGCACCGGCTCGCGCCCGGCTTTCAGCGCCGCGACCGCCTCCTCGAGCAGCTCCAGGTACATCGCCAGGCCGATCTCGGTCATCTGGCCGCTCTGGGATTCCCCGAGCAACTCCCCGGCGCCGCGGATCTCCAGGTCATGGGTCGCGAGCGCGAAGCCGGCGCCGAGTTCCTCCATCGATTCGATCGCATCGAGGCGCTTGGCGGCATCGCCGCTCAGGGCCCGCCGCGGCGGAGCGATGAGGTAGGCGTAGGCGCGGTGGTGCGAGCGGCCCACCCGGCCGCGCAGCTGGTGCAGCTGCGCCAGTCCCATGTGATCGGCGCGGTTGATGAGGATGGTGTTGGCGCTCGGCACGTCGATGCCGCTCTCGATGATGGTCGTGCACAGCAGCAGGTCGAAGCGGCGGTGGTAGAAGTCCACCATCAGCTGCTCCAACTCCCGCTCGCGCATCTGTCCGTGACCGACGCGCACGCTCGCCTCGGGTACGAGCTGGCGCACTTCGGCGGCGATCTTCTCGATGGTGCGGATCTCGTTGTGCACGAAGTAGATCTGGCCGCCGCGCCGCAGTTCGCGCAGCACCGCCTCGCGCAGCGTCGGACCATGCCACTCGATGACGAAGGTCTTGATCGCCAGGCGCTCGGCCGGCGGCGTGGTGATCAATGACAGGTCGCGCAACCCGCCGAGCGCCATGTTCAGCGTGCGCGGGATGGGCGTGGCAGTCAGGGTGAGCACGTGGACGTTGGCGCGCAGTGCCTGCAGGCGTTCCTTGTCGCGCACGCCGAAGCGCTGCTCCTCATCGACGATGAGCAGTCCGAGGTCCTTGAAGCGCGCATGGGTGTGCAGCAGCCGGTGTGTCGCAACCACGATGTCGACGGCGCCGCGCTCGATTCCCTCGAGCGTGACGCGGGTCTCCTTGGCGTTGCCGAAGCGCGAGAGACCCTCGATGCGCACCGGCCAGTCGGCGAAGCGATCGCGGAAGTTGGTCAGGTGCTGCTGGGCGAGCAGCGTGGTCGGGGCGAGCACCGCGACCTGCTTGCCGGACTGCACCGCGGCGAACGCCGCGCGCATGGCGACTTCGGTCTTGCCGAAGCCGACATCGCCGCACACGATGCGGTCCATGGGTCGATCGCTCTTCAGATCCTCCAGCACCTGCGTGATGGTGCTCGCCTGGTCTTCGGTCTCCTCGAACGGGAAGGCGGTGGCGAAGGTGCGGTAGTCCGCCTCGTTGAATGTGAGCTTCAGGCCACGCTGCGCCTTGCGTCGCGCATACAGGTCGAGCAGCTCCGCCGCCACGTCGCGGATCTGCTCGGCGGCGCGCTTGCGCGCCTTGGCCCACTGATCGGTGCCAAGCTTGTGCAGCGGGGCGCTCTCGCTCGCCGCACCCGTGTAGCGGGCCACCAGGTGCATCTGCTGCACCGGGACGTAGATCCGGTCCCCGCCGAGGTACTCCAGCACCAGGAACTCCCCGGACTCGCCAGCCACTTCCATGGGCTGCAGGCCGACGTAACGGCCGACGCCGTACTGCTCGTGCACCACCGGGGCGCCGGCGGTGAGGTCCTGAAGATCCCGCAGGATGGCCTCGGGGTCCGCGGCGGCGCGCGCGCGGCGGCGCTCCTGGCGGGCGCGCGCGCCGAACAGCTGCGATTCGGCGATGATCGCGAGCGGCGGCTCGGCGAGCGACAGGCCTGAGACGTCGGCCGCGACGGTCAGGCTGAGGGGCGCGCGGCCGGCGAGAAAGGTTTCCCAGCCGGCGGTGAGCTCGACCTCGTGACCCTGGCTGCGCAGCAGCGCGTTGAGCACTTCACGCCGCCCCGGGGAGTCCGCGGCGATGAGTGTCCGCCCGGCGAAGGACTGGAGAAACGCATCGAGCCGCGCGAGCGGTCGCTCGGCGCGCGTATCGAGCGGCAGGTCCGGCGGCTCGAGCGTGGCGAAGTCGTGCGGCGGCGGCGCTGCGCTCGCGGGCGGCTCGTCCGTGAGGGTGATGGAGGCGAACTGCTCGAGCGCCCCGTGCAGCGCAGTCGGCTCGAGGAACAGCTCGGCCGGGGCGAGCACGGGCCGCTCCAGATCGTGACGGCGCTCCTCGTAGCGCGCCTCGATGTCGTGCCAGGAGCGCCCCAGAGCCTCGGAGAGCGCCCCGTCGCGCACGATCACGGCGTTCGCCGGCAGATGATCGAACAGGGTCGCCGTCGTCTCGAAGAACAGCGGCAGGTAGAACTCGACGCCTGCGGGCGCGTGACCCTCGCTGACGGCGCGGTAGACGTTTGAGCGCGTCGGATCGCCCTCGAAGCGCACGCGGAAGCGCCGCCGGAATTCCTTCACCGCATCGGCATCAAGCGGCAGCTCGCGCGCCGGCAGCAGTCGCACCTGCTTGATCGGCTCGAGCGAGCGCTGGGTGTCCGGGTCGAAGCGGCGGATCGCCTCGATCTGGTCGTCGAACAGGTCGATGCGCAGCGGTTCGTCCGAGCCCATCGGAAAGACATCGAACAGCGAGCCGCGCACGGCGAACTCCCCGGGGCTGCGCACCTGGCTGACGCTGGCGTAACCGGCGTCGACCAGGCGGGTGCGGAACGGCTCGAGATCGAGCCGCTCGCCGCACGACAGCTCAAAGGCGCGCGCTTGCACATACTGGCGCGGGGGAAGGCGTTGCATGAGCGTGTCGGCCGCGACGATTAGGCAGCCGTGCTTCAGGTGCGGTAGCTCGTAGAGCGCGCGCAGCCGGGCGGAGGTGATGTCCGGATGGGGAGAGAACAGGTCGTAGGGCAGCACTTCCCAGTCGGGAAAGGTGAGCAGTGGCAGCGTGGGGCCGGCGAAGAAGGCGAGCTCGGCGCTCAGGCGCGCTAGCTCCCGCGCCGCATCGGTGACGATGACGTAGAGCTTCTGGTCCGAGCGGGCCGCCTCGGCGAGCGCCAGTGCCGCGGCGCTGCCGCGCAGGTGCCGCCAGCGCAGGTGCCGCCTGGCCGGGCCCGGAACGGGCGGATCGAGTACTCTCAAACTGCGACCGGATCTGCCGTGATATGGAGACGCGGCGCGGCGGCGGGCACGCAGAAGATGTCGATGGTGCGGCTGCTGCCGCGCAGCTGAATCGGCGGCAGGGCTGTCGCGCCCACGTCGACGCCGAGGGCATCGAGGGACTGCTTGATGGTGCGCGAGAAGAGCATCTCCCCGGCCCGCGCGCGCTGGCACAGCCGGGCCGCGACGTTCACCGTGTCGCCGATCAGCGTGTAGCTCATGTAGGAGCTCGAGCCGATGTTACCGGCGACGACGTCGCCCTCATTGATCCCGATGCCCAGGCCTGCCTCGACGCCGTAGCGCCCGACCCACGATCCGGCGAGCTCGGCGAAGCTGCTGAGCATCTCCTGGGCGGCGCGCACGGCGCGGCCCGGTCCGTCGGGCTGCTCGAGCGGCACCCCGAAGCCGAGCATCAGGCAGTCCCCGGCCATGTGGAACACGGTACCGTCGTGGCGCAGCGTGATCTCGGTGAGCAGCGAGAAGTACTCGTTCAACAGCGGCACGACCTGGCGCGGCTCGAGCCGCTCGGACAGGCCGGTGAAGCCGCGCAAGTCCGCGAACAACACCACCGCGTGGGTGCGCAGGTCGTTGGCCGAGAGCAGCGTCTCGCGCAGCTGCACGTCCTCGAGAATCCGCTCGGCGAGCTGCGGGGAGACGTAGCGGCGCACGGCGCGGCGCAGCACTTCCTCGCGGCGGCGCACCTCGGCCTGCAGGTGGGCCTGCGCCAGTTCGCGGCGTGTGGCGCCGGCGCGGATCAGCTCGTCGATGTTGAGCAATTTATCGAGCGACAAGGGACGGTTACCCGAACATTCTTCTGTGAAAAGTGAGCCTACCATAATCCGCTGAACCTGCGTCGCGACAAGGCGACGCCGGCGGCGGCTCCGTCCATTCCAATCGGATAGCGGCCCGGCGGACCGCAGCTTGAACGTCCTTCGGGGCTAGTGTGCCGAGGGGGCGTGCACCACGGCGTGTACGACCCGGTTGTACTCGAAGAAGACGCTGAAGTCGGGGTAGTCCCAGCGGGTGATGGGTGGGCGGCCGACGGCCGCATAGCGCTTCTCGGGGGTGCCGAAGCGCTGCTCGACCTGGTGCATGGTCTGGCTGCGGTGGGGGTGGGGTACGCCGCTCGCGGCCAGCCGCAGCTGTCCGTCGACCACCACGGTTTCGGCGGCCGCCGTGGCGGCAACCGAGCAAGCGATCAGCACTGCCAAAAGAACTCGGGCGCGCATGTCCAGACCTCCCGCCCCGACTATACACCCCGCGGCATTCTGTCAAAGCCGCCGTACCGCTCCGGTGCGCAAATCTGTGACGCGCGACAACCGGCAGCGAGGGCGGGGACTATGGTTAAATCCGCGGATGTTCCACCCCCTGTCGATGTTCGTCGGCTGGCGCTACGTGCGCGCCCGCTCGCACAAGTTCTTCGTGTCCTTCATCACCTGGACCTCGCTCGCGGGGGTGTGCGTCGGGGTGGCGGCGCTGATCGTCATCCTCTCGGTCATGAACGGCTTCGAGGGCGACCTGCGTCACCGGCTGCTCGCGCTCGATGCCGATGCGCGCGTGGTGGTCAGCCGCTCGGCGCAGAGCTCGGGACCGCCGTCGCCGGCTGCCTGGGCGGTGCTGGCACGCAAAGTGCGCGCGACCCCGGGCGTGAGCGGGGTCGCCCCGTTCGTTCAGTCCCAGGCGCTCGCGGTCCGCACCCCGGAGATGCTGCCCATACTGCTGCGCGGAATCGATCCGGCGGCGGAACCGGCGGTGACGCGGCTCGGCAAGGTGAGCACCGCCGGGGCGCTCGGTGCGCTGCAACCGGGCTCCGACCGGGTGATTCTCGGGGAGGTGATCGCCGAGGCCCTGGGGCTCGAGCCCGGCGACCGGCTGACGCTGCTCATCCCGGGGGTGAGCCCCGGCGGTCTGCCCACCCCGCAGCTGCACCGCTTCACCGTCGCCGGCGTGTTCTCGGTGGGGCTCGCCGACAGCGATGCGACGCTGGTCTACGGCAACATCGCCGATGTGCGCGCGCTGCTGCCGGCCGGCGGGCTCGACCAGGGCCTGCGAGTGCGCTATCGCGACGCGCTCGATGCCCCGGCGATCTCGGCGCGGCTGCGCGCGCGCCTGCCCAGTGGGTTCCAGGTGATCGACTGGACGCAGGACAACGCGGCGTATTTCCGCGCCATCCGCATCGAGAAGACCATGATG
The DNA here is from genome assembly GCA_021805275.1 of Pseudomonadota bacterium. The sequence goes on from JAJZFQ010000178.1 coordinate 178,863, forward strand.
TCCCTGATCCTGCTGCTGATCGTGGCGGTAGCCGCCTTCAACATCGTGGCGATGCTGGTGATGGTGGTCACAGACAAGCGCACCGATATCGCGATCCTGCGCACCTTCGGCGCCTCGCCCGCGCGCGTGCTCGCGATCTTTCTCACCCAGGGACTGACCATCGGCTGGCTCGGCGTCGGTCTTGGCGTCGGTCTCGGACTTGCGCTCGCCTATCACGTCAACACTGTGGCCAGCTTCCTCGAGCGCACCTTCGGCTTTCAGATCTTCAACCCCAGCGTCTACTACATCACCCGCATCCCCTCGGTCGTGAACTGGAGCGACGTGGCGTTGATCGGCGGTGCGGCGCTGCTGCTCACCGCGGCGGCCACCGTCTACCCGGCGGCCCGCGCCGCGCGCGTCGCGCCGGCCGAAGCGCTGCGCTACGAGTAGCCCGATGCGCTGGCTCTCCTACGAATGGCTGATCGGCACGCGGCACCTGCGCTCGACCCACCGGCGCGGGTTTGTCTCGTTCGTGGCGGTGATGTCGGTCTGCGGGCTGGCCCTCGGGGTCGCCACCCTCATCGTGGTGCTCTCGGTCATGAACGGCTTCGGCCGCGAGCTGCGCAGCCGTATCCTCGACGTCACCGCCGATGCGACCATCGAGGGCCTGCATGGCAGCATCGGCGACTGGCAGGCCGTGGCACAGCGGGTGCGTCGCGAGCCGCAGGTGCGCGCCGTCGCCCCGTACGTCGAGCAGCAGGCGCTGCTCACCCACGGACTGTACATTGCCGGGGCGGCGGTGCGCGGCGTGCTGCCGGGCGAGGAGGGGCACGTGACGGCGCTGGTGCGCCATCTCGAGCACGGCGATCTCGCGGATCTGCGTCCCGGGGGATACGAGGTGATCCTCGGGGTCGACCTGGCCCGCGCGCTGCACGTGCGTCCCGGGGACTCGGTGGTGCTGATCGCGCCGGAGGGGATCGCGACGCCGGCCGGGCTGATGCCGCGCATGCGCCGCTTCCGCGTCGTGGGGCTGTTCCATTCGGGGATGTACCAGTACGACCGCGAGCTCGCGCTCGTGAACCTCACCGATGCGGCGCGGCTGTTCGCTCTGAAGCCCTCGGAGGTGACCGGACTGCGCATGAAGTTCGCCGATCCCTGGCAGGCGCCGAGCATCGTGCGCCGCATCGCGTATTCGCTGGGCGGCTCGGGTTATTACGTCAGCGATTGGACGGACCACCTGTCGAACTTCTTCCGCAACATCGAGATCACCAAGTCGATGATGTTCGTGATCCTCTCGATGATCGTCGGCGTGGCGGCCTTCAACATCGTGGCGACCCTGGTGATGATCGTGAAGGAGAAGCAGGCCGACATCGCGATCCTGCGCACCCTGGGTGCCTCGCCGGGCAACGTGCTCGCGGTGTTCGCGATCCAGGGGCTGCTGATCGGACTCGCCGGGACGCTGCTCGGGGCGGCCCTCGGCATCTTCATTGCCCATCACCTGCAGAGTCTGGTGGGGCTGCTCGAGCACCTGCTGCACACCCAGTTTCTCAACCCCAAGGTGTATTACATGAGCGAGCTTCCCGCCTACGTCGAGGGATTCGACGTGCTGCGCGTGTGCGGTGTGGCGTTCCTGCTGTGCGTGCTGGCGACGCTGTATCCGGCCTGGCGCGCCGCGCGTACCGCGCCGGCCGAGGCGCTGCGCCATGAATGAGGCGGTGCTCGAGGCACGCGACGTCGGGCGCAGTTTCGTGCAGGGCCCGACGACGCTCGAGGTGCTGCAGGGCGTCACGCTCACCGTGCGAGCCGCGGAGCGGCTGGCCATCATCGGCGCCTCCGGCTCGGGCAAGACCACACTGCTGCAGATCCTGGGCGGGCTTGATCGGCCCACCCGGGGGCAGGTGCTGATCGCCGGGCGGGACATCCATGCGCTGAAGGAGCGCGAGCGTGGCATGCTGCGCAACCGGACGCTGGGTTTCGTGTACCAGTTTCATCACCTGCTGCCGGAGTTCTCCGCGCTGGAGAACGTGGCGATGCCGTTGCTGGTGCGGCGCACCCCGATCGCCGAGGCGCGCGCCCAGGCGGCCGAGCTGCTCGAGCGGGTCGGTCTCGGCAGTCGGCTGACGCACCGCCCGCACCAGCTCTCCGGCGGCGAGCGTCAGCGCGCGGCAGTGGCCCGCGCGCTGGTGACGCAACCGAAGATCGTGCTGGCGGACGAGCCTACGGGCAATCTGGATGGGATCAACGCCGAGGCGGTGTTCGAGCTGATGCTCGAACTGAACCGTGAGCGACAGACCAGCCTGGTCGTGGTGACGCACGATGCGCGACTCGCCGGTCGCATGGATCGCATCTGCGAGCTCACCGACGGACGGCTGCGCGAGCAGGGCGCTACGGCGTCGCCCAGTGGCGCGCCCGGTAGCGTCGCCTGACTTCCCAGCGCCAGATGAACTCGAGCGCGCACCAGCCGGCAAACCCAGCGACCAGCGAGCACACCAGGCAGCCGAATAGAAACGGCCGCCACAGCGGTCCGAGTCCGTACTGGAGCCACTGCCAGCTCAAGTGGAACGCGAAGTGCCGCGCCGGGGTGCGCAGCAGCAGCGCGCCGATGCGGTAGGCGAGGTAGTAGATTGGCACCATGGTCAGGGGATTATTGACCAGGAAGATCGTGCCGTAGATCGCCGGCACGTTCAGCCGCCAGGCGAGCGCGATCAGTCCGGCGAGCAGTGTGTGCACCGGCAGCGGAATGAAGCAGATCGCCAGTCCCACGCCGAAGGCGCCCGTGACGGCGCGTCGGTGTACGACCCACAGGCGTGGGTCCATCAGCCGGTCGCCGAACACGCGCAGCAGCCGGTGCCCCTCGATGTGGTGGGGCTTGGGCAGAATCCTCTTCAGCATGCGGCGTGGCATACGCGGCGCACTGTACCACGGCGGGTCCGGTGCCGGTCGCGCCGTGCGTTTCGGCCTCCGGCGCACTCCGGTATGATGCCGGCACGCCGAATCAATGGGGTCGTTTGATGTGGGAAATCGTGCGGGCCGGTGGTCCGCTGATGTGGCCGATCATCTTCTGCTCGATCGTGGCCGCTGCTATCGTGCTCGAGCGGCTCTGGACGCTGCAGGACCGGCGCGTGTTGCCGCGCGAGCTGCCGCAGAAGGTGTGGCAGCTGATCGAGAGCGGACAGGTCACTGACAAGGTGATCGCCGCGCTCGAGCAGCACTCTCCGCTCGGGCGCCTGCTCGCAGCCGGGCTCGCCAACCGGCATCGGCCGCACGACATCCTCATGGAACGTCTGGAGGATGCCGGGCGACACGTGGTGTACGAGCTCGAGCGCTTTCTCAACACCCTGGGCACGATTGCCGGAATCTCCCCGCTGCTGGGGCTGCTCGGCACCGTCACGGGCATCATCCGCGCCTTCGACGCCATCCAGAGCAGCAGCATGGGCGATCCGCGTGCACTCTCCGGCGGCATCGCCGAGGCACTGGTGTGCACGGCGGCGGGACTGTGCGTGGCGATCCCCGCGCTCATCTCCTACCGCTATCTGCGCGGCAAGGTCGAAGGCATCGTCGTGGAGATGGAGAAGCACGCCATGCGCATGGCCGATGCGCTCGAAGCGGCGGGCGACGCCGCCGCGAGCGGCGCTTGATCCGTCCATGAACCTCAAGCCGCGGCGCCACGAGGAGCCGGAAATCAACGTCGTCTCGCTGATCGACGTGGTGCTGTTGCTGGTGGTGTTCTTCATGCTTTCGAGCCACTTCACCCAGGAGGGCCGGTTGCACGTGGTGCTGCCGCGGGCCGGCGCCGTGCCGCCCTCGAGCGGCCGGCCGCAGCCGGTGGTGATCACGATCACCGCCAACGGCGATTACCTCGTCAACGGCCGCGAGCTGCTCAACAACAGTCCCGACACGCTGCGCACCGCGCTCGCCGGCGAGCCGGCCGCCGACCGCAACGCGGCCGTGCTGATCCGTGCCGATGCCCGCGCGACGCAGCAGTCGGTGGTGACGGCGATGGACGTGCTCGGCGGGCTCGGATTCGTCAAGCTCGACATTGCCACCATCAAGGCGAGCCCCGAGGGCGGCTCGTGAGCGACAGCGGCGATGGCGAGCGCGCCGCCGCGCGCACCTACCGGCGGCTGCTCGGCTATCTGCGTCCGCACCTCGGCATGTTCGCGCTCGGGATGCTTGGCGGGGCGCTGTACGCGGCGAGCACGGCGAGTTTCGCCTACCTTGCCCAGCACCTCGGGGACACGCTGGCACACCCCAGCGCACGCATGATCCTCTGGATCCCAGTGGCGCTGGTGGTGCTGTTCATCGGTCGCGGCATCGGCAACTTCACCCAGACGTACTGCATCGGCTACGTCGGGCGGCACATCGTCAAGCGGCTGCGGGGGCAGGTGTTCGCGCGCATGCTCGACCTGCCGGTGGCGTTTTTCGACCGCCAGGCGGTCGGCGCGCTGCTCTCGCGCCTGACCTACAACTGCGAGCAGGTCGGCCAGGCCTCGACGAGTTCCATCGTCATCCTGGTGCGTGCCGGGCTCACCATCGTCGGGCTGCTCGCCTACCTGTTGTGGAAGAACGCGCATCTGACGCTGATCGCGCTCGTCGTCGGACCGGTCGCCGGCTGGCTGGTCTCGGTGATCAACAAGCATTTCCGCCGCTACGGCCGGCGCATTCAGCATTCCATGGAGGACGTCACCCGCCTCGCCAAGGAGAGCCTCGAGTCGCCCCGCCTGGTGAAGGTCTACGGCGCCCAGGAGCACCTCGCCGGGCAGTTCGAGCGGGTCAACGAGCACAACCGACGTTCCAACATGAAGGCCATCCTCACCAACGGACTGGCCAACCCGACGGTGCAGATGGTCACGACGATCGGTGGGGCGGTGGTGCTGGCGCTGGCGATCCGCAGCCGCGTCGAGGGCCACATGAGCCTCGGGGACCTGCTCGGGTTCTTCACCGCGCTCACCAGCATGGCGCAACCGCTGCGCGAGGTGGTGAGCCAATCCGGTCCCATCCAGCAGGGCGTCGCCGCGGCGCAGAGTTTGTTCGAGGTGCTCGACCTGCCGGGCGAAGCGGAGCACGGTGCGTACCGCCCCGAGCGAGCGCGTGGGGACGTCGAGTACCGCGACGTCTGTTTCGCCTACGAGCAGAACAAGGAGGCGGCGCTGCGCGGGGTGTCCTTCACGGTGCCCGCGGGCACGCAGCTGGCGATCGTCGGGCGCTCCGGCAGCGGCAAGTCGACGGTCGTGAACCTGCTGCCGCGCTTCTACGAGGTCGCCTCCGGAGCGATCCTCGTCGACGGGCACGACGTGCGGGAATTCAACCTGAAGGCGCTGCGCGAGCAGATCGCGGTGGTGAGTCAGGACGTGACCCTGTTTGACGACACCATCCGCAACAACATCGCCTTCGGCCGCGAGGTCTGCGAGCAGGCCGTGCGGCGCGCCGCCGAGGCGGCCCACGTGCTGGAGTTCGCCACTGCGCTGCCGCAGGGGCTCGACACGCTGGTCGGGGAGCGCGGCGTGCTGCTCTCCGGCGGCCAGCGCCAACGCATCGCGATCGCCCGGGCACTGCTGAAGGATGCGCCCATCCTCATTCTCGACGAGGCGACCTCGGCGCTCGACACCGAGGCGGAGCGGCACATCCAGGCGGCGCTCACCCACCTGATGCGCAATCGCACCACCTTTGTCATCGCCCATCGGCTCTCGACCGTGGAGCAGGCCGACCGCATTCTCGTGCTCGATGCAGGCGCAGTGGTCGAGAGCGGCACGCACGCCGAGCTGCTCGCGCGCGAGGGACTGTACGCGCAGCTGCACCGCCTGCAGTTCAGCGACTGAGCCGATGCAGGCTTGGCTGAATCGCCGTTGGTACGGCCCGCAGCCGGGCACGTGCCGGACGCTGCGGCCGCTCGAGTGGCTCTACGGCACGGCCATTGCGCTGCGCCGCGCGCGTGCGCCGGCGCCGAGCGCGCTCGCGGTCCCGGTGATCATTGTCGGGAACCTGACGGTGGGCGGCACCGGCAAGACACCGCTCACTGTGTGGCTCGCCCGGCAGCTCAGGCAGCGCGGGCTCGAGGTCGGGCTTATCTCGCGCGGCTATGGCCGGCGCGACGGCGGCGTGCGCCTGCTCGATGCCCAGGCGGACTGGCGCGAGGTGGGTGATGAGCCGGTGATTCTCGCGCGCTCGAGCGGCTGCCCGACGGCCGTGGGGCGCGACCGGGTGGCCGCGGCACGCGCGGTGTTGAGGCGCGGGGTGCGCGTGATCCTGTCCGATGACGGCCTGCAGCACCTGGCGCTGCCGCGCGCGTGCAGCATCGTCGTCGTGGACGGTGCGCGCGGCTTCGGCAACGGCCGGCTGCTGCCGGGCGGGCCGCTGCGCGAGCCGCTGAGCCGCCTGATGCAGACCGATGCGCTGGTGATCAACGGGGCGGCGGAGCACCCCTCGCTCGGTGCGGCAGCCGCAGCGTTCCCGCCGCGGGTGGTGCGCATGGATCTGCAGGCCGGACCGGCCGTGGCGCTTGGCTCGCTCGAGCGGCGAGCGCTCGAGGCGTTTCGCGGCGGTCCCGTGCACGCGGTCGCGGGCATCGGCCACCCGCAGCGCTTCTTTCGCGATCTGCGCGCCCACGGGCTGGAGCTGATCGAGCACCCGTTTCCCGATCACCATCCGCTCAGCGCTGCGGACCTGGACTTCGGCGACGACCGGCCGGTACTCATGACGGAGAAGGATGCCGTAAAATGCGCGCCACCCTTCGACCGGCGGCTCTGGTGGGTACCGGCAGAGGTGGTGCTCAGCGGCGCCGATGCGGCGCGGCTGATCGACCTGTCGCTGCGCACGATCGAATCATTTGCACGGCCGCCCGGAGGTTAGCGCGTGGACGCCCGCTTGCTCGAGATACTCGCCTGCCCGGTCTGCAAGGGCGCGCTCATCTACCAGCGCGAGGAGCGCGTGCTGGTGTGCCGCATGGATCGGCTTGCCTACCCGATCCGCGACGGCGTGCCGGTGATGCTGGAGGAGGAGGCGCGCCAGCTCCCCGCCGACGATCCGCTGCTCGAGCGCTGAGCGGCCGGTCCGGTGTTCCGCATCGCCATTCCCGCCCGGGCCGGCTCCAGCCGGCTGCCGGGCAAGGCGCTCGCGCTGCTCGGTGGCAAGCCGATGCTGCAGTGGGTCCACGAGCGGGCCTGCGCCGCCGGCGCCGCTGAGGTGCTGATTGCGACCGATGATGCCGCAATCGCGGCTGCGGCGCGCGCCTTCGGCGCGCAGGCGCGCCTGACCTCACCGGCGCACGCATCCGGCACGGACCGCATCGCGGAACTTGCCGCGCTGCAGGGCTGGGCGGATGAGGACATCGTGGTCAACGTGCAGGGCGATGAGCCGCTGATTCCGCCGCGGATCATCGGGCAGGTCGCCGGGTTGCTCGCCGAGGCGCCGCAGGCGGCCATCGGCACGCTGGCGACGCCCGTCGAGTCGCTCGCGGAATTCCTCGACCCGAACGTCGTGAAGGTCGTGACCGACCGGGGCGGCCGCGCGCTGTACTTCTCGCGGGCCCCCATACCCTGGAACCGCGACGGCGCATCGGCGGGCCTCGGCACGCAGAGGAGCTGGGCGGGAGCACGGCGCCACGTCGGCCTGTACGCCTACCGCGTGGCAGCCCTGCGCCGGCTCGCGGGGCTGCCCGGTGCCGTGCTGGAGGGACGCGAGAAGCTCGAGCAGCTGCGCGCACTCGAGCACGGGCTGATCATTCAGGTGGCCGATGCGCTCGAGCGGCCGGGTCCGGACGTCAATACGGCCGAGGATCTGAGCCGGGTCGCGGCGCTGCTCGGATGAGACAAACCCTTATGGTTTCTTGAGGTTGAGCCGCTAAGCTGCGGATTCTGGAACTTCGCCACCGTGCGCCGCGTCAACTGGTATGGTACGGCCACGTTTGACTTCCGGGTGACACCCCGGTTTTTGGGCCTCAGAGCTATGACTCGCAAATCCGCCTCACCGCTGTGTGCCTTGCGCCTGCTGCGGCTCGCCGCGCCGGCGGGGGCGCTGATCGCGCTCACCGCGTGTGCAACCGTACAGCCTCAGTCACAGGTGGCCTACGCGCGGCTTCCGAACACCACGGTGTATGCCTATCCGCTGCACGGCCAGTCGCCCCAGCAGCAGAGCCAGGACCGCTATGAGTGCAGCGTCTGGGCGGTGCACCAGACGGGCTTCGATCCCAGCGCGCCGGGCGTGCCGGTTTACGACCAGGTGGCCGTCCAGGGACCGCCGCCCGGCACCGACACAGCGATCGGCGCCATCGCCGGGGCGCTGATTGGCGCGGCCGTCTCCAATCCCTGGGACCGGGGCTCCACCGCGGTGTTCGGCGCGCTCACCGGGGCGATGATCGGCAGCGCCGGCGATGCTGCCAATGCCCAGGCCAATGATCAGGCCATGAACCAGGTTTCGGGCGAGCAGCAGCGCGCGCTCGCGCGCCAGGCCATGGACTACCGCCGTGCGTTGAGCGCCTGCCTGCAGGGGCGCGGCTACAGCGTCCGCTAGCGCGTCGCCGCGCAAGCCGCGCGCTGCCCGCTCAGAACCGGTAGATCAGGCTGCCGCCGGCGAAGCGGTACATGTGGGCATTGATGTCCGCCTGCTGATATTCGGCGCGCAGCGTGAACGGGCCGAGCAGGGCTTCCCCGCCGCCGCCCCAGATAAACACGGTTCCGGAGTTCGCCACGGAGGTGCCAAAGAGCGCAAATCCGCCGCTGGACACGGTGGTCGTGGCCTGGCCACGCCAATACAGGCCGCCGAGGCGGGCGAACAGGGCGAAGCGGCGCGTCAGCGGCAGCTTGCCGAGCGCCGAGACCTCCTCCCCGCTGAGCGAGAGCGTTCCGAGCGCCGAGGAACCCAGGTAGGGACCGGCGGCTGCGGCGCTGAAGTTGCCGATATTGAGATAATCGGTTTCCAGGGCCAGAAAGCGGTCGAAGTTATAGCCGATAAAGGCCTGGTAGCCGGTCGAGCTGCCCGGCAGGGTGCTCACGGTGACCCGATCGGCGCCGACGCCGACATAGAAACCGTGATTCTGCGCGCCGCGGGCGAGCGGAGCGCAGGCCCCGAGCGCGGCGATGACGGTGACGAGCTTGCGCATGATCCTCTCCTTATCCTTTGCGGCATTTCCGTTCAAATCAGCTCGATGGCAAGGCCCGCATGACTCGGTCGCTCGCGCCGCGATCCACCGTGGCGTGCTGGCGCACGCTTGCCCGACCGACCACCCGCGCGGCGGCGGATCGACAGCGGCCGATCACGTCCGGGCCGCCGCCGTGGCGTGTGGATTTATGGAAGAATAGGCGCAATGGACAAGAAATTCATCTCGGCGGACGAGTTGCTGCGCGATTCGATGGAGCTCGCAAGGCGCGTGGTGGCGAGCGGGATGCGTCCGACCTTCCTGATCGCCCTGTGGCGCGGCGGCGCGCCGATCGGCATCACGGTGCAGGAGGTGCTCGAGTACTACGGGATTCACACCGACCACATCGCGATCCGCACCTCCTCGTACGAGGGCATCGAGCAGCAGAGCAAGACCGTCAAGGTCCACGCCATCGACTACCTGGTCTCGCGCCTGAGCGCCGAGGACGAGTTGCTGATCGTGGACGACGTGTTTGATTCGGGGCACAGTCTCGAGGCGGTCATCGAGGAGCTCAAGCGACGCTGCCGGCGCAACCTGCCGCAGAGGATCCGCATCGCAACCGTGTACTACAAGCCCGAGCGGCGGCGCACCGAGCTCACGCCCGATTACTTCGTGCATGCGACCGAGCACTGGCTGGTCTTCCCGCACGAGATCCAGGGCCTCACGCGCGAGGAGATCCTCGCCAACAAGCCCGTCGCGGCGAACTTCTTTGCCCCGGTCGATGCCGCCGGCGCAGCGCCGGTGAGCCGCTCACGCGATATAAATGAACCGAGCGACGCATAGGATGGCGAGCAAGTAGACCAGCCAGTCGCTGGCGCGTGCCTTGCCGCGTACCAGCTTCAGCACGGCGTGGGCCACGATGCCGAACGCCAGGCCGTTGGCAATCGAGTAGCTGAGCGGAATCAGGATGACCGTGAGAAAGGCCGGGATGGCCTCACCCGGCTCCTGCCACCGCACCTCCGCGAGCGCGCCCATCATCATGGCGCCCACCAGGATCAGTGCCGGGGCGGTTGCGACTGCCGGAATGGCCTGCACGAGCGGTGCGACGAACAGCGTCGCCAGGAACAGCATGCCGACGATCACGCTGGTGAGGCCCGTGCGCCCGCCTACCGCCACGCCCGAGGTGCTCTCGATGTAGCTGGTGACCGGGCTGGTGCCCGCGAGCGCGCCGAACAGCATCGAGATCGAGTCGGCGAGCAGGATGCGGTTCATGCGCGGAACCTTGCCCTCGGCGTCCACGAGCCCGGCGCGTTTGGTGACGGCCATCAACGTGCCGACGTTGTCGAACAGATCGACGAACAGGAACACGAACACGATCTCGACGAGCGACAACCCGACGCCGCCGCGCAGGTTCAGCGCCGCCGGAATGTCGAGCCGCAGCGCCGTGGAGGACAGCGCCGTCAGGTGGTAGGAGACCGGCTTGATGGCCCCGGGATGCAAGTACCAGGCAAGCGCTGCGGTGCCGAGGATGCCAAGCAGCACGGCGCCCCTGAACGCACGCGCCTGCAGCGCGGCGATGATGAGCAGGCCGAGCACGGCGAGTGCCGGGGTGGGGGCGGTGAGATTGCCCAGTCCGACGGTGGTGCCGGGGTCGTAGACGATGATGCCGGCGCTCTTCAGGCCGATGAACGCGATGAACAGGCCGATCCCGCCGCTGACCGCCGCGAACAGCGAGTGGGGAATGGCGTTCATGATGAGTTGCCGAACGCCGGCGAGAGTGAGCAGCAGGAAGGCCACGGCCGAGAGGAACACGCAGCCGAGCGCCACCTGCCAGGGCAAGCCCATGGTCTTGACCACGGTGTAGGTGAAGTAGGCGTTCAGTCCCATGCCCGGGGCGAGCGCGAGCGGGTAATTCGACAGCAGGCCCATCAGGATGCTGCCGAAGCCGGCCGAGAGGCACGTCGCCACGGCGACCCCGGCGACGGGCATGCCGGCCGCCCCGAGCACCACGGGATTGACCACGACGATGTAGGCCATCGTGAGGAACGTGGTGAAGCCGGCGAACACTTCGGTGCGCACCGTCGTGCCGCGCCGTTCCAGGTCGAAGAACTGTTTGAGCATGGGCTTGTATTGTTTTGGCGAACCGTTGTTGCGTGGCGCCGAACGGCGTGAAACCACACCGCGCGGCGATCCCCCCTCGGCCGCGCACGCGGCTCACTCGCGCGGCTGCACGCGGCAGTTTACGCGGCCCCCTGCAGGGACTCCAGAACGCGCGCGCCTGATGGAGCGTCGCGTTGCCCGCGATTCTCGGGTGATGATACAGTGCCGGGCCGAGTCCTCCTGCGAGGAAAAGAAGACGCATGCGAGCCGAGGAGGCCTACATCCGGACACTGCCGAAGGCGGAGCTGCATCTGCACATCGAGGGCACGCTCGAGCCGGAACTGGCGTTCCGCTTGGCGCAGAAGCATCGAGTGTCGCTGCCCCATGCCGGCGTGGCCGAACTGCGGGCGGCCTACGATTTCACCGATCTGCAGTCGTTTCTCGATCTGTATTACGCACTGGCGGATGTGCTGCGGGACCGGCAGGATTTCCACGATCTCGCCCTGAGCTATCTCGAGCGGGTGCACGAGCAGGGCGTTGTGCACACGGAGATTTTCTTCGACCCGCAAACGCACACCGCGCGCGGCATCCAGTTCGGCACGGTGGTGGAAGGTCTGCACGGAGCACTGCGCGAGGCCGAGCGTCGCTTCGGCATGACGCACCGGCTGATCGCCTGCTTTCTGCGCCACCTGAGTGCGCAAGACGCCGAGCGCACGCTCGATGAGGTGCTGCGCTACCGCGAGTTCATCACGGCGGTGGGGCTGGACTCCTCCGAGCGGGGCCATCCACCCGCGAAGTTCGCCGGGGTGTTCGCCCGCGCGCGCCGTCACGGCCTGCTCGCCGTCGCGCATGCCGGGGAGGAGGGACCACCCGAGTACATCGTTGAGGCGCTCGATCTGCTCCAGGTGCGGCGCATCGATCATGGAGTGCGTTGCGATGAGGATCCGGCGCTGGTGCAACGGCTGGCCCGCGAGCGGGTCACGCTCACCGTGTGCCCGCTGTCCAACGTGAAGCTGGGCGTGTTCGAGCACATCGCGCAGCACAACCTCAAGCGCCTGCTTGCCGCGGGTCTGAGCGTCACGGTCAACTCCGACGATCCGGCCTATTTCGGCGGCTACATCCTCGAGAACTACCTCGCAGTGGCGCGCGCGCTCGAGCTGACGCGCGAGGACGTCGCGACCCTGGCTCGCAATTCGATTACCGGGGCGTTCCTCGAGGAGGAGGCGAAGCAGCGCTGGCTGAGCGCGATCGACGAGTGCGTCGCTGCAGCGTGAGTGACTCGAGCGAGGCGGGCTGCCTCGACCCGGGTGCGCCACCGAGCGACGCTCGCTGCGCGATGGCAGCGCGACGGACTCAAGAAAACATTTTTAATTCAACATGTTATGACATAAACATGACATACCGTCAAGCGTAGGCGGAAGGGGCTTCGCAGCCGATGCGTCGCCTGATCATGCCCGCTCGAGGATTTGCCTCCGTTACGGGCTCGCCCGTGCGAGCAAGGCGGCCCGCTCGCTCGGCGGTAGGTCGAGGATTTCGTCCGCGAAGCGCCCGAGACGGACAAGCTGCGCCATGAGCGTCATGGGCTCGGCAATGTGGGTGAACAAGGCGCGGTATCCGACGCACAGATAGTTGAGTCCGGGTTCGCCATCGGGCGTACGGAGGAAGCGATTCCGCGGACACTCCCCATAACAGGCGAACAGTACCGGACAACCCCTGCAGTATCCGGGGAGCGTGTCGCGCTTGGCATGGCCGAAGCGACGCAGTGGCTCCGATGAGACGAGAGCCGAGAGGGGATGATCACGGATGTTCCCGAGTCGGTAGTCGGGCTCCACATAGTGGTCGCAGGAGTAGACATCTCCGTTGTGCTCAAGGACCGGGGATCGGCCACAGGTGGGCGCGACAGTACAAAGGTTGTGCTGACCGAGCCAGCTGCCCAGGGCGGCATCGAAAGTCATGACGAAGACCTTGCCGATGTCGCGACTCACCCATTCATCGAAAATCGCGCACAGGAACGCGCCGAATCGCCCCGGCTCGACGGAGCGTGCCGTGACCAGATCGCCGGATTGCGTATACAGCGGACGGTCGATGCCCCGGCGGCCATCCCAGCCGCGGTTGGCCGCAACAATCGTGTCGGGAGTCGCTCGCTCGACGACGGGGATGAACTGTATGTACCGAGCGCCGAGTTCGTCACGAAAGAAGCGATAGACATCCCGTCCATGCTCCTCGTTGGCGGCGTGTATCGTGCAGAGTATGTTGACATCGACGTCGTGCCGGCGAAGGCACTCCCAGGCGCGGATCGCAGCCGCGAAGGTTCCTCGGCCGCGCTTGTCTATCCGGAACGCGTCGTGCAGCTGCCGGGGGCCGTCAATGCTGAGTCCGACCAGATAGCCATTGTCTCTGAAGAATGTCGCCCAGTCGTCATTGATCAGGGTACCGTTGGTCTGGATGCTGTGCCGCACGTGCTGTTGGGCTTTGCGGTACCGCTCCGCGATCTGCACGGAGCGCTTGTAGAACTCCAGACCGCGCAGCAGCGGCTCGCCGCCCTGCCAAGCGATCTGGACCTGCGAGCCGGCCGAGGAGGCCATGAGCTGACTCAGATAGGCTTCCAGGGTGATCTCGTCCATGCGATGCCGCTCGCCGGGGTAAAGCGCCTCCTTCGAGAGAAAGAAGCAGTACTTGCAGCTTAAGTTGCAGGCGGCGCCGGATGGCTTGACGAGCAGATGATAGTGAGACGGGCTTGCGCCGGTCGGGGTGGTCGAAGGGTCCATCATTCGAGTCTAGTGCAAGTCCGAGGCGGGTTGCGCCCCGAGGCCATCGCCAGAGGTTTCCCGGTCAAACTGATTCGACATCGGCTGCGCGCGCAGTCGGCCGATTCAGACGGAGTGCCGCGACCCGGCATAATTCGAACGTCTGCGTCCATCGCGCCGCCGTCTGCGCCGTCAAACTCTCGCCGCCGGAGCCGAAAGTTGCCCCAGCCGCGCCTGCAACGAGCGCGCCCGCACCGCTCGCGCGTCATGGCGCGGCACTCGGGGCAGGTGAGCGCGAGCGGATTGAGTCTGCCGATCGGATCGACCAGTTGGTGGGCGGACGGGACGTCCGGCGGCTCTGCGGCCACACCCGACCGCAGGGCGCTCTCGGCCGGCGGCGCTCGGTGGCTGAGACCGCTCGATGCCGCTTTGCCGGTGGGCGCGCTGCAGCGCGCCTCGGAGGCGCGTCGGTCGTGCGGTTCTGCCCCGGGCAGATCGCGACTATACTGCTGGACGGTTCGTGCCCTCGCGAGCGAAACCGGTGGCGCAGAAGATATTGGCATCGAACGCCTTGCGGCGATCAGTATCCGCGTGAGAATACTTTTTGTGTGTCTTGGTAACATCTGCCGCTCGCCGACGGCCGAGGCGGTGCTGCGCGCCATGGCCGCGAGCGAGCTGCCGCAGATGCCGTTGACGATCGACTCGGCCGGTACGGCCGGCTATCACGTCGGCGAGCCGCCGGACCGGCGTACACGCGAGGCGGCCGCGCGCCGCGGGTATGACCTGTCCGCGCTGCGCGCGAGGGTAATCGAGCCGAGGGACTTCGAGACGTTCGAGCTGATTCTGGCGATGGACCGGGAGAATCTGCTCACGCTCGAGCGGCGCGCCCCGGTGCACGCGCGCGAGCGACTGCGGCTGTTCCTCGAATTCGCGCCCGACAGCGGCGTGCTCGAAGTGCCGGATCCGTACTACGGCGGCCCGAATGGCTTCGAGCACGTGCTCGATCTGGTCGAGGCGGCCGCGCGCGGCCTGTGCGCCTCGCTGCGTGCCGGCGTGCCTTTGCCCACCGCAAACAGCCGCTGATATCTCCAGGCCCCCTGGGACGCGAGGCGTCCCAGGGGGCGGCGCGTTGCGCTATTCCTCTGAACTGCGGCGCCCGGCTTGCCACTCCGACGGCGTGGACGACCACACGACGTGCGGCTTGCCGTCGTCGCCGCTTGCGGATGGCGCACTCGCGGGCTCGATGTGCACCGCGGGGGGCGTCGGCTCCGCGTGCCAGGCCGTCGGCTTCTCTTCACGCGGCGGGGGCGGGACAGCGGCGGGCGGCGAGGGGGCCACCGCCGGCGGCGGCTCGACGATCAGGGCCGGCGCTGCCGCGTGTGCGGGCTCGCGCGGAGCCGCCGGCTCCGCACTGGCGTGCGTCTCGCGCGGCAGGAAATCCGGCTGGGCTTCGTGTCGCTCGCTACTCGGCGAGGCCTGCCGTTCCCCGGAGGGGGTGTTCGCGCCATTGGCGCGAACTTCACTACTTCCGGGCTCGCGCGATCCACCGCGGCGTCCGCCACGGCGTCCGCGCCGCCGCCCGCGCCGCTCCGATGGCGGCCGCTCACCGGCGGGGGCAGGCGCGGTCTCGCTCGGGCCGTTGCTCGTGGCAGCAGGCGCCTCGGGGGGGCGGCGCGGCGCGACGTCCCGATCGCGCTCGCGATGGTGCCGCTCCGGGTGCTCGCGGCCACGACCTTCCGCGTTGCGCGATTCACCCTGTGGGCGGCGGCTACCTTCACCACGGCCGCCGTCGCCGCGACTGCCTTCGCCGCGACTGCCTTCGCCGCGACTGCCTTCGCCGCGACTGCCTTCGCCACGTCGACCCTGCCGGGCGGGCTCACGCCGTCCGTCTCGGGTGCGTTCGCGGCGTTGCGGTGATCGTGCCGCCGCCGGCTGAGGCTGAGGTTGGGGCCCGGCCGCGGTCGCAGCGGCCGTCGCTTCCTCTTCGGTCGCGAACAGGCCCTTGAGACGGGCCCAGAGTCCCTTGGCAGGCCGCGAATCGGCCGTAACGCCCGGCACTGGCGACGGTGCCGGCGTCGGCGCGGCGGCCAGCGTCACGGGTGCCGGCGTGGCGGGCATGATCGGGGCAACCAAGGGGACCTCGGCCGCCGGCCGCTGCTCCTGCGTGCTGCCGGGCTCGCTCACCTCGGGGGCCGCCGGAATCAGGTAGCTCGTCTGGCGGTTCTCGGGCAACTCGCTCTCGTCATCGCGAACCCGCTTGATCGAGTACTCGGGTGTCTGGATGTGCGGATTCGGCACGATGAGTAGCTCCGCGGAGCTCTTGCTCTCGAGCGTGCGCAGCCACTCGCGCTTTTCGTTGATCAGGTAGGTCGCCACCTCCACCGGCAGCTGGGTGATGACCTTGGTGGTGCGCTCCTTGCGCAGCTCCTCGCCGATCAGGCGCAGTACGGCGAGCGCCATCGACTCGACGCTGCGGATGCTGCCGATGCCGACGCAGCGCGGGCAGACGATGTGGCTCGACTCCCCGAGCGAGGGCCGCAGCCGTTGGCGGGACATCTCGAGCAGTCCGAAGCGCGAGAGCTTGCCGATCTGGATGCGCGCGCGGTCCATCTTCATCGCGTCGCGCAGCCGGTCCTCGACCTCGCGCTGGTTCTTTGCCGACTCCATGTCGATGAAGTCGATGACGATCAGCCCGCCGATGTCGCGGATGCGCAGCTGGCGGGCGATCTCGTCGGCGGCCTCGAGATTGGTGTTGAGCGCGGTGGTCTCGATATCGCTGCCACGGGTGGCGCGGGCCGAGTTGATGTCGACCGACACCAGGGCCTCGGTGTAATCAATGACGATGCTGCCGCCAGAGGGCAACTCCACCTTGTGCGCATACGCCGACTCGATCTGGCTCTCGATCTGGAAGCGGGTGAACAGCGCGATGTCGTCCGTGTAGAGCTTCAGGCGCCGCTGCACGTCGGTTGGCATGAAGCGCTGCATGTACTCCTGGGCCTGCTGGAAGGCCGCCGGGTCATCGACCAGCACCTCGGCGACGTCGTCGGAGAGAT
This sequence comes from Pseudomonadota bacterium, assembly GCA_021805275.1. The sequence continues at coordinate 195,815 of JAJZFQ010000178.1, forward strand.
AATCCCGCAGCGCGCGCGTCACCGGGTCGCTCTCCCGGTACACCAGGAACGGCGCCGCGCGCCCTTCGGCAGCCGCGGCGATCTGGTCCCACTGGGTCTTGAGGTTGTCGAGGTCCCACTGCAACTCCTCGGCGCTGCGCCCGACGCCGGCGGTGCGCACGATCGCGCCCATGCCCTCGGGAATGCGCAGCTGGTTCATCACCTCGCGCATCTGGTCGCGGTCCTCGCCCTCGATCCGTCGCGAGACGCCCCCGGCGCGAGGATTGTTCGGCATCAGCACGAGGAAACGCCCGGCGAGGCTGAGGAAGGTGGTGAGGGCGGCGCCCTTGTTGCCCCGCTCCTCCTTCTCGACCTGGACGATGAGCTCCTGGCCTTCGAAGAGCAGTTCGCGGATGTTCATCCGCCCACCCTGGGGCGGGTGGCGGAAGTACTCCCGGGTGACCTCCTTCAGCGGCAGGAAGCCGTGACGGGTCGCGCCGTAGTCGACGAAACAGGCTTCCAGGGACGGTTCGATGCGGGAAATTCGGCCCTTGTAGACGTTCGCTTTCTTCTGTTCTCGAGAGGGTATGTCGATACTAAGGTCAAAGAGCTTCTGTCCATCGACCAGCGCGACTCTCAGTTCCTCTTCCTGAGTCGCATTCACGAGCATTCTTTTCATGTGCCCCTACTGTTGTGCGGTGAGGGGCCGGCAAGCATACGGGAGGCTGCGACGCTGACGCGACGCCGCGGCGAAGATTCCTGCTACTCGGCGCATCTGCGCGAGTATCGATAATCACGATGCACACCACAGCATAGGCGGGTGCCGGAAATCCTTCGATGGTCTCAACCGGACGCGCCGTCCGCGGAACCCGTTGCGCGGGTTCGACGCCAGCGGCGATCTTGTCGGCCCAATACGATGGCCTCTATCAGGAGGTCCAACTAACATGCGGCGTCATGCGCCGCCAACCATTCGCTCGTCCGCGCAGCGGACGGCCGGCGGAGTATACTGCAACGATTACTTTAGAAACAGTGCCTTACGCGAAAGATGTCGGTGACCGAGAATTCAGGGGCTGAAGGGCGCACTGGAGTGCAGTATCTGGACGTGGCCGCGGACGAGGCGGGGCTGCGGCTCGATAAATTTCTTGCGCAGCGCCTTCCCGGGGTGCCGCGGACCCGGTTATTCCGCATCATCCGCAAGGGCGAGGTGCGCCTCAACGGCGGGCGAACCGGCCCCGAGGCGCGGCTCGCGGCGGGGGACCGGGTGCGCGTGCCCCCGGTGCGCCTTGAGGTCCCCGGCAGCGTCCCGGCCGCCGCACGCGGGCCCTCGACGAGCCTGCTGGAGACCGTCCGGGCCGCCATCATCCAGGAGGATGCGCGGCTGCTGGTGCTCGACAAGCCGGCCGGGATTGCCGTGCACGGCGGCAGCGGCGTCGATTTTGGCGTAATCGAAGCGTTACGGGCGCTGCGCCCCGATGAGACGCTCGAGCTCGTGCACCGGCTCGATCGCGACACCAGCGGTTGTCTTCTGGTGGCCCGCACGTCGGCGGCGTTGCGCGCCGCGCATGCGCTGCTGCGCGAGGGGCGCAGCGAGAAGCGCTACCTGGCACTGCTCTGTGGCCAGTGGAACCTCGGCCACAAGCGCATCGATGTGCCGCTGCGTACCGATACCCGGGTGGGCGGGGAGCGCACGGTGCGGGTCGGTGCCGGCGGAAAGCCCTCGGTGAGCGATTTCCGACCCGTCCAGTTCTTCGGCCGCCGCGGCCGCAAGGGGCCCCGGGCGAGCCTGCTCGAGGTGACGCTGCACACCGGCCGGACGCACCAGATCCGAGTGCACGCCGCCTACGCCGGTCATCCGGTCGCGGGCGACAGCAAGTATGGGGATGCCGGTTGCAATGCCGAGCTGCAGGCCCGTGGATTGAAGCGGATGTTCCTGCACGCGCATAGCATGAGCTTCGAGTGGCCGGACGGGGCCACCTTCAGCGCAAGCGCACCCCTTCCGCCCGAGCTTGCCACCGTGCTTGAGCGGCTGGGATAGGCCGCTCAGGGGACCGCGCAGCCGGTGCGGCGCAGTGCGGCGGCGAGCCAGATCAGCGGCAGCCCGATGAGCGCGGTCGGATCGGCGCTCTCGATGCGCTCGAACAGGGAAATGCCGAGCGCCTCGGCGCGGAATCCCCCGGCACAGTCGAACGGCCGTTCGGCCTCCACGTAGCGCGCGATCTCCGCCGCGTCCAGCGTGCGGAAAACGACCGTGGTGGTGTCGAGGTGCACCAGTCGCACCGTCCCGCCGGCGCCGAGCAGCGCACAGCCGGTGTGAAAGCGCACGCGCTCGCCGCTCGCGGCGGCGAGCTGCGCGCGGCAGCGCGCGGCATCGCCGGGCTTGTCGAGCACCTGTGCGCCGAGGGCGGCGACTTGGTCGCTGCCGATCACGAGCGCCTCAGGATGGCGTTCGGCGAGGGCCTGCGCCTTGGCGAGCGCAAGGCGCGCGGCCCGGTCGGCCGGCAGCTCGCCCGGTTCGTGCGTTTCACTCACCCCAGGGGCGAGCACCGTGAAGGGCAGGCGCAGCCGCTCGAGCAGCTGGCGGCGGTAAGGGGAGGTCGAGGCAAGAATCAGTTCGGGCATGGGTGCGCGGGCCGGTGCAATTCGGCTCTCCGAAACAAGCACTTAACGAATCCACCGGACTTTGACTTGCCGGTACCTCGCACCTATTATACGCGCCCCATGTCGCAACCCTGGTCCAAGCCGCTCGACGTCGACCGGCTGTCCCGCGGGGCGGCTGCGCTTGATTTCGATCTCGCGCTGCGGCAGTTGCCGCGGCTGAGTTCGCGCGCCGAGCTGATCGGCGGCAGCGTGCGGGGCCGCGTGCGCTTCGGGCGCGAAAGCGGTCATGCCGTGGCCGATGTATCGCTCGAGGGTGCCGCGCAGCTGCAGTGCCAGCGCTGCATGAGGCCGATGGAGCAGCCGTTGAGCGCCCGCGTGCGGGTGGCACTGCTCGCCGCTGAGACCGAGGCAGGGGCCGTCCCCGAGGCGCTCGAACCGGTGCTGGCGCGCGACGGGCGCATCAGCATCGTCGAGCTCATCGAGGAGGAGGTGCTGCTCAGTCTGCCGATCGTGCCGATGCACGCGGCCGGCGAGTCGTGTGGACCGCTCGAGGCGGTCGTGGCGCTGAGCGAGCCGGTCGAGGCGAGTACGCAGCGGCCGTTCGCGCGGTTGGATGAGTTGTTGAGTCACAAGTGAGTATCCGCGCGTTGCGCGCATGAGGACATTATGGCCGTTCAGAAAAGCCGCAAGACCCCTTCCCGGCGCGGCATGCACCGTTCCCACGACGGACTCGCCGCCCCGGCGCTGTCCACCGACCCGCAGTCGGGTGAGACCCACCTGCGCCATCGCATCACGCCGGACGGTTTCTACCGCGGCCGGCGCGTGATCGAGAAGCCCGCCGAAGCCGATCAGGAATAACCCGCGCGCCTGCCCGTGTTGCCGGTCGCCATCGATGTGATGAGCGGCGATCGCCAGCCGCGCGAGTACATCGCCGGGGCGCTCGCAGCGCTCGCGGAGGAAGCGGACTTGCGCGCCCTGCTGGTGGGCGACGGCGCGCTGATCGAGGCGGCGTGCGCGGGACAGCCGGCGCCGCTGCGTGAGCGGATCGAGTTGGTGCCGGCCTCCGAGGTGGTCGGCATGAGCGAGCACCCGCGCGAGGCGATCCGTCGCAAGAAGGACTCCTCCATGCGGGTCGCGGTCGAGCTCGTCAAGAGCGGGCGCGCGAGCGCCTGCGTGAGCGCCGGGAATACCGGTGCGCTCACCGCCATCGCGCACTTCGTGCTGAAGACGCTGCCCGGCGTCGAGCGGGCGGCGATCATATCGGCGATTCCCGCCGTGCACGGGCACACGCAGATGCTCGACCTCGGCGCCAACACCAAGGCGACGCCCGAGCAGCTGCGCCAGTTCGCCACCATGGGCGCGATCATCTCGCGCGATGTCTATGGTCTCGCGTCACCGCGCATCGGGCTGCTGAACATCGGCGAGGAGGACATCAAGGGCCACGAGGTCGTGCAGGCCGCCCATGCGCTGCTGCTCGCAAGTGCCCTGAACTACGTCGGCTTCGTCGAGGGCGACGACATCTTCTCCGGCGACGTCGATGTGGTGGTGACCGACGGATTCACCGGCAACGTGGCGCTGAAGACCATGGAGGGCGTGGCGGCGCTGATCGCCACGCGCATGCGCCGTGAGTTCCACGCGTCCTGGCTCGATCGCCTCGCGGGGCTTGCCGCCCGCGGCGTGCTGCGCCGGGTGGCGGGCAGCCTTGACCCGCGCCGCTATAACGGGGCGTGCATGGTCGGACTGGGCGGGATCGTGGTAAAAAGCCACGGCAGAGCCGATCCGGTCGCCTTCGCGAAGGCCGTCAGCACCGCCGCGCTCGCTGCGCGTCATGGACTGACCGCGCACATTGCCCAGGCGCTCGCTGCGCCATCTTCCATCGGGAGTTCGACGCCTTGATCTACTCGCGCATCGCCGGCACGGGCTCTTACCTGCCGGAGAAGGTTCTCACCAACGCCGATCTCGAGAAGATGGTGGACACCACGGATCAGTGGATCCGGGAGCGCACCGGGATCGAGCGCCGACACATCGCCGCCGAGGGGCAGACCACGGTGGACCTGGCCGAGCAGGCGGTGCGCGCGGCGCTCGCGGCGGCCAACTGCAGGCCCGAGGACGTGGATTTCATCGCCTTCGGCACGACCACGCCGGATCTGACGTTCCCGAACTGCGGTGTGCTGCTGCAGGCGCGGCTCGGCTGCCGCGGGGCGCCGGCGTTCAGCGTCGAGACCGCCTGCAGCGGCTTCATGTACGCGCTGGCGATCGCCGACAAGTTCGTGCGCGCCGGAGAGGCCCGGCGCGCACTCGCCATCGGCGCCGAGACGCTCTCGCGCATCACCGACTGGGCGGACCGGTCCACGGCAGTGCTGTTCGCCGACGGTGCCGGGGCGGTGTTGCTCGAGCCCGCAGAGGAGCCGGGCATTCTCTCGACGCATCTGCATGCCGACGGCGCCTACAAGGATCTGCTCTACAGCGGCGGCGGCATGGATCCCTCACGGTCGCGTCGCGCGATCACCATGACGGGTAACGAGGTGTTCAAGGTCGCGGTGAGCACGCTCAGCAAGTCCATCGAGGAGGCGCTCGTAGCCAATCACCTGGAACGTTCCGCGCTCGACTGGCTGGTGCCGCACCAGGCCAATCTGCGCATCATCCAGGCGACGGCCCGCAAGCTCGGTCTGCCGATGGAGCGGGTGATCACCACGGTGCAGGACCACGGCAACACCTCGGCGGCCTCCGTACCGCTGGCGCTTGATTTCGGGGTGCGCTCGGGGAAGATCCAGCGCGGACAGCTGATGCTGCTCGAGGCCTTCGGCGGCGGGTTCACCTGGGGATCGGCGCTGGTGCGCTACTGAGGAGGTCCGCGGGCGGTGGGCGAAAAAAAACGCCGCGCGGATGCGCGGCGTTTTCGTAGGAGCAATGCGCTCTTACTTGGAGATCGAACGCTTGAACATGCGGTCGATCTTCTGATTGATCGCGTCGATCTCAGCCTTGTTCGACTGCGCGAGAGAGAGCGCCTCATTGGCGGTGCTCTGCGCAGCAGCAGACTTCTGATCGGCGGCGTTCTGCGCGGCCTCGGCAGCGCTGTTGGCCTTGTCGGCCGTGCTTTGAGCGGCAGAGACTTGGGTCTGCAGCTGGGCCACCTGCGACTTCAGGTTGGCAATGTCCGACTTGATCGGGGTCAGATTCTGGCAGCCGGCGAGACCGACCACGAGTGCCGCGGCCGCGGCCACCTTCACTACGCTCGCGTACTTCATAAAGTCCCCTTGGGGTTGTTGATTGAGGAAGTCCTGAAAATGCAAACGAACCGAGCGGGAGCAGCCCCCACGACTCGAGTGGGCAAGTCCAACAAATTTGGCGGGGGAATGCAACCCCGTTGATGCTGATTTTATTGGATTTTGGGGTTTGTACGGATGCATGCGACGTGCAGATGAACCCTGGCTGAATAGACGAACGAAGAGTGGATCAATATGCGCGAGCGACGCTGAAATCGCTTGCACCGCAACGATGACCGGGGCGCCTGAGTGTCGGTGCGACGCGACGATCGAGTGCGGGCTTGCGTGCAAGCTTGGCGTTGCGTGGAGCTGTTCCTAACAGCAGGTGCATCGCTCCGGGCCTCGCGGGACTGCCATCCGGTTCGCTTCGAGGGGATGAAGCGCCCTGGGTGACTTGCCAAACCCCAAGACATGGATATAATCACAGCCTTGTATAAGAAAACAGGCGTCGCCATGTCTGACCTCACGCCCCGGCAAGTACAGGTTCTGCGCCTCATCCAGCGTTTCATCGCGCACTCGGGCATGCCGCCCACCCGCGCGGAAATCGCGCGCGAGCTCGGCTTTCGCTCGCCCAATGCCGCCGAGGACCATCTGCGCGCCCTGGCGCGCAAGGGGGTCATCGCGCTGGTACCAGGCGCCTCGCGCGGCATCCAGCTCAAGGACACCATCCGCGAGCAGATCGGCCTGCCGCTGATCGGGCGGGTCGCCGCCGGACGGCCGATCTTCTCGGAGGAGAACATCGAGGCGCGGCTCGACATCGATCCGGGGGTCTTCCAGCCCCGGCCGCATTACCTGCTCAAGGTCACCGGCATGAGCATGAAGGATGCCGGCATCCTCGATGGGGATCTGGTCGCGGTGCATCGCACCGCCGAGGTGCGCAGCCGGCAGATCGTCGTGGCGCGCCTGGAGAACGAAGTCACGGTCAAGCGCTACCGCCAGGAAGGCTCGGTGGTCTGGCTGTTGCCGGAGAACAGCGATTTCGAGCCCATCCGGGTCGACCTGAAGGAAGAGTCGCTGTTGATCGAGGGCATCGTGGTTGGGGTATTGCGCCGGGGCAAGAGTCACGGACTGATGTGATGATGGGAGTGGACGGGCATGAACGCCGATTCACCCCGGCCCGGCGTCGCACCGTCTCGGCCGCAAGCTGATCCTCGCCTCGAGCGACTGCTGGCTCACCCGGCTCTCTGGCGGGCCGGGAGCGCCACGCGCGCGCCGGTCTGGCCGAGCGGATTCGCCCCGCTCGATGAGGGATTGCCGGGCGGCGGCTGGCCGCGCAGCGGTCTGATCGAGATTCTCCCGGCCCGTTTCGGCCAGGGCGAGCTGCAACTGATGCTGCCGGCGCTCGCCGCGCTCACCGCCCGTCCCGAGGCGCGCTGGTGCGTGTGGGTGAAACCGCCCCTGCAGCCGTTTGCTCCGGCGCTCGCGACCGCGGGCATGGTTCTCACGCGCCTGCTCATCGTGCGGGCGACGGATCGGGGCCGGTGGCCTGCGGCCCTGTGGGCTTTCGAGCAGGCGCTCGGCTCGGGTGCCTGCGACAGCGTGCTCGCCTGGGTGCGCCATGCACCCATCCGCCAGTTGCGCCGTCTGCAGCTGGCGGCGCAGCGCGGCAATGCGCTCGGAGTCTTGTTCCGGCCACGCGAGTCGGCGCGCGAGAACTCCCCGGCGATGTTGCGGGTGGCGCTCGAGCCGCGCCGCGGCGGCGCACGGGTCACGCTGCTCAAGAGCCGCGGCGGAACGCCCGGGGCGCTCGATCTGACTTGGGAGACGATCCGGCGCGAGCCGCTCGAGGCATCGTGAGGGCGCCGAGGACGATCGATCTGTTCGCGCCGACGGACCTGCCGGCGCGCAGCGCCCCGTGTCCCACCGTGCCGCCGGCGGCACCGCGCTCGCTGCCGCTGCGGGCCATTCAGCCCTCGCGGGCGCCGCTGTGGCTCGGTGTGCACGTGCCCGAGCTGTCCGGGGAGGCGCAGCAGGGCACGCCGCGGGGGCTGCTGGCCCTGGCAGCGCGCGCGCAGCGCTTCACGCCCCGCGTCAGTCTCGCACCGCCCGATGGTGTGTTGCTCGAGGTGCGCTCCAGTTTGCATCTGTTCGGTGGTGTGGAGGGGTTGCGCGAGGCGCTGCTCGGGGAGTGCACCGAGCTGAAGCGGACCGTCGCCCTGGCGTTCGCGCCGACGCCGCTTGCGGCGCTCGTCGGCGCGCGCGCGGAGCGACCGTTCATGGTGTTGGATGCGGCGCAGCTGACCGGCTCGCTCGCGCCCGTGCCGCTCACGGCATTGCGCTGGCCGCAGGAGTCGATCGAGCGTCTGGCCTGCCTCGGTGTGCGCACCATCGGTCAGGTGTTGCGTTTGCCCCGGGCCGGATTCGCGCAGCGCTTCGGGGCGATGCGGCTGACCGATCTGGATCGGCTGACAGGACGCGCGAACGATCCGCGCGAGCGGTTCGAGGCGCCGGCGCGGTTTCGCCGCCGTCGCGAGCTGTCCTACGAATCGGCGAGCCACGCGCAGCTCGCCGCCGCGCTGCGCCCGCTGCTCGATGAGCTCGGTGGCTTTCTCACGGCCCGACAATGCGGAGTGCTGGCGCTCGAGTGCCTGTTCTGGCACCGCCGGCACGCACCGACACGCTGCGAGTTGCGGCTCGGTGAGCCGCAGGCCGATGCGCAGCGGCTCGCCAAGCTGCTCGATGAGCGCCTGCGCACGCTGGCGCTGCCCGAGCCGGTGCGCGCCTGTGAGCTGCGCGCCGGCCTGCCGGTATCGCGCCGGCTGCACTCGGCGGGGCTCTGGCAGCCTGGCGAGCGTGGCGGGCGGGCCGAGGCGAGCGGCGTCGAGCTCATCGAGCGGCTGCGCGTCCGGCTGGGCGACGCGGCGATCGAGACCCTCGAGCTCGTGCCCGATCACCGGCCGGAGGCGGCCTGGCGCCGTGCGGCTCCCGGGGCAAACGCCGGCGCCGCGTCCGCTCCACCCCCGCAGGACGGTCCGGACGCTCAGGGGGCGTGCAGGAGGGCGCCGCGCCCGCTGTGGCTGTTGCCGGTGCCGCGCAGACTGCGCCAGCACGGCGGCCTGCCTCGGTACCGCGGCGCGTTGTATCTCGAGGGAGAGCCGGAGCGGATCGAGTCCGGCTGGTGGGACGGGCGGGATGTCGCCCGCGATTATTACAACGCCCGCGATGCGCGCGGCCGGCGGTTGTGGCTGTACCGCGAGCGCGAACGGCCGCACCGCTGGTTCCTGCACGGGGTGTATGGCTGAGCGGCCGGGCGGGGCAGGCCCGGCGCTGTCCTCCAGGCACCCGACCGTTGCGAGCGGCGCGTACGCCGAGCTGCACTGCCTCAGCAACTTCACCTTCCTGCGCGGCGCATCGCATCCGCAGGAACTCGTCGCGCGAGCGGCCGAGCTCGGCTACACCGCGCTCGCCCTCACCGACGAGTGCTCGCTCTGCGGGGTGGTCCGCGCGCACGTGGCGGCCAAGGAGCGCGGCCTGCAACTGATCATCGGCGCGGAATTCCGGCTCGCGTGCGGATTGCGGCTGGTGGCGCTTGCGACCGATCGGCACGGCTACGGCCGGCTCTGCCGGCTCATCACCGTGGGGCGGCGCGCCGCCGCCAAGGGCGGCTACCACCTGACCCGCGAGGATCTCGCCGCGACACTGGAGCACTGTCTGTTGCTGTGGCTGCCCGGGGCGGTGGTGCAGGCCGAGGAGGCGCGCTGGCTCGGGGAGGTCTTTCCCGGACAAGTCTGGATCGCCGTGGAACTGCTGCGCGGTGGAGCCGACCGCGAATGGCTCGCCGCTCTCGAGCGACTCGGGCGCGAGCAGAGCCTGCCGCTCGTTGCGAGCGGCGATGTGCACATGCACGAGCGCTCGCGCCGCAGGTTGCAGGATGCGCTGACGGCGGTGCGTCTGAGCATGCCCATCCGGCAGGCCGGGTGGACTCTGCATCCGAACGGCGAGCGCTATCTGCGCGAGATCGAACGGCTTACCAGGCTCTACCCACCGCCGCTCCTGGAGCAGACGGTGCGCATCGCACGGCGCTGTACGTTCTCACTCGATGAGTTGCGCTACGAGTATCCGCGCGAGCTGGTGCCGCCGGGGGAGACGCCCGCGAGCCACCTGCGCCGGCTCACCGAGGCGGGAGCGCGGCGACGCTGGCCGCACGGGGTACCCGCTAGCGAGCGCGCCGCGCTCGAGCATGAGCTGGCGTTGATCGGGGAGCTCGGCTACGAGCCGTACTTCCTGACCGTCCACGATCTGGTCGAGTTCGCGCGCGGCCGCGGCATTCTCTGCCAGGGCAGAGGGTCGGCCGCCAACTCGCGGGTGTGTTACTGCCTGGGCGTCACCGCGGTCGATCCGCAGCGCGGTGCGGGGCTGCTGTTCGAGCGGTTTATCTCCAAGGAGCGCAACGAGCCGCCCGATATCGACATCGACTTCGAGCACGAGCGGCGCGAGGAGGTGATCCAGTACGTCTACGGCAAGTACGGCCGGGAGCGCGCGGCGCTCGCCGCCACGGTGATCCTGTACCGCGCGCGCAGCGCCTTGCGCGATCTCGGCAAGGCTTTCGGGTTGGCGCCCGAGGTGTGCGCGCGGCTCGCCAAGACGATGCAGTGGTGGGACGGGAGCGAGGCGCTCCTCGAGCGGCTGCGCGCGGCCGGGTTCGATCCCGAGGATCCCGCGTTCGCGAGCCTGGCGGCGCTCTCGCGCGAGCTCGTCGCTTTTCCAGGCTTTCCGCGCCACCTGTCCCAACACGTCGGCGGGCTGGTGATCAGCGCCGGGCGGCTCGATGAGCTGGTGCCGATCGAGAACGCCTCGATGCCCGATCGCACCGTCGTGCAATGGGACAAGGACGACCTCGATGCCCTCGGCCTGCTCAAGGTCGACGTGCTCGCCCTCGGCATGCTGAGCGCGCTGCGCAAGGCGTTCGCGCTGGTCAACGGCCTGCGCGGCACGCACCATGCGCTCGGCACCCTGCCCGCCGAGGATCCCGAGGTCTACGCGATGATCTCGCGCGCCGACACGGTCGGGGTTTTCCAGGTCGAATCGCGCGCGCAGATGGCCATGCTGCCGCGGCTGAAGCCGCGCTGCTACTACGACTTGGTGATCGAGGTGGCCATCGTGCGCCCCGGACCGATCCAGGGCGACATGGTGCACCCGTACCTCAGGCGCCGCCAGGCGCGCGAGCCGGTGCAGTATCCGAGCGCGGAGGTCGAGTCGGTCCTGCGTCGCACGCTCGGGGTACCGATCTTCCAGGAACAGGTGATGCAGCTCGCCGTGCTCGCCGCCGGCTTCACCCCCGGGGAGGCCGATCAGCTGCGCCGGGCCATGGGCGCGTGGAGGCGCAGCGGGGGACTCGGTCACTTCCGCGACCGTCTCATCGGCGGGATGTGCGCGCGCGGCTACGCACCGCAGTTCGCCGAGCGAGTCTACCGGCAGATGCTCGGCTTCGGCGATTACGGCTTTCCGGAGGCCCACGCGGCCAGCTTCGCGCTGCTGGTGTACGACTCGGCGTGGCTGAAGCATCACGAGCCGGCGGCCTTCGCCGCGGCGCTGCTGAACAGCCAGCCGATGGGTTTTTACGCCCCGGCACAGCTGGTGCGCGATGCGCGCGCGCACGGCGTCGAGGTGCGCCCCGTGGACGTGTGTGCGAGCGAGTGGGACTGCACCCTCGAGCACCGCGGGGCCGGACAACCGGCGCTGCGCCTGGGCATGCGCCTGGTGAAGGGCCTCTCGCGCACCGGGGGCGAGCGTGTCGTGCGTGCGCGCCTCGCGAACGTCTTCAGCGCGGTCGAGGATCTCGGCCGGCGCACCGGACTCGAGCGCGGCGATCTGGAGGCGCTCGCTGCCGCGGGCGCGCTCGCCACGCTGAGCGGCAACCGCCATCTGGCCTTCTGGGATGTCGCCGGCGTGGAACGACCGCTGCCGATCGAAGTCACCCCTGAGCAGAGCAGGGCCGATGCGCTCTCGGACGGGCCGCTCTGGCGGCCCGGTCCCGCAGCGCGGGAGGCGGCTCGACCTCTGCTCGCCGCCCCGACCGAGGGGGAAAACATCGTCGGGGATTACGCATCGCTCGGCCTGACGCTCGGCCGTCATCCGCTGGCGTTGCTGCGCGATACCCTTCAGCGCAAGGGCGTGCGCGTCGCGCAGGAGATCTCGACGCTCGGGCACGGCCGCGCGGTGCGCACCGCGGGCATCGTGCTGATGCGTCAGCGACCCGCGGCCGCCGGCGGCGTCACCTTCGTGACGCTGGAGGATGAGACCGGCCAGGTGAACGTCATCGTCTGGGAGCGCATTGCCGAGGCGCACCGCGAGGCGCTGGTCTCGGCGCGGCTGCTCGAAGTGCACGGCCGGCTGCAGCGCGAGGAGGGCGTCACACACCTCATCGCCCGCGGGCTCATCGACCGCACGGCGTTGCTCGGGGCGCTGCTGACGCGGTCGCGGGATTTTCACTGACCGCCTCGTCGACTGGACGATGAACGGACTGAAGATCAGCATCGCAGACCCGCTGCCGGCATTGCCCGAGCAAGCCAACCGGTTGCTTCCCCAGCGCATCAGGTCGCTCGCCGCGATCCCGGTCACGGACTCGCTGGAGCCCCCGACATTCCCCTCCAGAGTCGTCGCATCCGCGCCCTCTGAGTGAAGGCGAACCGACGCGCACCGTTTCGGCCACTGAGTGCGCCGGTGTGCGGAGGGTCACGGAACGTCAGTGGGTCATAGCAGCGACGGGACGCAGCCACGCTGAAGGTCACGGGATCGTACGGCGCGTCCGCCTCGCCGCGCTGGCGAACAGGGCCGCGCTTGAGGGGCCGATGAGGCTGCAGGTGCCGGAGGGTGGAGTGCCGAGCGGCGCTCTGGTTTCCGTGGGGCTAGCCGATCCGCTCCCACCGCCGCAGGGGCTGAACACGAGGGCGAGCTGTGCGCGGCGCCTGCGCGAACGCGGGGCGAGGGACCGGTTGCGCAGCGCTCGGGCCGACGGCGCCGCGCGAGCGCCGCGAGGCAACCGACCGGATCATTTCTTGCGCCGCCGCGCGCGACCGTTCTCGCCACCCTCGCCGATCTCGTAGTCGTCGAAGTCGCTGGTCAGCTCGGCGGTGTGCTTCTCCTCGAGCAACCGCTCGAGCCGTCGCCATGCCGGATCCCCGCTCTTGTGTCCGCGGTGTTTGGCCAGATCGAGGTCCTTGATGACCTGGTCCAGATCGACGTCGCCTTCCTCGACGGGCGGTTCTTCTTCGTCCTCAAACTCTTCCGAGTCGGATTTCTCACTCATGTGATCTGCCGGGCTCCCACCGGGGGAGGGTGCGCCGAATTAAATCACAAGCAGGGCCGGGTGCAACGGGGCGCTTAGTGAATCAGATCATTCAACCGGAAGATCGGCAGGAGCATTGCAAAAACAATGCCCATGACGAACAGTCCCATGACCACGATCAGCAGCGGGCCGAGCAGCCCAACCATGGCGGCCATGATGGCGTCGAGCTCGCGCTCCTGGCTCACGGCGGCCTGCTCGAGCATGGCATCGAGTTCCCCGCTCGCCTCACCGCTGGAGATCAGGTGCACGGTCATGGGCGGGAACAACTTGCTCACCGCGAGTGAGCGGCCGATGGGGGCCCCCTCGCGCACCCGCTCGGCGGCCTCGAGCACCGCATCGCGCATCGGCAGGCTGCTGATGACCTCCCCGGCGATGCGCAGCGCATCGAGCACCGGCACGGCGCTCAGGGTGAGGATGCTGAACGTGCGGGTGAACCGAGCGGTGTTGAAGCCGCGCACGAGCTTGCCGAGGAGTGGCAGGCGCAGCATCAGGTGATGCACGCGCCGGCGAGCCGCGGGATTGCGCATCCAGCGGCGCGTCACTACCACCACGAGTGCTGCGGCCAGCACCAGCCAGATGCCGCGCACGCGCAGGAAGTGGCTGGTGCCGATCAGGATGCGGGTGATGAGCGGCAGCTGCGCCTTGCTCGCCTCGAACACCGAGACCACCTTGGGCACGACGTAGACCATCAACGCCGTCACGATGAGGAAGGACATCACCGACAGCACGATCGGGTAGAGCATCGCGGCCAGGATCTTCTGGCGGATCTCCTCGCGCCGCTCGGTGTAATCGGCGAGCCGCTCGAGCACGGTGTCCAAATGTCCGGCCTGCTCGCCGGCGGCCACCGTGGCGCGGTAGATCTCAGGGAACACCCGCGGAAACTCTGCAAGCCCGTCGGCGAGGGTGTGCCCTTCCATGACGCGCGCGCGCACCCCGAGCAGGATGCTCTGCACGCGGGGCTTCTCGGTCTGCTGCGAGACGGCGAGCAGCGACTCCTCCAGTGGCAGCGCGGCGCGCACCAGCGTGGCGAGCTGGCGGGTGAGCAGCGTTACGTCGGCCGCCGAGACGCGCCGCAGCGTCCCGAAGGCGCGCTGGCGGCCGGCCTCGCGCGCGGCGACCTCGCTCACCGAGACCGGCAGCAGCTGGCGCTCGCGCAGCTGCTGGCGGACGTGGCGCGGCGTGTCGCCCTCCAGGATGCCCTTGCGCTCCTTGCCGCTGGCATCGAGCGCCGTGTACTCGAAGGCGCCCACCCTAATCCTCCCGCGTCACCCGCAGCACTTCCTCGAGCGTGGTCTCCCCGCGGAGCACGCGCATGCGGCCGTGATCGCGGATCGACGGGGTGGTGCGGCGGGCGTGCCGCTCGAACTGCTGTTCGCTTGCCCCGTCGTGGATCATGGTGCGCAGCGCCTCATCGACCACGATGAGCTCGTAGATGCCCGAGCGGCCGCGGTAGCCGCCCATCGGGTCATCGCCCGGGCGGTACAGCGTCGGGGCCGGTCCGCCGGGCGGCAGGCTGAGCAGCCGCCGCTCGGCTTCCCCGGCGCTGAAGGGGCGCTTGGTCTCGGGGTTCAGCACTCGCACCAGGCGCTGGGCGAGCACGCCAATCAGGCTCGAGGCGAGCAGGAACGGCTCGATGCCCATGTCGCGCAGGCGGGTCACGGCGCCGGCGGCGGTATTGGTGTGCAGCGTCGAGAGCACCAGGTGGCCGGTGAGGCTCGCCTGCACGGCGATCTGCGCGGTCTCGAGGTCGCGGATCTCCCCGATCATGACCACGTCGGGGTCCTGGCGCAGGATGGCGCGCAGGCCGCGTGCGAAGGTCATCTCCACCTTGGTGTTGACCTGTGTCTGGCCGATGCCGTCGATGTAGTACTCGATCGGGTCCTCGACCGTCATGATGTTGCGGGTGTTGTCATTAAGCCGCTCGAGCGCGGCGTACAGCGTCGTGGTTTTGCCCGAGCCGGTCGGACCGGTCACCAGCAGGATGCCGTGTGGCTTGTGGATCAGGTCGTCGATCAGCCGCTCGGTGCCCGGGTCCATGCCCAGGGCGGTAAGCTCGCGCCGGCCGGCCTGCTTGTCGAGCATGCGCAGCACCACCCGCTCGCCGTGCCCGGCCGGGATGGTCGAGACGCGCACGTCCACCGCCCGCCCTGCGACCCGCAGACCGATCCGTCCGTCCTGCGGCAGGCGCTTCTCGGCGATGTCGAGCTTGGACATGACCTTGATGCGCGAGACCACCAGCGGTGCCACTGCGCGCTTGGACTGCAGCACCTCGCGCAGCAGCCCGTCGACGCGAAAGCGAACCACCAGGCGGTTCTCGAACGGCTCGATGTGGATGTCCGAGGCGTTTTCCTTCACCGCCTGCGTGAGCACCGCGTTGATCAGGCGGATGATCGGGGCGTCATCGTTGCTGTCGAGCAGGTCGGCCTGCTCGGGCAGCTCCTGGGCAAGGTGGGCGAGGTCTTCGGTCTCGTTGAGTCCCTCGACCGCCTGCATCGTGTCCGAGCCGGCCTCGTAGACCTGCTGCAGCAGCCGATCGAACTCCTCGGCCGCAACGCGTGCGAGGTGGATGGGACGGCCGAGCACCCGGCGCGCCTCGGCGAGGCCGAGCGGCGAGCACGTCTGGCGGCAGACGCACTCCGCACTGTCCTCGTGCATTGCCGTGACCAGCACCCCGTGGCGCTTGGCGAAGGCGAACGGCAGGCGCGGCTCCCCGGCGGCGAGGCGCAACGGAGATTCGAGCGGGCGCGGCTCGTTCACGGGTGCGGCGGACTCTGGCCGGCTGCCGCGCCGGCCGCGGGCGGCGCGCTGCCCGGGCTGTGCGTTGCGCCGTTGTGCCTCGCCGGGTTCGGCAGGGCCGGCAGCGTCGGGCGCGGCTCCCCGCGCAGCAGCGGCGGGAACTGTCCTGTGGGCAGGGCCCCTTCCTGCTCGAGCATGTAGCGGTAGCTTGCGCCGCTCTGGGCGGCCGCATCGTTCTGGTCGCGCAGGATGCTGGGCTTGATGAAGATCATCAAGTTGCTGCGCGAGGCGGTGTCGTTGCGTGCCTTGAACAGCCAGCCGAGCACCGGGATGCCGCCGAGGTAAGGAATGCTGTTGTGGTTGCGGTCCTGGGAGTTCTCGATCAGCCCGCCGAGCACCACGATGCCCTTGTTCTGGATCAGCACGTTGGTGGTGATGCTGCGCTTCTGGGTGGTCGGGTCGATCGAGGAGACCGAGGTGGGCAGCACGCTCGAGCTTTCCACGGAGATCTTCAGCATCACCGAGTCGCCCGTGGCGGAGATGGTCGGGGTGACCTTGAGGATGGTGCCGACCTCCTCGCGCTGCACGGTCTGGAAGGGCGTCACCGTGCCGCTGGTGACCGTCGATGCGTTGGTGTACTGGCCGGTGACGAAGGGCACCTCGTCGACCGATTTCAACACCGCCTGCTGGTTGTCCATGGTGACCGCGGACGGGGTGGCCACGATGTTGGTGGCCTGGTTGCCGCGCAGCGCGCGCAGCATCGCGGCGAAGGAGATGCCGCCCGCCGAGACCGTGCCGATGCCGAGCGTGGTTCCCTCGAGCAGAGACGTGGTGAGGCTGGTCGGGTTCTTCGCCGCGTCCACCAGGTCGACGATGCTGGTGCCCCCGACCGGCTCGACGAATCCGCCGAGCGGCAGCTTGTCGACCTGGGAGTAGGCGGCCCAGTTCACCCCGAGATCATCGGTCTTGTTGACGTCCACCTCGGCGATGATCGCCTGCACGAGCACCTGCGGGCGGCGGATGTCGAGCTGCGCGACGATGTGCAGGATGGTGCGCATGGTCTTTGGCGGGGCGGTGATCACCAGCGCGTTGTTCTGGTCGTCGGCCCAGACCAGCGCATTCTTCTCCGCCGCCGCCTGGGCGGTGCCCTTGACGTTGGCGTTCGAGGCGATCTGCGCGAGCTCCTGCATCTGCTCCTTGAGCTTCGGGGCGAGCTTCTTGGCACTGGCGTAATGCAGATACACCACGCGGGTATCCCCGCCCGAGGCCGACGGGGTGTCCAGCTGCGCCACGAGCGCGCGGATGCGCAGTCGCTCGGCCGGGTCGCCGCTGATCAGCACGCTGTTGGTGCGTGCGTCGGCCACGACCTTGAACGTGCGGCCCATCTGGGCGGCCGCCTGGCCCTGGTAGAGCTGGTCGATCACCTGCACCACCTGTGTGGCCGAGGCGTTCTGCAGCGCCATCACGTCCACATCCTGGTTGCCGACGCGGTCGATGCGCTCGACGATGTGCATGATGCGGTAAACGTTACTCGCCCGGTCCGAGATGATGAGGATGTTCGAGGGAGAGTAGGCCGCGAGATGGCCCCACTCAGGCACCAGCGGGCGCAGGATCGGTACCAGCTCCGCGGCGCTGACGTTCTTCACCGGGATCACCTGCGTCACCAGCTCATCGGAGGTGGAGCTGACGTTCTTCGGCAGGAGGATCGAGGGACTCTGACGCTCCTCGGCGGTCGGGACGATCTGCACCACGTTGTGCCCGGAGGGTACGGCGATGTAACCGTACACCTGCAGGATGGAGAGGAACGCCTGGTAGAAGGCCCCCGGGGTGAGCGGCGTCGAGGAGTACATCGTGACCTGGGCGTTGACCCGGGGGTCGAGAATGAAGTTCTTGCCGGTCGCGGCGCTGACCGCCTGAATGATCTGGCGGATGCTGGCGTTCTTGAAGTTCGGCGTGATGCTCGGCGCCCCCGACGGTGCCGCCCGGCCGGCGAGCGGCACCAGCACGAGCAGGCAGAGCACGAGGGTGCGCAAGACTTTCACGACGGGCTTCCTCATCGGGGCGGCGAGGGCGCGCGGTGCAGCAGGGCGCCGAACGGCTCGGTGGGCGGCGCGCCGGCCGCGGCGCCCGGGGTGGCGGGCGGGGTGGTGAGACTCTGGGCGGCCTGCTCGACCTGTGCGAGATTCAGGGTCAGCACGCGCTGCTGACCGGCACGCAGCACCGTCACCGTCGCTTCGCTCGAGTCCCCGAGGGTGGCGAGGATCTGCTGGTCCTGGGCCGGATCGTTCAGCGGTGTGCCGTTGATGTCGAGCACCAGGTCGCCGGGCTCCAGTCCGAGGCGTGCGAAGGCGGCCGGGTTGCTGCCGGGGTAGACGCGATAGCCGAGCTGGTGGCCGCCGGAGAACACCGGCTCGGGCCGCAGCAGCTCGGCGAGGATCTGCGGGCGGCGGGCGACCAGCGAGCGCATGCGGGCCGCGAACTGCGGCGCCTGGGTCTGCTCGGGCGTGAGCGCTGCCGTATTCGGCGGCGCGGCGGTCTCGGTGTCCTGGCGCGGCAGCGGCAGCGACTGCAGCTGACCGTTCTGGCGCAGCAGCACCTTCTGCGCGAGCACCGCAGCCAGCGTCGCGCCGCCGGGCACGCGGTCCCCGACGGCGTACACCCGCACGGCCTGCGGGCTCGGGCCGAGGATCGCGAGCCCCGACGACGGATCGTTTCCGGCAATGACCCCGGTCAGCACCAGCGGCAGGCTGGTCTGCGGGGCATCCTCGGTGAGCGAGCCGGCCGCGTGCGGCGCCACGCCGAACAGGTGGCTCGAGAGCAGCGCCGTCAGGTCCACACCCGGCGCGTGGGCCTGCCAGTGGGTCAGTGCCGGCGGGGGCGCGCCCCCGCCGGCCAGATCCGTCACCAGCAGCGCGACCTGCACGGCTAGGGCAAGGGCGAGCACACCGACGAGCAGCCCCGGACCGCGGGTTGCGATCAGGGTGCGCCAGTGGTCGCTGGGTCGAAATCCCTCGAGCCAGGAGGCGGTGCTCATCGGTGCTTCAGCATGCGTGGTGACAGATAGACCGTCCAACGCCCGTGTCGTGCGGCTGGGGCATCCACCGCATCATACGGGGCTGCCGGTTCCGCTCACAAGCGCTTGTTTCTCTTTGCTCCCTCGGCTGCGCGTCGGGTTGTGCCGGCAGCCGAGGGGCTCCGCCCTTGTGTTGCGCGGCCGGGCCCCCTATAAAGAGATCATGCCCGATCCCCATCCGACCCGTCCCGACTCCGGGCTCCTCGTCGAAGAGGCGCGTCTCGAGGTCAAGCCGCCGCCGCTGTTCCGGGTCGTTCTGCTCAACGATGACTACACGCCGATGGAGTTCGTGGTCGATGTGCTGGAGAAGTTCTTCCGCCTCGACCGGCCGAGCGCGACGCGTATCATGCTGGAGGTGCATACCCAGGGTAAGGGCGTGTGCGGCGTGTTTACTTTTGAGATCGCGGAGACCAAGGTCGCCCAGGTGACCACCTACGCGCGGGATCACCAGCATCCGCTGATGTGCACGCTGGAAGAGGCGTGAGCGGCAAGAGGCTCGAGTAAAGTGCTGTCGAACGAGCTTGAATACTGTCTGAACGATGCGTTCCACCAGGCGCGCGAGGCGCGTCACGAGTACCTCACCGTCGAGCATCTGCTGCTGGCGATCCTCGACACCCCGAGAGTACGCGAGGTGCTGCGCGCCTGCGGGGCCGATCTCAGCCAGTTGCGCCAGGAGCTGAAGGAGCACATCGAGCAGACATCGCCCCGGGTGGCCGAGGCCGGCGAGCACGAGGTGCAACCCACGCTCGGTTTCCAGCGGGTGCTGCAGCGCGCGGTGTTCCACGTGCAGTCGAGCGGTCGCAAGGAGGTCGGCGTCGGCAACGTGCTGGTGGCGATCTTCAGCGAGAAGCAGAGCCATGCGGTGTTCCTGCTGAATCGCCAGCACGTCACGCGGCTCGATGTCGTCAACTACATCTCCCACGGGCTCTCGAAGCTCGCCGAGGAGAAGGCCAGCGAGGAGCCGGTGAGCGAGGAGCGCGATCCGGAGGGCAACGGCGCGCTCGAGAAGTACACCACCAACCTCAATCGTCTGGCGCAGGAGGGGCGCATCGATCCGCTCATCGGGCGCAAGCTCGAGGTCGAGCGCACCATCGAGATCCTCTGCCGCCGGCGCAAGAACAATCCGCTCTACGTCGGGGAGGCCGGCGTCGGCAAGACCGCCATCGCCGAGGGGCTCGCCCGCCTGATCGTCGAGGGAAAGGTGCCCGAGGTGCTCACCGATTGCACGATCTTCGCGCTCGACATGGGCGCGCTGATCGCCGGTACGAAGTACCGCGGCGATTTCGAGAAACGTCTCAAAGGCGTCATCGGGGAGCTCAAGAAGCAACCCGGGGCGATCCTGTTCATCGACGAGATTCACACGGTGATCGGCGCCGGCGCCGCCTCGGGCGGGGTGATGGACGCCTCGAACCTGATCAAGCCGGTGCTGACCAACGGGGAAATCCGCTGCATCGGCTCGACGACCTACCAGGAGTACCGCGGGATCTTCGAGAAGGATCACGCGCTCGCGCGGCGCTTCCAGAAGATCGACGTCGCTGAGCCC
Organism: Pseudomonadota bacterium; assembly: GCA_021805275.1. The sequence continues at coordinate 216,298 of JAJZFQ010000178.1, forward strand.
TCGGTGGCCGAGACCGTGGAGATCCTGCTCGGCTTGCGGGGGCGCTTCGAGGAGCATCACGGCATCGCCTATAAGCCCGAGGCGCTCAAGGCGGCCGCCGAGCTTGCCGCGCGGCACATCAACGAGCGGCATCTGCCGGACAAGGCCATCGACGTGGTCGATGAGGCCGGGGCGCGCCAGCGCCTGCGCCCGCTCGGGGAGCGTCCGGCGGCGATCGAAGTGAGCCACATCGAGGATGTGGTGGCGCGCATGGCGCGCATTCCGCCGAAGAGCGTTTCGACCTCCGACCGCGAGGTGCTGCGCAGCCTCGAGCGCAATCTGAAACTGGTGATCTTCGGCCAGGACCGGGCGATCGAGGCGCTCGCCGCGGCGATCAAGATGGCTCGCTCAGGGCTCGGCGATCAACGCAAGCCCGTCGGCAGCTTCCTCTTTGCCGGTCCCACCGGCGTCGGCAAGACCGAGGTCACCCGGCAGTTGGCGATCTCCCTCGGGGTGGAGTTTCTGCGCTTCGACATGTCGGAGTACATGGAGCGTCATACCGTGTCGCGCCTCATCGGCGCGCCACCCGGTTATGTCGGCTTCGATCAGGGCGGGCTGCTCACCGAGGCGATCGCCAAGCACCCGCACTGCGTGCTGCTGCTCGATGAGATTGAGAAGGCGCACCCGGACGTGTTCAACCTGCTGCTGCAGGTGATGGATCACGGCACGCTCACCGACAACAACGGACGCAAGGCCGATTTCCGCCACGTCATCATCGTCATGACCACCAATGCCGGGGCGCAGGAGATGGCCCGGCCGCCGATCGGCTTTACCCAGCAGGACAACACCAGCGACGGCATGGAGGCGATCCGCCGGCTGTTCACGCCGGAGTTCCGCAACCGCCTCGATGCGGTCATCCAGTTCTCGAGCCTCGATGAAACGACCATAGAGCGGGTGGTCGACAAGCTGGTCCTCGAGGTGGAAATGCAGCTTGAGCAGAAGGGCGTGACGCTGTCGCTCGACGATGCGGCCCGCCGCTGGATCGCTGCCAAGGGCTATGACCCGAAGATGGGTGCCCGGCCGATGGCCCGCACGATCCAGGAGTTCATCAAGCGTCCGCTCGCCGAGGAGTTGCTCTTCGGGCGTCTAGTGGGCGGCGGGCAGGTTCGGGTGTCGGTGGCCTCGGATGGGACGAGCCTGGAGCTCGAGTGCACCGCGGCGACCCAGCCGGAAGTGACCGCCTAGGGACGTCCGCACGCCCTCCGGCGCGCGGGGCTCGCCCCGGGCGGCGCGTTCAACGTCCGCGGTAGACGATGCGCCCCTTGCTGAGATCGTAGGGGGTCATCTCGACGGTGACCTGATCTCCGGTGAGGATGCGGATGTAGTTCTTGCGCATCTTGCCGGAGATGTGCGCGGTGACCACGTGGCCGTTTTTCAGCTTCACGCGGAACGTGGTGTTGGGTAGCGTTTCCACCACCTCACCTTCCATCTGGATGGCGTCTTCTTTGGACATATGGCCCTTAGGGTTGCGGGGGCGCGAATTGCAGCACAAATGGCCGCAGCTGTGCAATTTGTCCCGCCGCCGGCCTAAGCGCCCCCCGGCGGCGGGGCCAGCGGCCATGGCTCGCAGCGCACCCAGCGCTCCAGGAGCGCCTCGAATTGCCCACGCGCAACGGGGCGCGCCCCGAGGCTCGCCAGGTGCGCCGAGGGCATCTGACAGTCGATGAGCGCGATGCCGCTCGCCGGAGACAAACCCACCAGGTGCGCCAGCGCCACCTTCGAGCCGTCGCGCGCGCGGCTGAACATGGATTCGCCGAAGAACACCCCGCCGAGCCGTACGCCGTAGAGCCCGCCGATGAGCCCCCCTTCGTGGGTGACTTCCACGCTGTGGGCGAAACCGAGCCGATGCAGCCGCACGTAGGCCTCGCGCATCTCGGGGGTGATCCAGGTGCCGGGGCTGCGCTCGCGCGGTGCGGCACAGGCATCGATCACGACCTCGAATTGTTGATTAATCGAGACCTGCAGCCCCTTGTTTCGGATGGTCTTTTCCAGGCTCCGATGCAGCCGGAAGTCCTCCGGGAACAGTACCGTGCGCGGGTCCGGCGACCACCACAGCACCGGCTGACCGGGGGCGTACCATGGAAAGATGCCGCGGCGGTAGGCCGCCAGCAGCCGCTCGCTCGACAGATCGCCCCCGGCGGCGAGCAGCCCCGGCGGCTCATCGAGCGCCTGCTCGAGCGGCGGGAACCACTCGTGCGAGGCGTGCGGGGAGAGCCAGGTGATGCGCTTCACGCGTTAGCCTTGCGGTACGGGACGTGCGTGCCCACGTCCCCGACGTACTCGTCGACCCAGTCGGCCTCGCGCTCCAGGTACTCCCCGATTGCCGTACGGAACGGCTCGTCACGGATCTGATGCGCCGACCAGGTGAGGCGCGGCTCGAAGCCGCGGCTCACCTTGTGCTCGCCCTGCGTGCCGGGCTCGAACCGCCCGATGCCCCGCTCGATGCAGAACTGGATTCCCTGGTGGTAACAGGTCTCGAAGTGCAGGCTGTGGTACTCGCCGCTCGCGCCCCAGTAGCGGCCCCAGAGCGTCTCGGCAGACCAGAAGAACACCGCGGCGGCCACCGCTCGGCCGCCGTGCACGGCGATCTTCACCATGAGCGCATCGCCGAGGGTGCGGGCGATCTCGGCGAAGAACTCCCGCGTCAGATACGGCTCGTGGCCATGGCGCAGGAAGGTCTCGCGGTGAAAGCCGTAGACGGTCTCGAGCAGCTCCGGCTCGAGCTCGTTGCCGAAGCGGGTGAGAAAGCCGATGCCCGCTTCCTCGACGCGTCGTCGCTCGCGGCGCGCCTTCTTGCGCTTCTCGGCGGTGAAGGTGGCGAGGTACGCCTCGAAGTCGCCGTAGCCGCGGTTGGTCCAGTGGAACTGGCAGTCCCTCCGCAGCAGCCAGCCCGCCTCGGCGCAGGCGGCACGGTCCGCCTCGGTGAGAAACAGGGCGTGCACGGAGGAGCAGCCGCGGGCCTGCGCCACCTCCCCGAGGGCCTCGATCAGCCCCGTGCGCACCGCCTCGGGGGCGAGTCCGGCGCGCACCAGCAGGCGCGGGCCTGTGGCCGGGGTGAACGGCACGGCCACCGTGAGCTTCGGGTAGTAGGCCCGGCCGTAGCGGGCGTAGGCCTCGGCCCAGGCGAAATCGAACACGAATTCGCCGAAGGAATTGTCCCTGACGAACGCTGCCACGGCGCCCGCGAGCCCGTCGGCGTCGCTGAGGGTGATGGGGCAGGGCAGCCAGCCGCGGCCTGCACCGAGGCAGCCGGAGTGCTCGAGGGCGGCGAGGAACTCGTGGCGCAGGAACGGCTGGGCAGGCCCGGCGAGCGCGTTCCATTGGCCCGGATCGATCTGATCGATGCTCGAGTGGACGGCGAGCTTCATCCGCTACGGCAGGTGGCCGGTCTCCAGGGTCTCGAGGTAGCGATCGGCATCGAGCGCGGCCATGCAGCCGGAGCCGGCCGAAGTGATCGCTTGGCGGTAGATCGGATCGGCGACGTCCCCGGCGGCGAACACGCCCGGGACGCTGGTGGCGGTGGCATTGCCCGCGCTGCCGCTGTGCACCTGAAGGTAGCCCTCGTGCATGGCGAGCTGGCCGGCGAACAACGCGGTGTTCGGCGCGTGCCCGATGGCAATGAACACGCCGGTGACGGGCAACTCGTGCGCCGCGCCGCTGCGCGCGTGCGCGAGGCGCACGCCGGTGACGCCCTGCGCATCGCCCAGCACCTCCGCGACGCTGTGATCCCAGACCACCGAGACCTTGCCGGCCTCGGCCTCGCGCATCAGACGGTCCTGCAGGATCTTCTCCGCGCGCAGCCGGTCGCGCCGGTGCACCAGGGTCACGTGGGCGGCGATGTGCGAGAGGTACAGCGCCTCCTCGACCGCGGTATTGCCACCCCCGATGACCGCGACCTGCTGGCCGCGGAAAAAGAACCCGTCGCAGGTCGCGCACGCCGACACGCCGCGACCGCGGAAGGTCTGCTCCGAGGGCAGGCCGAGGTACTTGGCGGTGGCGCCGGTGGCAATGATGAGTGCATCGCAGGTGTAAAGGCCGCTGTCGCCCACCAGGCGAAACGGCCGCGCACTGAGGTCGCACGCGCCGATGTGATCGCTCACGATCTCGGTGTGGAAGCGCTCGGCGTGGCGGCGCAGCCGCTCCATCAGTGCCGGTCCCTGCAGCCCCTCGACGTCCCCCGGCCAGTTGTCCACGTCGGTGGTGCTCATCAGCTGTCCGCCCGCCTCGAGTCCGCTGATCAGCAGCGGGGCGCGGTTGGCGCGGGCGGCATAGACCGCGGCGCTGTAGCCGGCGGGCCCGGAGCCCAGAATGACAAGGCGGCTGTGCCGGGGTTCGCTCATGGATCTCGCTTCCTCAATGCGGCAGGGGATCCGCGGCGCGAGCGGGCGTACCGGACCGCCGGGACATGGCGTTCATAGTACCAAGGGTGGGACGGCGGGTACTGCGCTAAAATCGCCGCAATCGTTCTGCCGAGCATGCTGGAGCCGAAAGCGTTGGCCGAGTCCCAGGCGCTCATGCGCCGTCCATCCCGTTTCAGCGCCGCGGTCACCCGCGCGCTGCGCGAGAGCGCCGTCATCGCCATTGCCGCCGCGGCACTGGTGGTGCTGATCGCGCTCGTCAGCTACGACCCCGCCGATGCGGGATTTTTCTTCAGCGGCACCGGCGCGGTCGTGCACAACCGCATCGGGCCGGCGGGCGCGTGGCTCGCCGATGGGCTGTTCGGGCTGTTCGGCGCGCCGGCCTACTGGCTGCCGCTGATGCTGGCGCTGGCGGCCTGGCGCACCCACCGCGGCGGACGCGAGGAGCTGCCGGGACGGGCCACGCGGCTGGTGCGCGCCGGCGGTCTTGCCCTGCTGCTCATGGCCAGCTGTGCCCTCGCCACCCTCAACTGGCGGCCCGGCGCCCTGCACGAGGGCGCGGGCGGGCTGCTCGGCTCGCTGGCCGGTGGCGCACTGCATGCCGCGCTCGGCTACATGGGCGCGACGCTGGTGATGCTGGTGGCGTGGATGGCGGGCCTGTCGCTCGGGCTCGGCGTGTCCTGGTTTACCATCATGGATCGGCTCGGCGCGTGGGCCTGGGCGGCGTTCGAGTGGCTGCGCGAGCGACGCGCCGCGGCGCGCGACCTCGCGGTCGGGCGCGAGCACCGTCAGGCGCGCAAGGAGGCCGTGGTGGCCGAACAGCAGCGCAGCGCCACCCGTACCCCGCCGCGCATCAGCGCTCCACCACCGCGCATCGAGAAGAGCGAGCGGGTCGAGAAGGAGCGGCAGGTGCCGCTGTTCGACCCGGTGAAATCCGGCGACCTGCCGCCACTGTCGCTGCTCGACGATCCGCCGCCGCGCGAGACGCTGTACTCCAACGAGGCGCTCGAGGGTCTTTCGCGCCTGGTGGAGATGAAACTGAAGGACTTCGACATCGAGGCCGAGGTGGTCTCGGTGCAGCCGGGGCCCGTGGTCACCCGCTTCGAGCTCAGGCCCGCCCCGGGCGTCAAGGCAAGCCAGATCACGACGCTGGCCAAGGACCTGGCGCGCGCGCTGTCGGTGCTCAGCGTGCGCGTGGTGGAGGTGATTCCCGGCAAGAACGTCATGGGGCTCGAGATCGCCAACGAGAAGCGCGAGATGGTCACCCTCGGGGAGATCATCCGCTCGAAGGCCTACGACGAGATGCACTCCCCCCTCGCGCTTGCCCTGGGCAAGGACATCGGCGGGGCGCCCGTGGTGGCCGACCTCGCGCGCATGCCGCACCTGCTGATCGCCGGCACCACCGGCTCGGGCAAGTCCGTGGGCATCAACGCGATGGTGCTCTCGCTGCTGTACAAGTCGACCCCCGAGCACGTGCGGCTGATCATGATCGACCCGAAGATGCTCGAGCTGTCGGTCTACGAGGGCATCCCGCATCTGCTCTCCCCGGTGGTCACCGACATGAAGCAGGCGGCGAACGCCTTGCGCTGGTGCGTCGCGGAGATGGAGCGGCGCTACCAGCTGATGGCCGCCCTCGGGGTGCGCAACATCGCCGGCTTCAACCGGCGTGTGCAGGACGCCAACACCGCCGGCAAGCCCATCCTCGACCCGGTGCAGCTCGCGCAGGCGGCGAACGATCCAACCGTCGATCAGCGCCAGATCCCGCACCTCGCAACGCTGCCGTACGTGGTCGTGGTCATCGATGAGCTCGCCGATCTGATGATGCTCGTCGGCAAGAAGGTCGAGGAGCTGATCGCGCGCCTGGCGCAGAAGGCGCGCGCCTCGGGCATCCACCTGGTGCTGGCGACCCAGCGGCCCTCGGTGGATGTGATCACCGGCCTGATCAAGGCCAATATTCCCTGCCGGATCGCCTTCCAGGTCTCGGCCAAGGTCGACTCGCGCACCATCCTCGATCAGATGGGCGCCGAGACGCTGCTCGGCCACGGCGACATGCTCTATCTGCCCTCCGGCACCTCCCTGCCGACGCGGGTGCACGGCGCGTTTGTCTCGGACCAGGAAGTGCACCGCGTGGCCGAGGCGCTGAAGAAGGCCGCGCCGCCGAATTACATCGAAGAGGTGCTCAGCGGTCCCCAGGGCCCGATCCCGGGACTGCTGGGCGAGGAGGGCGAGGGCGGCATCGAGGCCGACCCGGAACTGGATGCGCTCTACGACGAGGCGGTGCGGATCGTCACCACGGATCGCAAGCCGTCGATCTCCTACGTGCAGCGACGCCTGAAGATCGGCTACAACCGCGCCGCGCGGCTGCTCGAGACCATGGAGGCGGCGGGGCTGGTCGGCCCGTTGCAGTCGAACGGGTCGCGCGAGGTGCTGGTGCCGGCGCGCCCGGAGGATTAAGGATTCATGATGAAAGTGTTGCCCCTGGCGGCGCTCGCCGCCGCGCTCGCTCTCGCCCCACCCCCGGCGCCGGCGGCACAGGCGCCCGTCGCAGCGGGTCCGCAGGCGCCGACGCCGCTCGATCGGTTTCTCAGCCGTCTGCACACCCTGCGGGTGAACTTTCGCCAGACGCTCGTCGATGCGCACGGCGCGCTGCTGTCGCGCTCGGCCGGCACGCTCATCGTCGAGCGCCCGGGCAAGTTCCGCTGGAGCATCCACCCGCTGCCCGCCAAGACCGGTGCCGCTGCGGCGGGCAGCGGTCAGCTGATGGTGGCCGACGGGCGCAACTTGTGGTTCTACGACCGCGATCTCGAGCAGGTCACGGTGCAGCCGGTGAGCGCAGCGCTGTCGGCGACGCCGGCGATGCTGCTGTCCGGCACGGTCGATGTGCGGGCGCACTTCACCGAGCGGCCGGCCGGCCGACGCGAGGGCCTGGAGTGGGTCTACGTCGCCCCGCTGCACGCCTCGGGGGCGGATTTCCGCAGCGCGCTGTTCGGGTTCGAGCGCGGCACGCTCAAGCGCATGATCCTCGAGGACTCCCTCGGGCAGGAGGCCACGATCGTGTTCGAGCAGGTTGCGCTCAACGGACCGGTGGCCGCCAAGACGTTCGAGTTCGCGCCGCCACCGGGCGTTGATGTGATCGGAACGCCCGCGCGGTGAACGGGACGGCCCCAGTGGCGCCCGATGCGGCTCGGCCGCTCGCCGATCGGATGCGGCCGCGCTCGCTCGATGAGGTGGCCGGCCAGACTCACCTGCTCGGCGCCGGTAAGCCGCTGCGCCAGGCGATCGAGACCGGCCGGCTGCATTCGCTGATCCTGTGGGGGCCGCCCGGCACGGGCAAGACGACGCTTGCGCGGCTGATCGCCCAGCGCAGCCAGGCGCAGTTCATCGCGCTCTCGGCCGTCATGGCCGGCGTGAAGGACATCCGCGCTGCGGTCGAGATGGCGCGAGCCGAGCGCGAGCGTTCCGGCCGGCCGACCGTCCTGTTCCTCGACGAGGTGCACCGCTTCAACAAAGCGCAGCAGGACACTTTCCTGCCATACCTCGAGGACGGCACGCTCACCTTCGTCGGGGCGAGCACGGAGAACCCCTCGTTCGAGGTCGTGAGCGCGCTGCTCTCGCGCGCGCGGGTGTACGTGCTGAAGCCGCTCGGCGAGGCGGAGCTGGTGCGCCTGCTGCGCACGGCGCTGGCCGATCCGCAGCGCGGGCTCGGTGCACTCTCGCTCGCGGCCGATCCGGCGGCGCTCGAGCTGATCGCACGGGCTGCCGATGGCGACGGACGCCGCGCGCTCAACATGCTCGAGCTCGCCGCCGCGCTCGGCGAGGCAGCCGGTCCGGGCGAGGGCATCACGCTCGCGCGGGCCGAGGAGGTCGCCAGCGGCACGCGGCGGCGCTTCGACAAGGGCGGGGAGCAGTTCTATGACCAGATCTCCGCGTTGCACAAGGCGGTGCGCGGTACCGACCCGGATGCGGCGCTCTACTGGCTCGGCCGCATGCTCGATGGCGGCTGCGATCCGCTCTACATCGCGCGCCGCGCGGTACGCATGGCGATCGAGGACATCGGGCTCGCCGATCCGCGCGCCTTTACGCTCACGCTCGATGCCTGGGAGGCCTACGACCGACTCGGCAGCCCCGAAGGGGACCTCGCCATCGCCACTGCGGTGGTCTACCTCGCCTGCGCGCCGAAGAGCAACGCGGTGTATGTCGGATTCGGCGAGGTCAAGGCTGACGTCGAGCGCTTCGGCACCCTCGATGTGCCGCTGCGCCTGCGCAATGCGCCGACCCGGTTGATGAAGGATCTGGGCTACGGGCAGGGCTATCGCTACGCACACGATGAGCCGCAGGCCTATGCCGCCGGGGAGCGCTACCTGCCCGACGAAATGCCCGATCGGCGATACTACCGGCCGGTGCCGCGCGGGCTCGAAATCAAGATCGGCGAGGCACTCGAGAAATTGAGGAAGGCAAAACCATGATCGATCCGAAGCTGCTGCGCTCCGACCCCGAAGCGGTCGCCGGCAACCTGGCGCGCCGCGGCTTTGCGCTCGATGTGGAGCGGCTGCGCGCACTCGAGGAGCGGCGCAAGAGCGCCCAGATCGAATCCGACCGGCTGCGTGCCGAGCGCAATGCCAACGCCAAGGCGGTCGGCATGGCCAAGGGACGCGGCGAGGATGCCGCCGCGCTGTTCGCACGCGCAGAGCAGCTCACCGGCGAGCTCGCCGCGGCCGACGCCACCCTGACGGCGGTGCAAAGCGAGCTCGACGGCTGGCTGCTCGGACTGCCGAACCTGCTGCACGAGTCGGTGCCGGAGGGCAGCGGCGAGGCCGACAACCGCGAGGTGCGCCGCTGGGGCACCCCGCGCGCCTTTGAGTTCGAGCCGCTCGATCACGTGACTCTCGGTGAGCGCCTCGGTGGGCTCGACTTCGAGGCCGCCGCGCGCATCTCGGGGGCGCGCTTCGTGGTGATGCGTGGACAGATTGCCCGGCTGCACCGGGCGCTCGCGCAGTTCATGCTGGACCTGCACACGCTCGAACATGGCTACACCGAGGTCTATACCCCGTACCTGGTGCAGAGCCAGGCGCTGCTCGGCACCGGCCAGCTGCCGAAGTTCGAGCAGGACCTGTTCGCGGTTCGCGGCGAGCAGGGCCTCTATCTCATTCCCACCGCCGAGGTGCCGGTCACCAACCTCGTGCGCGAGCAGATCGTGCCGGCCGAATCACTGCCGTTGCGCTTCGTGTGCCACACGCCGTGCTTCCGCTCGGAGGCCGGATCGGCGGGCAAGGACACCCGCGGCATGATCCGCAACCACCAGTTCGACAAGGTCGAGCTGGTGCACATCGTGCGCCCGGAGGATTCCTACGGTGCGCTCGAGACGCTCACCGGGCACGCCGAGCAGGTGCTCAAGCGCCTGGAGTTGCCGTTTCGCACCATGGCGCTGTGCTCGGCCGACGTCAGCGCCGCGAGCGCCAAGACCTACGACCTCGAGGTGTGGCTGCCCTCACAGCAGCGCTACCGCGAGATCTCCTCGTGCAGTAATTTCGAGGCATTTCAGGCCCGGCGCATGCAGGCGCGCTGGCGCGCCCCGCAGGGCAAGCCGGAGCCGGTGCACACGCTCAACGGCTCGGGGCTGGCCGTCGGGCGCGCGCTGGTGGCCGTGCTCGAGAACTATCAACAGGCCGACGGCAGCGTTCTCGTGCCGAGCGCGCTCAGGCCCTATCTCGGCGGCCGCGAGCGGATCGGGGCCGACTGAGCGGGCGCCGGGGCAGGACCAAATTACTCGCCGGTGCTCCTCTTCGGCGGTCGGCTCGAGCCGCCGCAGACCCGCCAGGTCTATCGCGGGGGCCGCCTAGCATCTATAGGAGCGAGGGGGCGGGCTGCTATCATCCTGACTGATGCGCCGGCCGGTTGGCGCAGGAGAACTGTGATGCTCAAGGGCAGCTCGGTCCGCCGCGCGGACCATCCGATCGACAGGCTATTCCTCGACCGCTGGTCGCCGCGGGCGATGAGCGGGGAGGCGATTTCGGCCGAGGAGCTCGCGAGCCTGTTCGAAGCGGCGCGCTGGGCGCCGTCCTCCGGCAACCAACAACCTTGGCGGATGCTGTTTGCCCGGCGGGATACGTCCGAGTGGCCGACCTTCTTCGGCTTGCTGGCGAGCGGCAATCAGGCGTGGTGCGCGCAGGCCGCGGCGCTCGTGGTGTTCGCCTCCAGGTCGATCAACACCTACACGGGCAAGCCCTCGGTGACGCATTCGTACGACACCGGGGCGGCCTGGGGGTACTTCGCGCTGCAGGGCTACCTCAAGGGCTACGTGGTGCACGGCATGGAGGGATTCGATTACACGCGGGCGCAGAGCACGCTCGGTATCCCGGAAGACTATCGCGTCGAGGCGATGGCGGCGGTGGGCCGTCCGGCGCCCAAAGAGGTGCTGAGCGCCGCCCTGCAGGCGCGCGAGGCACCGAGTGACCGGAACTCCCTGGCGCAGATCGTCTGCGAGGGTGCCTGGCAATTGGGATAGGGCGCCTCCGGGCGCGACTCGATTGCCTGGCGGGTTCAACATGCGCGACGCGACGGCGCGATGTGACCGGCGAGGAGTGCATCTGCTAGCATGCGGCCGCGACGCGGAGAGGTGGCAGAGCGGTTGATTGCACCGGTCTTGAAAACCGGCGTCCCTTCACGGGGACCGTGGGTTCGAATCCCACCCTCTCCGCCAGATTTGGCGGCGCACGAAGTATGTGCGCGCGCATCCGCGCTTCTTTCCTACCAACTCGTTGCGTTATCGGTTGATGTCGAGCGCACAGGTCATTCCCCGTGCGG